>JAKAJH010000034.1:0-26168 GCA_021813905.1 Bacteroidota bacterium | reverse complement strand
GGAAGGCCGGAAACATCCTCGTCCGTTATCTCGGTTTCCTTGAAGACGAAATACCCATACTTGTCTTTGAGGGAGAAAAGACTGGCTGCGGCCTCGGCGTCGATCTCCTGCGTGTAGATCGTAAGCTTGACGCCCCGGTCGGCGGTCGTCTCAACCTTCTTGATGTGCGCTGCGGTTGTGAATGTCTCGCTCATTGTATTCTCCTTTGCTTTCCCGCCGGGGAACGATCCCGACATTGCCCGACCTACGCGGGAAAGTTGGCCTCCGCCTTAGAACGGGAGGTCGTCGTGCGGCGCGGCCCCACCAGCCGCAGCACGACTTGGATCTTCCGGCATGGCATCGCTGGTATCAACAGACTTCTTGCTGTCGAGCATCAGCAGCCGATCCACGACGATCTCATACACATACCGCTTCACGCCGTTCTTGTCGTCGTAGCTGCGCGACTGGATGCGGCCCTCGAGATACGCCCGGCTTCCCTTCTTCAGGTATTGGGCGCAAACCTCGGCCAGTTTCTTCCAGACCACGATGTTGTGCCACTCCGTCTTCTCCTGAGCGTTGCCTTCGCCGTCCTTCCAGGATTCCGACGTAGCGACCGAGAACGTGGCGACGGCCGTGCCGGAGTTCGTGCACCGCGTTTCCGGGTCTTGCCCGAGATAACCGATGAGTTGGACCCTGTTGAGTGATCGTGACATGGCGGTCCTTTCAGGCTGCGTTTGGCGTTGCCACCGCCGTTGCGTTCCGTGTTTCCGTGTACGGGTGGAGTTTGCTGTAGCCTTCCGTCAGGCGGTCAACGCTCATCGACGAAATCTCCGTCCACGACGCCGACTCAAAGCAGGCTTCGAGCGCCTTGATCTTCTCGGCCTTCATTCCGGCGGTCTGTCCCGCATAGTGCTTGACCATGAATGCTTCGATCTTTTCCAGAAGGATGTCCCGCTGGCGCGTGTAGTCGCGCTTCTCTTCTTCCGTCTTGACAAGTTGCGCGGCATCCAATTCCAGCCGGTCAACCTTCACGGACGGGTCGCGGAGGATCGTGTCGATTGCGGGCTTGAAGTCCTTGAAGCCCGGATTGCGGAACGTCTTGCCATCCAGAAGCGTGGATCGATCCTTCAGCACCGTTCCCTCTCTCCAGACCTCCTTCTTCTCCTGCAACACTTTCTCGAACCGCTCCATCAGAACGAGGATGTCTGGCTCGTAGGCGGTTTCGCCTTCGACCTTCATCTTGATCCCGGACTTGAAGATTTCGCGCTTGCCGGTCTCTTCGTTCTTCTCGTTGCCGTACTCGTATCCGGCCCGGCCCGTCATAATGACGTGGTAAGCGTCGTTCACGAACGGGTCGGAGAACTCGCGCTTCCACGCGGGCTTGAGAACGCCCCAGTCTTGAAACTGAAGTTGCGAGCGGTTCACCTTGCGTTTGTATGCCTCGACGAAATCCTCCCAGATGTGGGAGATTGAGTCGATGATTAGGATGTCCGTCGCACCCTCCCGGCACTTCTGCATGGCGATCTTCAGGTCCGCCAGAGAACGGGATTCGCGGACGAACACCTGAATACCCGCCTTATCGAACAGGGGGCGGAGGAACTTGCTGGCCCGTTCCGTGTCAAAGATCACAACGGGTTTCTCGGACTTGATGTGCTTATGCAGTCCGACGGCAATCAGTGCGGCCGTGTGCGTTTTGCCGGAACCGGCGAAGCCCTCGAATGCCGCCTTGAAGTACGGTTTTGTGTTGTCCAATGGTGCAAAGAATGTGTCAAGCGGCGGCTGTGTGGCCGGAGCCTGAGCGGTGGATTTGTTTTGTGACATGATACTTCCCTCCTGAGTGTTGTTGTGTTGCGATCCGTTACTGCTGATTCAGCACTTCAAGCGCGGCCTCCCGCTGTTCTTCGGCCCTGCGGTCAGACATGTCGGCCAGATAGTCGGCGTAGGCTTCTGAGGTGTGCTCTTGGATCTCTTCTTCCACCCGCGACCGTTCGCCCTCCGACAGTTCGGTCTCACAGATGATGACGGTCCGCTGCGGTACGTCTGTCGTGTAGCTGACGCGCTCCGCACAAACGAGCCCGTGGGTCATGCGCTGGAAGTCGTAGAGGGCGGTTATGCGCAGTTGCAAATCTCCCCCGCAGTGTTCACAGGGGATGCAGGTGTCGAATCTGTGCGTGTATGTCATGGCTTTCTCCCGAATGAGTGATTTGAAGCGATCCAGCGCCCACGGTGTTTTGCAGACCCAACGGCCGATGATCGTCGTGCCGATCATTACCGGGACCATCTGATGCGGTGCGGTGTCAAGGCTGGGGCAGAGCATCAGGCGTTTTCCTTTTCGTCTTTCCGCGCCGAGTAAAGCACCCACGAAAGCGCGAACCCAATCACGGCAATGGTCGCCCAAAATATGAATGCGGGTGACGGCGTGAGTAGCCGCAGAAGGTCCGCGCTCATTTGCCCTGCCCTTTTTCGGGGAAGCGGCGGTTGGTCATTTCGTGAATCTCGTCGTCCCATCCCCGCACGCACATGAAGAAGCGCAGAAAAAACGTGGCCGATAGAAGGAGTGAGCCGGCCCAGACCTCCCACGGGATTGATGCGAGGAAGTCGATCACTGTACCTGTCCCTCCGAAAGCTCGATCTCCAATCTCTCGGCTATAACCCCGGCGAGAGAAAGATTGCGCTCGGCCATTGCATCCAATTCGTGCAGACAGGCGTCGCATACGTATTCGCCGTTGTCGTTATCTTTTCCGCAGCGTGGACACTGATCCATGATGTCCTCCTGAGTGGGGTTAGCGATAAATCGCTTCGGGATTGCCGCTTGCTTGCGCAGACGCTCGCATACGACGAGGTGACGGATGAAAATGACGGCGACATCGGAGAGCAGAACTTCCGCCAGTTCAATGTCTGTGGCCGGCGCGGTGAGCGGATCGCTTACCTTATCGCGCAACTCTCGGAACACTTCCCGCGTCGCGAGTTTGTCGAGTCTTGTGTCGAGGATGCTCATAGTGCTTTCGCCTTTCCGTCGAGTGAGAATCGGGAAACGACCGCTTTGAAGATGCGCTCAGAGCCGCACCAAGTTTGAAGGGCTTGAAGTTCCCCCACCATCCACTGATCGTCGGAAAGCCGCCGACGGAGGGTCTTCTCTCCAATCGGCACAACATTCGCGCTCACATACTCCACGATCTTCACCACACCCTCCGCTGCGGCCTTCCTGCAAATCTCCTCCCATATCACCTTCCCAAGCGGTGTCATGCCATATTTTTCCGACTTCATGGGCCTCCCCGGAAATCGTTGTCCTTGAAACTCAAGGACAAAAAAATTATCGTTGCTGTGGAGACTGATTCGGGCTTTGTGTGGTCAACGCAGCGAGCCCGAGACGAAGAACCTGATCGACGAAATCACTCAGATGAACCGTCTTGATCCTCTTATTGCGAATCTTCCCCCTGCCGTGGATGCGGTGGTATTCCTCACGGTGGGCGTTGAATGCCCGCTTGACTTCCTGCTGCACTCTGACTTTTCTTCCCGGGTATGTCGGCACGGCGTTCCTCGAATGGATTCGGTGATAGGGGCGTACAACAAAAAAGCCCGCCGCACTCTTTCGAGTGGAGCGAGCTTTCTTCGTCGAATGGATTCGGCTCTTGTCGAACCGATCCGGATTCAGTTTATGTATTACATATTATCGCTCATTTTGGGGGAGGCGGCACCAGCACGCTGACACCCCCGGCTTTGACGCCTGCACGTACGACAGAGATTGACCGTCCGAGCACCTCACCGTCGACGTGAAGTGCGAACGGGTGCTCACCGCGGACCGTGACTTCTGCGGTGTCCCTCAAGATGACCGCCGAATGCTCCGCGTGGCTGCCGGCCAGCACCTTCGGAATCAGCGGCAGCGCTTTCAGGATCGGCATGTCCTGGATGATACAGACCTCGAGTAGCGCGTCGTGCGGATCAGCGCCCGGGGTCAGCTGAAACCCGCCCCCTTCGAACATCCCGTTTCCCGCGCACAGGAGGAACGCTTTCTGCTTTCCGGTCCAACCATCCATCGTAACATCGAGTTCGGGTCGCTGGAATCGATACAGGGAACGAGCAACCGCAGTCAAATAGAGCGGAACGCCCCGAAGCCAGCGAATACGGCGCGTGTAGTCGGCGACCGTTGCGTCGAGACCGACGCCGAAACTGTTCATGAAGTGTCGCTGATGCTCCGCACCATCACCTGAATCCTGATAGTGCAAGTGACCAATATCAAATACCTTACGCACACCATGTACCAATGATTCGATGGCTGCGTCGAGCGTCGAAGGCACTCCGACGATCTTGTTGAAGTCGTTCCCGGATCCGGCCGGCAGGATACCCATCGAAGCGTTCGTTCCCGCGACACCGTTCGCCACTTCGTTCACCGTTCCGTCCCCACCGACAGCCACCACGACGTCGTAATCGTTCGAGGCCTGTGCGGCGATGCGGGTGGCATGCAGCGGCTCTTTCGTCCGCTCGAGCGTGAAATTGACCGAATGTGACTTGAGAAAACGCACCAATCGATCCTCCACGCGTCGGGCACGGCCGCGACCCGCCTGCGGGTTCAAAACGAACGCAAATCGCCTGTTCTTAGGCATGCACGGTCCCTTCAAACACCAGTTCTGCCGGACCGGTGAGCGTCACGGCGGTGGCAATTCCTTCATCCAGTCGAAAGTTCACACGGAGTCGCCTTCGGCTCTGCGTGATCACCGTAATTGGCGGATTCATATGCAGCTCGAGTGCGGCCGAGATCGCCGAGGCGATCGACCCGGTTCCGCACGCGAGCGTTTCATCCTCTACGCCCCGCTCGTACGTGCGCATGCGGATCGTATCACGACCCGCCGGCTCATACAGATTCACGTTCGTTCCTTCAGGCGAGAATGCGCGGTGATACCGAAGACGCCGCCCGAGGGTGAGCATGTCGACCGATTCGAGCCGCGTGCCTGCCGAGGTCTGCGGGAGCGCAATTGTCGCATGGGGCGCACCGGTATTGATGCGGTCGTAGCGGAGAACGCCGGACGCGAGGCGCAGGCGGCATCCGAGAGTATCCAGAGTCGCATCCTTCATGTGAAGCGTGATCTGTCGGCCACGGGCACGGGCACGGTAGACGTGCCGAAGTGCTTCAAACGTATGACGGGCCGCGGCGATCCGTTTGAGGATCGCATAGCGGGCGATGCATCGACCACCGTTTCCGCACATGCCACCGGAGGTTCCGTCCGCATTGTAGTACAGCATGCGGTAGTCGGCAATCCGGCTGCGTTTGATCACCAGCAATCCATCCGCGCCGACGCCGAATCGCCGGTCGCAGAGCCGCCGGGCGATGCGGGGGATCTGCGTGAGACGATCCGCCCGGTCGTCGATCAGGACGAAATCGTTACCCGCTCCGGTCATTTTGGCGAACTGCAGACGCATGCATCCCTCTTATCCGTTTGTGCCGGGAACCGATTCCTCGCTCGATGTCGGGAGGGAAAATGAGAAGACTGTTCCCTTCCCCAGCTCGCTGTGGACATTGATCCGGCTGCTGTGCGCCTCGACGATGTGCTTCACGATGGCCAGACCCAATCCCGTGCCGCCGAGCTGGCGTGACCGGTTCGCATCCACCCGATAGAAGCGTTCGAAGATGCGTGCCTGATGTTCTTCAGCGATGCCGGGTCCGTTGTCGCGGACCGAGATGAGGACGCCGCCGGAAATCTCTTCCGCGGCAACGATCACCACGGCGCCTTTGGGCGAATACTTCAGCGCGTTATCGATCAGATTCGTCAGGACCTGCCGCAGGAGCGCCTTGTCGCCCAGCACCGATACGTTCGGAGGCGGGAGCACCGCACTGATCGTCTGTTCCCTGCGCGCTGCCAGGTCCATGCTCTCCTGGACAACATGTTCGATGAAGGGACGTACTGAGAAGAAGCGCAGACTCGGCTTCAGCTCTCCAGATTCGATCTTCGAGATATCGATCAGATCGGAAAGCAGTTGATCCAGGCGGTTCGCCTGTGCGTACGATTTTTCGATGAAGCGCCGGTTGATGGCGGGATCTCCCAGGCCACCGTCGAGGAGCGTCTCGAGAAAACCTTTCAGTGAAAACAGCGGCGTCCGCAATTCATGCGAGACGTTGGCGAGAAACTGCGTCCGCACCGCCTGCAATTTCTCCAGTTGCACGGCATCCGCATGCAGATGGGCGACCATTTCGTTGAGCAGCCGGCCCAGTCTACCGATCTCGTCGTTCGACCGCACGTCCACCGACGCGAGATAATTCCCCGATTTCACTTCACCGATCAGCGTCGCCATCCGTTCGACGGGCTTCGAGATGCGCCGGGAGACGTACACGCTGAGGATGGTGACGACCACCAGGGTGAGGATGGCGCTTGCGAGGATGCCGAGGCGGAGTCTGCGTGTTGCGGCGTCGACCTCGGACATGCTCCTGGCAACCCGAATGTAGCGGAGCCGGGGGAAGCGCTCGTCTGCGGGAGATTCCTGAATGCGCCGGGCCACATAGGCCATCGGGAGCTGCAGCGTGACGCTGTAGCGCGTTGCGACTCCCCGACCATTCGATTGGGCGGCAGCGACCTCAGGACGTGCGAGATGATTCTCGAGAGCTCGTGCCTCTTCAGCGGTCAGCTGGGATTCGAACAGGACGCGCCCGACCTCATCAACGAGCGTGACGCGCACGCCGGATGTCCGCGCGACCTCGTGGAGCAACTCTTCGACCTGGATGCGGGAAACGCCGTCACGCGCACTCAGCCGGATGAGACTCTGGACGGTATTGATCTGGCTGTCGAGTTCGTTCACCAGAGTCGTGAACTGATCATGCTGTACCTGCCGGTAGGTCATCCACCCTGTCAGGGAAATGGTGAACAGGGCGACAGCGATATAGGTCAGAGTGATCTTGGAGCGGATCGTTCGCATCAGTCCTCAACGCTGAACCGGTAGCCCACGCCCTTCACCGTCTCGATGTAGCGGGCGTGTTTCTCGAGCTTCTCGCGGATCTTGCGGATGTGGACATCCACGGTCCGGTCCACCACGTAGACATCCCGTCCCCAGATCTCATTCAGAAGTGTGTCGCGGCTGACGACGCGGTCCGGATGTGTGGCCAGATACAGCAACACTTCAAATTCCTTTCGCGGGAACGGCACCGACCGATTGCCGATCTCGACCGAGTAGTTGTCCGGGAAAATGCGCAGAGCTCCGGTCTGGAGCGGTCCGGTGCGCTCGTGGACACCCTCGGCCGGTTTAAGGGCCTTCCGCACGCGCGCGATGAACGTGCGCACGCGAACCGGTTTCGTGATGTAATCGGTGGCGCCCAGCTCAAGCCCCAGTACCTCGTCAACCTCCGAATCACGTGCCGTGAGAAAGATGATCGGCACATGGCTGCTCTTTGCATGAGCGCGGATCCGACGGGAAAGCTCCCACCCGTCCATTGCGGGCATCATGACGTCGAGGACGCAGAGATCTGGTGGAGTGTTCAGGAGAGGGAGCGCCTCGGCGCCGTTGCGCGCGGTGAGCACCCGGTATCCCTCCCGCTCGAGATTGTATCGGAGGAGTTCGAGGATGTCCTCCTCGTCATCGACGAGAAGGATCGTTTGGGCCATGGCTGTCGGTCCTCCCTGGGAGCGGGTCGGTTGTGTGGAGGTGCGGGGAGTCGAACCCCGGTCCGAAGAGAAGATCCCCAGAACGTCTCCATACGAAGCCTGCCATTGGGATCTCGCGTCAGGGAACTCCGGCAGGCGGGATTAGCCTGACGCCAGCTTCAGTGGGCCACTTTTGGTGGCTTCGCGTCCGGTCCTGGAGCACGGCCGAACGCTATCCCGTCAGTGCGACGTCCTGGAGGCCCCCGACGGGCAGAGAACCTGAAGGACGGGTTACCTGGTTATTCAGGCAGCCAGTGCGTAGTTGTAATCGGCACTTATGTGTTTGCCGCTTGTTTCGCGTGGACACGGCGACCACGGTATGCAGTCCTGGGCGTCCTCATCCCCGTCGAATCCAGTTCACCCCCGGAGAGTGTGACGCACACAGAAATATACACCTTTTGCGAGGGATTTCCAAGTCTCAGCCTCCTCCCTACATCGGATCTCCAGCCGTTTCCTTCGGATAGTTGCGGGTCAATTCGCGGACTAGGTATTCATACGCTTCTTTCGGAGAATCGGCGAAGCGAAAGAGTTTCAAGTCCTCCCGGCTGATCACTCCACGTCGCACCATTGCGTCAAAGTTGAGTACCTCGTCCCAATATTCCTTGCCGTACAGGACGATCGTCATCTTCTTGCGACTCTTGCCAGTCTGAACAAGCGTCAGGACCTCCATCAGTTCATCCAATGTGCCGAATCCGCCGGGGAACATGACGAGCGCCTTGGCGAGATAGACGAACCAGAACTTCCGCATGAAGAAATAATGAAAATCGAAGTTTAAATCAGGTGAGATGTACGGATTCGGTGCCTGCTCGAACGGGAGGCTGATGTTGAGTCCAATCGATCGTCCCCCTGCCTTTCGCGCCCCGCGATTTGCGGCCTCCATGATCCCCGGTCCACCGCCGGAACAGACGACGAATCTGTTCGACTGAAATCGGCGCCTTGACCATTTCGTCAGAAGCGCTGCCAGCGTGACAGCATCTTCATAGTACCGCGCCATCGACACTTGGGAACGAGCAGCCTCAAGTTCTTCAGCGACCTTTGGAGACCAACGCGTTTGCTTTTTGGCGGTTGAATCCAGATGCTTGAATTCTGAAAGAGCATCCTTCTTGGATCTCACGCGAGCGGAACCGAAGAACACGATAGTGTCGCGGATGCCTTGCCGGCGAAAACGCCGCAGGGGTTCGAGGAACTCAGCGAGGATGCGAAGCACCCTGGCGTCGGGACTGTTGAGGAACTCGATGTCGCGGTAAGCCTTGACCGGGATCTGTTGCGAATTCGTCAGACGTTTGCTCATTCAGTTCTCTCGCTCCCAATTCGATGGATGCTACTTATCTCGTTCCTTGGGTTCGGCGATTGCTTTCCGGCGATGGCACGACGGTCGCACTTGATCTCGTCGGCGCCACGAAGATGAAACACGATCCTGCCGGAGCCAATCTGGCGGTACTAAGAGATCGCGCGTCAGCAGGAAAATACTCGAAGTCCGAGGCACGAATCGCCTCACAGGTCGTCACTTCTCACGTTTGTACAAATACGCACTGTCAACCAGCCTGCTTTGGGGTTCGCCTGTATTGATCGCATACTGGCTACCGGACCAGATGGAGGCGCCGCCGTGTTCACCGGCTCGGCTGATCGCATAGAAATTCACGTTGAACTTCGGCCGCCCGTTGTCGTCCTTGAGCCGGAGTTCCTTCGTCTGGCGCGCGATCCGTTCGCAGGCCATCAGACATGCATCCGTCGGCGACTTGCCCTGGCGCATGTATTCGACGATCATCACGCTGCTGCACGACAGGAGATTGGCTTCTCCCCTGCCGGTCGAACCGGCCGCGCCGACCTCGTTGTCCACGTACAATCCCGCGCCGAGGATCGGTGAATCTCCCACTCTTCCGGGGATTTTGAACGCCAGACCGCTGGTCGTCGTGCACCCGGAAATGTTGCCGTTCAGGTCGATGGCGTCGCAGTTGATGGTCCCGTGGAGCCGGAGCGCCTTCTGCACCCGCTCCCCGATGTCCCGGGCATTCGCATCGTGCGGGGGGAGCCAGTCATCCTCGGTGCTCAGATTCTCCTTCCATTTCAGCCACACTTCACGTGCCTCGTCTGTCAGCAGATTCTCCTCCTTGAATCCGTGCGCCACTGCGAACCGGAGCGCTCCTTCCCCGACGAGCAGGACGTGATCCGACCGTTCCATGACGACCTTGGCGACGCTCGACGGGTTCCTGATGTTCCGGATCGCCGCCACAGCACCACCCCGTCCCGTGGGACCATGCATTACCGAAGAGTCGAGCTCGACAACCCCGTCTTCATTGGGAAGTCCGCCATAGCCGACGCTCATGTCCTTCGGATCATTCTCGACGATGTTCACGCCGGCAATGACCGCGTCAAGCGCGTCGGATCCCGCCGCAATCATTTCCATTGCCTTGGCGGTTGCCGCCAGACCGTTCGCGCTGGCGATGGCAAGGGGCTTCGGATTGGGTGCCCGTGTCGGCAGAGGGATGTCCCCCAGGGACAGATCCCGACCGAGCAATCCTGCCCCGCTGGCGAGAGCTGCGGACTTGAGAAACGATCTGCGCGAAAGCTCATTTTCCATGACGGTTCTCCTTTCGTGAGGGGTATTTCGTACGGAGCAGTTTCCTGAGTGCTGTGAATGATGGGAGCACGCGGGTTGCGCATCCGGTGATCCAGCCTGGAATGCGATCCGACGACATGCCGGCGACCACATAGACGGGCTTCCTGAGAAATCGGGCGAGCGTCACTTCACCCTGCGTCCCGGCTCCCCGGGCGGACGCGCGATCCCAGTAGCAGATGACGTAATCGCACTGCTGCGACAGAACGCGAAGATCCCGTCGCACCAGCATGCGGACGATGGACGCGTAGCGTTCCGGGTCGGTGCGTTTGAGGAGATGCAGCCGATTCTGTACGCCAAGCCGGGTCAGGATCCGATCGCTTGCCGGGACCGGATCGAAGGTCGTATGGCCGAGCTCGCAGTCGAGCCAGGTCCGGAGGTCGGCACGCCAGGCGCGACCGCCGTCCCGTGCGTGTTCCATTCCGCCGGAGAGATAGGCGCGTTCAGGTCGATGGTTCACAGGCTTTTCGAAGGAATGTGGCCGTGTGCATGAGCTCCACGTGCAGTCCCCGCTTGCGCAAGCCGTGTCGGATCTGGAGCAGACATCCGGGATTGCCCGTGACGATGATCTGCGGTCGGATGCTTTCGATGTTGTCGAGCTTGCGATCGAGCAGCTTCATGGAGTCGTCGTACTGCGTGATGTTGTAAATGCCGGCGCTTCCGCAGCACCAGGTCGATTCCGGAAGCTCGACGAAATCGATTCCGGGAACGGCCCGAATGAGCGTCCGCGGCTCCTGTGTGATCTTCTGTGTATGCGCCAGATGGCAGGCATCATGGTAGGTCACCCGCACGCCTTCGAACGGAGCGCGTCCGTCCTTTCCCAGGGGCCGGAATCCCGTCTCGGCCAGAAACTCGGTGATGTCCTTCACGCGCACGGAGACGTGCTTGGCGTCCTCGGCGAGTTCAGGATCATCGGCGAAGATATGCCCGTACTCCTTCATGTACGCGCCGCAGCCGGCGGAATTCATCACGATGGCGTCACAGTCGAGGCGCGCAAAGATGGCGATGTTGTGTTTCGCCAGTTCGCGGGCACCGGTCATGTCCCCGTTGTGCGCTTGCAGCGAGCCGCAGCATCCTGTTTCGGGCGGGATGATGACATCGCAGTCGTGCCGGGTCAGAAGCTCAACGGTGTCCCGGTTGATGTCGGCAAAAGCCACATCCATCAGACATCCGGTCAGGAAGGCCACACGAGATCGCGGCGGGGAGGGCGCGGACACACGCGACGCAAGATCCTGCGTTGAGAAACGGATCGAGATCGTCGGCGCGAGCGGCTGAATGTCGTCGAGTCGCCGCGAGAGCAGACGAAGCACTCGTGTCTTACGGACGAACCAATCAAGGCCGGAACGCTGATACACGCGCATAAGTCGCGCCAGCATTTTCAGGCGTGCGTGCCGCGCGAACGTCCAGGAAAGGAATAGCCGCTTGATCAGGCGGACGAGGAACGGTTCATGGCCGCCTTCGTGGATCTGAGCTCGTGCGGCTTCAACCAGGGAACCGTACTTCACGCCAGCCGGACACGCCGTTTCGCACGCCTGGCAGTCGAGGCAGAATTCCATCTCACGGCGAAATTCCTCGGTGATCGGCAGGTCGCCGTCGGCGACGGCCTTGATGAGCCGGATGCGGCCGCGGGGAGAGGATCGTTCGAGACCGGTCAGTGCGTATGTGGGACACGTCGGCAAACACAGACCGCAATGCATGCAGTTGACGATCGTGTCGTAGCTGGGAACATCGACACCGTGGAAGGCGGACGGCGCCGTCGGATCGGTCAAGGTCATTCCGTTTGCGCTTTCGGGAACATTCCGTCGGCGCCCGTGTGAGTGAACATCGTCTTCGTGCATCAGGGATCCCTCGCCGTTCGCGGAGGATCCTCGTTGGCTGAACTACGGCTGAGGGAGCAGATACGTACGGAAGAACCGAATCGTGAGCTGGTACGCATCCCCGGTGGCTTTCGTGTCATGCTTCGGATTGCTCGGATTCGCAAATGCGTGCTCTGCATCGTACTCATGCACCGTCAGCGACTTGCCTGCCGCCTTCATCGCAGCAGCGAACGTGTCCACAACGGCAGGCGTGATCCATGCGTCGCGCGTACCAAAAATGCCGAGGACGGGTGCATGAAGCGTGGCGAGTGCGGCCGTGTCGCTCACCGGCATGCCGTAGTACAGGACGCAGGCGGCAGCCTGTGGCCCGGCGAGGAGTGACGCCTGCATGGACCAGCCGCCGCCGAAGCACCAACCAATGGTTCCAATGCGCGCGCCCTTCCCCGCGTACGCGATCGCCCCTTTCAGGATCGCGCGTACCCGTTCATCCCTCGCTCCGCCCATGAATGCCGCGGCCTGCTCACGCGAGGTCGCGATCTTTCCGTCGTACAAATCGACCGCAAGCACGCGAACATCTCCGAGGTCCTTTTGGAGGCGCTCCGCTTCGCGTCGGATGTAATCGTTCAATCCCCACCATTCGTGGACCAGCAGAATGAGGTTCTGCGTGTCATGGAGCGGGCGGACATCGAATCCTCTCCCCTTCAGCGAGTCCGCCGTGGGGAAGGTCACCATCTGCCCCCGCGTGGCCACGAAGTGAAACGGCGTTGGTTCCTCCTGTGCCCGCACGAACGCGGGATCATCCGCCAACATCGCAAACTCCGCGGGAGCGCTCGGAGCGCAACATCCGGCGCGCTTCTGTGCATACAGCACCAGTGGCAGACAGCACAGAGCCGCGACCATCCATCCCTTCATGCACATTCCTCCGGAGATCATTGTACGTGATGTGTGGCGCCTCAGCCGTAACGGCGGGACGGTGCGGAGGCGGATCGGGGGATCACGTGAATGCTCCGGCGTCAAGGAATTTCTGGACCTGCTCGCGGCTCCTGGGCATCGGTCCCTCGCAGCGAGGCTTCAGCGAAAAGATCTTCCCAGGATTTAACACCGCGTTGGGGTCAATTGATTCCTTGATGCGTCGCATCATTTCGATGGCCGGAGGCGGAGTCAGTTTCTCGAAGAATTGGCGCTTGGCAAGTCCGGTGCCATGCTCACCGGTGATGGTCCCCCCCATGCGCACGGCTTCGCTGAAGACCTCGTCAAAGGCCCGTTCGGCGCGCCGGACCTCATCGGTGTCTCGCTCGTCCGTGAGACAGGTGGGATGCAGGTTGCCGTCGCCCGCGTGTCCAAAGTTGCCGAATGTCAGGTCGTGCTTGCGGGCGATGGCCTGGATGCGATCAAGCATCGGCGCCACCTCACTGCGTGGCACGGTCGCGTCTTCGAGAATGGTCGTGGGGCGAACGCGTGCGAGTGCGGAGAAAGCCACTTTGCGGGCACTGCGAAGCCGCTGGGCTTCGGCAGCCGATGCCGCCTGTTTGATCTCACGGGCACGGTGTTTGCGCGCGACGGTGACGATCGTTGCGGCGTCCCGTTCGACGACGCTGTCCGGACCGTCCACTTCGATCAGCAGGATGGCTTCGAGATCCGTCGGAAGGCCGAGATGTGCGTACGACTCCACGCAGCCGATCGTCGTCCGATCGAGGAATTCGAGCGCGGCGGGACTGATGCGCGATGCGATGATGTCGGAAACGGTTTCGGCCGCATCGGTGAGCGTGTCGTAGAACGCCAGCATGGTCCGGCTGGTCTCCGGCTTCGGGATGAGCTTGAGCAGTATCCGAGTGAAGACGCCGAGCGTGCCTTCCGAGCCGATGAGGAAGTCCTTCAAATTGTATCCGGCCACATCCTTGACAGATTTGCCGCCGAGGGTCAGGATGTCGCCGTTCGCGAGAACCACTTCCATCCCCATGACGTAGTTCTTTGTCACGCCGTACTTCAGGCCGCGGAGGCCGCCGGCATTCTCGGCGACATTACCGCCGAGCGTTGAGATCGCGGCGCTTCCCGGATCGGGCGGATAGAAGAGTCCGCGCTCTTCGACGGCGGTCTGGAACGGCGCCGTCAGCACGCCCGGTTCAACCCACGCCGTGAGGTTCCTCTCGTCGATCTCGAGAATGCGTGTCCAGTGATTGGTCAGCATGACGACGGAATCGGGTACGGGGACCGATCCCCCGCTCAGGCCGGAACCGGAGCCGCGCGGGACGACCGCGAAGCGGGCCTCGTTGGCCAGGCGGAGAATCGCCGAGACCGCGGCGGCGTCCTTCGGACGCACAACAGCCTCCGGCAACCCGGAAATCATCGGTGTGCCGTCGTAGGAATACGCGATCTTGTCCTCGGGGCGATCGAAGTAGTCGGCCGGGCCGACAATGGCGCGAAGCTGCTGAAGAGCGGATGCGGCGATCATTTCGGGCGATCCTTCCCGTGGTGTCGCGTCGGATCAAGGATTGAATTCACGGGGAATTTGGAGTACTTTCTGTCGTAGCCAACATACTCATTTTTCCTGTCGAGGACAACTATGGATGTTCAACGCAAGAAGCGATCATGGGCGGAGCCGTACAAGATCAAAGTCGTCGAACCGCTCAAGGTCACGACGCGTGAGGAGCGACAGCGGGCCCTCACCGAAGCCGGATACAACACCTTCCTGCTTCGTTCGGAGGATGTCTACATCGATCTGTTGACGGACAGCGGCACGAACGCGATGAGCGATTATCAATGGGCCGGTATGATGCTCGGAGACGAAGCATACGCCGGAAGCCGCAACTTCTATCATCTCGAAGAAGCTGTACAGAAATATTACGGGTACAAGTATCTCGTCCCCACCCACCAGGGGCGCGGCGCCGAGCACATCATTTCGCAGATCCTGATCAAGCCGGGCATGTTCGTCCCGGGCAACATGTACTTCACGACGACGCGATTGCACCAGGAACTGGCCGGCGGCACATTCGTGGATGTGATCATCGATGAAGCGCACGATCCCGCGAACGAACATCCGTTCAAAGGGAACGTGGACCTCAACAAGCTGGAAGCCCTCGTGAAGCGCGTAGGCGCGGACAAGATCCCGTACATCACCATCGGTGTCACGGTCAACATGGCGGGCGGCCAGCCGGTCTCCATGGAGAATCTCCGCGCGGTTCGTCAGTTCTGCCAGAAGCACAAGATCCGCGTGATCCTCGACGCGACACGAGCAGTGGAGAACGCCTACTTCATCCAGGCGCGGGAGAACGGGTACCAGTTGAAATCGATCGCCGGGATCCTGAAGGAGATGTGTTCGTATTCCGACGGCGCGACGATGAGCGGCAAGAAGGACCTCCTGGTCAACATCGGCGGATTCTTGGCGCTGAATGATTGGGATGTGTTCGAGGAAGCGCGGAACATGGTGGTGGTCTATGAGGGACTGCATACATACGGCGGACTCGCCGGGCGCGACATGGAAGCCATGGCACGTGGTATTGAAGAGTCCGTTCAACAGGATCACATCCGCGCGCGCATCGGTCAGATCGAATATGTCGGCGAAAAGCTGCGTGCTGCCGGTGTGCCGATCGTGCTGCCGGTGGGCGGTCATGCGATCTTTCTCGACGCAAAGCGCTTTCTTCCCCACGTGAAGCAGGTCGAGTTCCCGGCCCAGACGCTGGCGGCCGAACTCTATCTGGAATCCGGCATCCGGTCCATGGAGCGCGGTATCGTGTCCGCAGGCCGGAACAAGGAAACCGGGGACCACTACTACCCGAAGCTGGAACTGGTCCGGTTGACCTTTCCCCGGCGCGTCTACACGCAGGCCCATTGCGACGTGACGGTGGAAGCCGTCGAGGAAGTCTTCGATCGCCGGTCGTCGATCAAGGGGCTCAAAATGGTGTATGAGCCGAAGTATCTGCGGTTCTTCCAGGCCCGCTTCGAGCGTTTGGCCTGACGAAACGACAGCGACAGAACAAAACGAAACCGCCGGTCCTTGAACAGGTCCGGCGGTTTGATTTTGAGACCAACCAGAGTTGGCTAGGGCTTGAGTCCAAGCCGCTCTGCGTCCGCCCGCATCGCTTCGATTACAAAGCGAATATGTTCCTCAAGCGGTACGCCTAACTCCTTTGTTCCCAAATCGATGTCTTCCCTGCTCACATTCTTTGCGAAGGCCTTATCCTTCAGCTTTTTCCTGACGGACGAGACCTCCAGATCCATGATCTTGTTCGGGCGGATGACGGCCACTGCCGAAATGAACCCGCACAGTTCGTCGCAGGCATACAACGTCTTCGCCAGAAGCGACTCGCGTGGTACGTTCGTGTAGCTGGCGTGACCGAGGATTGCCGTCCGGATGGCCTCGGGATACCCATGTTCGGCCAGAATCGCGGATCCTCTTAGAGGATGGTCAGGCATCGTCGGATATTTTTCGTAGTCGAAGTCATGGAGAATGCCCGTGACGGCCCACTCCTCTTCGCTCTCACCGAACTTCCGCGCGTACGCACGCATCGCGTCCTCGACGGCATACATGTGCTTGCGCAACGCATCGCTCTGCGTGTACTCGTGCATTAATGTAGAAGCATCAGCATAACTGATTGTTGACATCGCTGTTACCTTGATTGTGCTTTGCGACTATTGAGGGGTCTTGTTCTGGATTTGGGATAGGGACAAAGATCAAGGATCATGCAAACGTCGCACTTCGGGGAACGGGCGTTGCATGTTTCGCGGCCGTGGAGAATCAGGAGATTGCTGAACTCATACCAGGAATTCTTCGGAACGAGCGGAAGCAAGTCTGCTTCGACCTTCTCGGGGGAATCATTTGAGGACAATCCCAGTCGCTGCGAAAGCCGAAGCACGTGCGTATCGACGACGATCCCGCTCTGAATACCGAACGCGCCGCCGAGCACGCAGTTAGCAGTTTTGCGTCCGACGCCGGGAAGCGCCGTCAAGGCCTCCATCGATGCCGGTACGACACCATTGTGCTCTCCGACGATCGCTTTCGTGGCGCCAAGAATGTTCTTTGCTTTGCTCCGGAAGAAGCCGGTCGAACGGATCATCGACTCGAGCTCCGTCTGATCCGCGTCGGCGAAATCTCTCGCGGAGGGGTATCGCTCAAAGAGTCCCGGCGTCACCATGTTGACCCTGGCATCCGTACACTGGGCGGACAGAATGGTCGAAACCAGTAACTGAAGCGGATTGGAGTAATGCAGTGCCGTTGTTGCGCTTGGATATCTTTTCTTGAGCCGCTTGAGGATAGTCCGCGCACGGCGCTTCCGTACATCCTGCGATTCTTTTGTCTTCATTCCGTGACCCTGCTCAGCCGATGACGGACGGGATTTCGTCCGTGGGAATCAGTTCGAGTAAGGAGAGGCGAGCGGTCGTTTTGATCAAGTCGCGGGTCTCGTCTCCGGAATGCTCAAACAGACGAACGAGGAGGTCTTTGGCTTTCCCCCTGTCGTTGTCCCGGATACTTACTGTCATCTCGCCGGCCGCAAGCCGACTGCGCCAGAGGGAAATCTCGCCGGAGCCGCTTCCTTCAGAGACGGATCGGACGGACTTCTCAAGGTCAAGAGCCTGTGCCTGCCGGTTGGCGTCGCGAAGAAGCACGCTCAAACGATATTCATGTTTTGCCTGCGTCGGAACGTTGTTATGCGTTGAAAAGACGAGGACAAAGCAGCGATTGATCGAGTTGTCAACGAAGACGAGATTGGGAGCGCTGTCTTTGGTTTCCTGTAACTGAAGTCCATTCTGCAGAAGATCGAAGACATCGAATGCGACACCTCCCTCGAGCAAGAGCTCCTCGACCAGCATGTCCGGCTGGGCCTTGCCTATCTTGAAGCCGGCCTGCTTGAAATATGCCCGTGATCGGGCCACGAAGCGGGAAAACGGCTGGGGCAACTGAACCTCTCCCGCCATGCGCGAGATACGGAATCCCGCCAATCCCAGGCGCGCTTTCGGGACGAATTGATCAGCGGCGTGGAGCAGCTGATCACTGATGATCCGTTGGATCTCCTGCAAGTCTGACTGGAGCGGCGTCGTAAGGAATTGCAGCAGGTTCCCGCGCATCGTCTGGACGCCTTTCGAGGTCACGTCAAGCACATGCTCCTGCCAGCGTGCATCGATCTTCCGGGATTCTTCGTTCCAGCGTGCCAGCCGCTCGTGCATGGCGCGCACATGGCTCCGCGTGGAGACCCCGGCCGGCAACTGGTGTACGTGCGATACCGCCAGTCGAGGCACCGTCTGACCTAGCAGTTCGTAGACGCTCATATCTCCCTCCTTCAGTTACCGGACCGTGGATGGCTTCATATCTCTAAGGATCGCAGCCACCCGCGCCGTGGTTCCGCAGTTGACGATGTCCGAGGGCTCGAGCCAGCCCTTTCGAGCGATGCCGACGCCGAATCGCACATCATTCAGCCCCTCCGTGGTATGCGCGTCAGGGTTGATGAAGATCCTCAGGCCTTTCTGCTTCGCAAAATGCAGGTACCGCCAGTCAATATCAAGTCGCATGGGGTGTGCATTGATCTCGATGGCCTTACCCTCTCCGGCGGCGACCGTGACAACCTCCGTCATGTCGACCGGGTATCCTTCGCGTTCAAGGAGCAGCCGCCCGGTGGGATGGCCGAGCATGGTCACATGCGGATGGCGGAGTGCTTTGACCAACCGGGCGGTGGCCTCGGCTTGCGTCATTTTGAACCTGCTGTGGATTGAGGCCACGACGTAATCGAACTGCGCCAACAGGGCGTCCGGGTAGTCGAGTGAACCGTCCGCCAGAATATCACATTCGGTTCCCTTGAAGATGCGGAATCCTTTCGCGCGCTCATTCCAGCGGTCGATCGCTTTCATCTGGGCTTTCGCGCGCGATGGCGGAAGTCCTCCCGCGTAGGTCGCGGCCTGGCTGTGATCGGCAATGCCGAGGTACTGCCAGCCGAGCGCCTCGGCCGCAGCGGCCATTTCATCGAGTGTATTGACGCCGTCGCTGGCGGTAGTGTGGCAGTGGAACGTCCCGCGGATATCGTCCGGTGTGACGAGCTTCGGGATGTGGCCGTGTTCCGCCGCCTCGAATTCTCCCTGGTCCTCCCGAAGTTCGGGCGGAATGTACTCCAAACCCAGTGCCGCATAGATGTCCCGCTCGTCGCGGCACCTGGGGATCGGTCCGGAGCGTCGCGCTCCGTCGGGAGCTTTTGAAAAGCCGTACTCATTCAGACTCCAGCCGGCCTTCAACGCGCGCGAGCGCATCCCGACATTGTGTTCCTTGCTGCCGGTGAAGTAGTTCAGCGCGAACGGATACTCGTCGGCTTCGACCAGACGCAGATCGCACTGCATGCCGTTCTTCATCAGCACGGACGATTTCGTCTCCCCGCGGGCGATCACCGAGGCGACGCGCTCGTGCGTCGTGAACCGGTCGAAGACCTTCTCGCGGTGCTTCGCTTCGACGCTGGCGATGAGATCGACGTCGCCGATCAGTTCCTTGCGGCGCCGCACACTCCCCGCCACCTCGCAGCGGCGGACCGTCGGAAGCTCGCGCAGAGCGGAAGCCATGATGCCGGCGATCTCCTCGGCAGTCGAGTACAGATGTTTGGAGGCGGTTGATGCGAGATGCGCGATACTGTGGAGGATGTTCTCTTCGGTCTTCGCGCCGAATCCTCCGATCGTTCGGAGACGATGCTCCTCGCACGCCTGCTTCAATTCATCAATCGTGGTGATCGCCATCTTCTCATACAGCACCCGAACCCGCTTCGGTCCGAGGCCCTGGATGCGGAGCATCTCGCGGAGCCCCGCAGGGATGGAGTTGCGCAGTTCTTCGAACTCTTTGGAGGTGCCGGTGGTGACCAGTTCCGCGATCAGCCCGGCGAGCCCCTTTCCCACGCCCTTCACGCTTGTGAGTGTGCCGGCGCTGACCAGCTGAGCGATGTCCGCGGTGATGGTGGAGATGACGAGAGCGGCGTTGCGGTACGCGCGTACGCGAAAGGGATTCTCCCCTTTCAGCTCCAGGAGCGTTCCCATTTCATCCAGCAACTCGGCGATCTCTCTTTTGTCCATGGGATGCCTGGCGACGACGTGTGCGCTTGTCAGCCCCGATCGGCGAGGAGAACGTCTTCGGCCGGGAGCGGTCCGCCGGCCTGCAGCCAGCTGAAATACGCGTGCAGACGATCACGAATCGGTGCGATCTCGGTCCATTGCATCAGCTCCTGACGCACGCGTGACGCGTGCGGGAGACCGCGGAGATAGCCCGTGTAGTGTTTGCGGAACTCGATGACGCCTTTCCGCTCGCCTTTCCATTCGGCGGAGAGTGAGAGATGTTCGAGGAGCACGCGAAGCCGCTCGTCGAGATCGGGGGGCGGAAGCAACTCGCCCGTCCTGACGAAGTGGCGGGCCTCACGGAAGATCCACGGATGGTCGATGGCGCCGCGTCCGATCATCACGCCGTCGCAGCCGGTCTCCTCGAAGGCCTGTCGGATGGCCTGCGGCGACGTGAGGGAGCCGTTGAGAATGACCGGCATGGACACGGCAGCCTTCACTTTGGGGATCCATGAGAAATCGGGGACGCCTTTGTGCGCCTGATCCCGGGTCCGGGCATGGATGGTGACTGCAGCGACGCCCGCCTGCTCCAACATGCGCGCCACCTCGACGATGCGTATGCTGTCGCTGTCCCATCCCAATCGGGTTTTGACGGTGACCGGAAGCCGCGTGGCCGTGACCACGCTCCGGACAATGCGCTCCATTTTTGGGATGTCGCGCAGCAGACCGGATCCGGCGCCGCAGCCGACAACGTTGCGGACCCAGCAGCCGGCATTGATATCGATGAAGTCCGGCTCGAAGCTCTCGGCGATCTGCGCCGCGCCTTCCATCGATGACTCTTCTCCGCCGTAGATCTGGATGCCGAAGGGCCGCTCTTCCGGCAGGAACTCCATCTTCTTCTTCGTCTTCGCGGAATCGCGGACGAGGCCTTCGGAATTGACGAATTCGGTGTACACCAGGTCGGCGCCGAGCCGCTTGCAGACAACGCGGAACGGCAGATCGGTCACATCCTCCATCGGCGCGAGGGCGATGGGACGATCGAAGATGTGCGGACCGATGCGCATCACGCGTGCTCGAGGCTTCGGACGATCGCGTCGGCCATCTCGAGCGTCCCGACGGTGCTGGCCGGATTCAGGTCGCGGGTGACGTGCTTTCCGTCGCGGACAACCGCGGTGACGGCGTTGCGGATCTTTGTCGCGGCCTTCACCTCACCAAGGTGATCGAGCATCATCCCGGCGGCGAGAATGATCGCGCTCGGATTCGCGAGATTCTTTCCCGCGATGTCCGGTGCGCTGCCGTGAACCGCTTCGAAGATCGCCGCGTCGTACCCGATGTTGGCGCCGGGAGCGAGTCCCAGTCCCCCCACCAGACCGGAACACAGATCGGACAGAATATCACCGAAGAGATTCGTTGTCACGATCACATCGAACTGTGCGGGATTGACCACCAGCTGCATCGCCATGTTATCGATGATCTTGTCATTGCACTGGATCTCGGGATACTCCTGCGCGACCTTTCGGGCGACCTCGAGGAAAAGTCCGCCCGTGAACTTCATGATATTCGCTTTGTGGACGATCGTCACCTTGTTGCGCTTATGCTTCCGCGCATACTCGAACGCCGCCCGGACGATCCGCTCCGATCCGGTACGCGTGACGACGCCGATGGTCTCAGCCGCGCTTTTTCGCGCGTCGATGTAGTGTTCGATGCCGGAGTAGAATTCTTCCGTATTCTCCCGAAAGACCACGACATCGATGTCTTTGAAGACGCTCTTCACCCCCTCCATCGACTTCGCCGGCCGGAGATTGATGTACAGGTCGAATTCCTTGCGAAGCGCCACATTGACGCTCCGGAATCCCGTCCCCACCGGTGTGGTCAGCGGTCCTTTGAGGGCGATCTTGTTCCGGGCGATCGATTCCAGCGTCTGCGGCGGGAGCGGATCCTTGTACTTCTCGATCGCCGCCATTCCGGCCTCCTGGAGGTCCCACTGCACCGAAACGCCGGTCGCCTCGACGACGCGGCGGGCCGCTGTGGCGATGTCCGGCCCGATGCCGTCTCCGGGAATGAGAGTTATCGTGTACACGGCAACTCCTTCATTTTTCTTAAATATACGAAAGGATGCGGGGAGTTCCAATCCCTTCCAATTCCCCACCGGTGCGCCACTACGGTGCGCCGTAGTAGCTTCTGTCGAGACTTCGGTACTGGATCGCTTCGCTCAGATGCTCCGTGCGAACGGCATCGCTGCCCCCCAGGTCGGCGATGGTCCGGGAGACCTTGAGGATCCGGTCGTACGCACGCGCGGAAAGACCGAGCCGGTTCATGGCGGTTTTGAGCAATTCCGCTCCGGTCGCGTCGAGCCCGCAATACTGGCGGATGTCGTTGGTCTCCATATCCGCGTTGCAAAACTTACCGGGGCGGCCGCGGAATCGTTCCGCCTGTCGCTCGCGCGCGGCGATGACCCGGGCCCGGATGGTCTCGGACGTCTCGCCGGTCCGTTTTGAGGACAGATCCGCGTGCTTGACGGCCGGAACGTCGGCATGGATGTCGATGCGGTCGAGCAGCGGTCCGGAGATCTTCCCCACGTACTTCTGGATCTGCACGGGCGTGCACGAGCACTCCTGCTGCGGATTGCCGAAGTTCCCGCAAGGACAGGGATTCATCGCGCACACGAGCATGAAACTGGCGGGATAATCCACGGACATTTTCGACCGGCTGATCGTCACTCGTCCGTCTTCCAGCGGCTGCCGCAGCACTTCAAGGACATTGCGGGCAAACTCGGGTAATTCATCGAGGAACAGGACGCCGTGATGCGCCAGCGAGATCTCGCCGGGGCGCGGGACCGTTCCGCCGCCC
The DNA here is from genome assembly GCA_021813905.1 of Bacteroidota bacterium. GTDB lineage: Bacteria > Bacteroidota > Ignavibacteria > UBA10030 > UBA10030 > JAKAJH01. The sequence goes on along the minus strand of JAKAJH010000034.1, from coordinate 3,261 downwards.
ACGAGTGCGGAATCGGAGATCGTATGGTGCGGCGACCGGAACGGCCGATGGGCCACGAGCGCCATGCTCGGCGGGAGCAGACCGGCGACGGAGTGGATCTTGGTGGTCTCGAGCGCTTCTTCGAACAGCATCGGCGGCAGGATCGTGGGCAGGCGTTTCGCGAGCATCGTCTTGCCCGAACCGGGCGGACCGATCAACAGGATATTGTGTCCGCCCGCGGCTGCGACCTCGAGGGACCGTTTGACGCTTTCCTGACCTTTCACATCCGCGAAATCGACGGACGCGCGTGGCGCTTCGCGCAGAACCTCATCGCGGTTCATCGTGAATGGCTTGAGCAGCCGATGCTCGCCCGCGAAGAACTCGAATGTCTCGCGGAGCGTTTTGACGGGATAGACGGCCAGACCCTCGACCATGGCGGCCTCGCGGGCGTTCTCTTCCGGAAGCAGCAAGCCGTGGAGCTGCCGCTCTTTGGCTTCGAGGGCGATGACGAGCGCGCCCCGCACGGGTCGCACGGTTCCGTCCAGCGCAAGCTCGCCGATGACGGCGAACCGATCGATCACCTCCGAGTCCAGCTGATCCGAGGACGCGAGGATTCCGAGCGCGAGGGGCAGATCATATGCTGACCCCTCCTTGCGGATGTCAGCGGGCGCCAGGTTGGCGGTGATGCGATGGTTCGGGAACCAGAATCCCGAGTTCTTCACCGCGGCATGGACGCGCTCGCTGCTTTCCTTGACCGCGTTGTCCGGCAATCCGACGATCGTGAAGCGGGCGAGGGCCGGTTCGATGTGGATCTCGACCTGCACGAGATAGGCGTTGACGCCGTACGTGGCGGCGCTCACGAAGTGCGAAACCATGATGTCCCCCTGTGTGATGTGGATGATAATGCGGAAGCGGATCCCCGTTGAGTGCGCGTGCCCCGTGAAATAACAAGGCCCTCCGGGGAGGGCCTGGCGTGGAACGACAGTACTTCGAACAGCGTGCGCTCGCGGGAGTCCCCTGCTCCGGCGAACGCAATGCCATCATCGGTGCGCGCGGAGCCAGTCGAGGCGATCCTGCATCTGACTGGCCGGCTTGAGGAGCTTGTCCTTTCCGAAAAGGGCTTCCTGCTGGCTGGAGAACGCGAGCAGGTATTCGTTGCTCATGATGATGGCTTCTTCAGGACACACTTCCTCGCAGAAACCGCAGAAGATGCACCGGACCATGTTGATCTCGAACTTCACCGGGAAGCGTTCCTTCTCGAGCGGCGTCTCGGACGCCTGCACCTCGATGGCCAGCGCCGGGCAAACCCGCGCGCACAGTCCGCATGCCACGCAGCGTTCGACGCCGTTCTCCTCGACGAGCACCGGCCGGCCGCGGAACGACGGCTCCGGCTTGAACCGCTCGTCCGGAAACTGCACGGTGATCTTCGGCTTGAACATCTGCGCGATGGTGAGGCCGAGTCCTTTGACGATCTCGGGCAGATAGATCTTCTGCCAGAATCCGAGGTCGCTGCGACGAATCATCTTTCCGTTGGTTCCCATGCTCTACCCGTCTATGCGATCAGCAACAGCACCAGTCCTGTCCCCAGCGCATTGGCGATCGCCAGGGGCAGCATCACTTTCCATCCGAGGTTCATCAGCTGGTCATACCGGAAGCGCGGAATGGTCCAGCGCACGATGATGTAGAAAAGCACCACGAGCGCGACCTTCACCAGGAATCCTCCGACCTGCACCAGCGCCAGCGTCAGCGGGGCCAATCCGAGTCCTTCGATATACGGCACGTCCCAGCCGCCGAGGAACAGCGTGGTGATGATGGCGCTGGACGTGATCATGTTCGCGTACTCGGCCAGGAAGAACAGGCCGAACTTCATCCCGCTGTATTCCGTATGATATCCGCCGACCAGCTCGGGCTCGGCCTCCGGCAGATCGAACGGCAGCCGGTTCGTCTCGGCGAATGAGGCGATGACAAAGGTGATGAAGCCGAGCGGTTGAAGGAAGATGTTCCACTTCGGCAGAATGCCGCCGATGTACTGCGTCTGCCGGAGCACGATCTCGTCAAGGCGGAGCGTTCCCGCGATCATCAGGACGCCGATGAGCGACAAGCCCATGGACAGCTCGTAGCTGATGAGCTGGGCAGATGAGCGCAATCCGCCGAGCAGCGAATACTTGTTGTTGGAGGACCAACCGGCGAGGGTGATGCCGTACACGCCGACCGACGTCAACGCGAGCAGGTACAGCATGCCGATGTTCACATCCGCGATCATGAGCTTCACATGCCGGCCGAAGATGTCGATGCCGTTGCCGAACGGGACGATGGCGAACGTGCTGAGGGCCACTCCGATGGAAATCATGGGCGCCATGTCGTGAATGAACCGGTTGGCGCTCCGGGGAACGATGTCCTCCTTCATGACAAGCTTGGCGACGTCGGCGAACGGCTGAATGAGTCCGCCGGGTCCGACGCGATTCGGGCCGATGCGATTCTGAATGAACGCGCTGACGCGCCGTTCGAGGAGTACCGTCATCGCGGCTCCGAGGATCAGGAACGCGAATGCGGCAACGATCTTTGCCAGAGTGATCAGGATATCGATATGGTCCATGCCGTGTTCCGTGGTTCGATCAGGATTGCACCCGGGTCCGCTGCGGTGCGTCGACCGGCGCCTGCAGCGGTGTGCCGCCCGGGCCGACCTTCAGATATGTCAAACCCTTGAATGCGGGAATGCGATCCGCCATTTCGCGGAACACTTCTTCCGCGGTGGTGTATTTGATCCGGCCGCCGAGTGCGTTCGCAACCGCGGCAAGGATCCGCCAGCTGCTGCGCGAGTCGCGGCGCGGTCCCTTCCCCCATCGATCATTGTGTGCGGCGAAGCGGTCCCACCGGCTCATTGCCAGGCCGTCGAGCGACCGCTCGTGGTCGAGCGTTGCGACGGCGGGGCGGATCCGCTGCACGCGGCCCTGGAAGTTTGTGAATGTTCCGTTCTTCTCCGCGTACGTCGATGCGGAGAGCACGACATCGGCGATCGCGGTGGTCTCGTTCCGCTCGGACGCGTGCACGATGAGCAGATCGAGATTCGCGAGCACCTCCGCCACGCCCGGAAGCGCGGCGATGTTGTCTTCCAGCACATACAGGGCCTTGATCGTGCCGGCGCTGATGGCGTTTAGGACCTCGTTGAGCGCCGTGTGATTATCGGGTAGCCCGGCCACCGTGCGTGCGCCGAGCCGGTTGGGCGACTTCTCCGCCCGCAAGAGGAGATCGTCCTCGCTGCCTGCAACGACATGATCCGCC
>JAKAJH010000004.1 GCA_021813905.1 Bacteroidota bacterium | reverse complement strand
CGTACCGCAAACCGACACAGGTAGATGGGTTGAATATACTAAGGTGCTCGAGTGAGCCGTGGTTAAGGAACTCGGCAAACTGACCGCGTAACTTCGGGATAAGCGGTGTCCCGATTGGTGAAGGCTCGCGCTGGAGCTGATCGGGATCGCAGTGAAACGGGCCAAGCGACTGTTTAACAAAAACACATGTCTCTGCTAAGACTTTATGTCGACGTATAGGGACTGACACCTGCCCGGTGCTGGAAGGTTAAGGAAGGGGGTTAGCGCAAGCAACGCTCTCGACCGAAGCCCCAGTAAACGGCGGCCGTAACTATAACGGTCCTAAGGTAGCGAAATTCCTTGTCGGGTAAGTTCCGACCTGCACGAATGGTGTAACGACTTGGTCACTGTCTCAACCACGGGCTCGGTGAACTTGTGGTACCGGTGAAGACGCCGGTTACCCGCATATGGACGGAAAGACCCTATGCACCTTTACTGCACCCTATTATTGGGTTCGGACAATGCATGTGTAGCATAGGTGGGAGACTGTGAAGCCGGGGCGCTAGCTTCGGTGGAGTCAACAGTGAAATACCACCCTTGCGTTGTTGGAATTCTAACCTCGTACCGTAAGCCGGTACAGGGACAGTGGTAGGCGGGTAGTTTGACTGGGGCGGTCGCCTCCTAAATTGTAACGGAGGCTCTCAATGGTTCCCTCAGCATGGTTGGTAATCATGCGGCGAGTGTAAAAGCACAAGGGAGCTTGACTGTGAGACATACAAGTCGAACAGGTACGAAAGTAGGATTTAGTGATCCGATGGTTCCGCGTGGAAGGGCCATCGCTCAAAGGATAAAAGGTACGCTAGGGATAACAGGCTGATCTTGCCCAAGAGTTCATATCGACGGCAAGGTTTGGCACCTCGATGTCGGTTCATCGCATCCTGGGGCTGGAGAAGGTCCCAAGGGTTTGGCTGTTCGCCAATTAAAGCGGTACGTGAACTGGGTTCAGAACGTCGTGAGACAGTTCGGTCCCTATCCTGTGCGGGCGTAGGAAACTTGAGGGGTGTCGCTCCTAGTACGAGAGGACCAGAGTGAACGGACCGACGGTGTATGAGCTGTCACGCCAGTGGCATTGCTCAGTAGCCATGTCCGGATGGGATAAGCACTGAAAGCATCTAAGTGCGAAACCCGCCCCAAGATGAGGTTTCCCGTCTCTTCGGAGACTAAGACCCCAAGGAGATGACTTGGTTGATAGGCCGCAGATGCAAACGCAGCAATGCGTGAGTCGAGCGGTACTAATCGGTCGAGGACTTAATCATATTTTCGTTGACGCGCAGTATGCGCTGTTGCCCCATGGAGGGCATCAAGAAAACGGTGGCAAAACACCGGTTTGCTTCTTCCCAATTGATTCTTCTGGCGTCAATGTCGAGGGTGTTACACCTCTTCCCATTCCGAACAGAGAAGTTAAGCCCCTCAGAGCCGATGGTACTATGCGGGTGACTGCATGGGAGAGTAGGGCGATGCCAGATTTATTTTCGTCCCGCCCGGGAGCAATCCCCGGCGGGACTTTTTATTTCTCCCGGATCCCTCGCTTGCTCCTCCGTCCATCTATCGCTACCTTGCGCCTGTGAAGCGCGTCCCCCTCAAAGGCCTCTCGTTCGACGAACTGCAATCGTTTGCGGAATCCATGGGCGAGAAACGATTCCGGGGCGCCCAGCTCTACGCCTGGCTGTATGCGAAAGGCGCGCAGACGTTCGACGAGATGACAGATATCTCGCGCGAATTTCGCGCGATTCTCCAACAGTCCGCGCACCTCGGTAATCTTGAGGTCGTGAACACCAGCCGCTCGTTTTCCGATGCGACGACCAAATATCTCTTCCGGCTGGAGGACGGTGCCGCCGTCGAAAGCGTCCTCATTCCCCCCGAAAAAAAATCCCCCGGCGCTGACCGGCGTCTTACCCTGTGCGTCTCGACCCAGGTCGGATGTCCGCTTGACTGCAAGTTCTGCGCGACCGGCACCATGGGATTCAGTCGGGACCTCACCGCCGGCGAGATCGTCGACCAGGTGCTGCAGGCCCAACGGCTGAGCCAGAGGCGCATCACCAACCTTGTCTACATGGGCATGGGAGAACCGATGCTCAATTACGACGAGGTCATGAAGTCCATCGACATCCTCACCGATGACCGGGCCCTCAACATCGGCACGCGGCACATCACGGTCTCCACGGCCGGCTATGCCGATCGGATCCGCCGCATGGCTGACGAGAACCGGAAAGTGAAGCTGGCCCTGTCCCTGCATACGCTCGACAATGAGAAGCGCACCGGCATTATGCCGATCACGAAGAAATTCCCCGTCCCGGAACTTCTGGAAGCACTCGCATACTACTATCATCGCGTGCGCCGACGTCCGACGCTCGAATACATCCTCTTCGACGGTTTCAATGATACCGACGAAGATCTGAGGCGCCTGATCGCGGTCAGCAAACGATTTCCGATGAAAGTGAACCTTATCCCGTTCCACTCCATCGCGTTCACGCATCTCGCCGGCATCGGCGCGCAACTGCGTCCGACCCCGCGCGAGCGCATCGAATCGTTCGCCGCGGCGTTGCGGACCGCCAACATCACGGTCATGGTCCGGAACAGCTCGGGCCAGGATATCAATGCGGCCTGCGGCCAGCTGGCGCTTTCCACGCCGTAGATCGACGTCCGTCCGCCGGGGGAATGTCTTGGCCGCCTCCGGATTTTCCCGTACATTACCCCCACGGCCTCACTCGTTCTATCCTCCACTACCTGAACGCGAGCCACTCTCGAATGAACATCATTCTTTTCGGACCGCCGGGCGTCGGCAAAGGCACCCAGGCAAAGCTCCTCGTCGAAGAATTTCACTCCGCCCACATCTCTACCGGCGATCTCCTGCGCGAAGCGGTGAAGAACAAGACGCCGCTGGGTCTGAAAGCCAAGACCTTCATGGATGCCGGAAACCTCGTGCCCGATGAGGTTGTCATCGGCCTGATCGAGGAAGTCCTGACACCGGACGACGTGCGACGTAATTTCATCCTCGACGGATTTCCCCGCACCCTGCCGCAAGCCCGCGCGCTCGATGCCTTGTTCGAACGACTGCACATCGCGCTCAATGGCGTCATCAGTATCCAGGTCGATGGCGAGGAGATCGTCCGCCGCCTGGACCAGCGTCGGCTCTGCCGGGGCTGCGGATCCATCTTCACGATCTCGCAGCTCACCGGGACGAGCGTGTGCCCCAAGTGCGGTGGTGAGGTGTACCAGCGGGACGACGATAAACCGGATACCGTGCGGCGCCGCCTCGATGTCTACGACCGGCAAACACGGCCGCTCATCGACTTCTACCGCGCGACGGATCGCCTCCTTAGCGTGAACGGAATGCACCAGGTCGCCTATGTGCACAAGCTCGTTCTGGATGCGCTCTATCGGGATCGCACCGCGATCTGATGCATGAAGAGCTTTCAGCCTCGTCCCGCCTCCGGAGCCCCCCCGTACGTCATCGCCCACCGCGGGATCTCCGCCCGGGCACCGGAAAACACCATGGCGGCATTCCTCCGCGCGGCTGAGGCGCCGGGCATCGATATGATCGAACTCGATGTCCGACTCTCCCGTGACGAAGAAGTCATCGTCCTTCATGACCGAAATCTTCAACGGACGACGACCGGAAACGGCGCGGCGCGCAACTATCGGTTGGACGAGATCCGCGCCTTCGATGCCGGCTCGTGGTTCCATCCATCCTTTGCCTCGGAGCGCGTCCCCACCCTGCGTAACGTACTCAGCACCGTGGGCTCCCGGCTCTGGGTGAACATCGAAATCAAATCCGACTGGCTGCACCGCGAACCTCCGGGATTGCTCGAAGAGCGGGTGCTTGACACCGTCCGGTCCACCGGCATGATCGACCGTGTGATGGTGTCGTCATTCGACCACCTTCTGGTGCGCGAAATCAAACGGCGGGAGCCGGCGCTGGTCGCCGGCCTGCTCTACAACCTGTATCGTGATTTCGGCCGTCTCCCGTCAACGCTGGCACGGGGAACGGACGCTTCAGTGTTTGTCTGTGCCCGGCACGAACTGCGCCGGTCCTGGATCGACGATGCCCATCGGCACGGCATGGCGGTGTTCGTCTACACACTGAATTCCGCCCCGCATGTCCGTCGCATGATCTCCCTCGGCGTGGACGGCGTGCTCTCCAATGCGGCCGACGAGCTGGCAGACATCGTCCGGCACGAACATCGGAAGGAAGTCGGCCGTTGACGGCCGGCGGCTGGTTTCGTATATTGCATCGCACGATGCACCGCCCACTCCGAATACTCTTTCGCCGCGTCCTTGCACCGACCGCTCCGGTCGTGCTGGTGGTTACCGTACTCTTCAGCTCCTGCGATTTCAACTCCCGGACACCGGATCCTGCCATGGATGCGTTCGACCGCGCCGTCGAACTCTACCAGCGGAATGATTATCCGTCCGCCCGGACGCTGTTCACACAGGCGATCGACGGATTCGAGAAGGCCGGCAACCAGGACAAGGCCACGATCGCCCGGACATATCTGGCGCAGATCCTCCTGGAGACCTACCAGCTCCGCGCGGCACTCGACAATCTCGGGCAGGCATCCGCTCAGGTGACCAAGGCGGGCGATGCACTGGGGAATCTGCGGCTCACCATCCTCGAGGGCGACGTCTATTTTGCGGCGGGGGATCTGGCGACGGCGTACGAACGCTATCGCGCCGCTTCTTCGGTTGCGGATGCGTTCGCCGATCGGACGTCCGCCGCGCAGGCGCATCTGAAGATCGGCCGGTGCCTTCTGTTCGCGGGCGAACCTGCGCAGGCGCTGAACGAACTTCAGACCGCTCTCAACCTGTCGAACACAGGGAATGATCCGACCGCGATCGCCGCCGCCCGACTGAGCCTGGGCCAGACGCTCCGTCGCCTCCGCCGGTTGCCCGAGGCGCAGGATATGCTCACCAAAGGCATGGACGCACTGTCGCGTCCGGAAGATGCGGAACTGCGTACCCGCCTGCAGCTGGAGCGCGGCCGAGTGCTCGTGGATCAGGGAAACGCCAACGGTGCGCTGCAGGATATGCGGGAGGCCGTCAACGATCTTCGACGTCAGCATGCCGGAAGTCAGGCGGAGCCGTTGTATCTCTACTTCATTGCACGGCTGTATGAGCAGAACGGCCGGTGGGATGAGGCACGCACCTTCTACGGCGATGCGATCACGGTGGCACATGCGGTGGGCGATCGATTTGCGGCGTATGCCCTGCAGACGCTTCTGGAACGCATGAGCTACCGGGCGCTGCCTCCCGCGGAGCAAACGCGACGGGGAGGAGAATGGATCCGGCGGCTTCGGTCCGTGGCGGAGCAATTTCATCTCTGTGCTCACGCAATCGGCGAAGCGACCGTGGACGCGCTGATCGCGGACATCGCCCGCCGGTCAGGCGATCTGTCTACGGAACAGGACTTCCTCACGAAAGCTGTCGTGCTGGAGCAGTCTGACCTGGCCGAATATGCCGATCCGGAACTCCATCGTCCGTATCTGGATGATCTCGGCAACGCGCCGGACCATCATGACTGGTATCTGCGACTCGCCGACGTGTTCGTCCGCCAGCAGCGGCCGGCCGAAGCGCTCAAGATGGTCGATCTGGCGCGGCGCAAGGAGCTTGCGCGCGGATTCACGGGAGAAGGGATCTCGTTGCGATCCGACAACGGACGTCCGCTCGCGGAAGAAGTTCGTTCCCTGAACGCCCGCGGGGCGTTGACGGAGCGTGAGCTGACCGCCCAGCTCTGCCGGACGCGCATTGACCCCGCGTCGGGGGAAGCCCGGACGCTGAAGGCCCGGCTGGATGCGCTCAAACATGAGGTCCAGACCAAGTCAGCGGCGGTGATGGCGCAGTGGCCGAATGACGCGCTTACGCTGCCGGTGCAGCCGGTGGATCCTGCCACGGTGCAGCGGCTTCTGCCGGAAGGGAGTGTGGCGGTCGAATTCCTGCCCGGCCGGGATCGCCTGACGATCTTTGCGCTCACCCACTCGCGGCTCGCGATGCGATCGGTGCGGATTGGTCGCGACAGTCTGCAGGCGCTCGTCCTGCAATATGACGATCTCCTGCAGGATCCCCGGGTCTACTCGGGAGATCCGTCCGCCGCCAGCGTGACAGAGCTGACGGTGTTCTCCGCTCTTTCGACTCGACTCTACGATCTGCTCATCCGACCGGTGGAGGACGTGATCGATCGCGGGGTGATCGTGATCCCGGGCGGTTTCCTCGACGGATTCCCCTTCCATACCATCGAGCGTCAGGACCGCCGTGGAGACGTGAAGTATCTCGTCGAGCTGACCAACGTTGACTATCTCCCGTCACTGGCAGCACTGCGCTATCGGGTGACGACCACACCGCGCGTGCACATGGTGACGGCGTTCGGCAATCCGACCGGGAAGAACTGGGCCGTCGATTACGAGCTCCGTGATCTCCGCAGCTTCTTCCGGAATGCCCGTGTGCTCGTGGGCCTCGAAACATCGTGGGACAACCTGAAATCGGTCTCCGGGGATGTGCTCCAGCTCGCGACGGAATTCTCCGGGCAGGACGTAATGATGCCGCTGGGTGAACTGGCACTCTCCGACGGCCTCACCACGGAGCAGTCCACCGCGGTGCGGTTCGAAATGCTTTCGGAGCTGCCGGCGGTGCCGGTGATCCTTCTGTCAAACCAGGGGGGCGGCACCACGCGGCTGGGCGCGATGCATGCGGCGCTGTTGCGGGCAAACGGGACTGCGGACGTCTTCCTGAACAGCTGGATGGCGGACCGGAAGGCCGCGAAGTTCTTCAGCGAACACTTCTTCACCTACCTTGCGCAGGGACTGGCACCGGGTGACGCGTACCGGCAGGCCCTGCTGAACCTCATTCGCATTCGCGAGGTCAGCCATCCCCGTTCGTGGGGACAGTTCTTCCACTTCGGTATCGGCTGATCCATCCCCAAAAAACACACAAGCCGCTCACAGGGAGCGGCTTGCGGAGTCACGTTCGTCTTCTTCGTTCGGATCATCGTCGGCGGACCTTGACACTGCCGAGGCCGGATTCGATGCGGACGGTCAGTCGGTTCGAGCTGTCGGTGAAGTTGCTCGTCTGATACACTCCGTTGCGTTCCTTCTCGAATGCATCGTCGAGGTCGAAACTGGAGAGCCAGCTGTCGTCATAGAACAGTCGTGCCGGGATCTGCCGCGGAATGTTCACGACGATCGACCCGAGTCCCACCTCCACCTTGACGTCGGCATCCCGACGGAGTGATCCGGAAAAATCCAGCTTGTACGATCCCACACCGCCGCTGAACTTCATCGACTGGAAGTTCAGATTGGACAGATTGCTTGCCGTGAATTTACTGACGCCGGATTCGATCTGCACGTCGCCGGCGGCGATCTGGTTGGGTGTGTCGCACCGCAGCGTCACGCTGCTTGCGCCGGTGGAGATCTTGAGGTCGTGCACCTGCAATTCGGACAGATCGATCTCGCCGCGGCCGGCCCCCAGCTGGACGTCAAGCATGAGCGGAAGCTCGTTCGTCAATCGGACGGTCAGATGGCGATCCTGGTGCTCGTCATCCGATTCGCCGTCGCCCCAGAAGTGCGACGACTTCTTCAGGCGAACCTTCAGCACCCCTTCATCGCCATCGATCTCATACGACACGGTCACTTTGTGCTCATCGTCCTGTGATTCATCGTAGTCCACCGTGGCAATGCGGCGATCCGTGACGCGCTCGAGCGTCAGACTTCCGAACGCCACATCAATCACCACGCGAACGGAGTGCTCTTTGGTCCGGGTGAATTCCCGATGCACATCCTGGCGGGGGGATGCTTCTGCGCGGGCCGCGTGCGCGGCCAGGGACAGAAGGGCGACGAGAAGAAGGATGCGTTTCATGCGGATTGCCCGTTGTTCGAAGGGGAACGGCTCTTTGTACTTTACGCGGCGGGCACAGGGGAAGTTGCGCGAAACGGCTCAGTAGTGCCGCATCTTGTCGCGTAACCGCTTGTACAGCATCTCACGGGCGCGGAAGATGTGCGCTTTGATCGTACCGAGCGGCAAATGCAGGATTTTGGCGATTTCCGCGTATTCTTTCTCCTCCACGTGCCGGAGAACGATCACCTGGCGGTACTTGGGAGGGAGGGCGTTCATAGCCTCCTGCAGCATCCGTTTGCGCTGCGCGTCGATCATCTCTTCGTCGGGCTCCGGTCCGGTATCGGGAAGTTCGAACGCGAAGTCGCTGTCCTTGGACTCCATCGGCTTATCGATGGAGAACGTCTGCAGCTTGCGCCTGCGGATGTGGTCGATCGCGTTGTTCGTGGCGATCTTGTACAGCCACGTGGAGAAGGCATACTCCTCGTTGAAATTCGCGAGCGACGTGAAGGCCTTGATGAACGCTTCCTGCACGAGGTCGTCCACTTCTTCGCGGTCGCGGATCATGCGCGCGATCAGGTTGTAGATCGCATCATGGTATTTCTGACGGAGTCGGTGATAGGACCGCTGATCCCCCTGCAGTGCGCGTTTGATCAGGACAGAATCTTCCCCGCGCGATTCCAGACGTCTCGCGTTCACTGCTTCGGACGAGGACACGGTGGATTTGGACGGACGGGAGGACGTATGTCGGGTTCGATCGTTGGGCATCCGGCGTGACGCACACATCGGAAATAATGGTACACAAAAAAGGCGCGCCGAGCAAGCAACGTCGTGTGTTTGCATCCCTCGGCGAATTTGGGTAGATTGGTCGCAGCAACGCTGTTCTCCGATAAAACGGTCTGACGAATGCTGATCACGTTTGAAGGGATCGACTTCTGCGGCAAGTCGACGCAGGTGAAACGTCTTGAGGATCGTGTGCGTGCGTCCGACAGGACGGTGCGGGTTCTCCGGGAACCCGGCGGGACGCCGATCGGCGAAGTCATCCGCGGCCTGCTGCTGGATCGAGCGCATGCGGCGATGACCGATGCCGGCGAGCTGCTCCTGTTCTCGGCGAGCCGCTCGCAATTGGTGCAGGACGTCGTTCGTCCCGCGCTGAATGCGGGCACAGTGGTCATTCTGGACCGGTATTACGATTCGACGACCGCGTATCAGGGATACGGGCGGGGGATTCCGCTGGACGTAATCCACGCGGTGAACCGCTTTGCCACGGGCGGCCTCGTGCCGGATCTGACCTTCCTTCTCGATATTCCGGAGGATGAGATCGAGCGGCGCATGCAGCAGGTGCGGCACACGGGCGATCGGATGGAGTCGAGCGGACGGCAGTTCTACGGGCGGGTTCGGGCGGGATACCGGGCGCTGGCGGGGAAAGAATCCCGCTTTCGGATGCTGGACGGGATGAAGCCGGTCGATGATCTGGAGCGGATGATATGGGAAGAAGTGCGACAGTGGTTGACGTGATGGAAGGATTGAGCGCGTGAAGAGCCTTTGGCACACGAACGACAGCACCACGGGTCGGCTGCGACTCACCCGACGGCATGCGATCCTGATCGCAGCACTCACCGTCGGGGCGGGGACACTCGGCTTTCTGACGGGCAGCGATTCCGACTACTTCTATCGCGTCAAGCAAAGCATTGAGACGTTCGGCCGCGTCTACCAGGAGATCACGGCCAATTACGTCGATCAGGTGGACCCCGGTGAGTTTATGCGGGCCGGAATCGACGGCATGCTGCGGACGCTCGATCCGTACACGGTGTTCATCGGCGAGAATGAGGGTGATGAGCTGGATCTCGTGACGAATGGCAAGTACGGCGGCGTCGGCGTGAGCATTGGCATTCGCGACGGAGCGATCACAGTGCTCAATCTCATTGAAGGCTACTCCGCCGCCAAGCAGGGGGTGCAGATCGGCGACCGGATCCTGACGATCGACGGGAAGCCCACCACCGGGCTCTCGCTGGAGGGCGTGCGTCAACTTGTCCGCGGCGCCCCGGGGACCGAGGTCCGGATCACGGTGGAACGGGAAGATGAGAAACGGCCGCTGGAATTCGTGCTTCTGCGCGAAGAGATCCCGGTGCGCAATGTGACCTATTCCGGGTTCGTGGCGCCCGGTATCGGCCTGATTCGGCTGGAGCGCTTCTCCCGGACCGCCGGGGATGACGTCCGCGGTGCGCTGAAGGGCCTGGAAGCTCAGCAGAAGCTCCGTGGGGTGATCCTGGATCTGCGGGACAATCCGGGCGGCTTGCTGGATGTTGCGGTGGACGTGGTCGCGAAGTTCGTACCGGAGAGCAGTCTGGTTGTGTCGACCCGCGGCCGCCGGCCGGATTCCGAGCGCCGGTATTACTCCGACGAAACGCCGATGGAACCGGATGTTCCGCTGGCGGTGCTGGTGAACCGCTCCACCGCGAGCGCAAGCGAGATCGTGGCCGGCGCCGTGCAGGATCTGGATCGGGGAGTGATCGTCGGCACGCGGACGTTCGGAAAAGGGCTGGTGCAGACGATTGCGCGTATCTCCGAAACGGCATCGCTCAAACTGACGACGGCGCGGTATTACACGCCGAGCGGCCGGTGCATCCAGGAGATCGACTACTGGCATCGCAAAGACGACGGATCGGTGACCACCGTTCCCGACAGTCTGCGGAAGGAATTCCGGACGCGCCGCAACCGGCCGGTGTGGGAAGCAGGCGGCATCCAACCGGACACGGCCGTGACCGACACCATGCGCAACGCGTATCTGGATGAGCTGCTCCGAAAAGCGATGTTCTTCACGTATGCGAATCGCTTTGCCGCGATCCACAAAACGCTCCCGGACGACTTCACGGTCAGCGACTCACTCGTGAACGACTTCGAGTCCTACCTCAAGGAAAAAGGGTTCGCATATGAGGAGGAAGGCGCGACGAAGGTGAAGGAACTCCGCGAACTGGCCGCCCGCGATCGCTACGGAAAGGAATTTGCCGCGACGCTCGACCGGCTGGACAGGATCATTGCGTCGGAAGAGCAGCACCAGATCAACCGGTTCCGCGAAGAGGTCCGTATCGCGCTGCGCGCGGAGATCCTCGGGCGCATCGTGGGCGACCGCGCCCGTGCCGAAGCGACCTTCGCCTCCGACCGACAGCTTCAAACTGCGCTGCACATCCTGCAGCTGCGCTCCGTGTACGACACGCTTCTCGCCCCTCGCAAGTAATCTCTGACCGATGCGGATCCCGGCACATCCGTCAGGATGGTCGGGATCCGGCCCTGTCGACCGTCTCATCCATTCGTTTCCCTGCTGACGCACAATCCACGGCGAGCCGTCCCGACGGCTCTTCGCCGGGGACGGGTACAGTCCCGCACCGACGGTATCGCACCGTCCGTCATGGGTCCCACAGGAATGGCCGAATACGGAGAACCGAGAGGGGGTAAGGCTCAGGACTCAAACAGTTGCATCTGCGGAAGGCTCTGCTTCACGCGGCGAATGATGAAATCGAGATCGACGGGATTGTTGACGAAGTCGAGGTCGTCGCTTTCGATGATCAGCAGCGGCCCGAGGCGATAGGAGTCAATCCAGGAGCCGTACAGGTGGTTCAGCTGTTCGAGGTAGCTGCGCTGGATGCCCTGCTCGAATGCCCGCCCGCGGCGTGCAATCTGCCGGAGGAGCGTGTCGACATTCGCCTTCAGGTAGATCATCAGGTCGGGGGGCTTGAGATACTCCATCATCACATGGAAGAGAGACACGTAGTTCGTGTAGTCCCGCTCCGTCATCTTCCCGATGTCGTACAGGTTCCGGGCGAAAATCTCCGCGTCCTCGTAGATGGAGCGGTCCTGAATGACCGATTCGCTCGACTCCACGATTTCCTTGTGGCACTTAAACCGGTTGGCGAGGAAGTAGATCTGCAGATGGAACGACCAGCGTTCCATGTCGGCGTAGAAATCAGCGAGGTACGGGTTGTCGTCCACCGACTCGAAATATGGTCTCCAGGAGAACCGCTCTCCGAGCAGACGGGCCAGAGAGGATTTCCCTGCTCCGATGTTGCCCGCAACGGCGATGAACAACGGAGGGGTCGGCATCGGAAGTGCGGGGGTCAGCTCTTGAATGACGTGACCGCGCTGTTGACGGTCTTGTGCAACTCGAAGACCTTGTGCAGGCGGGTGACTTCGATCAGCGTCTCAATCTTCTTGGAGGCGCGGGCGAGTTTCAGTTCGCCGCCGGCGTTTCGCATGGTAGTCAGTCCGCCGATCAGCATGCCGAGCCCGGAGCTATTCACGAATTTCACGTCGTGCAGGTCGATGATCACCCGCTTCCGGTGAACCTCGACCAGCTTGTGCAGCTGGTCATTCAGCGCGGCAGCATCCGGTCCCCCCATGACATTACCGGACAGCTCGATCACCGTCACTCCCTGAACTTCGGACGTCTTGAATTTCATGACCTCCTCCGAGATTCGCGGCTAGGCCTTCTTCTTGCGGAGCAGACTCCAGTCGAATACGAACGCGCTTGCGACGTAGATCGATGAATAGGTGCCGGTCACGATGCCAAAGCCCATGGTGAAGGCGAATCCCCGGTTGACCTCACCGCCGAAAATCAGCAGAATGAACAGCACAAGGAAGATCGTGCCCGAGGTGATGATCGTCCGACTGAGTGTGTCGTTCAGACTCCGATTCATAACCTTGTCCAGAGGCATGCTGCGGTAGATCTTTTCGTTTTCCCGGATACGGTCAAAAATCACCACGGTGTCGTTGACCGACGTGCCGATGAGCGTCAGGAAGGCCGCAATGACCTCCTGGGAGATCTCGAGATTCAGTTGCGGGAAGACACCGTTCAGCAGCGACAGGAACCCGAAGGTGGTAAAGACATCGTGCACCAAGGCGATCACGGCGCCCAATCCGTAGGTGAACTTGAAGCGGATGGCCACGTAGGCCATGATGGCGAGCATGGACCAGATCACGGCGTAGAGCGCGTCACGTCGCAGTTCCTTGCCGATCTTTGGCCCGATCTTGTCTTCCTTGATGACGTCGAGCTTCTGATCCGGGAAGGTTTTCTGCAGGGCGGCCTTGATCCGGTCGCCGATCTGTGTGCCCTCCGCCTGCTCGGTGCTCCGGATCAGCAGGTTCTGAGCGCTGCCGTAGCTCTTGATCTCGCTCTGACCGAGACCCACCGCGTTCAGCGATGCCCGCACTTCACTGATCTGCACCGGTTGGGAAAAGGCGATGACGAGCTCCGTCCCGCCGCGGAAGTCGATGCCCAACGCAATGCCTTTTGTGAAGATGGATACAACGCCAACCACCATCATCGCGCTGGAGACGAGGTACCAGAAGTGTCGCTTTCCGAGAAAGTCGATGTTCGTTTTCTTAAACAGTCGCATGGAACGCCGTTCTCCTATTCAAGATGTCCGGCCGCGATGGCCGGTGCGTCGCAACTCCGGCATCAACCGAAGTTGGGATTCAGTCCTTTCTCCGTCATCAGATTGAAGATCACATGCGTGATGACGATCGCGCTGAACATGCTGGCGACGATACCGATCATCAGCGTGAGCGCGAAGCCCTGGACCGGGCCGGTTCCGAACTGGTACAGCACGACACCCGTCAGGAATGTCGTGATATTCGAGTCAAAGATCGCGGCGAACGCCTTCGAGTATCCGGCATCAATAGCCGCACGCAGCGTCTTGCCCCCCTCCATCTCTTCGCGAATGCGCTCATTAATCAGCACGTTCGCGTCAACCGCCATGCCGATGGTCAGGACGATTCCCGCGATGCCAGGCAGGGTGAGGGTGGCCTGGAAGCCGGCCATGACGCCCAGAATGAACAGAATGTTGAAGAGCAGCGCAAAATCCGCCACAGCGCCCGCGCTGTTGTAGTACACAACCATGAACAGTACCGTCATGATGAACGCCAGCAGCGTGGACGACAGGCCGGAGCGGATGGAGTCCTCGCCAAGCGACGGTCCGACGGAGCGCTGTTCAATAATCGAAACCGGTGCGGGAAGGGCGCCGGCTTTCAGCACGATCTCAAGCAGCCGTGCCTCGTTGGGAGTATCGCTGCCGGTGATGCGCGACCGGCCGCCGGTGATCTTCGTCTGCACCACGGGCGCCGAGTACACAGCGTTGTCGAGCATGATGGCAATCCGCTTGTTGATGTTGGCGCCGGTGATGCGCGCCCACTCGCGGGAGCCCTCGTTGTTCATTTCCATGTTGACGATGGGCCGGTTATCCTCGGGATCGATGCTCGCCTGTGCGTTGACGACGACACCGCCGGTCAGTTCCGGCACCGCGCGGACCGCGTACAGGATGTACCGCTTGATGCCGTCCCCGAACTGCTGGGCCTTTGCCGACCACACGAAGGCGAAATCGGGCGGCAGGAGCTTCTGGACTTCAGGGCGTGCGAGCAGCCGTTCGACGCGGTCCTTATCTTTGGCGTCGACGTAACCGTCTCCGGAGCCGTGCTGGTCGGGGCGGACGTAGAAGAAGAACGGATGTTCCCGCTGGACCTTCGCCTCGGATGTGGTATCCGTGGCTTCCGGAGCGGCGCCGCCGGTCAACTCGGACAGGGCATCCTTCGGCTTCTGCACTTCCTCTTTCTTCTGCTCCCTCTTGACCGCGCCGGTGTCAGGCTCCAGATTGCCCGTCAGGTACTTGTCGATGGTCTCCATGACCCGGTACGTGATCTGCGGGTCCTTGAGAAGACGGAACTCGAGTTTTGCCGTGCCCTGCAGCAGCTGCCGAACTTCGTTCTCATCCTTCACGCCGGGGAGTTCCACGATGATGCGGCGGCCTCCCTGCTTCTGGATATTCGGCTCGGAAACGTGGTATTGATCGACGCGATTGCGGACGATTTCGACAGCCCGGTCGACGGCTTTATCGGCTTCATCCTGAAGCATGGTGGCGATTTTCGCATCGTCATCGCGAATGCTGCCGTAGTAGCGGCTCAGCCGGATCCCCCGCTCCTGGAACTTCTTCACAAAGAGGGGGATCACGGATGCGTCACCCGTGGACGTCTCTGCACGGACTTCCTTTATGATCGCGTTGAAGTTGTCGTCCTTATTTTTGGCGAAGTCGTCGAGGAACTGGAGGATATTGACCTCCAACACCACGCGCATACCGCCCTGGAGATCAAGGCCGAGCTTAATACGCTTGAGTTTGGCGTTCAGGATGTCGTCCTGATGCTGCTCCAGGAAGGCCACGCTATCCTGGCCATGGAGGGCGTTGAGTTGGCGACGGTAGTTGTAGTCCTGGTAGGTGGGCCAGAGGAACACAATCGAGAGTACGACGGCCGCAAGAATCAGGATGATGCGGGTCAGTTGATTTCTCACAACAAGACTCTCCCAACGTTGACACAGGATAAGGGACAGAAAGAAAAGCGCGAAGCAGAACGTTCGCGCTTACGGGGTCGTCACTGCATCTGCAAAATTTTCAACGAAAAATATAACCCAATGTCGCGGGAAAGTCAACAACAAAGTCGTTGCATTTCAAGCGTTTGCGGGGTATATTGACCGTCACGATGTTTCGCACGATTCCCTCGACCGCGAGTACGCAGGAGTTGTTCTCACCATGGCGTTAATGACCGACATCCGCAACAACATGGCCAAGCTCTTCGCCGTTCTGGCCGTGCTCTTCATTATCATGATCGTCTTCGACTGGGGCCTTGATCTGAGCGGCCGGAAGGGCCGGTCCCAGGGCAATATGGAGATTATCGGCAGCGTGAACGGGCAGGAGATTGACTACAGGGAATTCTCCGACCTCGTGCGCCGTGCTGAAGAAAATCAGAAGAAACAGTCCGGCGCGGACGTGGATGACGAAACTGACCGCCAGATCCGCTCCCAGGTCTGGAACCAGCTGGTCAGCGACATGCTGATCGACCAGGAGATCAAACGGCTCGGGATCACGGTGACCGACCAGGAAGTCGTCGACATCGTCCGCGGTCCCAACCCTCCCGATTTCCTGGTGGCCCAGTTCCGCGATTCCACCGGGACGTTCCGCCGGGATGCCTACGAGCGCGCGATGATGGATCCGCAGAATCGGACGGCGTGGCTGCAGGTGGAAGATGCCATCCGCGAGGATCAAAAACGGCGGAAGCTGCAGAGCCTCCTGATGGCCACAGTGCGCGTGACGGACGACGAAGCATGGGATGTCTTCACCGACCGGACCCTGACGTTGGACGCGGAGTATGCGCTGTTTGATGCCAACCGGCTTGTGTCGGATTCCGCGGTCACGGTGACCGACGACGATCTGCGCCGTCAGTACGACAGTCATCCGGAGGACTTCAAGGCGAAAGCGTCCCGCAAGCTCAAGTATGTTACCTTCAGCCTTGCGGCTTCGGCCGATGACAGCAGCCAGGTCGAACAGGAAATGGCGAAGCTCCGTGAGCAGGCCGTTTCAGGGAGTGTGGATTTCGTTGAACTGGCCAAGACGTATTCGGATGTGCCGGTGACGGAGGCGTATTTCAACCGCAGCGAACTGAGCCCGGCAAAGGAAAGTGCCGTATTTGCGGCGAAAAAAGGCGAAATTGTCGGCCCGATCAGGGACGCCGACGGAATTCATCTGATCAAGGTTCTTGACTCCCGCGAAGGGAAGAATGATTTCATTCGTGTCAGTCATATTCTGATCAATGCCGTGTCGGGTCCTGACAGCGTGAAAGCAATCCAGAAAGCCAGGGATCTGGCCCGGGAGGCGCGGAACGGTGCGGATTTTGCGACACTTGCGCGGCAGAACAGCCAGGACTATGGCTCAGCGATGCAGGGCGGCGATCTGGGCTGGAACGGACGCGGCCGCTGGGTGAAGCCATTCGAAGATGCGGCGTTCAAAGCGCGCGTCGGAGAAATCGTCGGACCGATCCGCACACAATTCGGATGGCATATTCTCAAGGTCACCGGACGCGACCGCCGCGAAGTGAAGATCGCCAGTCTGACGATGAAAGTGAAGGCGAGCGCTCAGACCACCGATCTTGCCTACAAGCAGGCGGAAGACTTCAGTTATCTCGCCAAGGATGAGGGCTTCGATAAGTCGGCCGAACTGAGCAAGTATCAGGTACGAGAGACGCCGGAATTCAC
Source organism: Bacteroidota bacterium (assembly GCA_021813905.1). GTDB lineage: Bacteria > Bacteroidota > Ignavibacteria > UBA10030 > UBA10030 > JAKAJH01. Next base: position 114,374 of record JAKAJH010000004.1, on the reverse strand, counting down.
GAAAGGCGGGATGGTCCCGGGAATCGGATACAATGAATCGGTCAACACGTATGCGTTCGCGAACAAGGAAGGAGCGATCAGCAATCCGATGGCTGTGACCGGCGGCGTGGCCGTGTTCATGGTCTCCGGTGTCCGTGAGGAAGGATTGCGTCCGTTCGAAGAAGTGAAAGGTATTCTGCAGACCATGGCGCTCCGGCAGAAGAAGATGGATGTGGTGAGGAAGATGGCCGAGGAGTTCGCGAAATCGCTGACGCCCTCCGCCGATCTTGCCGCTGCCGCGCGATCGAATCCGTATGCCATGGTGCAGACGACCGGGCCGTTCAAGCCGGCGGATGCGCCGTCCGGCATCGGGCGCGATCTGAAGTTCATCGGCACGGCCATGGCGATGAAGCCGGGCGAGATTTCCCAGCCGTTCGAAGGATTGCGCGGATACTATATTCTGAAGCTGCTCTCGCGGAGCACGCTGGACTCCAGCCAGTTTGCCATCGAGAAGGAAGGGATCCGCAATCAGATCCTGCAGGACAAACGCAGCCGACTCCTGACCGAGTGGCAGAATCAGCTCCGTGAGAAAGCGGACATCGTCGACCACCGCGACAAATTCTACCGGTGATCAGCACCGGGTTCCAGGAAGGCGCACTGCGGTGCGCCTTTTTTTTCCATGCACATCCTCCGTCGAACCATCCTGATCGGATTGCCGTTCGTGCTGCTGACGGCCGGAGCGCCGAAGCTCCGGGCCCAGCTGTCCGACGGGCGACTGGCGGTGCTCCTCCGCGGTACCGTCACGACCACGTCGAAGCTCTATCTCTCCCCGGACGCACCGACCGCTGACGCCCGTTCGCAGTATGACAGCTACAATACGCTGCTCGGAGCCGGCGCCGAGTTTCGCCTGATGCTCGCGGAGGAGCAGTTCTATCTTGCCGTGTCGTCCGAGTACAATGCCACGATGCATGATCAGATTCGCCCGATTGCTTTCGTCGATTCGGTGCGGCTGCTTCCGGTGCAGGAAGGAGTTCGCTTCATCCCGATCGAGCTGGGCGCGTACGCGTACATTCCGCTCGGTTCAGACGTGGTGCGAATGACGATGGGCGGCGGCATCGGTGCCTATATCGGCGTCCGTGAGCTGACGGTGGGTACGGTCGGGACGAAGACGCTCAACACGCCGGTCGGCTTCGGCATTCATGTCGGGATCGGCATGGAATACCGTCTGACGTCATCGATCGCCATGCAGGGGGCGCTCCGGTTCCGCGATCCGGAAATCCGGACGGAGAATTCGTTCGATCAGACATCCATTCCCGTCGGTTCCAGGACGCGGACGCTCTCGTCCGCCCCGATCGCGTCGAAAGTGGTCGTCGACGGCATGAACTTCAGTCTCGGAGTTCTCCTCCGGATCCGATGAACACACCATGACCCAGGTACGATCCACGGACGCGCATCAGTCGCTGATCTTTCTGACCGGATTCATGGGAAGCGGGAAGAGCACGATCGGCCCGATCCTGGCGAACACGCTCGGGTACGAATTCGCCGACATCGACAAGCTTATCGAGCGCAACGCGGAAAAACGGATCGTGGAGATCTTCACGACCGATGGCGAAGAGCGCTTTCGCGAGATCGAGCGGACGGTGCTCGAGCAGGTCGCTGATCACGATCACATGGTGATTTCACTCGGCGGCGGCACGATTGCGAACGAGGAAAACTTCTCGTTCATCCGGAAGCACGGGATCATCGTGTACCTCCAGCTGTCGCCGGAAGAGATCATCCAGCGCGTACGGCATCGCTCCGATCGCCCCATGTTGAAGGATGAGGAAGGGGAAATGCTGCCGCCGGGGATTCTGGAGGATCGGATCACGGAGCTTCTCTCTCGCCGCGAGCCTTTCTACGCCCGGGCCGACGTCATCATCCCTGCCGACAAGAAACGTGTCGGTATCACCGTGGACGAAATCGTCCGCCGCATCCGCCCCATGCTCTGAGCCATGCCGACACCCTCAACCATCGTTCAACTGGGAGAGCGGTCCTACCCCATCTACGCGGGAACCGGCCTGATCGCCGACTTCGGCGCGACATGCCGGTTGCACGGTCTTAACGATCCGGTCGCCGTCATCACCGACCGAACCGTGGCGGCGTATCACCTTTCCCCGCTCCTGCAGACGCTTCGCCGCTCGGGTTTCCGTCCGATGACGATTGTCCTTCCTCCGGGCGAACGGCAGAAAAGCCTGCGCCGGGCCGATGCGATCTACACGTCCCTCCTGCGCGGTGGCATCGGCCGCACTTCGGGCGTGATCGCCTTCGGCGGAGGGGTGGTGGGGGATCTTGCGGGATTTGTTGCCGCGACGTATCAGCGGGGCATTCCGGTGGTGCAGGTCCCGACCACACTGCTGGCGCAGGTGGACAGCTCGATCGGCGGCAAGACCGGCGTGAATCATCCGCTCGGGAAGAACATGATCGGCGCGTTCCACCAGCCGCGGTTCGTCTGGGCGGACGCCGCATATCTGCGCACGCTTCCGCGGCGTGAGCTCATCAGCGGCATCGGTGAGGTGATCAAGTACGCGGTGATCCGTGACGAAGTCTTCTTCCGCGTTCTGGAGGCGGGGCTGGAAGATCTGCTGAATCTGGGTGAGGATGCAGTGGCGCGTGCCCAGGCCGTTTGCGCAGGGATCAAAGCGTCACTGGTTTCATCGGACGAATGCGAGCGCGGAGAACGGATCGTGCTGAACTTCGGTCATACGATCGGGCATGCGCTGGAGGCAGCCGGGCGGTACCGGCTTCTTCGTCATGGGGAGGCCGTCCTTCTCGGTATGCGTGCGGAGTCGGCGATTGCCCGCGCTCTGGGGCTGCTCAGCGGCAACGACGGTGAGCGCATCGATGCGCTGATCCGACGTGTTCCCATCCACGCGCACATCGGGTCGCTGCGGCCGGCGGAAATCCTGGCGGCGATGGGACATGACAAGAAGCGCGCCGGCGCGCGCAATCGGTTCGTTCTCCCTGTGGGCGTGGGAGCGACGCGCGTCGTGCCGGATGTCGATCTCCGGCTCGTACGGACGGCGCTTCGCGAGCTGCTGTCACCGGCGTCACAGTGACCGTGCCGACGGCGCTCCGCCGTTGGATTTTTGGCGAGCGTTTCCTACCTTGACAGGGGCGTCCTCGGGGGGAGGCACGGAGGACCGTCCCGACCGATCACCCGGTTCCTTTACTCACCGACTTTGGAATTGTTCTCATGGCCATATTGATACGCCGTGGTCTTCTCCTCGCTTGGATCGCGGTCACATTCAGCGTCGGTTCCGCCCAGGAATTCCGCGCTTCCACCGCTTCCACGAATCCCAAACGCGAGTTTCGCGCGGCCTGGATCGCTACCGTGACCAATCTTGATTGGCCGACCACCCGCGGCGGCGATGCCGTGCTCCAGCAACTTCAATTGAACACGATGCTCGACAAGCTGAAGAGCATGGGCATCAACGTCGTCATCTTCCAGGTGCGGACCGAATGCGACGCACTCTACAATTCGCCGTACGAACCGTGGTCGTACTGGCTGACCGGGGCACAGGGAGTGCCTCCGAGTCCGTACTATGATCCTCTCCAGTTCGCGGTCGAACAGGCGCATCGGCGCGGCATGGAATTGCACGCCTGGTTCAATCCGTACCGCTGCGTGAAGACGGTGTCCGGCGCTGCGAGCTATCCGAAAGCAGCGACCCATGTTTCTCAAACGCATCCTGACTGGGTCCTCTATTTCAGCAACTCGACCGGCGGCATCCAGATCCTTGATCCGGGGAACCCCGCGGTCCGCGACTACGTGACTAACGTGATCACGGATGTTGTGCGACGGTACGACATCGACGGCGTTCACTGGGACGATTACTTCTATCTGTATGAGGGCATCACCACCCAGGATGATTCCAGCTGGATCAAGTACCGTCGGGGTTTCGCCGTGGAAGATCGGGCGGGGTGGCGCCGGGATAACGTCAACCTTCTGGTGAAGGCCGTGCACGACAGTATCCTGGCGGTGAAGCCGTACGTCAAGTTCGGGATCAGTCCGTTCGGCATCTGGAAAAGCGGTGTGCCGGCAGGGATCACGGGACTTTCGTCGTATGATGTTCTGTACTCCGACGGAGTCACCTGGCTCAAGAACGGGTACATCGACTATCTGACACCGCAGCTGTACTGGAAGATCGGCGGGAGTCAGGATTATCTGACCCTGATGCCGTGGTGGGCGGACCAGGCCCGTACCGCGGGGCGTCATCTCTATCCCGGTCACGCGCCGTACCACATCACGGACGGTCAGAACTGGTCTGCGAGTGAGCTCCCAAACCAGATTCGGGCCGACCGGTCAGTTGCGGGGACCGAAGGCAGCGTGTTCTTCCGTGCAGGAAACGGCCTGATCGATAATCCGAAAGGATTTGCGGACTCCCTGCGCGCAAATTTCTACCGCACCATCGCACTCATTCCTCCGATGCCGTGGAAAGACAGTATCCCCCCGAACGCCCCTCAGAATCTTCGCTTCGAGCAGATCGCCGGAACAGGCAACGCGGCGCTGCGGTGGGATCCCCCCACACCAGGGGTGGACGGCGACTCTGCGTTCCGCTACGTGGTGTACCGGTTTGACCACGGCTCGGTTGCACCGACGGAATTGGCCAGCGCTGAGAATATCGTCGCGGTGGAACCGGGTCCGTCCAGTGTCCCAAGCTCGGTCGGCACCGGCGGTGGAGTGTATTTTGTGGTGACTGCGCTCGACCGGGGCCAGAACGAAAGCACCATGTCCAATGTGTCACAGGTGACGACACCGGTCGCGCCGGTTCTGGCCGGCCCGCTGTCCGGCTCTGCCGATGCCGCCGATTCGGTCGTCCTGCGATGGAATTCCGCTCCGCTGACCTCCTGGTATCAGGTGCAGGTGGCGACGGACTCGACGTTCCAAACATCGCTGGTCGTGAACACGGCCGTCACCGATACGTTCATCGTGGTCCCGTCGTTGACGGGACAGATTCCGTACTACTGGCGCGTCGGTGCGGTGAATCCGGCCGGGTATGGTCCGTACGCCGCGGCATGGACGTTTGCCAGCGCCCGTCCGGCAACGCCCGTGCTGGTGTCGCCGGTGAATCCCACGGCCAACGTGTCTCTGAACCCGACCCTGGCCTGGAGTCCTGCACAGGCGGCGCAAACGTACCGGATCCAGATCAGCAAGAGCTCGACATTTGCCACTCTCGTGCTGGACACCACGGCAATCGCCGATACGACCGTCAGCGTCAGCGGGCTGGAGAGCTACACGATTTACTACTGGCGCGTGCAGGGAGTGAACACGGTAGCGCCGGGCCTGTGGTCGGCGATCTTCCGGTTCCGCACGGCAACAGTGACCGTCGTGGCTGACGAGGCCACGGTGCCGACGGATTTCGTTCTGAAACAGAACTATCCAAATCCGTTCAACCCCGCAACGACGATAGAGTTCGGTCTCCCGCAGACGGCGCGGACGACTCTCCGGATCTATGACGTCCTCGGCCGCGAGGTACAGGTGCTGATCGACGATGTTCGGGGACCGGGATCCTATGCGGTGTCGTTCCTGGCGTCGGATCTGCCGAGCGGGACCTATTTCTACGTCCTGACCTCCGGGCCGACGCGGATCGTCAAGAAGATGCTTCTCCTGAAGTAGCCCGTTGACGGCCGGGTTCCTTCTCCGGGAGCCCGACCGCCGGCGATCGATACGCCTTCTCGCCACCGCTGTACCGGACCGTCGATCGCATCGCGGGCCACCGTGTCGGCGTGGATTCCGTTCATGAGCCATCTCGGAAAGAAATCACCATGTCTCTTCGATTCCGGATCCATCTTCTTGTCGTTCTACTGACCGCTGTTGTGTCAGGACTTTCCGCGCAGAGCCCGAGCGTGCTTGCCGCTTCGTCGGTTCCCAAACGGGAGTTCCGCGGAGCCTGGATCGCGACTGTGACCAACCTGGACTGGCCATCATCCCGCGGTCTCAGTCCGGCCACGCAGCGATCGCAACTGACAGCGATCCTGGATAATCTCGCCGCGTCCGGAGTCAACGCGGTCATCTTCCAGGTGCGTCCGGAGTGCGATGCGTTCTACAATTCGCCGTATGAGCCGTGGTCGTACTGGCTGACCGGCACGCAGGGAACAGCACCCGGCGACGGCTATGATCCCCTCACCTTTGCGGTGACAGAGGCGCACACGCGAGGGATGGAGATCCACGCGTGGTTCAATCCCTATCGGGCCTATCGGGAGACCGACACGTATCCGACCGCGGCGAACCATGTGACAAAGCTGCATCCGGAGTGGGTGCTGACATGTCCGGACGGATACAAATTCCTGAATCCCGGCTTGCAGGAAGTCCGGGATTTCGTCGCCAAGGTTATTGCGGACGTCGTGCGGCGTTACGATGTGGATGGCGTCCATATGGACGACTACTTCTATCCGTACCCGGAACACGGCTTTACGAAGGAGGATACGTCGACGTTCCACCAATATCCGCGTGGATTTGCCTTCCCGGACAGTCTTGCACCGTGGCGCCGGGACAACGTGAATCTGCTCATCCATCAGATTTACGACAGTGTGCAGGCGATCCGTCCGGTGGTGAAGGTGGGGATGAGTCCGTTCGGCATCTGGAAGAACGGCGTGCCACAGGGGATTGCCGGCATGGATGCGTACAGCACCATCTACTGTGATGCGGTTGCGTGGATCAGCGGGAAATACATTGACTACATCACGCCGCAGTTGTACTGGGGATTCGGCGGTGGCCAGGATTACGCGCTGCTGCAGCCGTGGTGGGTCGGGCAGGCAACGTCGGCCGGCCGGCAACTGTACACTGGCAACTATGCTCCCCTGGGGATCTCGACGATCGGCGCCCAGATCGATTTCAATCGCAACTCGTCGGGGGCAAGCGGCTGTATCCTGTTCCGGGCGGGCAGCGTCACCGGATCGTTCGCGAGCACACTGAGCACGACGTCCTTCCGCAGCCCGTCGATCATTCCCGTCATGGGATGGAAGGATACGACGCGTCCTCAGGCCCCCTCCAACCTGGCAGTGTCCGGGCCGGGGATGGACGGAAATTACCAGCTGACATGGAACGCTCCGGCACCTTCCGGAGACGGTGATTCGATCAGACGGTACGTGGTGTATCGGTTTACCCAATCATCTGTCCTACCGTCCGATGCCGATCATCCGGTGAACATGCTGGCGTTGACGGGGGTGACATCCCGGATCCCTCCGGCGCGCATCGACAGCGCGAATGTCCAGTACTACTACGCCGTTTCCGCGTTTGATCGAAACAACAACGAAAGCGGACTGAGCAATGTTGTTCCCATCTCGGCCGCGGTCCAGGCGCCCATGCTTGCCACGCCGGCGGAAGGGGAACAGAATTTCGCGCGTGGAGGAGCCCTGACCTGGCAGTCATCGACGGGCGCGATGGTATATCGCCTGGAACTCGCGTCGGCTCCGGATTTCGGCGCCGGTGCGCTGGTGGCCTCTCTCCAGACGGCGGACACAACGGCGCTGACGGCGGGACTGCAGGCGCAGACAACGTATTACTGGCGGGTCGCCGCGGGAAATCAGGGATCGGCGAGTCCGTATGCGTCGCCGGCGAGTTTCCACACGGGCTGGCCATTGCCGCCGGCTCTGGTGAGTCCCGTCGGCATCACGAATGTGCCGCTCAAGCCGACCTTCGTCTGGCGGAAATGTCCGGCGACGTCGTATCACATCCGTGTGCTGAATATCGCGTCCCTCCCCGGGGTTGTCGTGATCGATACGGTCGTCACCGATACGACGCTAGTCTGTCAGACAACGCTCCAGGCGCTGAAGAATCACTCGTGGACCGTGACGGCAACCAACAGCGCCGGCGAAAGCGATCTGTCCGTCGAAGCCCGATTCCGAACGACCTCGATCGTCTCGGTGACGTCCGGCGACGGCACCGTACCGATGGAGTATCTGCTCGCGCAGAACTATCCGAATCCGTTCAATCCGACGACGACGATCGCGTTCAGCGTTGCGCAGTCCGGAATGACAACGCTCAAAGTGTACGATCTGCTCGGTCGCGAGGTGGCCACGCTGATCGAAGACGTGGTGCCCATGGGTACGTACAGCATCGTCTTCGAAGCCGATCGGCTCCCGAGCGGCACGTACTTCTACGTGCTGACCTCCGGTCCGACCCGGATGGTAAAGAAGATGATGCTTCTGAAATAGGGATCGCGGGGGAAGGCGATTGAAGCAGAACGTCCGCTTCCTGTCTGTTCAGACGGGGGGCGGACGTTGGCCTGTACGCGCTGCTACCAGTTGATCTTGCTCTTCCGGCGGGCGTCATCGTCCGTACCTTCATTCCAGTACGGACTGGTGTGCTTGTTGCAGAGGGGGAGGGGATACTTGGCGTTGATGATCTCCGTCGTCTTGACGGGGCAGAATTCCCGCGCCTTCATCTTCGTGTCGGCGCAGATCGTGTCGGTCACGATGCCGTCCGGCTGATTGAAATACTCCAGCGGCAGACCGATGGAGGGATCTTCATACGTGCGTTGCATGAATCGCCCGAAGATCGGCGCCGCGGCACGGCCGCCCTGGCCGTCGGCGCTGCCGAACTTGATGCGGTTATCGTCGAAGCCGACCCACGCACCCGCTGTCAACTGGGGCGTGAAGCCCACGAACCAGGCGTCCGCGTAGTCGTTGGTGGTGCCGGTCTTCCCGGCGCACGGACCGTTGTAGTACGAGCGCACACCGCGCGTCGCCGTCCCGCCGTTGACCACTCCCTCGAGCAGGTCTGTCATCAGATACGCTGTTTCCCGGCTGAGGACTTCCTTCTTCTCCGGCGAGTCCGTTTCGATCACATTACCATCCTTATCCTCAATACGAAGAATACCCAGTGGAGACACCAGCACGCCTTCGTTGGGATAGACGCCGTAGGCCGAAACCAGCTCCAGCGGCGACACGATAGCCGTACCGAGCGCGATAGACGGGAATGCAGGGATGGGCGATTTGATGCCCATGCGGTGCGCATACTCGGCGACCTGTTTGGCCGGGGCGATCTCCAGGATGGCACGCACCGTGACGAGGTTGATCGATTGCTTGACGGCCTCGCGCAGTGTGAACTTGCCCCCGACCGATCGGTCGAAGTTCTCCGGAGTCCACCGTGTTCCGTCGGGCATCGGGATGGTCACGGGTTGATTCTGCAGCTCGAAGCACGGCGGGTATCCGTTGTCCAGGGCCACCGTGTAAACGAAGGGCTTGAAGGCGGATCCCGGCTGCCGCCGGATCTGCGTAACGTGATTCAATCCGTACTTGAACGTCCGGAAATTCCGTCCGCCCACCATTGCCATGATGTGACCGTTGTGCGGATCGATGACCACGAATCCCACCTCGATGGTCTGCGCCGCCGTCTTGACGGAGTCGACGAACGCCGCATTCGACTGGAGAGCACGGACGATGCTGTCCCGCATGCCCGCGTTGCGCGCCTTGCGGTACATCTCATTCTCGCGGATCGCCTTTTCAACGTTGTCCTTCAGAATATCGGGGGCCTTGTTCCAGTCCCATGTCGCGTCGAAGTTGGTCTGGAACTCCTTCAGATGTTCTTCCACGGCCTGATTCGCGTACCGCTGCATCCGGCTGTCCAGCGTGGTATAGACCTGCAAGCCGTCGGCGTAAATGTCGAATCCGTACTTCTCTTCTTTCTTCAGCAGCTGCTGGCGCACCCATTCCACGAAATGCGGGGCGATGCCGCTGCGGTACTCCGATTCGACCGTGTGAAATTCGAGCGAGTCCGCTCGGACAACGGCGGCGGTCTGTGGCGTAAGCAGTCCTTCCTGAATCATCTGGTCGAGGACGACGTCGCGTCGTGCAAAGGCCCGATCGGGATGGTTGATCGGATCGAAATAGCCCGGCCCCTTGAGCATGCCGATCAGCAGAGTGTACTCGGGGACGGTGAGCTCCGCGGCGGGTGTGCCGAAATACGTCTGCGCGGCAGATTCGATGCCGTACGCCTGGCGGCCGAAATAGGCCACATTCAGGTAGAGCTCGAGGATCTCGTTCTTGGTGAAGTTGCGCTCGATCTGAACGGCCGTGAAGAACTCGCGGATCTTTCGCGTAATCTTATCGAACATCGATTCGTGCCGGCCCTGCAGCTTGTAGAGATTTCGCGCCAGCTGCTGTGTGATCGTGCTGGCACCGGCGGCCCGGAATGTGACCACGTTGATGATCATCTGGCGGATGAAGCGTGGAAGATTCACGCCCCAGTGGGAGTAGAAATCCTTGTCCTCGGTGGCGATCAGGCCTTTGATCAGATTGGGAGGGAGCTTATCCAGCGGGACGCGAGTGCGGTTCTTATAGAAGAGCTGATCCAGCACCACGCCGTCGCTGGAGTAGATCTTTGTCGCCAGTTCGGTCTTGGGATTTTCCAGTTTCTCGAGGGGCGGCAAACCGTTGATGACGTATACCGCATACCACGAAGCGAGCACGACGGCGACAAAGATTCCCCCGTACAGGAACAGGCGGTATTTGCTGAACAGCCGTTTGGGATGTTGCATGCGGGTGCGGCGGTATTCCGGATCGTTGAAATACCGCTCCATATCCTCCGAACTGTACTTCTGTTCAGCCATGCGTCCTCAGGGCGTTCGCCTGCGAACGGTCAGCGCGACGGCTTCCAGCGGCGCAGTTCCAGGCGATGACCGTCAAAGACGGCGAATCCGTTCTCGAAGATCCAGTCGCCAAGGTTGACGTAGAATCCCCGGCCGATCCGCCGGAATTGTGCCGCATGGTTGTGGCCCATGACCACATAATCGAACCCTTCGCGCAGCTTCTTCGCCGCAAACTCCTGCATGTCGTTCCCTTCGTAGCGGCGGTTGCTGGTATACTGCCGGCTCTTGCGGGATGACCAGCGGGCGATCCGCCCGGTCAGATCGGGATGAAGGAAGGAGAACAGGGCAACGCAGACGCGGTTCCGGAGAACGCGCTTGAGCAGCCGGTATCCCCGGTCCGCCTTGAGCAGTCCGTCGCCGTGATGGATGTAGAATTTCCGTCCGCGGATCTCCCGTTCGATAGGATCCCGCTGGATGTCCATTCCCAGCTCTTCGTGGAAGTAGTCCTTCAGCCAGAAATCGTGATTGCCCACGACATAGGTGATCCGGATGCCGCGGTCGGTCAGCTCGGCCAGCTTCGCGAGCAGCCGAAAATAGCCCTTCGGCACCACGGTGCGATACTCGAACCAATAGTCGAACAGATCGCCGACAATGAAGAGTTGCTCCGCATCTCGTTTGACGTAATCCAGGAACTGGATGATCCGCTGTTCCTTCTGGCGGTCTTCTTCTCGCGAGCCGAGCCCGAGGTGGGCATCGGAAAAAAAGTACGTCTTGTGACGTCCGGATGGCTTTGGCGCAGGTGACGGTTGCACGGGAATGCTACTCGGATTGTACGGATTGGATGGACATCGTTCCGTACATACCGAAAAGTTGAGGGAAAATCAAGGAATCGCGGGTCAGCCCTTCAACGGGGGAGAAAGCGGCAGGGAGACTGTGAACATGCTTCCGCGTCGCTCACGGCTTTCGACGGAGATCGTACCGTTATGTGCTTCGGCGATCCACCGGGCGATCGACAGGCCGAGTCCGCTTCCCTCCGGCACTGTCCCCCCGGAATCATCGTCACGCACGACGCGATAGAATCGTTCGAAGATCCGCTCCTGATCCTTGCGGGGAATTCCGATGCCGGTGTCCTTCACGCGAATGTGCGCGGTCGATCCGGCGTGGACAACGGACAGCGTCACTGTGCCCCGCGCCGGCGTGAACTTGACGGCATTGTCCACGAGCGTCAGGAGGAGCTGACGCAGACGGGCGCCGTCCGCTGCGACCATGACGTGGTCCATCCGCTCTTCCTTGACGCGGATGTGCTTCGGTTCGGCGAGGACGCGCGCATCCTCGGCGATCTGCCGCACCAGCTCGTCGAGGGCGATGGCGGAAAACGTGAACGCCTGACGTCCCGTCTCGGCCTTGGTCAGGATCAGCAGACTTTCGACGATGGAGGACATCCGGATGATCTCGTGATGCACGCTCTCAAAGATTTCCCGCGTGCTGCGCGACAGGCGCGCGTTCCGCAGCGCAACCTCGATCTCCCCTCGCATGATGGTCAGCGGTGTGCGGAGTTCGTGCGAAGCGTCCGCGGAGAACTCCTGGACCTGCTCAAACGAAGCCTGCAGCCGGCCGATCATGTCGTTGAACTGTTCCGTCAGCCGGCCCAGCTCATCGTCTCCGCGGAGTGCCGGCAGGCGTCGGTTCAGATTCCGTGCCGTGATCTCCCGGGCCGCTCGGGTCAGATTATCGACGGGCTTCAGTGATTTGTGCGCCAGGAACCAGCCGCCGACAATGGAGATCAGCAGGGCGATGGGGACGATCAGCAGGACGTTCGTAAAGACACTGTCGAGCACCTCGTGTACCGGTTCAAGGGGATAGGCGACGAATATCTTGACGTAGTTGTTCTGCATCAGAGCCAGGCGAATATCCTCGCCGTCTTCGAGCTGCGTTGACACGACGTTGATCCATTGGTACGGAATGTCGTCATAGCGGATGGCGTATCCCCGGAGACTCTGGGACCGGTACAGCAGGTCCCCGTTCCGGTCGAGGATCTGAATGAAATGGCGCCGGGGGCTGAGGAGGGTGTGCTGGTAGATCTGTTCCCACATCTCGTCGCTGGCGGCGCGTTCCTCGTCGGAGACGTCGGACGCCTGGTCGCTCTCATCGGTCTGGGCAGCGGCGGAGCGCTTCAGTTCCTCCAGCTCGCGCAACGCGGCCCGTTTGAGCGGGATGCGCTTGGCGCGCGGCTCGATGAATTCATTGACCCATTTGACCTCGTTCCGCAGCGAACGATCCAGGTTGTCCAACATCGTCGACCGTGTGATGAAGTAGGCGGTGATGCCGGCTCCGATGATCGTCACACCGAAGACGACAGCGTACCACAGCGTGAGCCGCCAGCGGATGGAGTGAAGAAAGGTCATAAGAGGGAGGCGGGCGATCGGTCGGTGATGAAGTATCCCTTGCCGCGCGCTGTCTGCAGCAGTCTGATTTCGAACCCCTGATCAACCTTCTTGCGAAGGTGATTGACATACACGTCGACCACGTTGGTGCCGGGGTCAAAGTCGTATCCCCACACCTCCCGGGCAAGATCCGCACGGCTCAGGAGCTTCCCGGGATTGCGCATGAAGATCTCGAGCATCTTGTACTCGCGGCTCGTCAACTCGATCTTCTTTCCGCCGCGCACCGCCTCGTGGCTGATCGTGTCCAGCACCAGATCCCCCACGGTCAGACGCGTGCGGGACTGTACCTGCCGGCGGAGCAGAAGTCGGATCCGGGCCAGGAGTTCATCGAAGGCGAAGGGTTTTGTCAGGTAGTCGTCGGCGCCGAGGTCCAGGCCGCTGACGATGTCTTCCGTGGCGCTGCGGGCGGTGAGCATCAGCACGGGCAGCTTGTGGCCTTCATTCCGGAGATCGCGAAGGATTTCGAAACCGTTCTTGCGGGGGAGCACGACGTCCAGGATGGCGAGATCGAATGTGTTCGAACGCGCGAGCGTCTCGCCTGACTTTCCGTCGGCTGCGGTCTCGACGCGGTAGCCTTCCGCCTCAAGGCCGCGCTTGAGGAAACGGGCGACTTTCTGTTCATCTTCGACGACGAGGATTCGCATACGGTGCGGGTTCTACCCCACGGATGGTAGATGAATATTGCCAGACAGTCAATTGAAGAGACGGCGGCGGTTCTCAAACAAAAAGGCCCCGCGGGTGCGGGGCCTGAGTTCGCCGTACGGGACAGCGTCATCGTGCGTTGATCACAAGGGCGGCAGGTTGGGATTTGCATCCCGTTCCGCGCGTGGAATCGGAAGGACGTGCCAGTCGCCGGTTCCCAGATGCCACGGCACGGCACCGCGATTCTCATCCATCAGTCGGTCGCCTTGGCAGAACAGCTCCTTGTCCCGCTCGACCATGAGGCCGGCAAGATCGACCGAACTGAGACTGCTGAGGCCGTGAGAGCCGCGCACGTCGTTGACCAACGCGAGCGCATCGCCCGCACCCGATCCCCGAAGGGCGCACTCTGCCGACATCAGGCTGTTCTCCTGCCAGGTCATGATCGGGAAGCTGCTCCCGGCGAGCGGGTACTTCACCTGGAAGTAATAGGTTCCGCCGTCCCGCCCGATCAGAGAGTCGAGCGGTATGCGGACGGCTTCCGCCGGATCGGCGGCGATGTAGGCCGCGAACCGGTCCGCCACGCCCATCTGTTGGCGCCCGTAACCGGCGTCGGTGTAGTAGAAGTTCTGCGAGACGTCGTTATAAAGACACACGAACGGATCCTCGCCCTGCAGCATGCCTTGTGCGGCAAACGTCGCGGCATGGGCATAGTCCTTCTTCGCCAGATACGCGCGCGCGATGAGGGAGTTGGTGATCCGTTGTTCCGTCAGGCTGAACTGATGCGCAACGGCAGCTTCGAAATGCGCGACCGCGTCGTCGAGAAGGTCTGACTGGGCGATGAACGGACCGCCGTCGATCACGCCGCCCGGCGAGGTCGGGTTGATTCCGAACGACGTGGCGAGATAGTAGCGTGCCAGTCCCCCGTACAGATATCCGACCGCATACGCCTGGTGCCGCTTCGCCGTGTCGCTGAAGGCGATGTCCCCGGTACGCTGCACGAGGTCATCGGCAACCCGGCGCAGGCGGCAGACGGACTGAAACACGGCGGCGACGCTGTTATTGTCCAGCAGAATTTGCCCGGGCTCGATCTCCGCATATTGCGGATACGTTGCCAGGGGCATCATGTTGGTGAAGATCAGCTGATCGGAGAGCAGATCCGACAGGCCGGCCACCTGGCTCGAGGCGTCCGCGAACTGCGATTGTACGCCGACGATCAGGAAGTCCATGTGCTCTTCCGAGTTCAGCTTGTCGTTCGCGGCATAATCCTTGAGCGGTTCCACATCGTTGATGAAACTTTCGCATGCCGACAGGAACAGCGCCAGGAGCGGGAACGCCACAAGATATTTGAGAGTCGTTTTCATAGTCGGTCGCCTCCTTACAGTCCCATTTTGACCCAGAAATTCCAGGTCCGCGGGGTTTCAAGTGTCAGGAATTCCTCTCCCACTGTCACGGTCCGGCTTCCGGCGTAGTTTGTTTCCACGTCGACCCCGGAGTACTTCGTCGTGCGCCACAAGTTCCGCACGGACACACCCACCGTCAGTCCTTTGAGTACCGAGAACGGGCTGAGGGCGTTGAGCGCATCGCGAAAGTTGTAGCTCAGGCTTACCTCACGAATGACGAAGTAGTCGGCGTCTTCGATGAAATTCCCGTCGAAGTTGGGATTCAGGCGGCCGTACTTCTCCGCCACGGCGCGATACTCGGGCGTGCCCGGCGTCAGCGGTGTCACCGAGGACGACGGTGCGAAGCCGAGCTGCGCACGCATCCGGATGCGCTCGGCGTTGCCGCCCATCAGCATCGAGAACTGGCGCGTATAGTTGAACCGCTTCATATCGAGTCCACACTCCCCGAACGCGTAGAACGTGAAGTTCTTCAGGAAGCGGAAGTCGACCGTGACCGATCCGGTGTACTTCGGGATCGGATTGCCGAGATCGACTTTGTCTGCGGACGGCACGGCACCCGCATACACGCCGGCGGAATCGAACGCCGCCGTGGAGGTGTACGCCAGGAACTCATATTTCGGCTTGCCTTCCATGATCACATTATTGTCGGAGGTGATGGCACCCCGACCGCCGATGCTCTTCACCTCGTTCCGCTGGAAGTTCCAGATAAGACCGATGCGCAGGTCGTAGTCGTCCGAGCGCAGCGGTGTCACCTGCACCATCGACTCGAATCCCCAGAGGTCCACTTCGCCGATGTTGAACGGCCGGGTCGTGGAGAGTCCCAGCGACGGCGCCACCGGCATATCCACGATGGAGTTGGTCGCCTTCTGGGTGTAGCCTGTGAATTCGAGTGAGACCGCGTTGGCGACCTCGGCGTCGATGCCCGCTTCCACTTCGCGCACGCGTTCCGGCTTGATGGCGGGATTGCCCCACACGGTCGGGACACCCCCCGCCCCGTACGCCGAGACGAGGGCGGTATAGTAGACGCTGGCACCGTCGAGAAGCCGGGGCAGCACACCGCTCTCGCCGTATGCGGCGCGCAATTTGAGCAGTTGGACAACGTCGGACGGGAAGAACTCGTACCTGTCCAGCCTCCATGCGGCGCTTGCCTTCGGATAGACGATCGACGGCGCCGACTTGCCGATGACGCTGGCGAAGTCCTGCCGTACGCCGAGCGTCAGGAAGTACTGATCGAGATATCCGGCCGAGTGTTCCGTGTAGAGACCGCCGTCCCGCGTGTTCCGGAACGTCTCGCCGTATCCCGTGATCTTTCCGGCCGATCCGAGATCCGTGATCAGCGGCGTCGAATATTCCTCGGCGTTCACCTCGATGCTGTTGAAGCGTCGGTCGAAGAACTGACCGCCGGCGATGGAGCGGATCGACAGATTGTCGAACGGCGACCAGGCATACGCGGCGCCGAAATCATATGTGATCTGCCGGTTCAGACGGTCGTAGATGTTCGTGGCTCCGCGTGTCACGCTGCCGAACTGGCCGCCGAACGGCGCAATGTCGTCCTGCCGCCATGTGCTGTTGTCGATCCCGACGCCGCCTTTCAGCTCGAGATCGGCCACCGGTGAGTACGTCATCGCCGCACCGCCGATGAACTGCGTACCGTCAACCACATCCACCAGTCGGGTGATATCATTCTTCGGGACGAAGAACCACGGATTCGCGACGAGCAGCGTGTTGCCGAGAATACCCCAGGCGGAGTTATCCTGATTGGGGACATTCATGCGGTTCTTCGCGTACCCTGCATTGAGTTTCACCGAGACATTCTGTGCCGGCACTGCCGTCAGGTTCAGGCGGACGGTATTCCGGTCTCCCCACGTGAGGGGAAAGTGGCCGTCTTCACGCCGGCTTTCAAACGACGTGAAATAGCGCAGCGTGTTGTTTCCGCCGGCCAGGCTCAGATAGTGAGCGCGGATGAGTCCCTTGCGGAACATGGCATTGGCCGTGTCGGCGTTGAGGTACTCATCCTTGCTGTACGGCGTCAGCTGTTCGTTCCAGCCATATGTGAAGTTGTAGTTTACGTTCATGCCGCCGGGAGTCTGTGCGAGTGCGCCGGCTTTCGTGGTGATCAGCATGACCCCGTTGGAACCGTTCGCGCCGTACATTGACGCCGCCGCCGGCCCTTTCAGGAATTCGATCTTCTCGATGTCGTTCGTGTTCAGATTGGCGAGTGTGCTGATCGCCTGTCCGCCCACGCCCCAGGTCGAGCCGACCTCGTCGTTTTCGATACGCGTGCCATCGACGTAAATGACAGGTTGGCCGTTCCCGTTCAGTCCGCCACCGCCGCGGACGAAGAACCGCCATCCGGATCCGATGTTCCCGGACGCCGTCGTCATTTGAACGCCGGGGATCTTCCCGTCCACGAGCTGGTTGACGCCGGCGTACGCGCTCAGATCCTGAAGTCCGGCCGCGTCGATGCGGGCGACGGCAACCTCCGCAACGGACTTCTCTGTCTTTGAGGCAATGCCGGTTACGACGACCTCGTCGCTCTGGAAGACATCCTCCAGGAGCGCGAAGTCTGCTGAAATCGGACCCGCCGTGAGAATGATCCGCTGGGTCTTCTCTTTATACCCCATCAGCTTCGCGGTGAGGATCACGGCGTCCCGACGAACCTTCTCAGCCGGGACGACGAATTCATACTCCCCGTCGGCGTTGGTGTACGTGCCAACACCCAGCGATTGTATGTGCACGGCCACGCCGGGCAGTCCGGCGCCGGATCTGGCGTCCGTGACCCGGCCGTGGACCGTCGTCTGCGCAACCAGAATGCAATGTGCGCAGAGCAATGCGCACAGCAGCAGCGAGAACATGGTTGGTCTTTTCACGGTCAGGCCTCCTGTAGTGAGTGAGCGATCGGCGATGCGAGCCGGGAACGAATCGGGAACGAAACGAGGATCTCTGCTGCCGGTGAATCTCGCTTGACGCGGAACAGGGGAGAAGGAGGTGACCTGTGAGAGACGCGTCAAGTTTGGCAGCAGAGCATCCTCGTTCATTCAGGACCGCACCCTGCTGATGGTTTAAGATACGACCGGAGGGCGGTCCGGCCGAACGGTTTTGAATGAACGTGGTCGTTTGTCGTACGAACGTCCGGAAGTGCGGATAACCGGCACGATCATCCCATCAGCGTCCGGATCCGCGTGAAGCACCGGTGACTCATGGGCAACGGCTCACAGCCGCCCTTCATGTGCAGCAAGTACGAGTGATCGCCGTTCGGCTCGACGCGGTCCACGTGCTCCAGGTTGACGAGCGCGGAGCGGTGCACTCGTACAAACAGCCGGCCCGGCAGCCGTTCTTCCCATTCCTTCAGCGCTGGCGAAGCGATCCCTTTGCGTCCGTCGTCCATCGCGACTCGGGAGTATGGACCGTCTGCCGTGATGCACCGGATGGCCCGCACGCGCACGAACTGGTACCGCCCACCCAAACGCAGAAAGATCGTATCCTCGGCGTCCAGTGGCGGGTCTTCCGGCTCGCGCCCCACAAGTCGCCGGATGCGGTCCAGGGCCTCTGTCAGGTGCGCCGGATCGACGGGCTTCAGCAGGTAGTCGATGGCGCCGACGCGAAACGCCCGGGTCGCGTATTCCGCGTATCCCGTGACGAACACAACCCGGACCGACGCAGACAGTTCTGTCATAGCGTCGAAGCTGCTTTCTCCCGCCAGGCAGATGTCAAGGAACGCGACGTCCGGCCGGTGATCGAGAATCAGCCGCCGGGCGCTGCGAACCGTGTCGGCTTCTCCGACGACCGCGACATCCGGGTGATCCGCCAGCAGGGACCGAAGACTTGCCCGCGCGAGCCGCTCGTCGTCGACGATCACGGCATGGAGAATCGGAGTTGGTGTCATCATTGTGCCGGATATGCCGCGGCCGCCCGTAGGCGGCCGCGATGTTCGCAAATCGTGACGCAGGACCAGGAGTTTCGCACCTGCGCTGCGATGCCGCCGCGGCGCAGGCATCGGGTCTCGTCAGGGAGCGGCTTCCAGGATCGGTTCGGCAATGGCGGCGATGTCCACCGGCGCGGTGTTGATACCGACGAAGGCAAACGTGCCGGGGCTGACCATGGTTTCGTAATACCAGGCACAGGTATTCTGAACCCGGCAGCATTCGTCGAACTTGACAGCCCGGCGGACGGCGAATGTCCCGCGAGCGTCACCGATGCGACAGAGGGCGTAGGCCGCGGCGATCCGCAGGCTTTCCTGGTCGCTGTTGTGGAGAACGGCCATGAGGGGAATCACTGCCCGGTCGGACCTGATCTTGCCGAGCATCAGCGCCGCGCTGCGCTGCAATCCGAGATTGCCCGACGCAAGCCCGATCAGCAGGTTCTCTTCCACAATGGCTTTGTTGACGTTGGGGGGGAGCACCGACTCGGAGGATCCGGCCGGCTGCGCGGCGGCGACAGTCACCGCGAGCACCATGAACAGCATCAGAGTCTTCATTGCGACCTCCTGTACCGAGTAGTGAGTGATGATTGGTTCCCGGTGTCTCTATCCCGAAAGACGCGCCCGGGGGATGGAAGGTTGCAGGAATACGATGAGCCGGTCCGGCGGACGGTCAGAGCGGACGGACACGAAGCGAATACGGTCTGCGGAGGCGAAACGGTGGATTACAGATGATGCTGAAGCAGCTCGGAAAGGCGGTGCCGATACGTGCGGCTGAGACGCAGCAGCGTGTTATCGGCGAGGGTCAGTTCATAGTCGCCGTGCAGTAGCGGGACCAGGTCCTTGATCCGCGCAATCTGTACGATGGTAGAGCGGTGTACGCGGGCAAACCGTCCGGGATCGAGCTGGCGTTCGAGATCGCTGATCTTCTCGCGGATCGTGAACGTCCGGCCGTGCAAATGGATGCGCACATAGTCTCCCCACGCTTCCACCCAATCCACATCCGCAACATCGACCAGTGTGAGTCGTTCGCCGGCCTGGACGGTGAGACGGTCGAGATAACGGGGATGCAACTGCGTGGCGTCGCTCCGGACCGTCGAGAGCTCCGGGTCGGGCACAGCGTGTCCGTCCCCGTGCTTCTCGAGCACAATCTGCTCGCGGGCACGCTCCGCGGCAAGTCGAACACGATCGCCATCGATCGGTTTGAGCACATAATCGAACGCATGGACCTGGAACGCCTCCAGGGCATACTCCTCATACGCGGTGACGAAGATGATCTTGGTGGCGTGTTCCGGACCGAGGCCGCGGACCACGTCGAGACCGTTCCGATCGGGCATATCCACGTCAAGAAACGCAACGTCTGGCTGGAGTGTGCGGATGGCCTGCTCGGCCTCGCGTCCGCTGTCGCATTCCGATACGACGGAAACATCCGAGAGCTCGTCGATCGCGCGGCGCAGGCTCGTGCGGGCCAATCGCTCGTCGTCAGCGATGAGAATGCGCAGATGGTGGGAGGACGACGTCATGGGTTGTGGACTACTTCCGGCATACGAAATCCCGTGGCGGGAAGTTACTGCGGAACAACGGCCCAAATTCAGCTGAGGCGTTCTTTGAGCCGGACGGCGTAGCGGCGGCTCATGACCAGCGGGGATTCCACGCCCGCCAGATAGACGTGATACGAATCCCCGAACCACTCTTCCACGCGGCCGACGGCCTGCAGATTGATGATCGTCGAGCGGTGGATGCGGCAGAACTGTGCGGCGGGAAGCCGCTGCTCCCACTCCGCCATCGATTTTTGAACCAGACCGCGCTTTCCGTCAGACAGCATGATCTCCGAATAATCCGCCGCGGCTTGGATGCACTGGATCGTGCTGACCTTTACGAATTTCAGGTGATTATTGATGGAGAGGAACAGCGTATCCTCGAAGGAGAGCGTGCGGCGGCTGCCGTTCGGCGGGGCGGTCTTCCGGTCGAGCCGCTCAATGGCCGCCGCCAGCCGCTGCGGACTGACCGGTTTCAGCAGATAGTCCACCGCATCGACTTCAAACGCGCGGATGGCGTATTCGTCAAATGCCGTCACGAAGATAACGCGGGCACGAAGATCCGTCCTCTCGAGCAGATCGAATCCCGATTCTCCCGGCATCTGGATGTCCAGAAAGATCAGATCGGGGTCGATCTCCGCGATCATGGCGACCGCAGACGAAACACTGTCCGCTTCACCGGCGACCTCGACGGTCGGCACGTCCATCAGCAGCGTGCGCAGATCCTTGCGTGCGAGCCGTTCGTCGTCTACGATCAGAGCCCGAAGCTTCTTCTTCATGAAGGTACCTTTTCCGGATGCGCGCGTCGACGGTTCCAGCCCGACAGCAGGCCGGAGGTCACCGCCGGAGCGGCTTCTCCCGGAGATCCCGTCGGCAACGGTATTTCCAGAACCGCGTGGACGAATCCGTCCTGTTCTTCCGTCGCGAAGTGATGTTGCCCGGAATATGTTTCCTGCAACCGGGCCCGAACATTTTCGAGTCCCGCACCGAACTCCAGCTCGGCGTCCTGCTCTTCCTCCACGGGCTCGATCCACGAACCCGAATTGGCGACCTCGATCCGAAGCCTGGTGTCGGTCCGGTGCGCAGATATCCGGATCTGGAGCGGCATCGGGCTCGTCCGGAGGCCGTGCTTGACGGCATTCTGGACGATGGGATGGATCAGAAAGCTCGGCATCGGCACGTCGCCGGCATCGGGATCGACGTCGAACGCCACCGAGAGCTTGTCCTCATAACGTCGCTGCTCGATGGAAAGATACAGTCGGATCGCATTCAGTTCGTCGTTGAGCGTGAGCTCGGTCTTGTTCCGGCTGACCAGGGAATAGCGGAGGAACTCCGCCAGTTCGGTGACCATCTGCTTGGCCAGGCGGCTGTCTTCGTCCACGAGGGCGCGCACGGAGTTCAGCGTGTTGAACAGGAAATGCGGATTCAACTGGTACCGAAGCGCCTGTAACTGGGCACGCTGAGCCGCTTCGGTGGCCTGTTCAACGCGGATGCGCTCGGTGGTCCATTCCCGATAGAACTTGATGCCGAAATACAGTGCGCTCCAGCCCACCATCACCGGGAACAGGATCGCGATCCACTGCAGCGTGAAGGCGATATGTGCAGTGGCCTTCGCGAGGAATTTCGCTCCGAAGAAGAGCGTCTCGATGCCGAGAAATGCCGCGTGCAGCACCACCGTCGCGAGGAACGAACAGAACACGATGCGGAACACGATGCCCGGCAGTGCGAGCTCGCGATGCGGCAACCGGCGATAGTAACGCCGCAGGCCGAGTGTGAGGGAGACGGCCGCGACCACCTGAAGGCAAAGGCTGGCGACGACGCGTGAATTCCATCCCATCGCGTGAAGATTGACGGCAAGGTTGCCGGCGCAAAACACCAGCCACCCGGCAATCTGGTAGTGCCAGAAGCTCCAGTCCCGAAGATGAGTCAGACGTACTCGCATGCGTCACGCCTCGGTCAGGATCTCGTCGATGCGGAGCCGGACGTGAACAGCATTGCCTTCGGTGATCACGTCCACATGGTGTCGTCCGGGATACGCGTTGGCCAATCGGGCCCGTGTGTTCTCGAGGCCCGTACCGGTTCCGGCCCCGGGCTTCGCCGCATCGCTCTCGTCGAGCCACCGGCCCGAATTCCACACATCCACCGTCAATCCCCCGTCATTGACGGACGCTTCCAATTTCAGCCGCAACGGCATCGGGGAAGTCTTCATGCCGTACTTGACCGCGTTCTCCACAAGCGGATGAATGAGGAAGCTGAGGACCGGAACATCCTCGGCTTTCGGATCAACGGCGAACGATACCTGGAGCTTGTCTTCGAACCGTTTCTTCTCGATGGCCAGGTAGTGCCGGATGGCGTCGAGCTCGTCGCGCAGCGGGACGCTCGTGGCGCGCCGGGAAACGAGGGAGTAGCGCAGAAATTCAGATAGTTCCGTGATCATCCCTTTGGCGAGGCGTTTGTCCTCGTCGATGAGCGCGCGGAGCGAATTGAGCGCGTTGAACAGGAAATGCGGATTGAGCTGGTACCGCAGCATCTGAAGCTGGGCCTTCTGCGCGAGAGCGGTGGCGATGCGGGCGCGCTCCTTCTCGTCGATCCAATCCCGCCAGTACTTGATCCCGAAGTAGAGCGCGCTCCAGGAGAACCAGAGCGGTGCGAGATAATTCAGCCACCGGAACACATAGCCGGGATCGAACATCGCCAGGCCGATGCGTGCGCTCATCGCGAAGTACCAGATCGCGGCGATCAACACGTACCAGACCCCCGTAATGATCAGCGACCAGACGGTGAGATAGGCGATCAGGGATACCACGGAGAGCCTCTTGTAGTCCAGGCGCGTGTAAATCCGGCGCAGTCCCAGGGAAAGAAGGAAGGCGACCGGCGTTTCGCAGGCCTCGGTCAATCCCTCGGACAGGGATCGCCCGCGGGCAATGATCAGGACGATGTCGCCTGCGTACAACAGCAGCCACCCGGTGATCTGAAAATGCCAGAATCCGAGCGTGCGAAAGTCGCCCCGCAGAATGTCGCGCAATCGTCTCATTGCCGTTCCGGCAGCAATGTGACGCTTTCTTGCGCAAGAGTAAAGACCTCCCGGCCAAGCGGCAGCAGGACTCGACGAGCGGCTGGTCGGATGGAGTGTCTGCGGGTGGGTGCTGCCGGTCGGTTTGCCGCCGGACGACGGGATTCGCCGCTTATCGGAATTCGGATGAACGGATGGGTTCCGTTGTGTACCGTGCTGCCAAGAAGAAACACGACGCGGAGACGAGCGAGGATGGTGCGACGGGATGCCGGACGGATCCGGGGGACAATGCCATCGGGAATCGATGTCCGGGTGGAACACCGCCCGCACCGTTGCCCGCGATGTCGTCAAATCGTGCCATGGGTGTGGAAGATCCAACGGTGTGTCGGCGGGTCGCGGTACGCGATCCTTCTGTGCGGCGTTTGTGAGTCGCTGATACACAACGCGCAGGTCAACGCCCGTCAGCACACGCGCTCTGTTCTCCGGCGCTGATTGCCGGGAGGCTCCGATGAACACTCCCCCTCAGAATCTGCAGCACCGCCGCCGCATGGTGATCGCTCTCATCTCACTGGCGGCTCTGGCGCTCATCCTGGCCGTTGTGTCACGCGTGTTCCTGCTGCGTTGATGGAATCGTGTGCGGAACCGCCGGCGGGTGCCGAGGGGATTCGACATCCGCGTCGGATCGGTACGCGGAACTGGCTCCGCCGACCCACGGATGATTCCGACCGATGCGTCTCGGACGGCGTCTAGCCCGCAAAGTGTTCGACCACGCGGCGGAAATGGAATCCGTAGATGGAGAACGTGATCGCCATCGGGAAGAGGCGCGGGCGGCGGAAGAGGGACCAGAAGAAGAGCTTCCAGTACTCCCACCGCTCCTTACCGAAGATTCCCAAAATGACCGCGGACTTCACGAGTGCCTGCAGATGGACGCGCCGGATGCGGATACGGAAAGTCGCCGGCGGATTGTACCTCCGAAGGAAGGAACGCACCCGCGCGTAGTACTGCTTCGGCGCGTAGATCGTCTGGAGAACGGACCGGTAGCCGCTGACGAGTGTCTCGAGGTTCATGCGGGGAAGAAAGTTCATCGAGAAGTCGGTGTTGTCGCCCGACATCGCCGTGAGCAACCGGCCTTCCTTCACCAGACGCTGATGGAGACGGGATCCGATGGGAGCATTCAGGAGCCCCACCATGGCTGTGACGATACCGGTCTCCTGAATGAACGCGATCAGGCGTTCAAAGATCGAGACGGGATCACTGTCAAATCCCACGATGAATCCGCCCTGGACCTGAAGACCGTGATCCTGAAGGACGCGGACGGATCCGGCGAGATCGCGCCCGCGATTCGGCATCTTCCGGCATTCCTCAAGACTCTTCTCGTGCGGTGACTCGATCCCCACGAACACGACGGAGAATCCCGCGCGCACCATCAGGTTCATCAGCTCTTCGTCGTCCGCCAGGTTGATGGATGCCTCGGTGTTCAGCGAGAAGGGATCCCTGCGGCGTTGGCGCCATTCGATCAGGGCCGGCAGGATCTCCGACTTCAGTTTCCGCCGGTTTCCGATGAAGTTGTCGTCAACGAGAAACACATCCCCCCGCCACCCGCTTTCGTAGAGCGCATCGAATTCCCGCAGCAACTGGTCCCTGGTCTTTGTCCGGGGAACGCGACCGTAGAGGACGGTGATGTCGCAGAACTCGCAGTCGTAGGGACAACCGCGCGAGTACTGAATGTTCATGTTCGAGTACCGGCGCTGATCGATGAGACGCCACAGAGGAACGGGAGTGGCGGTTACATCCGCCCAGGCGTCGGAACGATACACGCGCGCCGGATGACCGGACCGAAGATCGTCCAAAAACGCCGGCAGGGTGAGCTCCGCTTCGTTCAGGACCAGATGGTCCACGTCGGGGAATTCCTCCGACCGGGCGGTGAAGAGCGGCCCTCCGGCGACCATCGGCCGGCGGAGTGACCGGCATCGCGCGATGATTTCGCGGACCGATGTCTCCTGGATCGACATGCCGGTCACGAAGACCATATCCGCCCACCGGATCTCACGGTCCGACAGGTGCCGAACATTGAGGTCGCAGAGTCGAAGCGACCAGTCGGAGGGCAACATTGCCGCCACCGTCAGGAGGCCGAGCGGTGGGAAGGTGGTCTTCTTTGAAACGAACCGAACAGCGTGCTTGAAACTCCAGAACGTGTCCGGCACCAGGGGATTTACGAGCAGCACGTTCATCGGGGATGCTCCCGATCTTGTGACTTGAACCGCGTCCCGACGTGCGTCGGGGCCATGAGGAAATGCGCGCCCTGGAAGAGGGGAGAAGAGAACGGGGGGGGATCGAGGGTGCCTCATTCAATGTAGCGAATCCGCGATGACATGCAAGGTACGGCATTCGGGAACGGATCAATTGATGGGTGCGGAAAAATTGGCTATATTTTCCCCTACGGCATTCCGGCACGTTCCGGCCGCCGTCCCGACGATCAGAGCGGAGTCCCCCGGACATGAAACGACATATTCTTGCCCTGCTGCTCCTGGCATTCGGCGCCCAGGGATGCATTCAGACGATTGCGATCCGTTCCATGGGCGGCATCATGGATAACGGATTCAAGGCGTTCAATGAGGAATCCGACATCCAGCTGGCTCACGAAGCGCTCGGCAGCAATCTGAAGCTCCTGGAAGCCCTTATCAAGAGCGACCCGGGAAACAAGCAGTTCCTTCTGTTCGCGTCGCAGGGGTACAATGCGTACGCGCTTGCCTTCTGTGAGGACGACAGTGTGGAACGGGCCCGCGTGTTCTACCTGCGGGGAAAAGAGTACGGTCTGCAGGTGCTTCAGCAAAACGATGCATTCCGTTTGGCTCTGGACAAGGATGATGCGGCGTTTCGCGAATCCCTGCGATCGCTCACGAAAGATGACGTGCCGGCGCTCTTCTGGACCGCATTCAGCTGGGGGAGTTACATCAACATCACGCGGACCGACGTGGCGGCGCTGGCCGACCTTGCAAAGGTTCGGGCGATGATCGAGCGCGTCGCCGAGCTCGATCCCTCCTATTATTACGGAGGGGCGTACCTGTTTCTCGGCACCATCGAGGGAACGACGCCGAAAGGTCTCGGAGGAAATCCGGAGCGGTCCCGGGAGTATTTTGAAAAGTCTCTTGCGATCAACGGGGGAAAATTCCTGATGACCCAGTTGTACGAGGCGCGTGCCTACGCCGTGCAGATTCAAGACCGGACGCTCTTCGAGTCTCTGCTGAATCAGGTGCTGGACGCGGACATCGACGTGCTTCCTGAAGCGCGTCTGGCGAATGCGGTTGCCAAGGAAAAAGCGCGCCGTCTGCTTGCCCAGGCCGATGACCTCTTCTAACCTCCGGTCGCGCCCGGGAAACTCATTGAATCGACCATTCTTACAATCATGGAGTTGACGTGAAACGACTGGCCGTTGTCGCGCTTCTGGCCTTTTCGGCAGCGAGCGCTTTTGCGCAGCAGTATACGATCAAATTTGCTTCCATCGCGCCGGAAGGCAGCACATGGATGAATGTGATGAAAGAGTATGACGCCGCGGTGCGGAAAGAAAGCGGCGGGCGGCTTGGTTTCCGGATGTATCCGAGCATGACGCAGGGAGACGAAAAGACCGTGATCCGCAAGATCGCGATCAACCAGCTGCAGGCGGCAGGATTCACCGGCGTGGGGCTCGGCGAGATCGCGCCGAAGGTCCGGATCCTCGACACGCCGTTCCTGATCCGCACGAGCGCAGAAGCGGACAATCTGTACAAGGTATTCGATCAGGAATTTCAGCAGGCGTTCGACGCGGGCGGATACGTGCTGCTGGGCTGGGCTGAAGTGGGGTTCGTGTACGTCTTCAGTCAATCACAGATCCGGACGCCCGCAGACATCCGGTCGCTGAAGATGTGGGTGTGGGAAGGCGATCCGGTGGCGGAGACGGCGTTCCAGGCGCTGGACCTCAAGCCGATCCCGCTCTCTATTGATAACGTGCGCACGTCGCTGCAGACGGGTCTGGTGAACGCATTCTACACGACGCCGTATGCCTGCATCGCGCTGCAATGGTACACGCAGGCGAAGTACATGGTGGATTTTCCGCTTACATGCTCGTCGGGCGCCGTGCTCGTCTCCAAGCGATACTTCGACAGTCTGCCGAAAGATCTGCAGGACATCCTGATCCGGAACGGTCACCAGTACATGAAGAAGCTGACGGACTTCGGCCGGAAAGATAACGCGACGGCCTTGAAGGAGCTGAAGAAGCGCGGCATTACCTTCACGGAAACCAATGCGAAAGAAGTTCAGGAATATGTCGATGCCGGTATTCGCGCGCGGAAGATGCTGGTGGGACGGTTATACGATGAGGATTTCATGAAGCGCGTGGAGAAAGCCGTGGATGACTTCCGGAAGCAGCAGGGCAAGTGACAATGAACCTGCTCAAGAGTCTGGACCGGGGCCTGGTACGGATCGAGGGTTTTGCGGCGGTCCTCTTCCTGCTGGTGATGCTGTTGCTGGGATTTGCGCAAGTTGTCCTGCGGAACCTCTTCTCCGGAGGATTCGTGTGGGGGGATGTGCTGCTGCGGCACATGGTGCTGTGGATCGGCTTCTTCGGCGCGGCGCTGGCGGCCAGTCAGGAACGGCACATCAACATTGACGCGATCACGCGGTTCCTGCCGAAGCGTGTTCAGTCTGCGCTGCACATGATCACCAATCTGTTCGCGGCGGTCATCTCGTACCTGCTGTTCCGTGCCGCGCTGACGTTCGTCGGGTTCGAGATCGAGGACAAGCACATGGTCTTCGGCGAGATCCCGTCGCTGTATGCCGAGATCATCATTCCCGTCGGCTTTGCGCTGCTGGCGATCCACTTTCTGATTCGCGCCGTCCTCCGGGGCACGGAGATGGCGGGAAAGGCGGATCCCGCATGAGTCTCTGGCTCGTTGTCGCCGGCGTGGTGGTGCTGGCCATCATGGGTGCCCCGCTGTTTACCATCATCGGGGCGCTGGCGCTGTATCTGTTCTCCTCCTCGCAGATCGATACTTCGGCGGTGATCATTGAGCTGTACCGCATCGCCGATTCACCGCCGCTGATCGCCATTCCGCTGTTCACCTTCGCCGGTTATGTGCTGGCCGAGAGCAAGGCGCCGCAGCGGCTGGTTCGGCTTGCGCAGGCGCTGTTCGGCTGGGTCCCGGGAGGGCTGGCGATCGTGGTGCTGGCCGTCTGCGCATTCTTCACGGCGTTCACCGGCGCGTCCGGCGTGACGATTGTGGCGCTGGGGGGATTGTTGCTGCCGATGCTGCTGAAGGAGTCGTATCCGGAGCGGTTCTCGCTCGGTCTCGTGACAGCGTCCGGAAGCATCGGGCTGCTGTTCCCGCCGAGTCTGCCGATCATCGTGTACGGGCTGGTGTCCGGTGTCAGCATCGACCAGCTGTTCGTGGCGGGCATTGTGCCCGGCGTGGTGCTCGTGCTTATCCTTGCGATCTACAGCGTCCGGGTGGGAATCGCGGCACGGGTTCCGCGGATCCGGTTTGAGCTGAAGAATATTCGGGAGGCGGTGCGCGAAGCGGCGTGGGAGATCCCGCTGCCCGTGATCATCGTCTGGGGGATCTACGGCGGGATCATCACGGCGACCGAGGCAGCTGCGGTGACGGCGTTCTACGTGTTCGTGATCGAAGTGCTCATCCACCGCGACCTGAAGATCTTCACGGACGTGCCGCGGGTGATGCGCGAGAGCATGCTGCTGGTCGGGGCGATCCTGGCGATCCTCGGCGTTGCCCTGGGTCTTACCAACTATCTCGTTGATGCGCAGGTGCCCCAGCGACTGTTCGAGTTCGTTCAGGCGCATGTCTCCAATCAGGTGACATTCCTGCTGATCCTGAACGGATTCCTCATCATCGTCGGAATGATGATGGACATCTTCTCGGCGTGCTTCGTGGTGGTGCCCCTGATCCTGCCCATCGCCCAGGCGTTCCACGTGAACCCGGTGCATTTGGGCATCATCTTTCTGACGAATCTGGAGATCGGCTACCTGACGCCGCCGGTGGGTCTGAACCTGTTCCTGTCCAGTTTGCGCTTCGGCAAGCCGATGCTGGAGGTGACGCGCTCAGTGCTGCTGTTCATTGTCCTGGAGTTGGCGGCGCTCGCGCTGATCACCTACGTGCCGGAGATCAGTTTGTTCCTCGTGCAGGCGGTGGGGGTGCAGTAGTACAACGCGTGAAGTGATGTAAAGGCTCCGCTGCTCCCCCGGGCGGCGGAGCAGCGTTTTCTCCCCAGGTCTCTTTCGCGATTCTCACTGGCAATGACAGGCGCTCGTTCTCTCGCGGGATCTTCCCGTGTCGATGTGCACGGCGACGTTCCGTTCCCTCATTTCTTCTTCTCTTCCTCCGGAGAGCGCACTGCAGTGCCTATGGTGCGGCGACCGGTTTCAGCAACAGGTCCTGGAAATCGAAACTGAAATCTGTCTCCGGCGAGGCGGCCTGCATGCGGATGCGATCGACGGAGCCGTCGGGATTCAGCGCGAAGGTCACGTACGCGTCGG
Organism: Bacteroidota bacterium; assembly: GCA_021813905.1. Classification (GTDB taxonomy): domain Bacteria; phylum Bacteroidota; class Ignavibacteria; order UBA10030; family UBA10030; genus JAKAJH01. Next base: position 84,345 of record JAKAJH010000004.1, on the reverse strand, counting down.
CGCGCAATTCGCGGTCCTTCCAGCGGGCAATGAATGTGTCGTATTGCCAGTGCTGCAGTTCGCCGGACAGAAGGGGCGTGCGGCTGAAGGCGATTGACAGCCTTCCGTCCGCGTACGCGATGCGGATGTCGCCGTACCAGGCGTCGCGGTACGTGCCGGCGTATTTCGCGAGCGGAAGCGACGGATGGGAGAGGGAATCCCGTGCTGCCGCGGCGGATGAGACGGCTGCGCGGTTCAGTGAATCGCTGCGGGCATTCAGTGCGGTGGAGACCGCCAGCCAGTCAATGCGCGGCCCGGGCATGTACGCATCCAGAATCGCGTTCGTCAGCGTATTGAATGCCGCGCCCGACTCCTGGTTCGTGAGTACGGTGATGCCGAGACCAAGCTCGGGGATCATCGTGACACGCGAGACGAATCCCGGCATTCCGCCGGTGTGGCTGACCATCTTGTAGCCTCGGTAGTCGCGAACAGAAAACCCGAGCGCGTAGCCCACAAAATCGGGCTGCACCGCTTCCAGGCCGGGTGCCGGATTCCCGATCGGAATCGGGGTGACCATCGACCAGAGTTGCTTCGTCGTCCGGGGTGAGAAGAGACGTTTGCCCGCGGGAGTCTGACCGGAATCCAGTTGGGTGATCATCCATTTCGCCATATCCTCGGCGCAGGCATAGATCCCGCCGGCCGGATTCATGGCCGTGCCGGTGTCGGGACTGACGATCCGCACGTGCCCGTCCACGCTGGCGTGCGTCGTGGCGCGGTCCTCGGTCGAAAGGTACTGATTCACGAGCGTGGTGTGCGTCATGCCCACGGGATCCAGGATGCGGGTCCGGATGAAATCCTCCCACGGCATTCCGCTGACGGCCTCGATCACTTCGCCGGCGACCAGGTAGAGCACATTGTCGTACGCGTACGTGCTGCGGAAGCTCGTGGCAAGCGGGATGAAACGCAATCGCTGGACGATCTCTTTTCTGGTATAGGTCGCTCCCGGCCACCAGAGGAGATCTCCGGCGCCCAGCCCAAGTCCGCTTCGATGCACCAACAGGTCCCGGAGAGTGATCTCATGCGTGACGTACGGATCGGAGAGAGCGAACGACGGCAGGTAGCGCGTGACCGGTGCGTCCCACTGGAGCTTTCCTTCCTCCACCAGCAGACCGATGGCCGTGGCGGTGAATGCCTTCGTATTCGACGCGATGCAGAAGATCGTGCGCGCATCGACCGGTGCGGACTGCCCGACTGTGCGCACTCCATAGCCCTTCGCCACAATCACCCTTCCATCCTTGACGATAGCCAGGGCAATGCCCGGCACCTCAAAAGTCTGCATGACGCGGGCGACGTACGGATCGACGTTCCGGACGAAGGCGGGTTCCTGAGCAGCGACGGTTGAGATAAAGAGACTCAGCATGGCAAGGGTGGTGCGCATCAGAAGCTCCGGATGAATGATGATCTTTGGCGGGAACCGACGAGTCTGTGTAGCGGCGCTCAATTTGCCGCGGCGCGCAGGTGAAAGGGCGGAATGACCACCTCGAACGTCGATCCGTCGGCGCGCTGCATCAGGTAAGTGCCCCGCATCGATCCTTCCATGGTCTCGAGGATGCAGAAACTGTTGTACTCGTGCGATCCGTCCGGGGTGATTACCGGCTGTTTGCCGACAACTCCCTCGCCCTCCACTTCTTCCGTCTTCCCGCCCCCGTGGTTAATGAACCAATGTCTCCGCAGGAGCTGCACCTGCTGCTGCGTCTGATTGTCGATCCGGATGAAATACGCGAAGACGAACTTGTGCGCGAGGGCGTCGGACTGGCCGTCCAGGTAGATCGGACGAACGGTGATGCGAATGCCCTCCGTGGTTGCGTGGTAGGCGTGCACGCGGGGTCACTGCTCCATGAGCCGTTTGAGGAGCTGGATCTGCCCGGCGTGATAGATGTCGTGGGCGGCGATGCCCGCGATTATCATCCGCGTGGTGACGGTGCTGTTGCGCGGTCTTCTGTCGAGCACCGCGGGGTGGATGCGGGACACGACGTCGAGGAGAGAGCGGTGGGTGCTGTCCAGCAGCGCCAGATCTTCCCGCCACGATTCGCGCGTGATGACCATTGGTCGCTTGAACCAGTTGCTCCCTTTGATCGGGAATGATCCGCGTTTCTCGCCGGTGATGCGACGCCGCACGGCATACTTCCAGTACGCCGCGTGCACCGCGATCTCCCAGATATTGTGGCGTCCCGGGGCGGGACGCCAGGATGCCTGTTCAACCGTCAGCCCACGCAGTGCGCCCTTCAGGTTCGGACCGTGCCATGCCTTCCGGTCGTATCCTTCCCGAAGAAGGTGCACCAGAAAACGAACATCGTGCTGTAATGAGTCTCGCACGGAGGACTCCTCAATGCGGACCGGGGGCGTTCGGTTGCCCGATGACGCCTCAGGCCGGGTTCTGCGGCGCGGACTTCCGTCGGACCGCCTTGGTCTGATGCACTTTTGGACGGCGCTTCTTGCCGAACGTTCCGCGGAAGATCTTGCCCTTCTTGCTGCGACGATCGCCTTTTCCCATGGTTTCCTTGCTCCCGGTTGAAATGGTGTACAGAGTACTTCTTTCAAAAATACGCAACGGGAAGCCGGCGTTCAAGCGGATCGTTGCAGTTTCTTGCAAAGTTGTGCTATCTTACGCGGGCATTTCTTTGTCGGGAGCTTTGAATGGCTGATCTTGAGATTGCGGTGATCGGTGGGGGAGTCGTTGGCCTGGCCATCGGCGCACGGCTTGCCGAGGATCATCCCCAGCTCGTGGTTCTGGAGAAGAACGAGCAGTACGGCATGGAGACTTCGAGCCGAAACAGCGAAGTCATCCACGCGGGCATCTACTATCCGCCGGGCTCCCTGCGGGCGCGCCTGTGTGTGGAGGGACGGGAAGAGCTCTATGCCATCTGCAAGGCGAATGATATCCCTCATCGCCAACTGACAAAAATCATCAGCGCCTCGGTCCCGGACGACACGGATAAACTTGATGCGATCGCGGCGAATGCGGAGCGGAACGGGGTGCATCTCGAACGCCTCGACCGGACCGCCACGCTCGCCCTGGAGCCGAACATCAACACTTTCGGATCGCTGTTCTCTCCAACGACCGGGATCATCAGCGTGCACGCGCTCATGGATCATTTCCACCGTACGATCGCGGAACGGGGCGGCATGGTCCAGACGCGGTGCCGGGTCGTGGGGATCGAGCGCGTCTCCGGCGGATACCGGCTGCACCTCGACGAGCAGGGCACGCACTCGGCTTTCGAAGCGGAGATCGTCATCAACGCGGCGGGACTGGAATCGGATACGATCGCGGCGCTGGCAGGCATCGATGTGGATGAGGCGGGCTACCGCCTGCACTATGTGAAAGGCTCGTATTTTGCCATTGTACCGTCCAAGGCCGGACTCGTCACGCGGCTCGTGTACCCGGTGCCGACAGACGAAGGGCTCGGGGTTCACGCGCTGCTGGACCTGGGCGGTCGTCTCAAATTCGGTCCGGATGTGGAATACCTTCCCGACCGGTCTCCCGACTTTCGTGTTGACGAGGGCAAGCGCCCCGCCTTTTCGGCGTCCATCCGGCGCATTCTGCCGACGATCAGCGACGGCGATATCGTGCCCGACATGAGCGGGGTCCGGCCGAAGCTTCAGCAAAAAGGGGGACCGCTTCGCGATTTCATCATCGTGCACGAACGGTCACGAGGTCTTACGGGATTGGTTAATCTCGTGGGTATCGATTCGCCGGGTCTGACCTCTTCGCCGGCCATCGGCCGGTACGTTGAATCGCTGCTTTTCGGGTGACGCATGTTCCTCGTTTCCATCCTCGCGGTGTTGACGCTGGCGGAACTTCCCGCTCTCGCACCTGACAGCGCTGGTGTGGTGGAAGAACGGCTGACGTACCGTGTTTCCTGGGCGGGATTGACGATCGGCAGGATCCGCCTGGTCACACAACTCTCGTCGAATCCGGACAGTACAGGACTACGGCGTGTCACGGCCGCCATCGATTCGAAAGCAGGGATTCCGTTCGTGCGTCTGCATTTTCGTGCGGAAACTGAGTTTGATTCGCTCGGCAAGACTCTTTCGTTCCGGTCGTATGAGCAGGACGGCAATGTCTGGGTCGGGACGGAGTACGAGTACGAACAGGACCGGCGGGCAGTGCGGATGGAAGAGTTTGAGTGCGCGTTTCCGTCCGGTCCCCGGGGATCGATCCGGCAGTGCGACACCCTTCCGCTTCCCTCGGGTGATGTGCAGGACGGGATCTCGCTGGTGTTCTTCGCCCGTCGGATTGTGCAGGTGCCGCAGGCGTTTACCGTGCCGACGGTGTCTTACGGCCGCGTCGGCATGACGATCGGCACCGCCGCCCGCAACCGCGAGGACGTTTCAGTCGATGCCTGTCCCCGACCGATCCGCACGGTCGAACTGACCGGCCGCCTCGATGTGAAAGGCATCTTCGGTCTGACGGGGGATTACCGGGGCTGGTTCAGCGACGACCGTGCAGCGGTGCCCATCCGGGCGGAAATGAAAGTGCTGATCGGCAGCGTGGTTGTCGAGCTGGAGTCATGGAGCCGCGACGGGTGGGAGCCGCCACAGGTCGAGTAGGGCACTTCCGTCCGGCCAAGCGTACACACCAACGCCATCCCGAGGGATGGCGTTGCCGTTTCAGCCGGGAGAGTCGCTGCGGAGATCAGTTTCCTCCCGCTCCCGTGAGTACCGCCATGCTGTCCTGTCGCGCGTCCGCCCAGTCGCTGATGAGTTTGACATCCGCATCGCTGAGGTGTGCGTCGCGGTGCATGAGAAGATAGATCGGCAGCGGCATTTCGCGGCTCGAGACTTCGTCAGAGATGTTGCCGAGACGGGACTGCATGCGTTCCGGCTTCATGAGTCGCCATTCGGAGAAATTCATATGCCGGCGGCCGCCGTTGACGTCGCTCGCGATCAGAAAATTTACCGGCGTGATGGCGCTGTACCACGGCCAGCGTGTCTCGTTCGAATGGCAATCGTAGCAGGATGCCCGCAGTTTGGCCAGCACCGCCGGCGGCACGGTGCCGGACGAATCGAGCGAAAGCGCAGAATCGAAGGGGGGATTGGTGCGTCCCGGACGGACAAACTGGATCACGATCAGCGCGGCGAGTGTTCCCAGTCCCACGGTCTTCCAGGTCCTTTTCATCGGGTTCCTCCTGCAGTTCGGCACAATGTGCGGAATGAACCGGACTGATGCAACCGGAGGGACGCCGCCGGATGCGACCGACGGGCTACTTCGCCCACAGCCCCCCGGTCTGTTCCATCCAGTCGGCGATCCGACCGGCAGCGCCGGCCAGATCGTCGTTCGAGATGTCGATCTCGAGCAGCGGCAGGCGGGACTCCCGGGCGAGCCGGCGCATCACTTCCTGCTCGCGCACGAATACGGAGAGATCGTCGTACTGCGACGGTTTTCCGGACACGGGAAGGCGCTGCGCACGGGCGCGCTCAAAGCTGTCCGGCGATCGGTGCAGAAAGACCAGGTGGAATCCCACCGCCAGGAGCCGCTCCTCCAGCCAACCGAATTCCACATCATGCCCGCGGTGCTGCAACTGGAACGCGCGCGTCGAAAGATGAAACCGGTCGATGATCCACGAATAGTAGCGCTGGAGCTCGAATAGCTGCATCCAGGTGGCGTAGGTCTCCATCGCCTGCGCTTCTTCTTCGGGATTGTAGTTGATGGGACCGCGGCCCCAGGGGAAGTTCGTGAACGCGCACCATTCGGCGGAGATGAGCGGCGAATGGTAACGGTACTTGCGGGGACCGACGATGCGGGGATGTTCGTTAAGGAGGAAGGCCAGCTCCGTCTTGCGCGTGAGCCGCGTGCCTTCGAGGATGATCTTAGGACAGAGCTTCGTGCCGATGGGAACCTCCGAAAACAGCGACTCCCCTCCGGAGAGGGGAGTCATGATTCGTACGGCGCAGCCGGCTAGTACAGGAACATCGGCTTGCCGAGCAGATGGGAGACCTTCGGCCGGTAGAGCTCCAAGTCGTACAGCTCGTCCACGTCCACCCGCTTCTTTCCTTCCGTGATGGTGTTGGCGGAGACGGTGGTGTACTTGCCGTCGCGCAGCGCCACCATCCGGCCGGAGCGCTTCTGGAGCATCAGATCCATTGCGAGATAGCCGTAGGTCGTCGACACCATGCGGTCCAGTGCATCCGGGGCACCGCTGCGCATCAGATAGCCCAATTGCTGGAAGACCGTCCCCACGCCGGATCGCTTCTCGATCTCGTGGCTGATGTACTCACCGATCCCGCCGAGCTTCTTATGTCCGTACGCGTCGGCCTCGCCGGTCAGGAACATATCGCCGCCCAGCGGTTTCGCGCCCTCGGACACGGTCAGGATTGCGTACTGGCTCGGATTGCTCTTTCGATCCTCGACGATGAGGCGCACGAGCTTGTCAACGTCGAAATCGACTTCGGAGATGATGGCGCGATCGACGCCCGCCAGGTATGCGGAGATAAGGGACGTTTCACCGGAGTACCGGCCGAACAGCTCCACCACGGCGATGCGCTCGTGGGATCCGGTCGGCGTCCGCAGCGAGTGGATGAAGTCAACGCTCCGCGTGACCGCAGTCGAGAATCCGATACAGTAGTCGGTGCCATGCACGTCGTTATCCATCGTCTTCGGAATGCAGACGACCGGAAAGTTTTCCTTGTGCAGGCGCACCGCGTAACTGAGCGTATCGTCGCCGCCGATGGTCAGGACGCCGTCCAGTTTCAGCTGGTCCAGCACGCGGAGCACATGCGGCGTGCAATCTGCGGGGTCCGTTCCATTGGGGTGCTCGAACTTCCCCTTGAGGAAATCCGGCATGTCCTTGGGACGGACGCGACCGGGGTTCGTCCGGGACGTGTGCAGGAACGTGCCGCCGGTGCGATCAATCGTTCGCACGGTCTTCTTGGTCAGGGGGGTGATGAGGTCTTCGTGCGTGGACGGATCGTCCGGGTTATAGTGCAGCAGGCCCGCCCAACCCCGGCGGATGCCTACCATTTCGTGTCCTTCATCGATCGCCCGCATCGAGGCGGCCTTGATGCAGGAGTTCAGGCCGGGAACGTCGCCGCCCCCGGTAAGAATTCCGATACGCATGGATGCTTCCTTTCTTCAGTATTCAGGTATTTCGCACAGCACACCGCGAGACACACGGAAGCCCCCGCACAGCGAGGGCTTCGAGTTTCAGCATGAATCAATTAAATCAACGGATGACTGAAATGCCACTCCCTACCGGTGATAGCGTTCGCGCACGGCCGGAACGAGGTATTCCGCAAACGCCCGTTCCTGGTCGTAGGCAGGCGACCAGCCCCAATCTGTCCGGGCCGCCGAATCGTCCACATCCTCCGGCCAGCTGTCGATAATGGCCTGGCGCTTGGTATCGGGCTCGAACCGGACATTGGCGGCGGGGAAGGATCTTCGGATGAGGTTCAGGATCTCGCCCGCCGAGGGATTGAATGCGCCGACGTTGTAAACGTGACGGGTCAGACGGGCCCGCGGTGCTTCGCGCAGTCTCAGCAGGGCGGTGATTCCGTCCGGCATTGCCATGAAGGGGATGCGCGCATCCTCCCGGGCGAAGCACGCGTACGGTTTGTTCTGTGCCGCCGCGTGAAGCATCTCCGGCGCGAAATCGCTGGTTCCGCCGGTCGGCAGCGTCGTCGCCGAGATCAGTCCCGGGAAGCGGACACCGCGAAAATCCACAAACCCCTTTGATATCTCTGCGTCAAGCTGTCGGTAGAAATTGGCGTAGTACCGGCCGAGCTGCTCCGTGTACAGCTTGTTGATGCCGTACATGGTACGCGGCTCGAGATGCCGGTCCTCCTGCACGCGACCGGCCGCATGCTTGGCGGCGAGCGTCGGAAGGCCGTAGACCGCGATGGAGCTGGGATAGATGAACTTGATCTCGCGTCCCTGCAATCGGGACTGGGTCACGGCGATCTCCAGCAGGTTCAGCGTCCCGTCCACATTCACGCGATGGGCCAGCGTGGGCTGCCGCTCAGCGCGCGTGGAGAGAAGAGCCGCCAGATGAAAGATAGTGTCGAAGTCGTGTTCGGTGGAGAGACTCTCCAGGAGCGATGTGTCAAGGATGTCGCCGGTGACGGTGCGGTGACAACGGGTGCGGACCGACTTGTCGATGGGAACGAGGTCCATGGCGATGATATGGACGCCTCCCTGTTCCGCGAGGTGCTCGATCAGGCCGTGGCCGATCTCGCCGTTGGCGCCGGTCACGAGGATGGTCTTCGTTGCCATGCAGACTCCGGATATCGTACTCAAATGTGCGTGGAGGAATATCGATTACTCAAAGATACTGAATTTTCCGCCCAAACGGGGCGAGAGCCAGCGAGGCGAGTTTCACGTGCTGACGCGCGAACGGAATGCCGATGATCGTGATTGCACACAACAATCCGAACACGAGATGCACGATCGTCAGCCAGAAGCCGCCGACGAGGATCCAGAGCAGATTCATGGCCACCGACAGGCAGCCGCTCCCGCGCTCCGCCGAAACGATCTCCGCGCCGAACGGAGCCACCCCCAGGGCGGCGAGCTTGATGCACTGAATGCCGAACGGGATGCCCACGATCGTGCAGCACAGCAGCAGCCCGCCGATGAGATAGATCGCGGAAATCAGAACGCCTCCGCCCAGGATAAACCACAGGATATTGCCGAGTCCGGTCATGGATGTTCACTCGTAGAGTTCTTCGGGATCGGCGGCGGCGAGCTCGACGAACGCGTCACCGATCGCGGCGGTGAGATCGGCGAGAAATCGCTCGCCGTTCTCTGCCCGCGCGTTCTTCGGATTCCCGACGCCCGTGTCCTCCGTTGCCCGGGACCAGGCACGCGGCGTCCAGAGCCAGCGCTCCCGCAGGGCCTTCAGGCGGAAGGGCCGCTCCGTCCCTTCCCCGGCTTCGTTCAGCGGAAGGACGAGCGACGGTGCCACCGCGAGCAAAATGCTCGTTTCCATCTCTCCGGCGTGATCGTCCCGCGCGGTGAAGTACCGCCGCTGATCCAGCATTTGGTACCAGTTGATGAGGCCGAGAAACATCCGGGGAAAGCGCGGCTTCAGCTCGCGGATCGCCGGCCGAAAATCATTTCCGCCGTGACTGTTCAGGATCACCAACCGCCGGATCCCCTGACCGGACAGTGACTCGACGATGTCGCGGAGGATTGAAAGCTGCGTGCTGGGATTCACGGAGATCGTCAGCCGGAGGTCCATCTGACCGGTGTTGACACCGTACGGAATGGTCGGGAGAACGGCGATGCGCGTTCCGCGATCGGCGGCATAGCGCGCCGACCGTTCGGCGATCACCTCGGACTCGATAATGTCGGTGCCGAAGGGCAAATGCAGGTTGTGTGGTTCCGTCGCGCCCCACGGGAGCACAACCAGATCGAATTCCCGGTCTTTCACTTCTTTCCAGTGCATGGCGGAAAGAAGAACGGGGTTCCGGTCAGACGCCGGTGTATTGGGTGTCATAGGAAGTCTCAGGATATTGCGCGATGACGGGACTGTGCGGATTCAAAGATCTGGTGAACGTTTCGTGCCTGCTCGATGAGCTCGAACGTAATCCCGGCTGCCGCGGAACGTCGCCCGGAGAGCGGCACGCCGGATGCGAACGAGATCGTCCCACGACCGTCGGCACGCTCGGTCAGCGTGACCGGACCAACGTCCCGGAGCCTGACGGAGATCGTTCGGCGGCTGAACAGTCCGGTCTCCACCAGGATGCGCTCGCTGGTGATCGCGTAGATCGTGGTGTCACGCATCCGTGCGTCGATGAAGAATCGACCGATGATGAGATACAAGCCGATGAGTACGAACGGCAGGCCGAAGAGGCAGAAGACGAGCGGAGCGCCGCCACGAATGGCCATGTATTCCCAGAAGAATGCGAAGCCGCCCCAGAAGAGGCTGAACGGGACCATGAAGAAGTCACCGGGTCGGAAGAGCAGCCCGGTCGGCGGTTGACCGCTCCAGAGGAGCGATTCACCGGCGTGAAGCCCGGTGAGAATTTGCTGGCGCGCTTCGAATGCTTCCGGCTGTTCCACAGGGCGCTCGCGGGGATCAGCGGCCGACGAACTCCAGGGCGAAGTACTTTGCCGTCAACGGCTCGCCGGTGGCCTCACGCATCAGTTCATCCCAGCGAAGGCTGGCGCCGGGCGCGAACAGCCGGTCCTTCAGGTACGCGCCGACCTCGGGATGACGCGCGTACGACGGGTGAATGCTCGTCGTTCGTAAAACATCGCTTGCCAGGACATGATTGATCTGCGAGGCCGCCAGTTCGCCGAGCTGATAGTTGTGATAGTAAACGGGCACCTGCGCGAGATGGATCTTGGCGGCCCAGTCGGGCGCATTCCGTTGCTCCGGACGATGGACGAGCTGGTACTTTTCCACCAGATCCCACCAGAGCGTATTCAGGTCCTGGTCGGGATTCTTGTAGAGTGTGCGTTCGAACCGGACCATGACCTGTGACCAGCGGCTGAAGATGAGCTGCCGGAGCCGCAGATTCTCTTCACTGACGGTACGCACCCGCTCTTTCTCCGCGCCCCGCAGGTTGACGGTCTCCGCCAGCCAATCGGCGTTGTCCGCCTGGCGCTCCATCAGTTCCGCGATTGCCTCGGTGACGAATGCGTGCGATTCGGTGCGGAGGAAGAAGGGGAGATCACGCCGGATGTACTTCGAGAAGACGCCGTGTCCCAGCTCATGGAGCATCGCCCCCATCCAGTACTGATTGTCCTGAATGCTCAGCATTACACGGATATCGCCGTTGCGATCGATGTCGGTCTCAAAGGCGTGCTGGTACTTGCCGCGGCGTCCTTCCAGGTCGCTGTTCTTCAGGATGTCATCGACGGGAAGCCCGATGCCCCCGTAGAAGCTGCGCGCCAGCTGGTCCACCTTCCGGCCGCGGAAGTAAGCGTCCACAGTGACAACGCCGACTTGAGGCGCTTCCTGAAAGAAGCGGTCCTGATAGTGCCACGGACGCATAGCCGCCGGTGTGATGCCATAACGGCGCGCCAGCTGGGCGTCGATGCCGGCTTTCACCATCCGATATGGCTCCTCCGTCAGGGAGTCCAACTCGTCGAACAGGGCCATGATGTCGCGCTCGTCCTGCTCGGCGACGGTCAGCGACATCACATAGTAGTTGTCGAATCCCAACCCCCGCGCGGCTTTGTTCCGCAGCTTCACCAGCTCGACGATCATCGGTGCCACAGCGGCGCCGACCTCCTTGCTGGCTTCCCAGGCGGCGCGGCGCTTCGCCGGATCGCGTTCCGTGCGGAGCACATCGTCGATCTCATTGTCACTGACTTCGCGGCCGTGCAGTACGGGTCGGAACGTATTGAACCGCTCGGCGATTGCGGCGCTCTGGTCCACGATCCGCTGCATCAGAGCCGTGTCCATCTGGCTCGCGAGATACGAGTTGTACAGTATGGTCAGCTGCCGCATCAGGAGCGAATCCTGCACCGAGCCGGAAGCCTTCCAGCGGGCGAGTTGCGTAAATTCATCCTTGCTTGCGTAGATCCGTCGCACATCCATTTCCAGCGCCGCCTGCTCGTCATAGTACCGCTTCTCGCCGGTCGCACTGGCGTTCCATGACGCCAGATTCATGGCGCGGAGCTTCGGCTCCACGACAGACTGATGATGCGCGATGAATGCGCGGACACGGTCTTCCGTGTCGTTGGGCGCGCAGGCGATGGTCAGGAAGGGAAGGAGCATGGGCGCGAGAAGCACGAGTTTCATGAGAACACCTTTCCAGGGGAATGCCGCCGGCACCGCACCGGCCGTGCCGATCAGGGTTCGGGCATCAGGACAGCGTTCCGAATGACACAATCTATCGGATGGAGTCTTCAGCCGCAATACGGTGCGGCCGCGCCATCAGTGGTGCGCGTAGCCGTCCTTCGGCACCGACCCCAGCCGCTCGGCGTTCGGCAGCTTCCCGACGAGTTTCTGCGGCGCGTGGATCAGCACTGGAAGACATTGGGGGCAGATCCAGTAGGAGGCCGACTGGTACGCCAGAGGGATCAGCGGCACATCGGCCGCCGGCCGGCGGCACGAAGCACAGACTTGAATTGCGGGATCAATCTTCATCAGTGACTTCGGATCGTGGTGCGATCAATGAGGCTCCAGCGCGCGGGCGTGATGTCGGATCAGGTCCCACGCGCGGTCGATATGTTCCTGCCGCGAGCGCAGATTGCCGATGGCGATCCGGATCGCATAGCGCCCGTTCAGTTTGGTGTGGGAGAGGAACACGTCGCCGGACTCGTTCACGGCGTTCAGGATGCGGGTGTTCAGCGTCTCCAGCGCGGCCTCATCGTCTATGCCGGCCGGATGACAGCGGAAGCAGACCACGCTGAAGGGCACAGGGGCGAGCCGTTCAAAGCCCGGTTCCCGGTCGACACGTGCTGCGAGATCGGCGGCAAGGCGACAGTGGTTTCGGATCCGCTCCGCGAGTCCCTCCACCCCGAACGACCGGATGACGAACCACAGCTTCAGCGATCGGAAGCGCCGCCCGAGTTGAACACCCCAGTCCATGTAGTTCGTCACGCCCTGTTCGGCGGTGCGAAGATACTCCGGGACGAGACTGAACGCCTGGGTCAGAACATCGACATGACGGGTGTAGAGGCAGCTGCAGTCGATGGGCGTGAACAGCCACTTGTGCGGATTGACGACGAATGAATCTGCGAGTTCGCAGCCGTCAAGAGCCGACCGCAGCTCGGGCACGATCCCGGCGACGCCGCCGTATGCGCCGTCGACGTGAAGCCATAATGCCTCGCGCCGGCAGATCTCCGCGATGGCCCGTACCGGATCGATGCTGGTGGTTGAGGTCGTGCCGACCGTGGCTGTCACACAGAACGGAAGCCAGCCGTTCTTCCGATCCTCACGAATTGCACTCTCGAGCAGGTCGGCCCGCATACGAAACGCATGATCGCTCGGGATCTTCCGCACGCCTTGCTGTCCGATTCCCAGCACGATCGCTGCCTTCTCGATGGACGAGTGAGTCTGATCGGAGCAGTACATCCGGAGACGCGGCAGATCCGTACGTCCGGCGAGTCCCTCCTCACGGATGGTCCGTTGGATGGACTCGCGTGCCGCGGCGAGCGCAACCAGCGATGAGACCGAGGCGGTGTCGGTGATGACGCCTTTGAACGAGCCGGGCAGACCGAGCATCTGGCGGAGCCAGTCGAGCACTACTTCTTCCAGTTCGGTGACCGCCGGGGACGTGCGCCAGAGCATCCCGTTCACGTTCAGCGCCGATGCCAGCATCTCGCCCAGAATGCCGGGCGCGGAGCCGGTGATCGCGAAGTAGGCGAAGAAGCCGGGGTGATTCCAGTGCGTGATCCCGGGCAGAACCACGCGCTCAAAGTCCGTGAGGACGTTCTGCATCGGCTCTGCCTGCGTCGGCGGAACGGCGGGAAGCTGGGCGCGGATATCGCCCGGTTTGACCCGCGAGAGCACCGGATACTTCGAGGCGTCGTTCAGATAGTCGGCGATCCAATCGACGACCTGTTTGCCCAGTCGTCGGAATTCTTCCGGATCCATGTCTCCGGCGTGCTGGTGATGTGTGTCCATCGCTGAGCCTACCTCACTTCTTCGGGCGGTCCATCCGCCGCGCCGGTGTCGAGGATGATCTTCCAGGAGTGGTCGGGCTGCTTCATCCAGACAGTTGTGTAGCGGCCGGTGGCCCGCATCAGTACACCGGCGGAATTCCGGCGACGCCGCTCATAGGTGCCGATCGTATAGCCGACCTTCCCGGCAAGGAGCATGCCGCCTGACGTCGGCTTCCACCGCAGGGATGCGCTGGAGTCGGCGAAGAATCCCGCCATTGCATCGCGGATGGCCGCCGTGCCGGTGGTCGGCGCCGTGGTGTCGGAGAGCATGGAACCGTTCGGCGCGAATGAGGCCACCCATCCTTCGATTCCGTGCGCGGCAGTCGCTGCGTCAAACAGGCTGTCCTCTCGCATCAGTGCCATCGCTTCGTGCGGCTGCTGGGCTGCCAGGGGAACGCTCATGGCCGGCATCAGCAACGCGGCTCCGATCCATTCCGTGAGAGATTTCATGATCTGTCCTCCCATCGGCGATTTGTGTGTGTCCAACTCAGAGACGATCTTTCAACTTCTCGTATCCGGAACGGCTGATCTGGAGCTGTCTGCCGTCCTTCAGGATTGCCACACGGCTGTCCTTTGCGTACAGCTCGATCCGCGCGATCCGGTCGATGTTGATGATAAACGAGCGATGAACGCGGACAAAGCGCTGCGAATCGAGCAGGCCTTCCAGCTCCGTCAGACGCTGCTGCTTCAGATGCTTCTTGCCGTCGGCATGGATGGACACGTAGTCGTCTTCCGCCTCGATGTAGTCGATCCGATCGACCGGAATAACGTGGACCCGGGAGCCCTCCTTGATCAGCACTCTCTCGAGCGGTGTCCCCGTGCCGCGCGCCTCCGTGGCGAGGGAGGCGACAGGCAACTTTCGGTGATGATGGAGGCGTTCGCGGGCCCGATCCACCGCTTCCGCGAGACGCTCCTTGCTGAACGGCTTCAGCAGATAGTCCACGGCGTGGATCTCGAAGGCCTTGAGCGCGAACTGGTCGTACGCGGTGGCGAAGATGACCGCCGGCGGCGGCTCGATCAGTTCCAGCACTTCGAAGCCGGTGAGCTTCGGCATCTGAATGTCGAGAAAGAGCAGGTCCGGCTTCAGTTCAGGGAGGAGCTTCACCGCCTCGAATCCGTTCGCGCATTCTCCCACCAGATCGATGCCGGGAAAGTCGCCAAGATACTCGCGAAGGAGCTGCCGGGCCGGAGTCTCGTCATCCACGATGACGGCGCGCAACGGAGCGGATCGGCGGTCGGAAGGCATTCAGCGTTCGGCGGTTGAGGGAAGACTCACGATCACCCGAAAATAGCGATTCGTTTCCTCAACCTCCAGAGATCCGTCGCTGCCATAAAGCGTGGAGAGCCGGTAGCGGACGTTCTGAAGGCCGATGCCGGGCCCTTTGCTTCGGGGGCGATCGGCATCGCAGGGATTCCAGACCTCGACGATCAGACGGGCGGCGGTGCGACGGGCCGCGATGCGGATCGTTCCGCCGTCGACAAGATGAGCGATGCCGTGCGTGACCGCATTCTCCACCAGGGGCTGAAGGAGCAGGGAAGGAATGATGACCGTCTCAGCGTCGGGCGTGACGGACTCTTCCACCTGCAATCGCTTGCCGAAGCGGACCTGTTCGATTCGCAGAAAATCACGCGCGAGGGCGAGTTCCTCGCGGACGGCGATGAATTCCTGTGCCCCGAGGCGGAGACTTTCGCGCAGGAAGCCGGCGAGTCGAACACTCATGGTTCGCGCTCCGTCCGGATCGGACGAGATCAGCGCCGCGACGGAATTGAGGCTGTTGAAGAGGAAATGGGGGTCGATCTGAGCGCGAAGGAGCTTGAGTTCAGCACCCTGCGCAAGCAGTCGAAGTTCGTACGCGCGCCGTTCGGCGGCACGAGCCTGCTCGAATGCGATGATGACGTAGTGCACGGCGGCAACGAGCAGGGAGAGGACGACACCGATTCCAAAGAGGAGAGGATACTGAAGCCGATAACGTTCCCAGAACTGTGCATCGTTGAACAGCGAACCGAGCGCCATTGCCCATGCGCTGCCGGCGAGCACCCAGACCGCGCTGGTGGCCACGGCGGCAACCAGCAAGACGATGAAAACCTTGAGCACGTTCGTGCTCAGGAGCGGAAATGCGCGGCAGAGGTAGTACGATGAGAGGCACATGAACGCATACACGATGGCCATCGGCAGGACGAGCATCGCTGCCGCGCTCCACCCGAACGTCCCGGGGATGATCAGGAGCGCGGCGATCAGAGCCGCGATCACGAGCCAGGCCGCGACGTAAAGCGCGATGGTCCCGCGGCCGGTCAGAAGGGGATGCATCCGTCAGTTCCTGACTTCGACACCGCCCATGATGGCTGTGCCGGTGAGTACCAGGCGTTTGCCCGTGGCGGTGGACGGCGGTACGGTGGCGTCCTCCACTCCTCCCATGAACGGCGTCATCCGGTTGACCAGGGTCCAGTCTTCCGGGATGCGCATTTCGATGCCGCCCCACATCGTGAAGATGTCGATGACGGCCTCGCCGGACTTCATTGATGCGCGCCGCAGATCCAGCTCGATGCCGCCCATGACGGCGGTGAGTTGCCCGCCCCGGAAATCCTGGGCGTTTGACGCGCGCTTGAAGCCCGACATCACGGCGGTACCAGTGATCGTGGAATCATCCGACGCTTCCGCAGCGGCCGATGGCCGGTTCCGGTACCGGTAAGCCTGCAGGACGATGCTGCCGCCGGCAATGACGAGAATGACCGGCCAGAAATCCCACAGACGAAAATGAATGTACTCCATATGGTCGAGAAGCAGGCCCGTTCCGGCGAAGAGCAGGACGGCTCCCCACACCCGCGCTCCGGCTGAGCCAGGCCGGATCAGGTAGGCGACGCCCAGAAGCATCAGGATGGCCGGCCAGAACCGGAGGTACTGATGCGCGTCAACGATGTCGAGGTTGTTGAGCAGGAACAGAAGACCGATCAGAACGATGCCGAAGCCGATGATCAGGCGGGGCAGGTGCCAGCGCGCGTTAGTTTCCATGGGCAGTCTCCTCGGAATGATGCTGTTTCTCCGGACCGGTGCGCATCAGAATGCTGACGCCCCAGCCGATGAGCAGCAGCGGCCATGAATTGTGGTAAGAAAGCCCGAACAGGTGCAGCTCGCTCGCGAGGAACCAGCTGCCGAAGAAGAGCCAGAAGAAAGCGCTTCGGTACTCGTGCCGTTCCTGCGCGTCTGCCAGGCGGGCCAACCCGACCGCGAGCAGGATCACCGGCCAGAAATGCCAGACCGATCCGACATAGATGATATTGAAGCGGTCAAGCAGCATCAGGGTGCCGATGACAACCAGGAAGATACCGACACCCAGGTGCCAGTAGAGGCGACGACGTTCTCGATCCATGCGTCCTCCGTCAGTGATGATGTCCACCTCCAACATACCGAGGAAATTCGCCGGAGTTGCGGCTTGTTCGGCGAACCGTGGAACGGGATCGGTGAATGGCGGTCCGGGCAGCGAATCGGAGAAACGCTGCGTTTGCAGCATATTCAGCACCTGAACGTGCCACGCACCTAAGGTGCCTCGCACCGTCCGGGGGGGGCAGTTTCCGGAAATCCTTTCCTGATGCATTTCCGTCGGCCGAAGCGGACGCCGGGACACATGCTGGGATCGGGCGTGGGACGAGAAGGGGGGAGAGTAGTATTCAGGAAATCCGGCTGAGGATCGTCGCCAGCGCACTCGCAAGAGCGTCTTCCGAGCCGCCCAATTGGATCCCGGAGAAGAGGTACCAATCTTCCCGATGGGTCACGGATTTGCCGGGCGAAAGCGTCGTCACGGGTCCGAGACTCTCGACTTCCAGCATGCGGTGATTGGTGAAGATCTCCAGGTTGCAGCCGAAATCAGGGTACGACGCACCGGGCGTGCAGTCGAATCGCTTCAGGAAGATCCGGTCGCCGTTCGCGTACGCTGCCCACCCCGCGGTGACCAGCGCCCCCATCTTTTGCGGACCGTCTCCGGCGGCATCCTGCCGGAGCTGAATGAAGCGGTCTCCCCACGTCCACCGCAGATCCTTCATCCGCGTGTACCCCCACAGCACCACCGGCCGCACCGGCAGCACACGTTTGCTGTGCGCGACGAACGGCTCCTGCGGGATGATCGCCCGTCCGCCCGGGGCCATAACGGTGACCGCCCAAGGGGCCAGCACCGCATCCGCCTTCCCGCGATTGGTGATCCGGTGGATGACGGTAACGTGAGGCTTCACTGGATCGAGTTGCACACGCAGTTGCTTCTGCAATTGCGTTCCTTTTTCGACCGGGGCGAGAAGCACCATCTCGCCATCCTCCTCAATTTTCCATCCGACCGGAAGATTATCGGGATGGTTCGTGCGGCCGTTCTCTTCCGGCGCGACCCAGAGACGGTGACCGCCGTACGAATGATACGCCGCATCCCCGCTCGTGCCGACTTGGTCGGGGTATTCGGCGAACTCGTTCGGTCCGCCGGTCAATCCGAATCGGATAATGCGAGGACCGACTTCCGTCGTGATGACCAGGTCGATGGCTGGATTGCTGAGCCGAAGGCATTTTTGCCAGCCGGCATATGGGATGATCACTGCTGCCACGATTCGTACGCGCGATGCAATCTCCGCTGTGGGCGCCCTTGTCCGTTCACGCGGCTACTTTTTCGTCCGGTCGAGGATCTTCTCGATCTCATCCATCACGCGGTTCATCTTCTTCATCGTCAGCTCGAAGGGGGCGGAGGTGGTCATGTCGACGCCGGCGTCTTTCAGCAACGCGATGGGATAGTCCGAACCTCCGGATGAGAGGAAGGTCATATAGCGGCTGCGGGTCTGTTCGTCACCCGCGAGGACGCGCTCGGACAATGCAGCGGACGCGGTGAAGGCGGTGGCGTACTGATACACGTAGAAGTCGTAGTAGAAATGGGGAATGAACATCCATTCCGACTTGATCTCATCGTCCACAATGCACACGTGCCGGTCGTGGCCGTAGTACTTCTTCGTGATCTGCATATAGAGATCGTTCAGAACGTCTCCGGTCAGGGCCTCGCCCTGCTGGGCCTTTTCGTGGATCCGGAGTTCAAACTCCGCGAACTGGGTCTGTCGGAACACCGTTCCCTTGATGTTTTCCAGGTAGTTGCCGAGCAGTGACAGCCGGATGTTGTCGTCGTGGATGTTCTTGAGGACATAATCCATCAGCAGCGCCTCGTTGAAAGTCGATGCGACTTCCGCGACGAAGATGGCGTATTGCGAGGTGGCATACGGCTGGTTCTTGTTGGAGTAGTAGCTGTGCATCGTGTGGCCCAGCTCGTGCGCCAGCGTGCTCACATCGTCGAACTTTCCGTTGTAATTAAGAAGGATGTACGGATGCACGTCGTAGGCGGAGCCATTCGAGTAGGCGCCGGAGCGCTTCCCTTCCGTCGGATAAACGTCGATCCACCGGTGGGTAAATGCCTCTTCCACGGTTCGCACATAGTCGGCGCCCAGCGGCTGGACCGCCCCGAGCACCTGCTGCTTGGCTTCGTCGAACGTGTAGGAGAGATCGGCCTCCTTGAGCAGCGGGGCGTAGAGATCGTAGTAGTGAAGCGTGTCGACGCCCAGGATGCGGCGACGGAGGTCCAGGTACCGGTGGAAGGTCGAGAGGTTCCGGTCGACGTTTTCAATGAGACTGTGATAGACCTGAACGGGAATGTTGTTCGCATCCAGCGCCGCGTGGAGGGGCGTGTCGTAGTTCCGGGCGCGGGTGTAGAAGAGGTTCTTCTTCACTTCGGCGTTCAATTGGGTGCCGTACGTCCGGCGGTACTGATTGAGCGCGTCGAAGAATGCCGCGAATACTTTTTCCCGGTCGGCCCGATTGGGAACAGCCCGATAGAGGCTGTAGCCTGCCTGATCGAGCCGCACCGTCTTGCCGTCGCTGAGGGTCACCTCGGGATACGGGAACTCGGCGTTCGCAAAGATGCTGTGGATGTTCTCCGGCGCATCAGCCATCAGACTCGCGTCCGCGATGATCTTCTCCTCGCCCTCGGTCCCCGTATGTGCCCGGCGTCGGAGAATATCGTCGAGGTAATGCCGGTAGACTTCCAGCCGCTTGTCGGCGTTCACGAATCCGAAGATACGCGCGGAATCCGCCTTGAGGATCTCCGGCTCGATGAAGGATGTGCGGGCTCCCAGGTCCGCGCCGAGCTTGCTCATCTCCTGTTGCATGCCGAGCGCCGTGGAGACCCGGGTGTCCTGGTCCAGCGTCATGCTCGCGTAGCTGTACAGACGGGCGAACTCCTTACCCATCTCCGTGGTGAGGTCCAGACAGGCCCGGAGCTGATCCGCGGAGGAGGCCAGCGTGCCGCGATACGGGTCCACGTCCGGGATCTTCGCGACGAGCGCCTCCTTTGCCGTCCGCCAGGCCGCTTCCGACGGATACACATCTGCCAGATTCCACTTGTACTCTTCAGGGATGCGGCTTCGGTCGCGCTCCTGGGCAAGTACGTCGATACGGGGAGTGAGTGCGAGACCGAGAAGCGAAAGCGCGAGACCGGCAAACGGACGCATGGGTTCTCCTGCGGGATACCGTGGTGAATAGAATTCGTACGGATTCATAAGGAATTCGGAAGTGAACATGCCCTGTCAATATAGGGGATGATGCCCGCGGAGGCAACGGCCCGCGGGTCACCCTCTCCGTCGAAACACGCAACGGTGCCTCATCCGTCACATCAACAGCGTGACGCGGCGCACTCAAATGAGTACGTAGCTGGCCATCAACGCGATCATCTGTTTGATCTGCGTCCGCGGCGAGATCGGCCGCTCCTGGATGATCTGCACGCTCAAAGTGGTCGACAGATACTTGTTGATCTGTGCCGCCAGCGTGTTGTCGCTGTGCACGATGACCTGATCGAACGTCTTGAACGCCGAGAACAGATTGAGTTTGGAATGGAAGGCGATGTTGTCAACCACGCGCGTATCGACTTCGATGACCGATTCCATACCGCCCTCGACCTTCGTTGCCTCACCGTCTGCATATCGGCGGAACTGGTTCGTGATGATCTCGCGCACCGCGGCGCCGAGTCGTACCTTGACTTCCGGCACCGGCTGGTAGCCGAGGCCGGCGCTTTGCGTCAGGAACGCAGGATCAAAGAAGTTGGAGATCTCCGTGCCCACGCCGGTCGGGTCGTACGTGTACCCTTTGGCAAACTGCGTCTTCAGGGCAACGGATACGTACGGATTGATGTATGTGCCGACGCGGTACGTCAGCGAAGAAGAAAGATCGATGTTGTCATCCGTCTTCCTCATGCTCTGCGTGCCGAGCTTTGTGGTCCCGTAGGCGAACTTGTAGCTGCTTGACCAGAGATACGGGCCCTGATCGTACGCGGATGTTCCTTCGAGCCGGCCGGTCCAGGACAGAGCATTCTCGCCTCCCTGGGCCCAATCCGTGTAGGAGATCTGCGTGACCGTGAGACTGGTCATGAGGCTGTGCTTCCAGTATGACGTGTCGGCGGGGATTTGGGCGGCGGCCATGGAAGTGATCGACAGGACCAGAAATACTGCTCGTTTCATGATGGTCTCCAGAGTTCGGTTTCGATCATCTCAGCTGAGCGTCGCAGTGCAGTGTCCGCACCGTTTGGCGCCGATGGGGATGCTCATCAGACAATGCGGGCAGGGCGCGGTGGTGGGTGCCGCAGGCGTTTCCTTCTTTCGCTGCAGACGATTCACGGCCTGGATCAGGAGGAAGACAGCGAATGCCACGATCGTGAAATCGATCACGTTGTTCACGAACACCCCGTACCGGAGCAGGACCGCCGGCGATGCGGTCGTCGCCTCCTTGATCGTGACACCGAGCGCGCTGAAATCTACTCCGCCCATCAGCACGCCGATCGGCGGCATCAGGACATCGTTCACCATCGAGCTGACGATCTTGCCGAATGCCGCGCCGATGATGATACCGACGGCGAGATCCAGCACGTTCCCGCGCATGGCGAAATCCCGGAAATCCTTGAGCAGTCTCATGGTGGTTTCCTCCTGCTAGTGGATGAAATTCACTGCGTTCCGGCCGGGGCCGGCACTTCGGGTAATGCAATACCATCGATGTCCGACGGTGGCGCGATGCCGATGATGCGGGCCAGCGTCGGTGCTATATCCACGGTATGCACATCGCGATCCACCCGGTGCACTGCCATCCGCGGTCCCCAGAAGAGGATCGGTACGTTCGTGTCGTAGAAGTACGGCGAACCGTGGCTGGTGCCGGTGGAGCCATTCGTGACGAGGCAACCCTCGCAGAAGCGAATCACGAAATCACCGCCGCGCTCGGGGACAAAGCCGTGGCGATACTGTTCAAGAAAGGGCCGTCCGTCTGTTGAACGGGACTCGAGTTCGGCGCGGAGATACACGTCAGCAATGCCGGGGATGCGGAGCAGTCCGGTCCGTACTTCTTCCGCCAGCGCTTCGGGTGTGATGCCGGCACTCCGGGCGACGCGCTCGTTCACGTATTCATTCTGGAGGATCACGTGCTCGGTCGCGTGATATCGCACGCGCAGGAGACTATCGAGGGCAAGAATTGGCCGGTTGATGTCCGCAGCGGAGATGCGGCGGGCCTGCATCGTGTGCATGTCCTGTGCGTATTCCGGCAGAGGCAGCGCGCCGTGATCGGCGGTCAGCACCACCAGTAAATGCTCCCGTCCGACACGTGACGTGAGAAAGCGGAGGAAGTCACCCAGCTGCCGGTCCAGCCGAACGAGGTTATCGATCATCTCCCAGCTGTCCGGGCCGAAAGCATGACCGATGTAGTCCGTTGAGGAGAGGCTGATGCAGAGGAGGTCGGTCGTATCGCGCCGGCCCAGGCGTTCGCCGTCCACAGCTTGACGGGCGAGGTCCAGCAGCATCGCGTTGCCGTACGGACTCATGATGCACTGATCCACCCGCTGGATCGGCATGAACGGATGCGGGAATGTCCGGCATGTGTCCCACCGGCGCTCGCCGGGCATGTCGTCGGGACCAAAGGTACGATAGACAGAGTCCGGGAGCAGGAGCGTCCATGCCTCCGGCAGGTGATGATCCATCCAGCGCGAGGCGTTGAACGCCGTGACCCAGGCCGGAAGCGGCGCGGGATAATAGTCGCTGCTGATCATGTGCTCGGAATCATGGTCGAACCACAGCGCGAGGTCCGGGTGCCGCCCGCCCATGAGAATTGCCGCCCGATCCTTGATGGAGAGTGCGATGACCTTCGAGGCGGGGGAAGCCGCCTTCAGCCAGTCGCCGATCGCGGGCCGCAACAGATTGCGGGGAGAGACGATGCTGTGGCCGGGTTCCTGTGCCTCGGCGGCTGTATCCTCGACGCAGTAGATCTCCTTTTCTGTCGCAGTGTTGATCCAGTCATTGGAGCAAATGCCATGTTTCCACGGATAGCACCCCGTCGACATGGTCGCATGCCCCGGGCCGGTCTCGCTGGGGGCGTAGTTGAGGGTGGCGCGGGAGAATCGCAGGCCGTCTGATCGCATCGTTCGAAAGCCGTCGGTGAACAGCGAGTCAAAGCGATCGAAGACATTGCCTTTGAGCTGATCCACGGAAACGAACACAACGAGTCGCGGCGGATGGGATTGCGCCGGCAGCCACGCGATGGCGACAATGCTGAGGAGCAGAATGCGGAGGAATCTGCGAATCATGTACGTACCGAACGGAAGTGGAGAGATGCGATCGCCGCCGGAGGCTGGTCTGATCCTGAAAAACATTGTCCGGCACAATGAAATTTGTGTATCTTATTTATGAAATCCAACAAACTGAGGAAGATATTCATGCTGGTCCGGCGAGTCATCCGAGCGTTCGCTGTCTTCAGCCTGGTCGCGCTCCACGCGGCGGCGTGGGGACAGCCAAAGACGCTGACGATCCTCCATACCAATGACATGCATGCCAGTTTCATGCCGCATGAGGCGTTCTGGATCCGGACAACCCCGCGGCCGATGGTCGGTGGATTTGCGGAACTCGACGCGGTGGTGGACAGCATCCGCCACGTCAATCCCAACACGCTGCTGCTCGATGCGGGAGACGTGATGACGGGAAATCCGATCACGGACCTGGACTACCGGGGCGCACAGGGCGGATGGCTGTTTGAGTTCATGAACCGGATTGGCTACGAGGTCGGAACACCGGGGAATCATGATTTTGATATTTCGCAGCGCAATTTCGAAGCGCTGACGCGCGTTGCACATTTTCCGGTCGTGTCGGCGAACCTGCACGACACTGATG
Organism: Bacteroidota bacterium; assembly: GCA_021813905.1. GTDB lineage: Bacteria > Bacteroidota > Ignavibacteria > UBA10030 > UBA10030 > JAKAJH01. The sequence goes on along the minus strand of JAKAJH010000004.1, from coordinate 60,545 downwards.
GGCGCGAGCTCGGCGCCTGCATCCCGTACACCGTCGTCATGAAGAACGGCCTTCGGATTGGTATCGTCGGATGGATGTCACGCGATTTCTACAATCTGGTGAGTCAACGCAGCACCGCGGGTATCCGGCTGGACACGGCCGTGACTTTGCTGCAGGCGATCATCGACACGCTGGATCAGAAGGCCGACCTGGTGATCGCGCTGACCCATGAAGGAGTGGATGATGACACGATCCTCGCCCGGCGCGTGCACGGACTCGATCTCATCGTCGGGGGTCACTCCCACACGCGTCTGAAACACCCGCTTTCTGTCAATGGCGTCGTCATCGTTCAGGCCGGTTCGAATTGCGAGAACCTCGGCATTCTCACGCTGACGGTCGAGGACCACCGGATCACGAAATACGACGGCTATTTGAAGCAACTGTGGGTGGATGGTAGCCGGCCGAAATCTCCGATCGCGTCACTGGCGGACTCGCTCCAGGGCGTTATTGATCAGTCCTACGCGAAAGTGATCGGAACGCTGAAGACCGAATGGGCGCGCCGCAGAGGAGAGTCGAATGTCGGCGACTTCGTCAGTGATGCGCAGCGGGAGGCAACGGGCGCGGATGTGGCGTTCATGAATACGGCGGGCATCCGCGCGGATGTTCCTGCGGGCCCGATCACCAGGCGGATGCTCTTCGAAGTCCTTCCGTTCCGCAACACGGTCGTGACGTTTCATCTCTCCGGAGCCCAGATTCGTGCAATCGTGCGTCATCTGCTCGGCGACGGCACACGGCACGATGAGTCCGTGCAGACCTCCGGCATTCGCTGCGAATGGAAACCCACGCCGGACGGGGTGGAGATTGCGACGCTGGAAATCAACGGAAAGCCGATTGATGACCGGAAAGAGTACCTCGGCGCGGCCAACGACTATATGATGGGAGAATCGGTCCGGTATCTCGGTCTGAAGGCGCCGTTGCTGACCGATACCGGTCTGACTCTGTTTGAAGTGGTGGAACAGAAGATCCGTACCGAACAGACCATCGACGCCCGGGTCGAACATCGGATCCGGCGGGTCGACGAGTAGATATCGTCCTGAAAGGAGCAGTCATGAGCGAACATTTTCCGATCCTGATCATCACCGGCCGTCCGGCGGCGGGGAAGTCGGAGGTCATCGATTTCCTGAAGAAGGCGGATCCGGCCGAGCGCCTCAAACGGTTCCATATCGGCGAGTTCGAAGAGCTGGACGATTTCGTCTATGTGTGGGAGACGTTCGAAATCGACGACATTCTGACGAAGCACGGCAAGCCGCGTCTTTGGACGGATGAGAAGTACTGGTTCCGTGAGCATTTCATCTGGAATCTGTATATGGAGCGGATGAGCCTCGAGTACCGCAAGAAGGTGGCGCGCGATCCGCACTATCATGACAGGAAGACGGTGCTCGTTGAATTCGCCCGCGGTGGTGACAACGGCATCGCGGAGGCGCTGAGCTATCTGCATGAGGACGTGCTGAAGAACGCGGCATTGATGTACATCCGCGTGTCCTACGAAGAGTCCGTGCGCAAGAACCGTCGGCGCGCGCGAAAGGGCCAGGAGGATTCAATCCTGTATCACTCCCTTCCCGATGAGAAGATGGAGTTCTACTACAAGACGAACGACTGGGAAACGCTGGAGAAGAAGAATCCGAACTACATCGAGGTGAAGGGCTTTAAGATTCCGTACGCGGTCTTTGAAAACGAACCCGAGAAGACCCTGGATCCGGCGCTCATCGGTCAGGAACTGGAGCGCGTGACGAAGAAGATCCGGTCCCTCCGCAAGTAGTAGCGATTCGGTACCCGAAAACGACAACAGGCGAGGATCTCCTCGCCTGTTGTGCTTTTGTCCGCGCGATCGCGGGTGTTCAGTGCTTGAACCCGGCCCGCCGCTGGTGGCTGTAGCGCTCCAGTGCGGTCTGGATGATGGGATAGGCGTCGTTCGCGTGCTGGATCTCGTCCACCTCCACCGCTTTGCCCTCCAGCTGCTTGTAGTCCTGGAAGAATCGGCGCAGCATGTTCATCAGATGCGGCGGCATATCGGTGGCTTCACGATAGGAATTGTACGTCGGGTCCCCCATCGCCACGGCGATGATCTTGTGGTCCTTCTTGCCGGAATCGATCATCGTCATCAGCCCGATGCAACGGGCGTTGATGATCGTCAGCGGCACGACCGCTTCCTGACAGAACACCAGCACGTCGAGCGGATCGTCATCTTCCGCCAGCGTCTGCGGAATGAATCCGTAATTCGCAGGATAGAAGACCGCCGAATATAGCACGCGGTCAAGCTTGATCAGGCCGCTCTTCTTGTCGAGCTCGTACTTCACGCTCGACCCATAGGGGATCTCAATGATGGTCTGAAATTCTTTCGGTGCGTGCTCGCCGGGGCTCACATCATGCCATGGATTGATCATCTCCCGCTCCGTTTGATACCGTTGAGGACAGCGTCCAATCGCCCCACATCCATTTCAATGCGCGGATCGACCGCGCGGCATTACATTCCACAAGCGGGACATCACCCAGGCGCCGAAGAGAGCGAAGGGGATCGGTGCCCAGTGCCACGCACCCCATCCCCAGTTTGTCGTGATGTAGCCGACGCCCATCCCCACGAACGCCCCCGCGAGGTACTGCATACCGTCGAACATCCCGGCGGCGGTCGCTGCCGCCCGCTTCCCGCCGAAATCCATCGACGCGGCGCCCCCGATCATCCCGTGCGCGCCGTTCACGCAGAATGAGAGCAGTACGAGACAGCACGCGGCCGCGATGGGACCAAATCCCAGCATATCCGACAACCCGAAGAGAGCCAGGACCACCGCCATTCCAACGAATCCGAACGTGATCACCGGTGCCCGTCGGCCGCCAAAGGTGCGGTCCGATGCAATGCCGAACACGAATCCGCCGGCGATACCGGCCAGCGCAATGCCCCAGGTGGCGATCAGGTACGGCAGATACGTCGCGAATCCGGACTTGTCCGCGCCGTAGAAGTCCACAAAATACTTCGGCCACCATGCATCCACCACACTGCGGCGCACGAAGCCGATCATCATCGAGCCGAGCGCGATCATCCAGGTGACGCGTGACGCGAACACCTTGCGCAGGATGAATCCCACGGACGCCGGCTTGCTCTCGTCATCTTCCACCTCGTCGCCCGTGTCGAACTCGCCGAGACCCGCCTCCTTCGGCGAATTGTACATGAAGAAGTAGTTGATGAGGAACATCACGACGACGAACGCACCGGGGATCCAGAACGCGTATTGCCACGGGAAGAAGAGCAGGATCAGCGGTACCCCCTGGAACGCAAGCAGCAGCCCCATCCGGATCAGCACGCCGAAGATTCCGGAAAACGTGCCGCGCTCGCGGACGTGGAACCACTGCGCATTCACCTTGACGATCGACAGCGCACCGAATGACTGGAAGTACCCGTTGATACCCCACACGATCGCCATCATCGTCAGCAGCATGCCGCCCGACATCCCGGACGACAGCGTCGCTGGTACGACTACGTGCCGCGCGAGTCCCGTCCCTGCCCATACTGCGGGCGAGACGATCGTGAAACTCGCCAGTCCGAACAGCAGATTCATCAGCGCCACGCCGACGGCCCCGAACAGAAAGGCGCGCTTGCCGCCGATCCGGTCGGCAAACGGCCCGTTCAGCACCACGGAAAGCCCGTAGACCAGCGGCATCATCGTCTCGAAGACGCCGAGTTCCGTGTTGCGCCATCCGAGAATATCCGCCAGCACCGGGGCGACGGCGGTGTAATTGTAGCGTGTCATGTAGAAGAACGCATACAGCACGCCAAGCGACATCCAGTTGATGACCCGCTGACGCCGGAATTCCGGCGTCAGGGTGAGATGTTCTTGCGAAGTCGAGGTCATAGGCGAACGGGGGTTCGGAGCGTGAGAGATTTATCCGAGCAGCTCGCGTGCGGCGGCCAGAACGGACTGTGGTGTGAATCCGAATTCTTTGAACGCGTCCTCCGCCGGAGCGGAGACACCGAAGCGGGAGATCCCCAGGATCCGTCCGCCGTCACCGGCATACCGCTCCCATCCGAACGGAGAGCCGGCTTCAATGACCAGCCGCTTCCGGACGGAGGGCGGAAGCACCGCATCACGGTATTCCGCCGACTGCCGTTCGAACAGCTCCCACGACGGCATGCTCACCACGCGGGCAGCAACGCCGTCCGCGCTCAGCTGCTCGTAAGCGCCGATGGCGAGAGATACTTCCGAGCCGGTGGCGATCAGCAGGAGTTCCGGCGCGTTCGGACTGCTGGCGAGCGCATAGGCGCCCCGTCGCAGCAGGTCCGCCGGTGCGTACCGTGTTCGGTCGATGATCGGGAGCTTCTGGCGCGTGAGAATGAGGCCCACCGGACCCGTCCGATGCTCGATGGCGGTTTGCCAGGCGACGGCCGTTTCGTTGGCGTCGGCCGGACGGATCACGGTCACGTTGGGAATGGCGCGCAGTGCCGCGAGATGCTCCACCGGCTGATGCGTCGGACCATCCTCGCCCAGCCCGATGCTGTCGTGCGTCAGGATGTAAATCGGCCGCACGCCCATGAGGCAGGCGAGACGGATCGCAGGCTTCATGTAATCGGTGAACGTGAAGAACGTGCCGCCGTAGGGGATCATGCCGTCCGTCAGCGCCATGCCGTTGAGGATCGCTCCCATCGCGTGTTCGCGTACGCCGAACCGGAGATACCGGCCGGCGTAGGAGGGTGGGGCAAAGTCCGCCGTTCCTTTGGGAAGTGTGTTGTTGGACGGCGTCAGGTCGGCCGATCCGCCGATGAGCGCGGGAAGATGCGGAGCGATCGCGGCAATGACCTTGCCGGAAGCCTCGCGCGTTGCCATCGGTTCGGTAAACGTCGGCAATGCCTGCTTCCAGGATTCTCCCGGTTGCGCATTCCAGACGGATTCGAGTTCCCGGGCGAGCTCCGGATGGGCATTCCGGTACGTTTCAAAGCGTTTCTTCCATTCGGCGACCCGCTTCGTCCCGGCGTCCAGCGCGAGGCGAAAATGTGCCAGGGCTTCGTCGGGGACGAAGAACTGCTTCTCCGGATCCCAGCCCAGATTCTTCTTGGTGAGTCGGATCTCCTCGTCGCCCAGCGGGGAACCGTGCGCTTCGGCTGTGTCCTGTTTGTGCGGACTGCCGAAGCCGATGTGCGTACGCACCGCGATGATCGACGGACGGTCGGTGGCTTGCTCGGCATGCGCGATGGCGGCGTCGATCGCAGTGAGATCGTTCCCGTCCGTCACCTGTTGCACGTGCCACCCGTACGCCTCGAAGCGCTTGAGACGATCCTCGGTAAACGACAGGTCCGTGCTTCCGTCGATGCTGATGTGGTTGTCGTCGTACAGATAGATGATGTTGCCGAGGCGAAGATGACCGGCCAGCGAGGCCGCTTCGGACGAGATGCCCTCCATCAGATCCCCGTCGCCGACGATCCCGTAGACGCGGTAATCGATGATCTCATGCGCGGGCCGATTGTAGCGGGCGGCAAGGTACTTCTGGGCGATCGCGATGCCCACGCCGGTGCCGAACCCTTGTCCCAGCGGACCGGTGGTCGTCTCCACGCCGGCCGTGAGGCCGTATTCCGGATGTCCGGGCGTCCGGCTGTGGAGCTGCCGAAAGCTCTTGAGGTCGTCGAGCGTCAGTCCGTACCCCGTCAGGTGAAGCAGGCTGTAGAGCAGCATGCTCCCGTGACCCGCAGAGAGCACGAAACGGTCGCGGTTCTGCCAGCGGGGCGCAGCGGGATGGTGGCGGAGGTGTCGGGTCCAGAGAACGTACGCCATGGGAGCGGCTCCCATCGGCATGCCGGGGTGTCCGGATTTCGCCTTCTGGACGCCGTCCATGGAAAGCGTGCGGATGGTATTAATGCAGAGTTGGTCGAGTGTATTCGGTTCCAGAGGTTACCTCCCGGTCAAGGTCAGTCGCGAAATGCACGTCGGAGAAAAGATACTGAAGGCTTCCCATAAATACCAACGCGGCGTCACGGATCGTCGTATTCGTGCACGAAGCGCTTCGGGAAGATGGTCTTATGGATCGGATGGGTGATGGTGAGGACGGGGATATCTGTGCGGCGGACGACTTCCTCCGTCGTATTGCCGATCTGCACCCGGCGCATGCCCCGGGCACCGTGGGTTCCCATCACGATCAGGTCCGCGCCGTATTCCTCCGCGATGCGGACGATCGTGTTCTCCGGTTCCACATCCCGACCGACGAGCCGTTCGACGGGAACGGTGCCGCTTTGTTCGTCGTAATCGGTGAGATCGGGAAACTTGTCCAGCAGGAGTTCCGGATGCTGGACCATCAGATCGGTCGTATGGATCAAAATGATCTTCGCTTTGTACCGGCGTGCGAGAGAGGTCGCGTACGGAAGGGCGTAGTTTGCGTATTCGGAGAAATCGGTCGGGCACAGGATGGTGCTGATCTTCAGCGGTGCGAGCGCGTCGGGGGGACGAAGCGTGATCACCGGCGCGCGGCACAGACGGACCACCCGCTCCACGGTCCGGCCGAGCAGGTGAGGGGACGATTGACCGAGTCCTTTGGTGGCGATCACCACCACGGAGTATCGGTTCTCTTCCGCTTCGTGGATGATCTCCTGGTACGAAGTTCCGCCGCGCACCTGGAACGACGTCCGGTCGGCGGGAAGTCCGAGACGCGCCGCGACTTCCGCGAACCGGACATCCGTGAAGTCCTTCAGCTCCCGGGCATGCCGCTCCCGGTCCGCATCACTCCGCGCGAAATGGCCCAGCGGTTCCTTCTCATGTTCGTCCACATGGAAAAGGCGAAGATGGCCTTTCGCGTGCTGGCTCAGGAATGCGGCGTACCGGATGGCGGAATCCGCGGCGTCGGAAAAATCGGTCGGGCACAGGATGCGGGTGAAGGAATACATGGGATCAGATTACCTCAAGAAGTTCTTTGGGCGTTTTGCAGCCGGGACAGTCTGCCCGCGTCCGCGCGGTCAGGATCCGGCCGCAGCCGGGACAGACAAAGAACTTGTTCACCGTCGGATAGCCGTTGTGCTGGAGCGCATCGTTAAGCAGATCAAACTGACTCCCGTCGGCATCGCGAATGACCGTGAACTGCGCGGCGGCGTCCGGTACCTTCTCGGCGTTGGCGCTCTGGATCATGTTGGGGTACATCGAGCCGATCTCGATCCCCTCGCAGCTGCACGCGAACTTTAGCGTCTGCATCGTCGTCCCGACCGCGACGGCCTGGATCGCCGGCGACTGCGGCTCCGCGCCGATCGTGCGGATCAGACGGGCGTGGGCCTCGGCATGGATCTGCTCCGACCGGGCAAGGGCACGGTACAGGCGGGCGGTGGCCGACTTGTGTTCCTTTGTCGCCGCGTCGGCGAACTTCGCGTACATGGCTTGATGGGAAGCGGATTTGGCGTACGCGGATTGCAGATTCGCGATGGTAACGGCGGGGACAGGGTTCACGTCCTGCCGCTGGCCGCAACCGGTCAGACCGGACGCCGTCAGCACGGAAATCAACCACACGACGGAGAGCACATGAGTGGGCTTCATGGTGTGATCCTCCCATGTGAGCGGAATGAAACGCAACAGCGCGGACACCGCGTGACCGCAGTGGCGCTCAGCTGACGTCGAATTCAAACAGGTCAGCGCATCGCGCCTGTTCTTCGTGACAGCTCCCGAGCACGCTGTACTCCACATGATCTCCCTGGTCGAATGCGCCGATCTGGGCGATCCAGTACGAATTGTTGCGCTGCTCGTTGTTTGAGTGCCATTCGGCGGGTTGGGTGGCGCTAAGCGTCCGTCCGGCAGACTTGGTAAGTCTCATGTCCACCCAGACGGTTTGTCCCGGTTCGATCGGATAGGTGCCGATCCACAGGACGACCTCCTCCCCTGCGGTGACGTTTTCGGGGATTCGTGATGCGTCGCCGGTGTTGTGCCAGATCACCATAGAACACCTCCGTGGAGACGTATGGCGTTCTCTGCCGACCCCTCACGCGTCAGACTTCGGCGCAACTACCCCAGGACAAAATTAAAGAAATATCCGACAATAACAATTCCGACCGCCACGACACCCACGAACGCGGCGATCAGCGGGGGGCGGAGTACTTTCCGAAGAATGATCACTTCCGGCAACGAAAGGCCAATGACCGACATCATGAAGGCCAGCGTGGTGCCCAGGGCCGCGCCTTTGGACAGGAGCGCCTGCACGATCGGGATGATTCCTGCCGCATTGGAGTAGAGAGGAACACCCAGCAACACCGCCGCCGGAACGGCCCACCAGGCCGTTCGGCCCATCAGACCGGCCATGAACTGCTCCGGCACGTACCCGTGAATGAGGGATCCGATGGCAATGCCCGCAAGCAGATACGGCCAAACGCGCCCCACAATCTCACGCACCGACTGCGCCGCGGCGTCCACCCGATCATCGGGAGAGAGTGACGCCTCTTCACCGGCGTCCGTCGCGCGGACCTCATACACCCATGGCTCGACATGCCGTTCCATTGACATCCGTCCGATCGCCGCACCGGCGATGATGGCAATGAACAGACCGGTCACAACGTAGAGAAGAGCCGTCTGCCATCCGAACAGCCCCAGAAGCAGCACGACCGCGACTTCATTGATCATCGGCGCCGCGATCAGGAACGAGAACGTGACACCGAGCGGAATACCGCCCTCGACGAATCCGATGAAGAGCGGAACAGCCGAGCAGGAACAGAACGGCGTGACGATGCCCAGCATGCTTGCCAGCACATTGCCGATGAACGGCGAGCGGTTCCCGAGCATCCGCCGCGTCCGGGCGGGCGAGAAATACGTTCGCACAATGCCGACGAGAAAGACCACCAGCGTCAGCAAGAGGAGCACTTTCGGCGCTTCATACACAAAGAACGCCACCGCCGTGCCCCAGCGCTCGGAGAGCGGAATGTGGAGCCCCGCGATGAGCGCGTCGACGCCGGACTGCAGGAAGGCGTAAACGACTGCCCAGAGCAGAAGCGCGCCCCCCGCGACCGTGAGGGATCGGAACCGCGCCATGTCAGCGCGCTCCCGCGTGTTTTGTCAGGAGCTCTTTCAGGGCGTCGACTTTCGGGACTGCCCCCTGAATCACCACACGGCCGTCGATCACAAGGCAGGGAGTGCGCATGACACCGTACGACACGATGGCCTGCATGTCCTGAACTTTTTCGATTGTGGCGTCAAGGTGGAGCTCGGCGAGTGCCTCACGCGTGCGTCGCTCGAGGGTCTGACAGTTCGGACAACCGGAACCCAGAACTTCAATGTTCATTTCGGGTGCTCTTTCAATTGGATAGCCTGTGGGTGAGGAAAAAACAATGTCTGTGCCGTACGCGTGACCGAAAACCGGCTCGGAAACGGACATTCGCCGATGCGAATTCCTGCGGTCGGGAAAACGTGAGCGAGGATCCGGAACTGCGGTCAACCGGCTGAGGAAGAAGCAACGGGGATGCGGATGGTGACCGTGGTACCGGTACCACTCGGACTCTCGATGGAAATCTCTCCGTTGTGTTGTGTGACGATCCGGTGCGCAATGGGAAGTCCGAGTCCCGTTCCACCGGACTTCGTGGTGAAATACGGATCGAAAATTTTCGGCAGGACGTCGGGAGCGATACCGCTGCCGCTGTCCGTCACGACGACGCGCAACACGTCAGACGAAACGGACGAGGAAAGACGAATCGATCCGCCGCGCGGCGTAGCCTCCAGCGCGTTGCGAAGCACGTTCAGGACGACCTGCGTCATGAGGTCGTGATCGAACACACCATACCCCGTGGCTGCTTGGGACGAAAAGCGCACGTGCTTCGCTTTTGCATCGGTGGCAAAGAGTGTGCTGAGGCCATTGAGCCAGGGTCCGACGTCGACCTGTTGCGGGTGCAGACGCGGAGGGCGCGCGAACCGCAGGAATTGCTCGATGATGGCGTTCACCCGTCGCGACTCGCGGACGAGCACGTCGGTGATCTTCTGATATTCCCGGACGCCGCGGACCGGCCGGAACTCCTTCGCAAAGCGCTGTCCGATCATCCCGATGGCGTTCAGGGGATTGCGTATCTCGTGTGCCACGGCTGCGGCGAGCTCTCCCATTGCACTGTACCGCTCTTTCCGTTGAAGCTCTTCCTGCAGGCGCCGCTGTTCTGTCAGATCGCGGATGACGGCTGTGCGGCTCTCGACGATTCCGCTCGCGGAGCGGTTCTCGGAGACCGAGACCGATAGGACGCGCGGTCCGTCAGGCGATGGTAGGATCAGTTCGCGCGCCGCAGCGGCATGTGCAAACGCGCCGGCAAGTGCGGCGTGGGGTCCGTGGAAGAGTTCCTCCACGCTTCGACCGACCGCGTGCTCCGCCGGCTCACCAAAGAGCACTTCCGCCTCATGGTTGAAGATGGTCACCATGGACCGCTGATCCACAACGACGACGGCATCGCGCATCTCCGCCAGGACATGCCCGGTGAACGTCTCAACCCGATGGATGCGCTCCTGTGCCATCCGTGCGTTCTGACCGGCGACGATCACGGTCATTACCAGCGCGCCGATGACCAGCGTGATGATCGACATCACGAGTACCCTCCGCTGCATTCGGATCTCAGCGGAACGAACCGGATCCATCGAAAGACCGATGCGGAGGACGCCGTCCAAGTCTTCGCCCATTCGGAAGGGACGGATCACCTCGAACACCTCCCGTCCGGCGATGGTCGTCACGCGCGTCAGCGTCGTGTCCATCGTCAGCGCGGATTGGATCTGCGGATCCGCATCGATGGCGGTCATTTCCGTGACCTGGCCGTTGGCTGCGATGATGCCCTGCCGGTCCTGGAGCGCCGCGTATTCGATGCCCGGATTGTTGCCCAGATCCTTCATTAATCGACCGATGCCGATGGTCCTTCTGAGTTCGGTGAGCTGGTCGATATTCAGGTTCAGCGCGATCGCTCCCGAGCGGCGTCCGGTGCGCCGCACAGCCACGGCAAAACGCTGGCCTTCGCCGAAACGCGACTCCTTGAGTCCGATGATCAGGTGGTCGGTGGTGCCGTTGAGGATGGGGCCCAGCATCCCGGCCGGCGTGTGCAACGGCCTGCGCCCCGTGTGTTCCGTCAGCGGATTGATGTTGCCGACAACCCGTCGTCCTCGCCGGTCGAAGATGTTGATGCGAAAGATCTGATTCGCGCTGCAGATCCGCTGGAGGTCGGCCTGCGTCAGCGTCCCGGCAGAATCGAGGCGGGCGATGAAGTAGGCGTTGTTCAGGAGGCGCTCCGCCAATCCCTCCTCGATGCGATCGGTTGATCGCACGACGTTCCGGCTGCTGTGTTCAATGGATTCTGCGAGCGAAGTGGCCTGATCACGGAGCAATTGAAACAGTTCCAGCCGGCTTTGACGGAGTTCGATCACCGCGGTGGCGATCATTAGCACCGTGAGCGCCAGGCTGATCGCAATGATCGTCCGGGGACGGATGGAGAGGAGGGCTTTCATCAGCTGATCAGAAGGCGCGATCCCCTGCAGGGATCTGCGCCCTCAAGCATCCGGAGATTTTGGAGCAGAAGCAAGGCTGCTCAGAACGGGAGCGCCAGCGCCACGGTGAGCGCATTGTTCGTGTAGGAGAAGTAAGGATCGTTCGATGCGTTGACAATGTGCTCATATACGAGCGTGAACGACACCGGCAGGAACGACACATCTTGTTCCCAGGAAAGGCTGGCGATCGAGCGCCGGTCGCTTCGATGCGTCGCGATCATCGTGCCGGCAAGGTCGTACGCCGCGAGGCTGACGTACGCCTTCGTCTCCTGACTCCACACCGCCCGGAGACGTGCGTCGAACGGAAGCGCCTGCGTCAGCATGGCGGACCACCCGAATCCCTCGTAGCCGTACCGGTCGTCGAACAATTCGTCCCCGGAGACCAGTGCGCTCATCGATGCCAGTGTGTGCGAGCCGCTCTTCAGATCTCCCTGATAGCGGGCCGAGATGCTGAGGCCGGTGTTCTCCAGGAGGGCCTGACCGATCCGGACGGAAGCGCGCCACTGAACCGCGCCCAGCGACGAAAGCAACGATGACCGTCGGGAAGCCATCCGGCCGCTCGCCATGGAATCGGCCGCCGTCGCAGCGTCCACCTTCAGTCCGATATCGCCCCCGGCGATCACGGTCGTGCGGGTGGGAAGGAACAACGAGGTGCGGGCGGACAGGACGTGCTCGCTGTAATCGTACGTGCTGAATTCAGGAAAGGAGAGCCCGCGGATCATGTATCCGCCTGTGATCGACCACACGCCCTCGTCCTCATGCGACACGGACAGCGCCAGTGAAAGGATCCGGTGGTCAAGGATCCGGTACTCGCCGCGTCCCGACCTCAGAAAACCAAGGGCGGTCGCTTCGATCCGGCTGCTGCCGTCCTCATTCAGTGCGGTCGCGAACCCGGCGGTCAGTGCGTGAGACAGAAAGCTCCGGTCCGTCACCGCGCTGTAGTAATCGATGCCGCCCCGATACGCGGCGTGAACCGAGGAGAGGTTCCATTCCCATCCGTAGCCCGCCTCGAGAGACAACGAGGCGATCCGATCCGTGACCGCTTCGGCGGAGTTGTTGATGTTGTCGTCTGCCATGACTGAGAACGCCGTCTCGATGCTCGCCTGACTGAACGCGGATAATGCGAACACCATGATCGCAGCGAATACCCGCAGCAAGCGGGCGGTGTGCGAATTCATCTCTTCCCTCCGTGATACTGCTTTCGTCCGGTGCTCGGCGTCGGGCCTGTCTGACCCGTCCCTGCCGGCGTCACCGTGCCGCCTGCGGCTTTCGCTGTTCCCCGGTACTGGCCGCGACGAAACCCTAGCCCGCGGGCGCGCTGATCGCAGATGCCGTCACCGTCGGAATCCACGAACCGATCCATCCGCGCCTTTGGTGTTCTTGAAGCCGTCGCCGTTGAATCCTGCGCGGCGGCCGGAAGCGCGATCAGGGCTCCGAACATCATGACCATCAGGTACCTGTTCATTGGTTGCCTCGAAAATAGAAGGGATGGGACGCCTCCCTGGGTCCCATCCCGATCCGTGCTCCGAGCGGAGATTACTTCTTCCCGCCGCGATATCCCTTCGGGCCCGTTCCGTCGCATACGCCCGTGCCGTTGCCCGTGACGCCATTGGCTTTTGCGCCGTACCCGGTTCCGTCTTTCGGTCCGACACCCATGTTGCCTGTGCCGTTCCCGGGGCCGTGGCCCTTGCGCATGCCCGCCTGTCCCTGCTTTCCGGCGTGCGTTCCGTAGTTGTCGCACACACCGTCGCCGTCTTTGTCGACGAACATCGCACCGCGCTGCGTCTTGCCGGCCGGTGCGGCCTGCGTGCTCTTCTCTTGTGCCAGGGCATTGCCCGAACTGAGGACGAACAGCGATGCCGCGATCGCCATTGCCGTCGTTGTACCGAGAATCCGTTTCATGTGCTGCTCCTTGCTGTGAGATTGAGTTTGACTGGTGACTGACGTCAAGTCCGATACCATCCATTCAACCGTCGTGCCAAAGCTGCGTATCAGCAAAGCGGCAATTTTGCGCTGAACGCGAAGAAGATGACGCGGTCGTTCGGTGGATGGATCAGGGTTCGACATTTCTGTCGAAGTGGCTCGACACAATTGTCGGGATCACCGCGATCTGACGATCGGGGTCCCGGATCATCCCGCACCGAATGATCACAGCGCTCCTGCCGGATCAGGGTGCACGTTGCCTTTCGCGATGCAGATATGTACCTTGACGGTACCGGTCATCCCTATCCGGTCTGCATTTATCTTCCATCGTTTCTGGGAGGTTACGATGAAGATCCTGACTGCAGTCTCTCCTCTCTTCGTCCTTCTTCTTGTCATTTCTGTTCCAACGGTCGCGCAGAACCCCGTGGCGGGGGATCAGGCTCTCGGGACGAAGACCTACGATCAGTTTGCGAAGCCCGAATTCTGCGGCACGTCCTGTCACATCGATTTCTATCAGCAGTGGCGACAGGCAATGATGTCGCAGGCGTACACGCATGCATGGGATGAGATCGAGTACTTCAAGCTGGCGGTTCCGCATGCGGATATCGATCCGAAGGTCGCCGGTGTGAAGGCCGGCTGCAACGGATGTCATACCCCGATGGCGTTTCTGGCGGGCGATGTTCCTCCCCCGAAGCCCGAAGCGAACAGTCGCGCCAACGAGTCGGTGTTCTGCGACGTGTGTCATACGGTGACAGGATATGCCGGAGATGTGCCGCACAACTTCAATTTCGTGTCGGATCCCGGCACGGTGAAATACGGACCACGGGAAGGGGCAAAGTCGCCGGCCCATGAGACCAGGAAGAGCGAGTTCCTCACCACCGCCGATTTCTGCGGGACGTGTCATAACGAAAAGGATCCGTACGGCATCTGGGTGAAATCGACGCACCTGGAGTGGAAGGAGGGTCCGTACGCGAAGGAGGGCGTTCCCTGCCAGCACTGCCACATGACGTTCGCACCGGGGCGCAGCGCTGCGATGGCTCCCGAACAGCCTGACGTGGCGCAGCATCTGTTCCACGGCGCGCATGATAACGGCAAGGTCCGCGGGACCATTGAACTTCGCGTCCATCCGGATGTGCGGCAGGCGGAGCCCGGTGAGCGCGTCAAGTTCACGGTGGCGCTGTTCAACCAGAAGACAGGGCACAAGTTCCCGACCGGTTCCGCGGAAGAACGACTGGTCTGGCTCCATGTTGAAGCGACGGATGCGAAGGGGACGGTGTATCAGCTCCGCGTCGATCGCAAAGGGTTCGCCGGCGAGGACTACACGATCGGAGCGAACACACTGGCGTATCAGGATATGGGTATCCCGCTTCATCTTCCCGACTTCAAGGGCATTCAGCGTGACGGAATCCCGGAGGGCGACCGCATCTTCCGGCTCCCGTATCTTGACCCGCAAGGCCGCATGACGATCCAGCAGTGGAACACGGCATCGCTCGGTCCCGACTACCGGATCGGTCCGCGGGAAACGAAACTGGAAACATACACCTGGTCGCTTCCGGCGAATCTCCCGTCCGGACCGGTCGTGGTGAAGGCGACGCTCAACTATCAGAAGCTGCCGCGGCCGCTCGTCGAGTTCCTGGGCGTACCGGCGGAAGAAGCTGACATCGTGGAGGTGAACTCGCACAGCACCACCATCACGATCCTGTGAGGAGGAAGACCATGAAGATCGTGATGCGGTGCGCGCTTGCGCTGATCGTGCTCGTGGTGGTGTCCACGGATGAAAGTCCCGGCATTCCCGCCTTCGCACGGAAATACGACATGTCGTGCTCGACGTGTCACGCGCCGTTCCCGAAGCTGAAGCCATTCGGCGACGAATTCGCCAACAACGGCTACCAGCTCCCGGGTCAGGAACCGCCGCGGGCGTATCGCGAGACCGGGGACGATCAGCTGATGCTGTTGCGTGAGCTTCCGCTGGCGGTACGCTTTGAAGGTTATCTCACCTGGCTGCCGGACGATCCGGTCAATACCGATGTGCAGATTCCCTGGGTCGCCAAGCTGTTGTCGGGCGGTGCGATCAGCCGGAATGTCAGCTACTACTTTTACTTCCTGATGAATGAGCAAGGTGAAATCGTCGGAATGGAGGATGCGTTCGTGATGTTCCATCATCTGTTCGGCTCCGATCTGAGCGTGACCGTCGGACAGTTTCAGAAGTCCGATCCGCTCTTCAAGCGGGAGCTGCGACTGACCATCGAGGATTACCGCATCTATTCCACCGCGGTCGGCCAGTCGACGGTGGATCTGACCTACGACCGGGGCATCGTGCTGCGGTATGGCCTGCCGACGAAGACCGATGTGACGCTGGAGATCACGAACGGGAACGGCATCGGGCCGGCCGACGCGCAGAAGCGCTTTGACACCGATCAGTACAAAGACATGCTGTTCCGAGTGAACCAGGAGATCAATTCGTCATTCCGCCTTGGCGCCTTCGGATATTTCGGTCGGGAGAAACAATCGGATGCGGTGAACGCCGTCTGGATGGCGGGTCCGGATCTGACGCTGGATCTTGCGCCGATTCAATTGAACGCCCAGTATGTGTTCCGTGAGGACGATCGGCCTCTCTTTACGCCGCGCGGCGCTCTGAAGCGCACCCAGGGAGGCTTTGCCGAAGTGATCTATGCTCCGGACGGGGACCGTAGCGCTTGGTACGGTGTGCTTCTTTACAACCGTGTGAGCTCGGATGTCCCCGAGGCGGCGTACGAAAGTGCGACGGCCAGCGCCGATTACATGCTGGCGCGCAACGTCCGGTTGGTCGGAGAGTATACGTACGACCTGCAGCGCAAGACGAATCGCCTGTCCACGGGATTCGTTGTGGCATTCTGAGACGTCCGGCGTGAATTCGGCCGACGGACCCTGTCCATCGGAAACAGCAAGCCCCGAAGGTGAACTTCGGGGCTTGTCATTTCGGGCATACAGCGAACGATCGGGGCACGGTCAGTCGTCCAGACCGCCCATCTTCCACTTCTTCAGCCGATACCGGAGGTTCCGTTCGGGGAGCCCCAGCTGCTTGGCCGCCTGCGACTGATTGCCGTTGGTGCGGCGCAGGGCTTCGAGGATCATCTCTTTTTCCAGCCGCTCGACCCGTTGGGGAAGCGTACTCGCATCGGGCGGAAGGACGGCCTCGCTGATGGACTGACGGACAGACGGGGGAAGCTCTTCGGTGGTGATCGTCTCGCGGCGACTCAGCAGGATCGCGCGCTGGACGATGTTCTGCAGCTCGCGGATATTCCCGGGGTAATCATACCGAAGCAGTACATCCCACGCTTCGCGTGAAAACGTCACGTTCTTTCGCCTCTGCTCCTTTGTGAACAGTGCGAGAAAGTGGTCGAGGAGCGCCGGTATGTCCTCGCGCCGTTTGCGGAGCGGCGGCAGCTCGATCGGAATGACGTTCAGCCGGTAGAACAGATCTTCCCGGAACGTCTGCGTCTTGATCGCGGCCTCAAGGTCCCGGTTGGTCGCGGCGACCACGCGGACATCCACGGAGATGGCCTCACTCCCGCCGACCCGTTCGAATCGCTGCTCCTGCAGAACGCGCAGCAACTTCACCTGCGTGGCGGGGGGGATCTCGCCGATCTCGTCGAGGAAGATGGTCCCGCCGTCCGCCATCTCGAAGCGTCCGCGGCGCTGCCGGTCCGCGCCGGTGAATGCACCGCGCTCGTGACCGAACAGCTCACTCTCGAGCAGGTTTTCGTTGAGGGCGGCGGAATTCACGGCGATGAACGGCTTGTCGCGCCGGGAACTGTTGAAATGCAGGGCCCGTGCGATGAGTTCCTTGCCGGTCCCACTTTCGCCGCGGATCAGCACGGGGGCGCGACTGTCTGCCACGCGCGCCGCCGTGTTCAGGGCGGCCTGCATCGCGGGGGAAGAGGCGATGATGCCGGAGAACGACGAGCGCTCGGCGAGTTGCTGCTTCAGGATCCGGTTCTCGGACAAGAGCGCGTTGCGCTCGCGGATCCGCGCGATGAGATGGCTCAGCTCGTCGAGATCGACGGGCTTCGTGAGATAGTCGTAAGCGCCGTCGCGCATGGCGGCTACGGCACCTTCGATCGTCCCGAACGCGGTCATCAGCACCACGGTGATTTCCGCATTGCGCGCCCGCAGGTCGTGCAGGAGCTCTGCTCCGCTCCGTCCGGGCATCCGGAAATCACTCAGCACCAGGTCGACCGTTTGCCGCCCGAACACCGCAAGGGCCTCTTCCGCCGATGCCGCTTCCAGCACCGTCAATCGCTGTTTCCGGAGAAATCCGGCGAGGATCTCCCGCTGCGACCGCTCGTCATCGACGAGGAGGATGGTGAAGGGATCAGCGGGCATCCGTGGTCCTCGGGCGCTCTTACTCGGTGTATCGCGCCGCCGGCTCGATCCGGTAGGAATGGGTGATGGGCACCGTTGCCGCCAGCATGGCCGAGACCGCGCAATACTTGTTGCTGGAAAGATCGATGGCGCGTTCCACATCCTCGGCTTTCACGCCGTCGCCGTAAATGACGTACTCGATGTGGATGGCGGTGAATACGGTCGGGTGTTCGTCCCGCTCGGTCGCGCGGATGTTGCACTCATAGCCGACGACGGGAGCCCGCTTCTTGCGCAGAATGGGGATCACGTCCATCGACGTACACCCGGCAAGCCCGATAAGGACGAGTTCCTTCGGCGTTGTCGCCGCGGCGTGTCCGCCGACCTCGGGCTTTGTGTCGAGCGTGACCCAGTGGTTCGTCCCGCCCTTTGCGACGAGCGTGTTTCCTTTGAGCTGGCGGAGGTAGACTTCTTTCGTCATTGAAATCGTTCCTTGTGCGTGTGAGGCGGATGATCGTCAATCGATGATGGGCGGACGCGTGGATGTGGACCGCATGGCGTCCAGCACCTGTTCGATGAAGAGATGTTCCGGCAATGCGCCTTCGAAGTGCCGGGATTCATTGATGACGACCTGCGGCACCCCCACCACCTGGTATCGCTGCACCAGGTGCGGATACTCGGTGGCTTCGACCATATCGGCCCGGATGTTCGGATGGGCCATGGCCAGTTGATGCGCCGTGACCACCGCGGATGGACAATAGGGGCAGGTCGGCGTCACGAAGACCTGCAGATGCACCGGCGTCGCGATCTCGTGCAGACGCTTGAGGCTTTCCGGACTCAACCCCGATTGCCGGTTTCCGGCCCGTTCGATCGCCTGGAGCAGAGAAATAAATTCGTATCCCGTCGGCGATCCGTAGAACCGCATGCGGGTATCCGCCTCGGCGATCACCGCGATCGCCGGGATCTTGTCGATGCCGTACTGCTCGGCGATCTCTGCATCCCGGATGAAGTCGTACACCTCGACATCGATCGTGCTGCCCAGATTGGAGAGCTCGTGCAGCAGATCCCGCGTCGTGCGGCAGGAATGGCATTCGGTCTCCTGGGTGAAGAACAGGAGCCGGACCGGATGGGGAAGCTTCTCCAAACGGCCGCGAACGGCGTTCGCTTCGGGTTCGGTCATTACCGTCATGGGTCAATCTTCTCTATGGTCGTACCGGAGCGTCGATGTCGGATCCGTGCCAGCAGATGCCGGAACGAAAGCAACAACGGGCATTGACGGCCGAAGTCGGTCGCGGCCAGAAACAAACCGAATCCGCCGAAGACGATGCCGACGGCGGACGGGATCAGGCCCGTCAAGGAAATGAGCAAAAGTGCGGCACCGATGAGTGCCGTCAGGATTCGGATGGAAGAACGTTTGATCATTTGTTCCGGAGCTCTCTGATGTCATCAGATACGATGCCGAAAACAGCGCGAAAGATTCACCCCGCGGCCGGCGGGGGCAAGTCAGTGCGTGCGCGTGATGCGAAGACGGAGAACGGTATGCAGTTGCTTTCGCTGCCGTCCGGAAAGGCCGGGCGTCGTGAGATGCTGATACAGATACACGACGTTCTTCAGGCTGTCGAGGTAGGCGGTGCAATTGGGGCACCGCATCAGATGATCCCTGATCCGTCGATATTCTGACGCGTGCAGCTTGCCGTCGAGCTCTCGCTCGACATGACGTGCGACGTCGGTACAGGGAAGCTTGCGAAGCCGGGGCGGTTGACGGGTCATGGCGACACCGAAAAAAAACGGGCAGCTCGATGCCGAAGGGCTGAAGGGGGAGACAGCCGCATCGGGGGGATCTCGCTGCCCGATTCTCTCTGTGACTCAGGCCGCAGCCTTTGTGTCCTTCTTCGTGCTCAGACCGAACGGCAGATACAGCGGACAAGTGCCGACCAGGCTCGTGAGCAGGAAGATCACGGCGAGCAGACCAAGAATGACCGCTGCCGTTCCCGAAATCTGGTTGCTAAGATACAAAATCCCGATCACGAGTGCAACAAGAACACGCAACGCGCGATCGACAGAACCCATATTTTTCTTCATGGGCCGAACCTCCTCAGGAGTGATGAATAAAACCGATGGTACTGCGTTTGCCTGTTTGATGCACGCAGCCAGCCAAAAGGTTCTGCATCAGTGCCGGGAGCTGTAACCCATCTACCTGTAACAACTTGTCACCGGAGTTTCAGAACGCTCATCAGCTTCTCCCGGCGGGTCGCCGACGGTCGAGGCTCGGGGTAGCGCCGGTACAGCGTGATGGTCTTCTTCAGGCTGTCCAGATAGGCCGTGCAATCCGGGCACTCTTCGAGATGCTTCTTGAGGGCACGGCAGGAAGGCGAATCGATCTTCTCGTCGAGATCCCCGCACAGATGCTGTACCACTTCGGCGCACCGCACTCGTTTTGTGCTCATGAGGTCATGTACCCGTTCAGTTGCTCCCGGAGGAAGACGCGCGCACGTCGCAACCGGGACTTCACGGCGGGAACGGACAGCTTCAGGATCCGCGACGTCTCTTCGGCCGACTGTCCCTCGATGTCCCGCAGCACGAACACCACCCGGTACTCCACCGGCAGTTTTTGAATGGCCTCATCCAGATGCTTCTTCAGTTCAGCGTCCATCACCTGATCCAGCGGCGTGGTGCGCCAGGCGGGTACGGCATGTGCCCCGGTGGGCTCCGAATCCCCGTGGTGATCGTGATGCTCCGGCGCTTCATCCAGTGAGCTCGTGATGTCGTCGAGCTTCCGCCGCCGATGCTTCATCAGACAGTTATTGGTGACGATGCTGTAGAGCCAGGTGGTGAACTTCGATTTGCCGTCGAATTGATCCAGTTTGCGATACACGTTCACGAACGTGTCCTGCCAGGTTTCTTCAGCTTTTTCCCTGTCCCGGCAGACTTTGAACGCGAAGCTGTACACGAGATCCTCATACTGCTTGACGAGGATCGTGAAGGCGCGCTCGTCGCCGGTCCGGGCCTGCTCGATCAGAGCCTGCTCCGACGGCGGAGCGTGATGGGAATGTGGACGAGAGACGGTCACGGAATGCAACTTACGAAAAGAGAACGCCCGGGGCAACAGGCAGACTCAGCGGAGATGGCGTCGCGGCAGCCACCACCATCCCGCCACCCAAAGGCCGATGGCAAGCGCCAGTACAATACCGGTCGTGGAGAGTGCCGATTCCCGGGCCTCCGTCGTCGTCGGCTGGATGGGAAAGGCGACCTCAATGGAAAATCCGCTCTGCGACGGCAACGTCCGGACGATCCGGCGCTCGGTGTGCACCGTGTCGGCGAGCCGACTCTGCCACAGCGTGTCATCGCCATGCCGGACGCTGAGCAGGCAACGGGACTCGATGGGATAGCCGGCCAGCATCGCGCTGAATCGGCTCGCATCCCAGACGGTTGTGAGACGGAATGCGCGGCCCCGGATCCACACCGGTGTCCGCGTCGCCACCAGCACCGAATCCACGCCTGCATGAACGATCCAGGACACCGCAAAGAGGGAGTCCGTCCGTGATCGGATCCAAGCGCTGTCCGGCGGATCCGCCAGCGGAGAGGTGTACCGCGGATTCAGAACGGTCAGTTCGTCCGGGGCGGTTGGTGAATCGACGCGCAGCTGCACGATCGTCGGATTGAATTCCAGGGCGGATCGGAAAATAGTCTCTCCCTCATACGGCCGTTCGGACACTTGCCGCGCAATGGTCCCCGTGAGTTCGTGCCACGACTGCAGCTGAAGGTCGATGAGCTGAAGCATGTTGCCCCCCACGCGGTCGATGTGAGCCGCCTCGCGATCCAGGGCGTGCGATTCCGCTCTTGGAAGAATGATCAGGAACGTCACGAGGGCCGTCAGGAGAACGCCGCTGAGGAGGGCAACGATGACGGCAATCGGCAAACGAAGCCGCGACCTTTGCGGTCTGCGGACCGGCTGCTTCGGGTCAGGCGATGCGGGGAGGGCGTGCGGTGCCATAGGCGAGAAGGTAAAAGACGGTCAGAGTCAGGTCGATGCTGCCGCACGGAAGAAATCGGGTTCCGGTCCGTCGCTGCGTGACGAGAACGAACGCGATGGAATCGAACGAGAGCTGCTCCGGAACGGACGAAATATTCAGGATCCGTTTCGTGATCGGTGGTGTGGGTGCGTGTCTCACCGCCAGTGCATGCGGTCCCGCAGGGCCGTGACGTGCGCCGCGTGATGCTCGCCGTGCCAGGCATACAGCGCCAGCGAGCGTTCGAGAGTCATGGCGCCGTTCTCCGGATGGTTCAGACGCCGGCGGAACTGGTCGTGCGTCATGCTCCGGAGAAGGATCACCCAGCGCCGATGGAGTGCGTCGAGCAGGGTGAGGGAGGACCCGATGTCGCTGTGCGCGGCATCCTCAAGGCGCGCCCACTGTCCTTCCCGGTAGGGCTTGATGGTGGGCTCCTCTTCGGTCAGTGCCAGTCGAAAGCGAATGGATGCGTTCATGTGGCTGTCCGCCACGTGATGGATGAGCTGTCGGACGGTCCAGCCGCCGTCACGGTACGGGGTATCAAGCTGCGCATCGGTGAGGCCTGCCACGGCATCCCGCAAACGTGCCGGAGCCTGCTCGATCCGGCGGATGCAGTCGGCGATGAATGTGTCGGGATAATCGGCGGGAGGCGAAAAACGGCCGATCGGATAGCGGGGATCAACAGCGGTCATTACAGTGTCTCCTGAAAGTCACCATACCGTTCAACGTTCAGCGGCGGCTGTTTTGTTCCGGACCGTCACGGTCATCGGGACGTCGCCGGTGGCGGAACGGCGGAGTACTCGAGCTCGGATCCGAACATGCTGTGCGGGATGAGGAAGACCACGATGGTGATGATCGCCGCGGCGATGATCCAGGTGCGAGGATTGCGCCCGCGGCGTTGCACGATCAGCGCGGTCACCCAGGCCAGCAGAGCCACGGCGGTCTTGTTGTCCGTCAGGTCGGTGCCGACCGGCCAGCCGGTCCAGTAGGCGTCGAAGGCGTACTTCTGGACGATCGGTCCGAGGATCAGGCCGCCGACGAAGAGCAGTCCGACGGTCCACCGGGTGTAGGAGAGGAGCTGCGGGTCCGGCGCCAGAATTTCCAGCGCCGTCCGCGTGGAGAGAAGCATGGCGCCGAAGATCACGAGCACGTGAATCACGAGTATGCCGGTCGGGACATTTCCCTTGAACCGCACGACCACCGGGCCTGCTGACGGCAAAACGACCTCCCGGCCGGCAGTCTGCAGGATGACCCGATAGTCGAGCTTGCCGGCGGGGGGCTGATGAGGAAGGAATGCCGTGAGAACGCCGTTCTCGTTGGTCATCGGTGTCCGCGTCCATGTGTCAGCCGTGTTGTGCCGTTTCCACTCGACGGTCCCGAGGACGGTGGCATCGCCGATCGTCAGACGCACCGGGAAATCCGTCTCTCCGCCATGCGAGCGCTCGAATCGAAGCCGGAGATCCCGGCCGCCGAGGGTCACCGATTCCGTGACGGGATACGTGGGGCCGGTCATGCGCTGGTAGACCGCGAAAACCGCAGTGACGATGAATGCAACGACCCACAGAACGAGCGAATGCCTCATGAGACTTCCTGTCTGATCATGGTCAGTGTGCCCAGAGTAACAGCCCTTCACGGAACGGATTGTCGAGATCCCGGTGCGCGGGAAGAATGCGCACCGTGTGGCCTACGCGTCCGCTGGTCTCGAACTTCACCGCCGTCTCGAACCGATGAACATTCCCGTCCACGGCACCGGCATGCGGCATCACGGCGGTTTTCGGATTGTCGAACTCGCCTGCCGAATTCAGTCCGCCGTAGTACAGCTCGACGCGGACATCGGACGGCGATAGGGATCCCAGATCGATCACCGCGTGCGCGCCGATCTGCTCCGCCACCTTCAGATCCTCGGTTCGGTCAAGCCGCACCTCGCGTACGGCGATGCCGCTCCATCCGCTGCGGATGTGCTTCTTCCACGCGGCGAACTCCTTCGCCCGTTTCAGTCCCTTCTCCACGAACGCCGCATGGCGCTCCGCGGTCGGCAGATACATCTCCTCCACATATTCGCGGACCATCCGGTTCGTGTTGAACTCCGGTCCGATCGCGCGCATCGCGTTCTTCATCTTCGTGGTCCAGGCCCGCGGCAGGTCGTCCGACGTGCGGGAGTAGAAGAGAGGGACGATCTCCTTCTCGAGCAGATCGAACAGCGCGTTCGACTCCACTTCATTCTGATATTCTTCGTCGCTGTACTCTTCGCCCTTGCCAATTGCCCAGCCGGTGTTCGTGGTGTACGCTTCGGCCCACCATCCGTCGAGGATGCTGACGTTGATCGCGCCGTTCAACGTCGACTTCATGCCGCTGGTGCCGCTGGCTTCCAGGGGGCGACGCGGAGTATTGAGCCATACATCCACACCTTGCACCAGGTAGCGCGCCACCACCATGTCGTAGTCTTCGATGAAGACCATTCGTCGCCGCGCTTCCGGGCGGCGTTCAAAATGGATGATCTCGCGGATCAGTTCCTTGCCCGGATTGTCGTGCGGATGCGCCTTTCCCGCGAAGATGAACTGCACCGGCCGATCCTTGTCGGTCAGCAGCCGGATGAGCCGGTCGGGGTTGCGGAGCAACAGCGTTGCGCGCTTGTAGGTGGCAAATCGGCGGGAGAAACCGATCGTGAGAGCCGCGGGGTTCAGGATCTCTTCCGCCGCGGCGACCTCGGTGGCGGTTGCTCCCCGTGCCTCGAGCTGCGTGCGCAGCCGATTGCGGGCGAAGGCGACCAGCCGCTCACGCCGGCGCTCGTGCGTCCGCCACAGTTCTTCGTCGGGAATATGATGCACGCGGCTCCACAGGCCGAATTGGCCCGCGTCCTCACGCCAGTTGGGGCCGAGGTACCGGTCGTACAGGCCGGCCATATCGCGGCTGACCCAGGAGGGCGCATGCGTGCCGTTAGTGATGGAAATGATCGGCACCTCGTTCACCGGGAGTCCCGGCCAGACATTCTTCCACATCTCGCGGCTGACGCGGCCGTGGAGTTTGCTGACGCCGTTGCTCTTGCCGGACATCCGGAGCGCAAGGATCGTCATGCAGAAGCTCTCGCGGTCGTTGTCGGCATTCTCGCGTCCGAGGGCATAAAAATCGCGCGGGAGGAGCCCGAGGTTCTGGTAGTATCCGCTGAAGTACTTTTCCATCAATTCGGGCACGAAGTAGTCGTTCCCGGCGGGGACGGGGGTGTGCGTCGTGAAGACGGTAGAGGCCACCACGGCCGTCCGTGCTTCCGCGAACGAGACCCTGTGCTCCTGCATCAGATCGCGGCAATGCTCGAGCGTCAGAAACGCCGAGTGGCCCTCGTTCAGATGATAGACGCTCGGACGGATGTCCAGGGCTTTCAGCGCGCGGTAGCCGCCGATGCCGAGAAGGATCTCCTGCTTGATACGGAGCTCGCGATCGCCGCCGTAAAGCTGGTCCGTGATGTCCTGGTCTTCCTCGGAATTTTCCGGGATGTTCGTGTCGAGCAGATAGGTCGGCACGCGTCCCACCTGCACCCGCCAGATCTGCGCGTGCAGCGGCCGGCCGGGGAGGTCCACGGTGATCGTGAGCGGTCTTCCGGATTTGTCCCGCTCGAGCGAAAGCGGAAGAGAATAGAAATCGTTTTCCGGATAGCGTTCCTGCTGCCAGCCGTCCGCGTTGAGGTACTGCCGGAAGTAGCCCTGCTGGTACAACAGTCCGACGCCGACGAGAGGCACGCCAAGGTCGCTGGCGGATTTCAGATGGTCGCCGGAGAGAATGCCGAGTCCGCCCGAGTAATTCTGCAGGCACTCGGTGAGGCCGAACTCCGCGGAGAAGTATGCGATCCGGACGTCCTTTCCCTCCGGGTGCATCTTCGCGTACCAGCTCGTGCTGGTATCCTGATACTCGTGGAACCGGCGGCATGCACGCTCCACCTGGGCGAGAAACGCGTCATCCCGCGCCGCGCTGTTCAGACGCTCCTGTCGGACCAGGCCGAGCATGAGAACCGGATTATGATTCGTGGCCTCCCAGAGATCCAGGTCCAGGCGCATGAATACTTCCATGAGTTCATGGTCCCAAACCCAGAGCAGATTGGTGGCAAGGTTTGCCAGGCATCGGAGTTCCTGCGGAATCGAGGGCGCGACTGTGTACGTCTGCATCGGACGTGTCATACCGGCAATCCTCCCTGTGTACGATCCGGCGGATTCTCCGTGAAGGAAGGAAGAATCGCGCGAATCGGGTGGGCAGCGGGCCGTCGCTGATCCGGATGTGCGGTGGCGGCACAGCATCTTAACAAAGAATCGAGAAAAAAACCACCGCCTCGGAGGAGCGGTAGAATCTCACTCGTCTATTTGGTAGATTATTCATCATTCATGTTCTCACGTCCAGTCGAATGAGGCCCCGTATGTCGTACCGTGTTTCTCTTCTGTCGTTCCTTCTTGCGTCTGCGTGCGCGGCTGCCTCCGCCCAGGAAGCCCGCCTCCTGCGCTTTCCCGCCACGGACGGCAATCGCATCGTCTTCACGTACGCCGGCGATCTGTACGAAGTCGGCGCCAACGGCGGCGTCGCCCGCAAGATGACCAGCGATATCGGCTTTGAGATGTTCGCGCGGTTCTCGCCCGACGGCAAACAGATCGCCTTCACCGGCCAATACGACGGCAACACCGAAGTGTATGTCATGCCGGCTGACGGCGGCGTTCCGCGCCGGGTCACGTACACTGCCACGCTGGACCGGGACGACGTCTCCGACCGCATGGGTCCGAACAATATCGTGATGGGATGGAAGGACGACGGCCATATCGTGTTCCGCTCACGCCGGATCGAATGGAATGACTTCAAGGGCCAGCTCTACCTGGTGCCGGCGGAAGGAGGGATGCCCGAGCAGCTTCCGCTGCCGCGCGGCGGATTCTGCTCCTATTCCCCCGACGATTCGAAACTGGCCTACAATCGGGTGTTCCGTGAGTTTCGGACGTGGAAGCGGTACCGCGGCGGACAGGCGGACGACGTGTGGATCTACGATTTTGCGACGAAGCAGACCTCGAACATCACGGACAATCCGGCCCAGGATATCATTCCCATGTGGAAGGGAAACACCGTGTACTTCCTGTCGGACCGGGATGACCACAAGCGACTCAACCTCTATTCCTATGACCTGTCGACGAAAGCGACGAAGCAGCTGACCACCTTCACCGACTATGACTGCAAGTTTCCGTCACTCGGCGGGGATGCGATCGTCTTTGAGAACGGCGGGTACATCTATCGCTATGACATTGCGGCGGGATCGGTTCAGAAAGTGACCATCTTCATCCAGGATGACCGCGACGGCGGTCGGGGAGGCCTCGTCGACGTCAGCAAGTCGGTCAACTCGTACGAGATCGCTCCGGACGGGAATCGGGCGCTGTTCGAGACGCGCGGAGATCTGTTCACGGTGCCGGTGAAGAACGGCAACACGCGCGACCTGACGGCCACGCCGGGCGTGCATGAACGGAATCCCAAATGGTCGCCGGACGGCAAATGGATCGCGTTCGTCTCCGACGCCTCGGGCGAGGATGAGATCACCATCTTGCCGCAGGACGGCAGCGGCCCGGCCGTTCAGCTGACAACGGGCGGCGATACCTACAAGTATGAAGTGTTCTGGTCTCCGGACAGCCGGAAGCTGCTGTGGGCCGACAAGAAGAACCGCCTGCAGTTCGTCGATGTGGGTACGAAGAAGGTCACGCCGGTGGCGCAGGCGGCTGAATGGGAGATCCGGCAGTACGCCTGGTCGCCCGACAGCAAATGGATCGCCTACGCGAAGCCCGAAGAGAAGAAAATGACCACGGTCTATCTGTACGGCCTGGACGGGCGCCAGACAATTCCGGTGACCGACGGGTGGTTCTCGTCCTACGGACCGGCCTTCAGTTCGGACGGCAAATACCTGTTCTTTGTGTCGAATCGGTCCTTCCGGCCGACCTACGGGCAGACCGAATGGAATCACATCTACCTCGACATGGCGAAGATCTATCTGGTGACGCTCGCACGCGACACCCATTCGCCGTTCGAGCCGAAGAGCGACGAGGTGAATATCGGGGAGGAGAAGGCGGCGAAGGAGAAGAACGGCGCCAAGGAGACGAAGAAGGACGCACCGCCGGTCACGGTTCGCGTTGACGCCGATGGTCTCCAGAGCCGGATCGCGGTAGTGCCGATCACGCCATCGGGTTATTATAACCTCCAGTCGGTCGGAACGAAGCTCTATTATGTACGCAACGGCAGCAAGGATGAGAAAGCGAAGCTGATGCTGTACGATCTTGACAAGCTGAAGGAAACGGACCTCGGCGAGGTCGGCGGCTTCGAGATCTCGGCGGACGGAAAGAAGATGCTGGTGAACCAGGAAGGCGCGTATGCCATCATCGATCTGCCGACCGCGAAGATCGAAGCGAAGGATCGGCTCAATCTGAGCGACCTCAAAGTAACGCTCGACCGTCATGCGGAGTGGAAGCAGATCTTCGACGAATGCTGGCGCCAGATGCGCGACTTCTTCTACGCGCCCAACATGCACGGCGTCGACTGGCCGGAAATGCGCCGCCGGTACGAAGCGCTGCTGCCCTTCGTCAATCACCGGGCCGATCTTACCTATATCATCGGCGAGATGATCGCCGAGCTCAGCGCGGGGCATCTGTATGTCGGCGGAGGCGATATGCCGCGGCCGGAACGGATTCCGCTCGGCCTGCTCGGGGCGGTGATCACAAAGGATCCCGCCTCCGGCTACTTCCGCATTGACCGCATCCTGCCGGGCGAGAACTGGGATTCGCACGTCCGCTCACCGCTCACGGAGATCGGCGTGAACGCGCATCAGGGGGACTACATCCTCGCCGTGGACGGCAAGCCCACTCCGCCGATGAAGGACATCGAGGCCGCGCTGGTGAACACCGCCGGGAAACAGGTTACAGTGACGCTGAACAGCGCGCCGAAGACCGCCGGCAGTCACGAGACGGTCGTGGTGCCCATCAGCGACGAGCGTCCGCTCTACTATTACGACTGGGTCCAGTCGAACATCGAGAAGGTGTCGAAGGCCACGAACGGCCGCGTCGGGTATGTCCACATTCCGGACATGGGCGTGCCGGGACTGAACGAGTTCGTGAAGTACTATTATCCGCAGCTGCGCAAGGAAGCGCTCATCGTGGACGTGCGTGGAAACGGCGGCGGCAATGTCTCGCCGCAGATCATCGAGCGGCTCCGCCGGGAGATCGCGATGATCGACATCGCGCGCAACGGGGCTCCGGGCATCGATCCGGGTGGGACCATCCTCGGTCCGAAAGTGCTGCTGATCGACGAGTTCTCCGCCTCCGACGGCGACATCGTGGCGTATCGATTCCGGGCCCACAAGCTCGGCACGATCATCGGCAAACGGACGTGGGGCGGCGTGGTCGGCATCCGTGGCTCGCTGCCGCTGCTGGACGGCGGCTATCTGAACAAACCCGAATTCTCCCGCTACAGCGTCGATGGAAAAGAATGGATCATGGAAGGGCACGGCGTGGATCCCGATATCGTGGTCGACAACGATCCGGCGAAGGAGTTCGCGGGCGACGACCAGCAGCTGGACAAGGCGATCGAAGTGATCCTGGAGCAGATGAAGACGCATCCGGCGACGCTGCCGCCTCCGCCGCCGTACCCGGACAAGAGCAGGTAATCGGCGAACCGCGGTTCGCCAGACAAAGAATCGAGCGAAAAGGGATCATGATGGTACAGGATGGATCGTTGCGTCACCTGGTGGTGGGCGTGGAAGAACCGGTACCCGTGCTGGGCGGCGGCATGCGGCCGTACGTGAACTTTGACAATGCCGCCAGCACTCCCGCACTGCGGCCGGTGCTCGAGAAGGTCAATGAATTTCTGAAATGGTACAGCAATGTCCACCGCGGGACGGGATTCAAATCGAAGCTCTCGTCATGGGCGTTCGATCGCTCCCGCGAGAAGATTGCGGAGTTCGTGAAGGGGAATGAGCCGGAGCGGGTGGTGATCTTCGCCAAGAACACGACGGAGGCCATCAATCACCTGGCACATCGGTTCCCGTTCCGGAAGGGAGATGTAGTCCTGACGACCGTGATGGAACACCATTCGAACGAGCTGCCGTGGCGCCGCGTCGCGGAGGTCGTGCATATCGGCGTTCTGGCGGACGGGCGGGTGGACGAGGACGATTTCCGGCGGAAGCTGAACGACTATCGCGGACGCGTCAAGATGGTCGCGATTACCGGCGCTTCGAATGTCACGGGCTACATCAACCCCATTCATCGCTGGGGTGCGTGGGTGCATGAGGCCGGCGCAAAGTTCTTCGTCGATGCCGCGCAGCTCGCGCCGCACCGGCCTGTGGATATGCGGACCCCGTCGGATCCGGGTCACATTGACTACCTCGCGTTCTCCGCGCACAAAATGTATGCACCGTACGGACTCGGCGTCCTCGTGGGTGAGCGGGGAACCTTCGAATCGGGCGATCCGGACATGGTTGGCGGCGGGACCGTGGATATCGTAAACCTGGAGAATGCGTACTGGACGGATCTGCCCGACAAGGAAGAAGCCGGCACGCCGGACATCGTGGGTGCCGTGGCGCTCGCGGCGGCCATCACGTTCTTCGAGGAGATCGGGTGGGATGCGATCATCCGCCACGAGACGGAACTGACGGCCTACGCGCTTGAACGGTTGGGCAGAATCCCCGGCGTCACGCTCTACGGGGACACTGACCCTGCACGGGCGGGCGAGCGTTTGGGCGTCGTGTCGTTCAACATCGGCAATCTCTCTCATGCGCTGACGGCGTCGATCCTGAGCAGTGAATGGGCCATCGGAACCCGGAACGGCTGCTTCTGCGCCCATCCGTACGTGAAAGCCATCATGCACGTGGATGAAGTGTTCGCACGGAAGATGGAAGAAGAGATCCTCCAGCGCGACCGGTCGCACCTGCCCGGCACCGTGCGGGCGAGCTTCGGCATCTACAATACGCGGCAGGAAGTGGACCAGCTGTGCGAAGCGGTTCGCGCCATCGCGGCAGGGTCGTACCGGCCCGGCTACAAGCTCGACAAAGAACGCGGGGAGTACTACCGCGATGATGTCGAGGAGCGCTACGCAAGCTACTTCCCGCTCTAACCCGTGGGGAAATCGGATGATCGGTCATTCGCACGGTCGGAAGGTCGGCGTGCATCTGTGGGGGCTGATGCTCTTCGCGGCCCTGCCTCTCCAGGCGCAATACGCGGTCGACGCGACGCAGGTGCTGGCCGCCGCCGAAGCGCGCCGGTCCCTCGCCCTCCGCGCAGCGCAGTCTTCCGCCACGACGGGTCCGCAGGTTGTTGATGTCACGTACTACGCGCTGGACATCCGCGTATCCGGATCGGTCGACGCTCCGCTTGTTTCCGGTCATGTGCTCACCGTTGCCCGCGTGGTCGTTCCGTCCACCAACGCCGTCATCTTCGACTTGTCGTCGCCGATGATTGTCGATTCGGTACGCGTGGACGGGGTCGCGCCCGATTCGACCATCCGCACCATCTCCACGCTGGAGGTGCACACCGCCCGGACCTACCTTCAGGGGGAGACGATCGCGATTCGTATCTTCTATCACGGATATCCGATCCAGACCGGGTTCGGCAGCTTCGGCGCAAAGTCGCTGTCCGACGGTTCTCCGTGGTACTGGACGCTTTCGGAACCCTACGGCGCCCGGGACTGGTGGCCCTGCATCGATCATCCGTCGGACAAAGCCGATTCGCTCGACGTCTGGATCACCTGCCATCAGCCGCTCATCGGTGTGTCTCAGGGGGTGCTGACCGACACTCAGGTGAATCCGGACTCGACGCGGACGTTCAAGTGGAAACACCGGTATCCGATTGCGACGTATCTGGTGTCCGTGACCATCTCCGATTTCAATTCATTTACCGACTGGTACCGGTATGCGCCGTCGGACTCGATGCCGGTGATCAACTACGTGACCCCGGATATCGCCGTAAAGAATCCTTCCTACCGCTCCAATGCCTCGCTCGCACCCGGGATGCTTTCGATCTATGCCTCGCTCTTCGGCGAGTACCCCTTTGTACGGGAGAAATACGGGCACGTCGAATTCGGGTGGGGAGGAGGGATGGAACATCAGACGCTGACGTCGCTCGGCACGTATGCGTTCTCCGCGGGCACCATCGCGCACGAGCTTGCCCACCAATGGTTCGGCGATCTGATCACGTGTCGCACCTGGACCGATCTGTGGCTCAATGAAGGTTTCGCGACGTATTGTGAGGCGCTGTATCAGGAAATGACCGATGGCCCCGGAGCCTACCGGACCACGATGCTTGCGAAAATGAACAATGCGCCCCGCGGCGCGAAGTATGCCGTGGGCAGTGTGCGGCTGCAGGATACCTCAAGCGTCGCGTCGATGTTCGGCACCGCCCTGGTCTACAACAAAGGCGGGACCGTTTTGCATATGCTCCGTCATGTGCTTGGAGACTCGGTGTTCTTTCGGGCGATGAAGGCGTACGCGCTCGCGCCGTCGCTCCGGTTCCGCACGGCGTCGACGGACGACTTCCGTGCTGTTTGCGAGCAGATCTCCGGCACCGATCTGGGATACTTCTTCACGGAATGGATTCTGGGGCAGAACTATCCGCACTACGTGTATTCGTACTCGTCGACCGCATCGGGAGGGTGGGCAGATGTGACGGTGCGCATCCGGCAGACCGTGCAGACAGCGATGCCGGCATTCTTCACGATGCCGATCGATCTCGAGTTCATCGGTTCGGGGATGGATACGACCGTGACCGTGTTCAATGATGCCGCCGATCAGACATTTCACATCGCTGTCCCGGTTGCGCCGTCTGATGTCCGGTTCGATCCGATGAACTGGATTCTCCGCGATGTTTCGCAGGTGGCGGCTTCGGTGGCGGACGGATTCATTCCCGGGCGCGTGACCTTGACGCAGAACTTCCCGAATCCGTTCAATCCCGCAACGCGCATCCTCTATGAACTTCCGACGGAGCGGCGGGTCACGTTGGCCGTGTTCGATGTCCTGGGGCGGCTTGTCGCAACGCTGGACGAGGGCGTGCGCTCCGCCGGTCTCCATGCGGTGGATTGGAGCGGCGCCGGGCAGCCGAGCGGCATCTACTTCTGCCGGCTGGCCACAGGCGCCACCAATCTGACGCGAACGATGGTTCTTCTGAAATGACGCGCAACGAGGGAGGAATATCATGAATCTCAGCTGGGCAGTTCCGCTGATGGCGGCTCTGGCGACCGGCGCGGTCGCGCAGGAAAAGAACAAGACGCCGCTGATGGTGGTGCCGTCGGTCGATCTTCAGCGATACATGGGAACGTGGTACGAGATCGCGCGTCTGCCGAACAGCTTTCAGCGGCAATGCGCGGGCGATGTGACCGCGACCTACTCACTGCGCGAGGATGGGGACATCACCGTAGTCAACCGGTGCCGGAAGGAGAACGGAGAGATCAGCGAAGCCACCGGAAAGGCGAAACGGGCGAGTGAGGAGGGGCCGAACACGAAGCTGAAAGTGCGCTTTGCGCCGGCAATCCTGTCGTTCCTTCCGTTCGTATGGGGCGATTACTGGATTATCGACCTTGCGCCGGACTATGCGTATGCCGTGATCGGCGAGCCGTCACGGAAATACTTCTGGATCCTCTCACGAACCCCATCAATCGATGAAAATACGCTGCGGGGGATCCTGACCCGCGCCCGCCAGCAGGGATACGATCTGACCGATCTCCTCCGGACGAAACAGCCCACGGCGCAGGCCACACCGCAGTGAGCAATCTGATTGCCACCGGTGTGCTGTTCTGTCGACCGTTCGTGGTTCCGATTTCACTTGAATAGAGCTTCCGATTGCCATGAATATGCCGCGTGCCCTCCTTCGTGTGTCGATGGTCGTTCTGTTTGCGCTCCTTGGCTGTAAGGACAATGGCGTCATCGTTGACGACCGGCCGCCGGGGATCTACGGACGCGCGGTGAATTCCGCCGGAGGCGCGCTCGACAGCGTGGGAATCCACTACGTCTTTTACACGGCGGCCAACCCCGTCGTGCTCACGGGAACAATTCGCTACCAGCTGGCGACGCCGCAGATTGTCACGGTGACGGTGTGGGATCCCCTCGGACACCTGCAGGACACTCTCGTCGATCATCAGCAGCAGATGGCGGGCAACTACTGGATCATGGATGACTCCAGTCTCACGAACGGCGTGTACACCTGGCGGGTTCAGGCAGGCGATACGGCGACGGCGGGGAATTTTTTGATCCGCGATGACGACGTCGGCCGGATCCAAACCACGCAGCCCCTGCTGTTCAGCGGGGAAGATGGAACATTTGTTCTGAGCTCATCTGTTCTGGGGATTGGCATGACGATCGGCGGCGAAACGATCGCGGATTCGATCACGATCGTTGCCTGCAAGCCCGGCTATCGGACGGCGGTGCAGACGGTGCGGCTGGAGGCCTCAAGAGCGGTGGACAAGACCGTCACCCTGCTCCCGCTCTGATCGGCAGTACAGAGAAACGGCCGGCGATCACCCCGGATCTACCGGCCGTACAAAGGCCTCCAATCTCCAGCGTTCCCTTTTCCCGTTTCCCCTTCTACACGCTTTCCAGCGCCTGTTTGATATCGAAGATGATATCCTCCGGGGCTTCCACGCCGACAGAGATGCGCACGAGGTTGTCGGTGATGCCGAATTCGTTCCGCTTCGCCGGATCGACGTTGGAATGTGTCATCGCTGCCGGATGCTCGGCGAGCGATTCGGTGCCGCCCAGGCTCACCGCCAGCTTCACCATTTTCAATGAGTCGAGGAACCGGAACGCCTCTTTCTCTCCGCCTTTAATCATGAAGCTGATCATGGCTCCCGGGGAAAGACACTGCTTCTTGTAGATCGCGTACTGCGGATCCTTCGTGTCGATCAGTCCGAGGTAGTAAACCTTCTCAACGTTCGGATGCTTGTTCAGGAACGCGGCGATCTCCATCGCGCCGCGGCTCGCGGTCTCCATGCGCATCTTCAGCGTTTCCAGCGATCGCATGAGGAGCCAGCCGGTCCACGGCCCCGCCATGGTTCCAAGCACGTTTCGCAGCGACTTCACGCGGTTGATGAGTGGCTTCGAGC
Organism: Bacteroidota bacterium; assembly: GCA_021813905.1. Classification (GTDB taxonomy): domain Bacteria; phylum Bacteroidota; class Ignavibacteria; order UBA10030; family UBA10030; genus JAKAJH01. The sequence continues at coordinate 25,699 of JAKAJH010000004.1, read as the reverse complement.
CGAGGCAGGCGCCGGCGACCACGTCACTGTGACCGCCGATGTATTTGGTCGCGGAGTAGAGCACGAGATCGACGCCGAATTTCAGCGGATGCTGATACAACGGACCGAGGAAGGTATTGTCGAGCGCCGTGATAACCGTTCGCTCCGGCGTGGAGAAATGCTTCGCGATCTCCACGCACATGCCGATGTCGATCAGTTGGTTCGTCGGATTGGCGGGCGTTTCAAGGAAGATCATCCCCAGCTTCTTCGCCGCGCCGGCCTTCTCGACGATGTCAATGATCTGCTGCTTCGTCTGCCGGGCGCCGAAGCAAAGCACCGTGATTCCGAACTTGTGCAGGATGTGTTCGAACAGATGCTCCGTTCCGCCGTAGATTGGCTCGCTGGTCAGAAGGAAATCGCCGGGCTTGAGAAATTCCATCACGGTCGTCGAGATGGCCGCCATGCCGCTCTCGAAGACCGCAGCGGCCTCCGCCCCATCCCACACCGTCAGTCGCTCTTCGAGAATTTCGAGATCCGGATTGTTGATCCGACTGTAGATGAGTCCCGCGCCGCGCGATCCGGGTTCGCGGGTGCCGTGGGCCATCTCGAAGAATTCCTTCCCCGCCTGCGCGTTCTCAAAGACGAAGGTGGACGTCTGGAAGATGGGACATTTAACGGCGCCCTCCGACCATTCGGGGCGGTACCCGTACCCCATCATCAGCGTCTCGGGCTTGAGGGACTTCGTTGTTCCGCGACCAACCAGTTCTTTTTCCATGGAGATCCTCAGACGAGGGTGGGAAGATGGCTTGTGTCGGCGACGGGTCGCTCCGCAATCACCGCCGCGCGACAATGACCGGCCGGCCACAAAGTACGAGAAAATGGGCGAAAGTCAATTCACCGCCGCGCTCACGGCGTCCGGAGCATCGTCACGCGCCCGTCGAAATCCGTCACCAGGATCCGGTGGCGATCGACGGGTACGACGGTATTCAGGAGCGCCACGCCGACACGGTGGCGCCAGCAGACTTCTCCGGTGAGACCGTCCAGCGCGACCAGCAGACCGTTCTTCGTTCCGTAGTACACCAGTCCGTCCCGCTCGACCAGCATGGCGGAATTGATGTCATACCCGAACCCGACGTCCGTTGCCCACAGTACGGACGGGACGCTCGAGTCCGCCGCAAACGCCATGATCGTATCCCGCATCGTGCGCACGTATACTTCCGCGCCGTCTCCGGACATCCCGATCGACTCCCGCACCTGGTACTGCCCCGTCCGCCAGAGCTGCCTGCCCGTCGATTCTTCGATCGCCGTCATCTCCCGGTCCGGAGCGACGATGAAGACCTTTCCGTCCGAGGCCACCGGCCAGCAGGCGGCGGGGGAAAACAGTGTGCCCCGCAGCGGTCCGGTCCACGTCCATCGCAATGCGCCGGTCTTCTGGTCGAGGGCGTAGAAGTGCTCGTCCCACGCGCCGAAGAGGACCAGTCCGTCCTTGACCAGCGGCCGCGTCTCTACAAATCCATGCAATCCCCGGAATTCCCACAGCAAGGTCCCGTTCACCGCACTGATGGCGTAGAACACGCTGTCACTGCTTCCCAGGTATGCGACACCGTCAACACACCGCGGAGAGGCGACGATCGGCCGCGGGGTTGCGTATCGCCAGAGGATGGATCCGTCGGTGACGTGAAGACCGTAAACCTTGCCGTCGGTGGACGGAACGACCACGCAATCGCCCCATACGTCCGGTGTTGCGTATACCGCTCCGCCGGTTTGCCGCGTCCAGCGCCGTGCGCCGGTGGCAAGATCGAATGCCTGCACCGCACCTGATGCATTCCCGACGATCGCGAGTCCGCGTGTCACCGCCGGTGTCGATGCGATGGTGTATCCCGTGGACACCTGCCAGAGTGTGGAGGACCGGGGAAAGACATCGTTCACGGAGAAATCCGGTCGCGGCGCGTGCGTGGTATCCGCGGGGCGGATTCCGGTATGACGGGGCACGGCGGCCCATGGCGTCCGTGTGCCCACGCCGGGATTGCGTTGGGAAAAGATGATGCTGTCGCTGCGCACGTCGACGAGGGTGTAGCCGCCGACCGAGTCGCGGGCGCGCAGATTCGAACGCCCCATGATGCCGGGAATTCCTTCCCACGTGTAAGTGTGATTCGCGTGGCCGTGACCCACCAGGGCGACCTGCGTGTTCACTTTCTTCAGCCGGTCGAGGACTTCGTACCAGTTGGCGATCTGATCGTCCAGCGGATAATGCGTGACGAAGATGACCGGCAGCGTGCGCGAAGGAAGATGCGTGAGCACGGAATCGAGCCAGCGCACATCCTGCGGCGCAAAGTGTCCATCCCCCATCTTCATCAGCGGACCTTCGTGCATGCCAATGAACCGGATGCCGCGGGCGTCAAACACGAAGCGGTCGGCGCCCCACAGGCGCGGAAAATCCGTCGCCCCTGACGCGGACCATTTGGTGTCGTGATTCCCCGGAATGACATGATACGGGATCGTCAGGCTGTCGAGAATACGCTTGGCAAGCGTCAGCTGGTCCAGCGAGCCGTACTCCGTGACATCGCCCGAGATGAGAACGAACGACAGCCCATGCATCCCGTTGATGTCCCGGACGCTCGCACGCAGATCATCCTCTCCCGTCGTCGAGCCCACATGGGTATCGCTGAGCCAGGCGAAGCGGAAGGATTGACCGTTCGCTTCCGCGAACCAGGCAATCGTGAAGACAAGGAGGAGCCGCCGGATCAGACCCCGTCGCCGGCGTGTCCGTGCGTGGTGATGGATTGGTGTCACAAGTCCCTCGCGATGGGTCTGCCGAACCCCCCGACGCTCAGCGTGATGGCGATGACGGAGCCCCGAAACATCGGATCGGGAGTGGAAAGGGGCGCCGTGTACGAAATGCGCGTTCGCACGAACCAGTATGCATTCTCGAACGGGGACGAAATCACAAGGTTGCCCCGTGCGATCTTCCAGTCAATGTTGACCCCGCCGGTGGCTGAGAACAGATTGACGCTCACGTCGTTGCCGGGCTTTGCGCGTTCATTCTCGGGCGGAGCGATCAGCATGCCCGAAACTCCGGCAAATGGCGTCACCTGAATCCAGCGGTTCTCGACCACCACAGGGCCGACCGAGAACTCCGGGACCATGGTCGTCAGCGAGAGGTCGCGCTTCCATGTCCCGTTGTATTCGAACGGCGCGAGCACGGAACTCCCGAGACTGAACAGCAAGCGGAAATATCCGACGATGTCGACTGATCCGACCGCCTCGCGCCGGGCAACGTCGAGTCCGAGCGTCAGAGAGCCTCCGTCGGAGATCCGATCTCCCAACGCGCCGCCGGGGAGCGCAGTTCCGCCGCCGATGTCGAAGCCGTATCCCCACTCCCCCTCACGGAACACGACGCGGATCCGGCTCCGCACGAACCCGGCGTAGCGGGATTCCGGGTACTGGCCGAGAAATTCATCCGCGGCGTCGTTCAGCGGCTGATCCGGTGCGGCGAAGGTGCGCTCCGTGAGCAAATAGCCGAGGAAGATCGTGAGGAATGCCTGCTCCTCGCGTGAGCGGTCCGACGCCAGCACCGCCGCGCGCAGCACCGTCCGACGCGACCGGGAGAGATCGATGAGATCCCGGCTCAGGAGGTCGTCCGGCGGCAGAACCTGATCGCGATACACAGAGGTGTCGAGCGAATCGAGCAACGGCGGGTCAAGGATCTCCGTGTATTGGTGGGTCCAGTACGCGAGCAGGAACCGTTCGACGGGCCAGAGCGGAAGGATTTGCCGGGACTGAAACCGGTGGTCGAGGTAAGCGATGACTTCGGCGACTTTGGCGATGTCCCCGGCCCGGAGCCGGTCGAGGATCATCTCACGCGATTTCGCGACGATCTCGTTGTCCGTGTCGGGGCGCGAAAGGATCTCGCGCTCGATGGCCCGGGCGGAATCGGCCGATGTGTCCTGACCGCGGACGGTGTGAAGCACGAGGCCGACGACGCCAAAGAGCGCCAGGGCGAGGGATCTCATCTGCATGCCGTATTCCCGGGATCGGTGCCGGACGAGGCGATTCGACTCCCGGCGCAGCCGAGCCGGGAGCCGATCAATGGGAGAGCGCGGGGTGCTCAGTGTCCGTTTGCGCGGGCAAACTCGTTCATGAACGACGCGAGCAGCTCCGCCGATTCCATCGGGCAGGCGTTGTACACGGAGGCGCGGATGCCGCCCGCTGAGCGGTGGCCTTTCAGGCCGAGCATGCGCTTTGCCTTTGCCTCGGCGAGGAACTTCTCCTCCAGCTCGGGCGTCGGAAGCGTCCACGTGATATTCATGAGCGAACGGTCTGCCGGGTGGACCACAGTGCCTTTGTAGAACGACGGGTGGGCGTCGATCGCGTCATAGATGAGCTTCGCCTTGGCTTCGTTCCTCTTCTGGACCGCTGTGAGTCCGCCTTCTTTCATGATCCATTTCAGCGTCCGGCCGAGGACGAACACGCCGAAGACCGGCGGGGTATTGTAGAGGGACAGTCCGTCGGCATGCGTCTTATACCGCATGATCGTGGGGATCGTGGTGCTGCCGTTGGCCTCCATCCACGCCTTGCGAATGATGACCAGCGTGACGCCGGCGGGACCGAGGTTCTTCTGGGCACCGGCATAAATGAGGCTGTACTTCTTGAAGTCGCGCTGAATGCCGAACATATCGGATGACATGTCGGCCACCAGGGGGACGTTCCGGGCATCCGGAATCGTCTTCCATTCCGTGCCGTAGATCGTGTTGTTGGTGGTGATGTGCACGTAGTCGGCATCCGGAGAGAACTTCAGGGCGGTCGGAAGGTGATTGAACTTCGAGTCTTTCGACGACCCCGCCTCGATCACCTCACCGATCAGCTTCGCCTCTTTGATGGCCTTTCCGGACCACTCGCCGGTATTGATATAGTCGGCCTTCTTCCGCAGGAAGTTCATGGGTACCATGGCGAACTGCATGCTGGCGCCGCCGCCGAGGAACAGGACGCTGTACTCCTGCGCGGAAAGCCCGGCGATGGCCAGTGTGTCGGCCTGCGCTTCCTGGATCACTTTGTCGAACGACTTGTCGCGGTGGCTCACTTCTATGATGGAAACGCCGAGACCGGCGAAATCCATCACAGCGTCGCGTGTGTCTTCAAGCACGGACACGGGCAGAATCGCCGGTCCGGCGAAAAAAGTATGTGCTCGTGCAGACATGGGGGACTCCTTCGGTATCACGGATGATGAATCTTTCGACACACGAAAACATACGACTATTTCGCGATTATCTCCACCAGCGGCCGCACGGGCCGGTTGCTCGGCACGGCAAATTTCGTTATACTCAAGTGTCACGGCCCGGTTCGAGATGGGCTGTATCAGATGCCCGGGCTCGGACGCGGCGCAAAACCTCCGAACTTTCCGCTCTGCGATTCACAGCACTGATTACGCACACGGGGCAAATCATGAAGATACTCGTCACGGACGGCATTACGGCCGAAGGCGCGAAGATTCTCTCCGACGCCGGTCATCAGGTCGATCAGCTGAAACTGAATCCGCAGGAACTTCTTCAGAAGATCAGCGCCTACGACGCGATCATTGTGCGCTCGGCCACCAAGGTGAGCAAAGAGGTCATTGACGCCGGCAAGAGTCTGAAGGTCATCGCCCGCGGAGGCGTCGGCGTGGACAACATCGATGTTGCTGCCGCTGACGCGCGGGGCATCCGCGTATTCAATACTCCCGGCGCATCCGCCGTTTCCGTCGCGGAGCTGACCATGGGCCACATGCTGGCCGTTTCCCGCTTCCTCCATGTCAGTACTGCCGAAATGCGCCAGGGCAAATGGCCGAAGCAGGAGTACGGCGAGGGTTTCGAGCTCTACAAGAAGAAACTCGGCATCTTCGGCCTCGGCAATATCGGCAAAGAGGTGGCCCGGCGCGCGTTGGCGTTCGGCATGCACGTGCTGGCGTATGACCCTCCGTTCGCGCCGATGGACTTTTTTGTTGAGATCACCACCAAAGAGAAGCTTCTTGCCGACGCGGACTTCATCACGCTGCACGTGCCGTACGATAAGAAACAGGGACCGTCGATCGGCAAGAAGGAGTTCGACATGATGAAGAAGGGTGTGGTCCTCATCAATTGTGCCCGCGGTGGCGTGATCGACGAGGCGGCACTCCTCGATGCGTTGAACAGCGGCAAGGTGGCGGGTGCGGGACTGGACGTGTTCGAGACAGAACCGCCAACCGACACCCAGATGGCCCTCATGCGCCATCCGCGTGTCAGCGTCTCTCCGCATATCGGCGGATCGACCCTTGAAGCGCAGGGCCGGATCGGCACCGAGATCGCTCTCAAGGTCGTCAAGCTGTTCAGTCCGGAGGAGCACGCGTAGCGTCCGTTCTGCGTCATGGCCACGATCCGACCTTTTACGGCATTCCGGCCGCGCCCGGAACTTGCGGCGGAAGTTGCTGCCCAGCCTTACGATGTGCTCACCTCCGAGGAAGCCCGCGAAGAGGTCCGGGGCCATCCGCTTTCGTTCCTCCACATCGGTAAACCCGAGGTCGATCTCGACCCCGCAGTGGATCTGCATGATCCGGCCGTTTATGAGAAAGGCCGGGACAATCTTCAGAAACTGATTGCGGACCGCGTGCTGGTCCCCGATCCCTCTCCATCCCTCTATGTGTACGCCCAGACGATGAACGGCCATACCCAGTACGGGCTGGTCGGCTGCGCATCGGTCGAGGAATACTGGAACAACACGATCCGCAAGCATGAGCTGACGCGGAAGGACAAGGAAGAGGACCGGTGCAATCACGTGCGGGTGACAAATACGCATTCGGGACCGATCTTTCTCACGTACCGCGACGGTGCGGAGATCGATGCGATTGTTGCCCGTGTGACCGCGGCACCGCCGGCGAACGACCATGTCGCCGCAGACGGCATCCGGCACCGGACCTGGGTGATCGCCGATCCGCAGACCATCGACCGGCTCGTCTCGCTCTTCCGCGGCATTCCGCTGCTCTATGTTGCGGACGGTCATCACCGTTCCGCCGCAGCCGCCAGAGTCGGCCGCGAACGGGCAGAGGCCAATCCGCACCATCAGGGAGATGAAGAATACAACTATTTCCTTGCCGTCTATTTTCCGGCCAGTCAGCTTCGGATTCTCGGGTATCATCGTGTTGTGAAAGATCTCGGCGGCGTCTCGCCGAACGCCTTTCTCGAGCAGCTGTGTCCGGATTTCTCGACCATGCCGTCTCCGGCGCCGGTCCAGCCGGCGCACAAGGGGGAATTCGGGATGTACCTCAACCGTCGATGGTACACGTTGACGGCCGGAGAACGATTGCGGAAGGTCTCTGATCCGGTTGAACGCCTTGATGTGTCCCTGCTGCAGAATTATCTCCTGAATCCGCTCCTCGGCATCAGGGATCCGCGCACGGACCGCCGTATCGATTTCGTCGGCGGCATCCGGGGCCTCGGGGAGTTGGAGCGGCGGGTCAGCTCCGGAGAGATGGCGGTGGCGTTCAGCGTGTATCCGACGTCGGTCGACGAACTCATGGCCATTGCCGACGCCGGCAAGATCATGCCGCCCAAGTCGACATGGTTCGAGCCGAAGCTTCGGGACGGATTGTTTGTGCATTTCTTGTCGTAGGCAGTACCGCTGCACCAGCGGCGTATCAGTCATTACGAGGGAGCAACTATGGCGGAATCAGCAACCGCAAAGAAAGTGAAGGGCACTGTTGTGATCGTGGCGGAACGCTGCAAGGGCTGCGGCTTCTGCGCGGAATTCTGTCCCACCGATGCGCTGGAACTCTCCAGCCAGTACAATGCCAAGGGATACCATCCCCCCGTGCTCGCCCGGAAGGACGACTGCACCGGCTGCGACATCTGCGGCATGGTGTGCCCGGATTTCGCGATCTACGGGTTCATCCGGAAAAAAGGGAAGGGGAACTGACATATGGCCACCGCAGAACCGATCGGCGTGCTCACAGGCGCGCATTTCGTGGACGGCGACCATGCGTGCAGCGAAGGAGCAATCGCTGCCGGCTGCCGCTTCGTCGCCGGATATCCCATCACCCCGTCCACCGAGGTCGTCGAACGCGTCGCCGAACGCTTTCCGTTCGTGGGCGGTGTCTTCGTCCAGATGGAAGATGAGATCGCTTCTTCCATCGCCATTCAAGGCGCCGTCTGGGCCGGCAAGAAGGCCATGACGGTCACGTCGGGTCCTGGCTTCTCGCTCATGATGGAACACATCGGCCTCGCCGCGATGACGGAGGCGCCCTGCGTCTTCGTCGACGTCCAGCGTGCGGGACCCTCCACGGGGCTTCCCACCATGCCCGCGCAGGGTGATATGATGCAGGCGCGCTGGGGATCGCACGGCGATTACGGGATCATCGCGCTGTCGCCGAACTCCCCCCAGGAATGCTTCGACCTGACGATCAAGGCCTTCAACCTCTCCGAGCAGTACCGCGTGCCGGTGCTGTTCATGATGGACGAATGCGTCGGTCACATGATCGAGCGTGTGGTCATCCCGGCTGCCGAGGACATCGACATCGTTGAACGCCGGACGTTCACGGGGCCGAAGGAAGAGTACCGGCCCTTCCAGCCCGATGCCGATCTTGTGCCGAAGATGGTGAAGGCCGGAGAAGGCTACCATCTCCACGTGACCGGGCTGACGCATGATGAGAAGGGATATCCGAACATGACGGTCGGGACACAGGCCCGCCTCGTCCGCCGTCTTGTGGACAAGATTCGCGTCAACGCCGACGCGATCGTTGACTATCGTGAGGAAGGCGTGGAGGATGCGGACGTGGTGGTGGTGACATACGGGATCAGCTCGCGGACGGCCATCCCCGCCATCGAGCAGGCCCGCAAGGAAGGTCTGAAGATCGGCCATCTGCGGCTGGTGGTCGTTTGGCCGTTCCCGGAGAAACGGATTCGGGAGCTGGCGTCGCGCGTGAAGGCGTTCGTGGTTCCGGAACTCAACTTCGGGCAGATCGCGCTCGAGGTCGAGCGATGCGCCGGCGGCGAAGCCCGCGTGGAGTGCGTTCCCCACGCAGGCGGCACGGTGCATAATCCCCGAGACATCTATCAATCCATCCGGAATTGCGCGAAAGGATCGTGACGAATGGCAACGGAAGAACAGCTGTTTGCGCTTGACGAAGGAGTGCCGGCAAATCCGGTGGAAGAGCTGCTGCGGATGGACCGCATTCCGCACATCTGGTGTCCGGGGTGCGGCATCGGAACAACGGTCAATTGCTTTGTGCGGGCGCTGCAGACCAGCGGCACGGACCTGACGAAGGTCGCGGTGGTCTCCGGCATCGGGTGCACGGGACGCGTGGCGGGATACATCAATCTGGATTCCTTCCACACGACGCACGGCCGGGCGATTCCGTTCGCGACCGGACTGAAGCTGGCCAATCCCGAGCTCAAAGTCATCGTCTACAGCGGCGACGGTGATCTGACGGCCATCGGCGGCAATCACTTCATCCACGCCGCCCGGCGGAACATGGACCTGACCGTCATCCTCGTCAACAATATGATCTACGGGATGACGGGCGGACAGGTGGCTCCGACGACACCGCTGACCGCGACGGCGTCCACGATGCCGCATGGGAACTATGAGCAAACGTTCAACCTGCCGTTCCTGGCGGAATCATGCGGTGCGGTGTACGTGGCCCGTTGGACGGCGTATCATGTGCGGCACCTGACCAAGTCGATCAAGGAGGCGATGGCGAAGAAGGGCTTCTCGTTCATCGAGATCCTTGCGCCATGCCCGACACTGTACAGCCGGCGGAACAAACTGGGCGACGGCCTGGAGCAGATGGTGTACTTCAAGGATTACAGCGAGATCCGGCACGGAGCCGACACCAAGTCCGTTGCACTCGATTTCCAGGGAAAGATTGTCGTCGGCAAGTTCGTCGACAAAGAACGGCCGACCTATCAACAGGCGATGTACGATCACTTTGCGAAGAAACTCGGCGACCGGTATGTGCCGTCGGAAGAAATGAGAAAGGTGTTCCATGGCCCGGACGGAAATTAAGATCGGCGGTTTCGGCGGCCAGGGCGTCATCCTGAGCGGCTACATCATCGGGCGCGCGGCGTCCATTTATGACACGAAGTTCGCCACGATGATCCAGGCGTTCGGCCCGGAAGCGCGCGGCAGCGCCACCAGTGCTGAGCTCATCGTCTCGGACGAGCAGGTCACGTACCCGTACCTGACCGGTCCGAATCTGATGATCCTCATGTCGCAGGAGGCCTACACGAAGTTCTCCCCCGAGCTCGTGCAGGGAAGCACGATCATCACCGAAGAGGAACTGGTCAATCCCACCAATCTTCGGAAGGACCTGAAGCACTTTTCGATTGCCGCGACGCGGTTCGCCGAGGAACTCGGGAAGAAGATGGTCCTGAATATCGTGATGATGGGATTTGCCACCGCCGTCACCGACGTGGTGAAGCCGGATGCCATGCGGGAAGCCGTGAAAGCCTCGGTGCCGAAAGGAACGGAAGCGCTCAATCTCAGCGCATTCGAGAAAGGGTATCAGTACGGTCTGGAGCTGAAAAAAAAGGTGAAGGGATCGCTCGTCGAAGCCTGAGCGAACCTTTGAAGGAGACATCAACGCCGGGAGCAGTCAGCCCGGCGTTTTTCATGTTGGCGTAAGGTCAGACGCCAGCCGCTTCACTCGTACCCTCGTGTATCCGCATGCTCGTCGCCTTCGCCGCAACGCACGCCGGTGATGGCCTTCCCCTGAAGTCGATACGTACTGGCGAAGCGCGCTTCCGCTGTTGAATCAAAGATCGACCTGTTCCTGCCGGAGAGCGTCATGGCGACCTTCCAACCGGCGGTACCGGCGTCGATTCACTGCGTGATAGATCCTTCGTCCACAAGATACAGTCGGTTGTCTTCGACTTTGTACATCATCGGCGCAACCGGAATCCCCGGATACCGTCTGCGCAATCGCTTTGCCTCGCTCAGCACGAAATCCACTTCGTTGCCGATCTCAAACAGGGGAGCGTAGTGGTGAAAATGCTCCTCGGCCTGCTCGGGGGGCCAGCCGGCGCGCTCGACGAGTCCGCGCACGAACGCATCCTTGCGTGCGATGAGAGTCACCGTGCCGCATTGCGAAAGTGCCGCATTCCGTCGGGCTTTATCCCCTGGGACGTTTTCGATCTGCGCCGATCACCCATCCTTGCCGGCCGCGACTCACTCACCCACCGTCGTACGCTCAGCCCTACCTCTCCCTCGCCGTCGGTTCATACACATGCCGCACCCATTGGGCGAAGAACTCGATCCCATGACTCCGCCACCGGTTCACGGGGCGCTCCAGATTCACATTGACGGGAGGAGAAACATTGGTGCGGCCTTTGGCACTGTCCCGGCGGTATTCGTCCACGAGCCGTCCCGTTTCGTACTCCGGATGTCCGAGATGCGCCAGAAACCGGCCGTCGGCACTCTCAAAGATCGTGTATCCGCCGGGATCGGAATGAGCGAGCAGACGCGCGAGACCGCCGTCGCGTGCCTCTTCCAGTGCCTGATCGGAAATGCCGGAGTGACGGCTCTGCGCGCACCAGAATACGTCGTCCAGGTCGCCGGTGATCGGGTGGGAGCGGTCGAGGTTGCGTGTCTCGAATACGCCGAACAGCTTTCGGGGATACAGAACCTTCTCGATCCCGAGCATCTTCCCGAGCGCGAGCCCGCCCCAGCAGATGCCGAGCGTGGAGGTGATGTTCTGCCGGGCGAATGCGAAGATGGTCACCAGTTCGTCCCAGTACGTCACGTCGCGGTACTCCATCTCTTCGACCGGGGCACCGGTGACGATCAATCCGTCCAGCGGTCCGCGGGCGATCACGTCCTCGAAGAATCGGTACTGACGCTCCAGATGCAGCGGATCGCTGCTTTTGTACCGGTGGTGATGCAGACGGATCCATACCGGCTCGATCTGAATGATGGACCGGCTGAGCGGATACAGGATGCTCTGTTCGTAGGTCTCCGCCTTGGGCATGATGTTCAGAATGCCGATCCGCAACGGTCGGATGTCCGCGCGATTCGCTTCCTCCTCGGAAAGGCAGAGAATGCCCTGCGATTCCAGAAAGGATCGGGCGTGGTAGTTGTCCGGGAGGATGACGCTCATCAGCATGCCCTCAGTCGTTCGCCGTTCCGTTCGCGCAATGGATGATGTCGTTGAAGAGACCGGCCGCCGTTATGGCCGGGCCCGCGCCGGCTCCGCGGATGATGAGCGGATGGCGGTGCAGCGTTCGTGTCGTGATTGCGATGATGTTGTCCGTGCCGGTGAGGGTGGAGAACGGATGCTCCGGCGGGATCTCCTCGATCCCGGCGCGCCCCGCTCCGTCCGCGAACCGCGCCACGTACATCAACCGATGGCCGCGCGCTGCGGCGGCGTGCGCACGCTCCGCAAAGACCGGTTCGTTCTCCTGCAGCAGCTGAGCCAGCTCGCCCTGCTGAAGCAGCGCGGTCGGCACCGCGGGTTCGACCGCAATGTCGGCGAGTTCCAGCGGCGCTCCCGCTTCCCGGGCCAGGATCAGGAGCTTGCGCGCGACGTCAAGTCCGCTCAGATCGGATCGCGGATCGGGCTCGGTGTATCCCCGCGCCTGCGCATCCAGCACTGCATCCCGGAATGATCCGCCCGCGTTCACCTGACTGAAGATATGATTCAATGTTCCCGAAAGTACGGCTTCGATCCGCTCGATCGTATCACCGGCGCTCACTGCGGAGCGGATCGCGTCGATCATTGGAAGTCCGGCGCCGACGGTGGCAGAATAACAGAATTGCGCTCCCCGCCGCCCGGCCGCTTCCCGGAGCGCGCGAAAGAACGCGAGGGTCCGCGTGTTCGCGAGCTTGCTGGAAGTGACAATGGAAATGCGGGAAGACAGGAGACTCGTGTAGGCATCAACCGGCGCCTCCGCTCCGCTGGCGTCGATGACGATGCTGTTCGGCCGGTTGAGTTCGCGGATGCGCGAGATGAACGATGCAAGGTCAGCCGGTTGACCGCCGGAATCAAGCCGGTCGTTCCAGTCGGAGAGCGGAATCCCGCGTTGGTCCAGGAGCATGCGTCGGCTGCTGAGGAGACCGAGCAATGACAGGTTCAGGCCGAGCGATGTGCGACAGTACTCCGTCTGCTGGTGCAGAAGCGACAGGAGCGCGGCACCGACATGACCCGGTCCGATCAGGAAGAGATGGAGGGTCTTTTCGCGGGAATGGAAGAGCCGGTCGTGCAGGACGTTCATGGCTCGTGACAGATCATCGTGCCGGACGGCGACCGCGAGCGTGCGCTCCGATGATCCGTGTGCGATAGCGTGGGGGATGATGCCGTTGGTGCCGAGCGCCTGAAAGACTCTGCCCGCCACGCCCGGGACATCCTGGACACCTTCTCCGACCACGGCGACGATGGAAGTGTCCGGTTCGACCGTGATGTCCGTGATCTGACCGAGATGTCGCTCCACCCGGAATTCAATCTCGAGCGCTTCCCGGGCCGTTCGCGCGACGTCGGCCGCAACGGCCAGCCGTACGCTGTGCTCCGAGGAGGATTGCGTCACCAGAATGACCTCGATGTCCTTCCGCGCCAACGTGGTGAAAATACGTCCCGCAATGCCCACGGTCCGGAGAATGCCTTCTCCCCGCACGGTCAGCAGGCCGGTATGCTCGATGCTGGCAACGCCCTTCACCGGCCGGTCATCCGCTCTGTCCGCTGCGTCGGAGATCAGCGTTCCCCCGAAGGCTGGATTGAAGGTGTTACGGATCCTGATCGGGATGCGCTTCTGCAGCGCCGGCAGCATCGTCGGCGGATGAATGACCTTGGCGCCGAAGTGCGACAATTCCATCGCTTCCTCGAAGGTCAGCGCCGTCAGCGGAAACGCTGAGACAACCCGTTTCGGATCCGCCGTCATCACGCCGTCGACGTCGGTCCAGATCTCGATCTCCGAGGCGTTGAGCGCCGCGCCAAGGATCGAGGCCGTGTAGTCGGATCCGCCGCGGCCGAGCGTGGTCGTCTCATTGTCGGGACCCAGCGCGATGAAGCCGGTGACAACCTGGACCGCGGTTCGGTGCTTGAAATGGTTCAGGATGTTCCAGTTTGTTACGTCGAAATTCACCGTGGCCGCCCCGTACGTCAGGTCGGTGCGGACAAGCGTCCGGCTGTCGACATACTCCGCCGGAATGCCGGACCGGATCAGCGCATCTGCAAGAAGAGCGCAGGAGAGCTGCTCGCCGAAGCTCATCACATAATCGATCGTGCGGGGCGTCCGCTCTCCCAGAATCCAGATGCCGTGGAGGAAGTCCCGCAACTCCGTGAATGCGGCGGGGATCAGACGAACGGAAGGAAGATCGTCCCGGTCGCCGAGCAGTTCTGCCGCTGTCTTGCGGTGCCGCTGCTCGAGTGTCTGCAGCAGCGTTTCATAGCCCGTTTCGCCGCGGTACGCCAGGCGCGTCGCCTCGATGAGCTGATTCGTGACACCGTGCATGGCCGACGCGACGACCGCTACGCCGACGTTCGCTCGACATGCTTCGCCGATCAATCCGACCACGTGGCGGATGCGTGCTGCATCGCCGACGGATGTGCCGCCGAACTTCAGGACCTTCATGACGCCGCCTTTCCGAATGCCTGATCGAAATCAGCGATGATGTCGTCGATGTGTTCCAGACCGACCGACACGCGGATCAGATCGGGTGTCACGCCGGCCGCACGCTGCTCATCCTCCGAAAGCTGCTGATGCGTCGTTGACGCCGGATGGATGATGAGCGTCTTGGCGTCGCCGACGTTCGCCAGCAGGCTGGTCAGTGTCAGCGCGGAAATGAATCTCTTGCCGGCGGCACCACCGCCCTTGATTCCGAACGTGACGATACCGCCGAAGAGCCCGGTCCGCAGATACGTCGTTGCGTTCTCATGCGTCGGGTGGGAAGACAGGCCCGGGTATGTCACCCAGGCGACACGCGGAGATTTCCCCAGCCAGCGCGCAAGCGCGAGGGTGTTCTGGCAATGCCGCTCGGCGCGCAGGGAGAGCGTCTCGAGTCCCTGCAGGAAGAGGAATGCGTTGAACGGCGACAATGCCGCCCCGATGTCCCGAAGCTGCTCGACGCGGGCGCGGGTGATGAACGCGATGTTTCCGAACCGGCTTCCGGCACCGAACACATCCCAGAATTTCAGTCCATGATAGCCCGGGCTGGGCTCGGTGAACAGCGGGAAGCGGCCGTTGTCCCACGGAAATGTCCCGCCGTCGACGATCACGCCGCCAATGGATGTGCCGTGTCCGCCGATCCATTTGGTGGCGGACTCCACGACGATGTCCGCGCCGTGCTCGAGGGGACGGCAGAGGTATCCCCCCATCCCGAACGTATTGTCCACCACCAGCGGCACGCCATGACGGTGTGCGACGTCGGCGAGGGCCTTCAGATCCGGCACATCGAGTCCGGGATTGCCGATGGTCTCGACGTACAGCACGCGGGTCTTTTCATCGATCGCGCGCGCAAAGTCCGCCGGATCAAGCGTTTCAACGAAGCGGACGTCAATGCCGAGGCGTTTGAACGTGACCTTGAACTGATTGTAACTGCCGCCGTAGAGGTGGCTGGAGGAAACGATGTTCTCACCGGCTTGTACGATGGTGGTGAGGGCGATGACCTGCGCGGCGTGTCCGGACGATGTTGCAAGCGCTGCGACGCCGCCTTCGAGCGCAGCCATGCGCTCTTCGAATACGGCGACAGTCGGATTCATGATGCGGCTGTAGATATTGCCAAACTCCTCGAGATTGAAGAGCCGGGCGGCATGATCCGCATCGTTGAAGAGATACGACGTCGTCTGGTAGATCGGGACGGCGCGCGCATTGGTCGCCGGGTCGACGTGCTGGCCGGCATGCAGCTGAAGCGTTTCGAAATGATGCGACGGGACAGACATGTGAATCCTCGTAGGAAGGTGATTGTATGCGCCAGAAACGAAAACGCCTCTTCGGGAAAGCATATCCGGAAGAGGTCGTTATCACCTTCTTCTCTTATCTTTCCCTCGGCCGGTTGCTCGAACCGGGGGCAGGATGGAGCACCAGCGTCTCGTTGTGATGAGACCGGTTGCTAAGGCGTCAGCGGGCCTGTTCCCTCAGCCTTTCGTCATAAGAGGCGTATATGGTTCAGAATCTGGAGTTGAGCGTTTCTCCTGTTCGCTTTCAATATACGATGGGGACCGGGGTGGAGTCAAGGAGAATAATCATCAATGGACAATTCGCAACTGACAATTGAAGCCGGAGATGCGCAGACAGCGGAGATGCGTCCTTTATGAACAGGTACGGTCCATTCCGGTCGGAAAATCAAAAGCCCGGCTGAAGCACATCCAGCCGGGCTCTTGTTGAAAGGCGAGGAGAGGCTTACGCCTGCGGTTCGGAGTCGACGAGGTCGCCCGATTCCCGCTTGCTCTGCCAGATCGACCACCCGATCGCAACGGCGGCGACCAGCGAGACGATCACGCCCACGACCGTCGCCATGCCACGGTACTCGTCGGGTACGCGCGGCATGACCAGATTGTAGTGCAGGATCAGACCGAGGGCCAGCAGGCTCACCATGTTCATGACCTTGATGAGCGGGTTGATGGCCGGGCCCGCGGTGTCTTTCAGCGGATCGCCGACTGTATCGCCGGTGACTGCCGCCTTGTGCGCTTCCGATCCTTTGCCGCCGTAGATGCCGTCTTCGATCATCTTCTTGGCATTATCCCACGCGCCGCCGGCGTTGGCCATAAACACCGCCAGCAGCTGGCCGACAAGGATCATGCCGGCGAGGAATCCGCCGAGCGCGTACGGACCGAGCACAAAGCCGATCAGGATCGGCGTCATGATGGCCAGGAAACCCGGACCGATCAGCTCTTTCTGCGCGGTGAGAGTGCAGATATTGACGACGCGGCCGTAGTCGGGCTTCTTGGTGCCTTTCCAGATCTCGGGATCGCGGAACTGCACGCGACATTCCTGCACAATGTAGTACGCCGCGCGGCCCACGGCCCGGATCAGCATGCTGCCGAACAGGAACGGCACCGCGCCGCCGAGCAGGAATCCGATGAAGACCATGGGTTCGGCGACCGTCAGCTTGCCCGCCTGCTCGAAGTACTGTTGCAGGCTCATCATGTTGATCTTGTCCTCACTCCCGACCGCGATGACCGCGATGAAGCTTGAGAACAGGGATACAGCCGCGATGACGGCGGAGCCGATGGCGATCCCCTTGGTTTCCGCCTTCGTCGTGTTGCCGACGGCGTCAAGATCCGCCAGGATCTGACGGGCGCGCTTGTAGCTGCCCGCCTTCTCCCGCTCCATCTCCTCCTTCTCGTAGCCCATCTCGCCGATCCCGTTCGCATTGTCCGCGACGGGTCCGAACACATCCATCGAGATGGTGTTGCCCGTCAGTGTCAGCATGCCGATGCCCGTCATGGCGACGCCGTAGGCGATGAACATCGGCGGTGTGCCGGCATAGGTCAGCACGGAAAGCAGGACCGCACCCGCGATGACCACGATGGCGGCCACGGTGCTCTCATAACCCACCGCGAAGCCCTGGATGATGTTGGTCGCGTGACCGGTCTGGCACGACTTGGCCAGGCTCTTGACCGGAGCATGCGTGGTATGCGTGTAGTAGCTGGTGACCTTGTTTAATGCGATGGCCAGGAACACCCCGATCAGACAGGTGATGGCGGCGCGCAGGTCGAGTCCTGCGACGCCGAAGTTCGCCCACCAGCTGAGGTTCGCCGGGTTGCCGCCGGGGAAGCCGGACGCAGCCATCGGATTGCCCGCAATATACGAACCGTCGAAGCGCAGGTAGAAGAATCCGAGCAGGACGAATCCCACCACGCTGATCATCGAGCCGATCCAGAACCCGCGATGCACGCTGCGCAGCGCCGTGTCGGACGTATCGTCCGCGCCGGCGCGCACGGTGTAGGTGCTGATGATGGATCCCAGCACGCCGATGCCGCGCACGAGCAGCGGGAAGATGACGCCCTTGTGACCGAAGCTCGCCATGCCGAGGATCATCGCGGCCACGATGGTCACTTCGTAACTCTCGAAGATGTCGGCCGCCATCCCGGCGCAGTCGCCGACGTTGTCGCCCACGTTGTCCGCGATCGTCGCGGCATTCCGCGGGTCGTCTTCCGGAATATCCTTTTCGATCTTGCCGACGAGGTCGGCGCCGACATCGGCTGCCTTCGTGTAGATGCCGCCGCCCACCCGCATGAAGAGGGCCAACAGCGTGCCGCCGAAGCCGAAGCCGAGCAGCGCTTCATACGCCTTTTCGCCGAACACCATGAAGATGATCGTGCCGCCCAGGAGGCCGAGACCGTCCGTGAGCATACCGGTGATGGTGCCGGTCCGGTAACCAAGCTGCAGCGCTTCGCCGTAGCTGCGTTTTGCAGCGGCCGCCACGCGCAGATTGCCCTGCGTGGCCAGACGCATGCCGACGAATCCCACCGTCCAGCTGAACAGCGAGCCGACGAGGAACGCGATCGCGCGTCCCCAGCGGAACGCATCCAACGCCCCGGTGTAGGTGAAGAACAACAGCAGCGTGATAATGATGATCAGGGGCCCGATGCGACGGAACTGCGCGCCGAGATAGGCGTTTGCGCCTTCGCGAACGGCCGCGGCGATGTCCTGCATCTTCTTGGTACCCTGGTCGGCTCGCCGGACCTGCTTGACGAGCATCAGCGCGTAGAGCAGACCCGCGACCGCGATCGCGAGCACGAACACGAGCGCAATGATCTCTCCTTGCGTGTAGCGCGCATCACTGAAGAGGGCGAAGGGGGTGAAGTGCTCGGCGGTTTGAACGGCGGTGGGAGGCTCCGACTGGCTGACGCCCGGCTGCCAGAGGAATGCGGCGGCGAATGCCACCATCATGACGAGAAGGTAGTTGCGACGCGCTTTCCTCGTGCGCAACACCCGGTTGAGAAGCTTTCTCATGTTCCTCCTGTGCGGAAGTGGTGAGTGATGATGAGATTAGTGCTGACTGAACGATTTCGATCCGGATTGGGACGGCACGGGATCGGCGATGAGGAAGTATCCGCGCCGGAGCATGCAACCAGGGCTCCTGTCCCGGCGTCCACGATTGGCGACAGCGTGCATAAGATGAGGCGATGTTTGCTGAAAATCAAGGGATTTGGCGGATCGACGGCGATCGTTCTGCGGATCTCCGGCCATGGCCGTCGATGACCGTCACGACGCACTTGCCGGCCGAGCCCGTTCCCGCCGCTGACCGGAAGGATTCGGCGCGCCGGTCTCGGCGTGAGGAGCACAACCCCCCGCGTTCGTCGCTGTCGCGGCAGAATGACCGGTGGGCTGCGCGCCCCGGCAAGATCAACTCACCGGATGAGAACGCCGTGCTTGACAAAAGCCTTGATGTTCTGCCGGATGCGGTTCAGCGGAAATGTGGACGGTTGAGCCGACCACTGGCGGAGCAGACTGCGAATGCCGCCAACGATGAAGTGCCGGAAGAGCTTGAGGTCGATCTGCGGATTGAACTGCTTCTTGCGCACGCCTTCCCGGATGATGACTTCGGCGAGGTCGAGGAACTGATCGAATTGCCTCGACACCGTGCCCTTCCGTCCCTGAATCAGATGGTCCTGTTCATTCACGAAGACGGCGGCCAGCGACGGATTGACGATAAACAGATCGAACATGAGATCAATCACACGCTCGAGCTTCTGCTCCGGCGTGAAATCGGTTCGCCGGGCGGTGGCACCGATGCCGTCGGTCAGGCTCTTCCAGATCCGGTCGAAGATTGCAAGGATGATCGCTTCCTTGCCGGGGTAGTACAAGTAGACACTGCCGGTCGCAACGCCTGCCTCCTCGGCGATCGATGTGATCTTTGCGTTGTGGTAGCCGCTGTGGGCGAACACCTTCACCGCTGCATCCAGGATCGCCTGCTCTTTGTTCCCTTCTCGTCGTCGCACCGATGCTCCGATAATGAACTTTGGTTCAATAATAACGGGGGATTGCGGGAAAGTCAAGCTGCGCCGGCGACGGATCAAAAATGAGAGCGAAGAAGTCCTGCGGGTGGGATAATCTCATGCTGCCGGCATCTTCCGACATCAGGACGCCGCCACCCCGAGGTGCGTGAATCTCAAAAGAAGGAACACAGAGTGACGATCGAACGTGAAGGATCAGGGATCCGGTGATCCTCGTGCTGGAATCCGCTGCGAATATTCCCTATACTCCCCATGCGGCACAGCATTCCTCCGATCCGCACCCCGGCTTCTTCGAAGGTGTCTCATGCAAACGAGTGATCACGACCGCGACCCGCTCCGGGAGTCACTCCGGGACTGGGAAGAGAAGGTGTACCAACCCACCGTCGCGAAGTCTCCTGAACGCGCTCCCGAATTCACTACGCTTTCGTCCGCTCCGGTTCGCCCGCTCTACACGCCGCTCGATGCGGACCCGGCTCGGTATGACGAACGCCTCGGGTATCCGGGTGTGTACCCGTTCACGCGCGGGATCCAGCCCACGATGTATCGCGGTCGCTTCTGGACGATGCGCCAATATGCCGGCTTCGGTACCGCCCGCGAATCGAACGAGCGCTATCGCTATCTCTTGACTCAAGGGCAAACCGGACTCTCCGTCGCGTTCGACCTGCCGACGCAGATCGGCTACGACAGCGATGACCCGCTGGCCGATGGTGAAGTCGGGAAGGTCGGCGTGGCCATCGACACACTGGCGGATATGGAAACCCTTTTTTCGGGAATTCCGCTCGACAAGGTCTCCACATCCATGACGATCAATGCGCCGGCGTCGATTCTCCTCGCCATGTACATTGCTGTGGCGGAGAAGCAGAAGGTCGACCGCAGTGCGATCAGCGGGACGGTGCAGAACGACATCCTGAAAGAGTACATGGCCCGGGGGACGTACATCTTCCCGCCCAAGCCCTCGATGCGGCTGATCACGGACCTCTTCCGCTACTGCGCCCGTGAAGTGCCCAAATGGAACACGATCTCGATCTCCGGCTATCACGTCCGCGAAGCCGGCTCCACCGCCGCCCAGGAGGTTGGATTTACTCTGGCGGACGGAATCGCGTACGTCCAGGCCGCGCTGACGGCGGGACTCGATATCGACGAGTTTGCCGGACAGCTTTCGTTCTTCTTCAATGCTCACAATGACCTGCTTGAGGAAGTCGCAAAGTATCGGGCGGCACGGCGGCTCTGGGCGCGCATCATGAATGCACGATTCAAGGCGAAGAAGCCGAAATCGATGATGCTGCGCTTCCATACGCAGACCGCCGGCTCGGCATTGACCGCACAGCAGGTGGACAACAACATCGTGCGCGTCACCATTCAGGCCCTGGCGGCGGTACTGGGCGGCACGCAGAGTCTTCACACGAATTCGCGTGATGAAGCGCTGGCATTGCCGACCGAATCATCCGTCCGCGTGGCCTTGCGAACGCAGCAGATCGTGGCCCACGAGAGCGGAGTGACCAGCACGATCGATCCGCTGGCCGGATCCTACTATGTCGAAGCTCTCACCGACCGGATCGAGCGGGAGGCGGAGGAGTACATCACCCGGATCGACGAGATGGGCGGAATGATCGCCGCGATCGAGGCGGGCTACCCGCAAAGTGAGATCCAGCGATCGGCGTACGAGTACATGAAGGATGTGGAAGCGGGCCGACGCATCGTGGTGGGCGTCAACGCATTCCGGGCAGAGGAGGATGCGCCGCCGGAACTGCTCACGGTGGATCGGACGATCCAGGACGCGCAGGTGGCATCTGTTGCTCAGGTGCGGACGCAGCGATCCGCGGCCGACGTCACCGCGAAACTTGCGGCTCTGCGATCCGCCGCTGCGGGCACCGGAAATCTTATGCCGTTCATCCTTGACGCCGTGCGCGTCTATGCCAGCGTCGGCGAGATCACGAATACGCTGCGGTCCGTATTCGGGGAATACCAGGAACGCGTCGTGCTGTAACCGAATGAAAGAGCATCGTATGGCACCGACACACATCGAACATATCGGCATTGCCGTCAGGAATCTGGATGAAGCGATCACCCTGTATGAATCTGCGTACGGGCTGAAATGCTATCGCGTTGAAGAGGTAAAGGACCAGAAGGCGAAGACGGCGTTCTTCAGAGTCGGCGCCACGAAGATCGAATTGCTGGAATCCACCGACCCCGAGGGGCCGATCGCGAAGTTCATCGAGAAGAGGGGGGAAGGGATCCACCACATTGCGTTTGCGGTCGCCGATCTTCCTCCGGCTCTTCAGCAGGCGAAGAGCACAGGCATCCGGCTTATCGATGAAGAACCGCGCCAGGGAGCCGAAGGCCTGCGCATCGCCTTTCTGCATCCGAAGTCGACGCACGGCGTTCTCACCGAGCTGTGCGATCACGCGAAGGGCTGAAACTCACCACCGGCGTTCCGCGGCGATCCTTGGCAGAACGAAGGAGGCGGACCGGTCCGTCTCCTCCTCTTCCTTCCGTCACGATTCACCCATCCCGCGCGATTTTTTGTTGCGGCTCAACAGAATACTCTGTAGGTTCTGCGAGCTTCTGTTCGATCCGCATGCTCATGAAGGAGGTCTATGTCGAATCCCCTCTTCGCCCGAAAGCCCCTCGCACTTCTCCTGGAAGAAATGAAAGGTGAGAATCGTCTCCGTCGCGTGCTGGGACCGGTCACCTTGACCAGCCTCGGCGTCGGCGCCATCATCGGCACCGGTATCTTCGTGCTGACCGGCGTCGCGGCCCACGACAAGGCGGGTCCGGCGCTGACGCTCTCGTTCGCGGCGGCGGGACTGGCCTGCGTGTTCGCGGCCCTCTGCTATGCGGAGTTCGCGTCGATGGTCCCGGTGGCGGGATCGGCGTACACCTACGCGTACGCAACGCTGGGCGAGCTGTTCGCGTGGATCATCGGCTGGGATCTCGTGCTGGAATACGCGGTGGGATCGGCGACGGTTGCGCACGGCTGGTCCGCGCACTTTCAGGATCTCATCAAAAGCTTCGGATGGAATTTTCCGCATGCCTTTTCGACGGCACCGTTCGACTTCGACCTGGAGACGGGGAAGTTCCTGGTGACCGGCACCTACTTTGACCTTCCCGCGATTCTCATCACGGCGATCATCACCGCTATTCTGGTCAAAGGGATCAAGGAGAGTGCATCCTTCAACGCGGGCATGGTGATCGTGAAGCTCGCGATCGTGCTCTTCGTGATCGTCGCAGGTATCTTCCTGGTCGACCCGAAGAACTGGCAGCCCTTTGCGCCGTTCGGATACACGGGGATCAGTTTCTTCGGCCACACGAT
This sequence comes from Bacteroidota bacterium, assembly GCA_021813905.1. Lineage (GTDB taxonomy): Bacteria > Bacteroidota > Ignavibacteria > UBA10030 > UBA10030 > JAKAJH01. The sequence goes on along the minus strand of JAKAJH010000004.1, from coordinate 2,510 downwards.
TTTCGGACAGACGGGCGCCAACGGCGCACCGCTGGGGATGCTCGCCGGGGCGGCCATCATCTTCTTTGCGTACATCGGATTCGACTCGGTCTCGACACACGCTGAGGAAGCCCGGCTCCCGCGACGCGATGTCCCGATCGGAATCATCGCGTCGCTCATCATCTGTACCGTGCTGTATATCGCCGTGTCCGCGATCCTCACCGGCATGGTGCGGTACGACCAATTGGACATCAATGCGCCGGTCTCGAATGCGTTCGCGCAGCGCGGATTGCCGTGGGCGCAGCGGATTATCGATGTCGGTGCGATCACCGGTATCACCTCTGTGCTTCTGGTGATGATGCTGAGTCAGCCGCGCGTACTCCTGGCGATGGCGCGGGACGGCATGGTGCCGGAGAGTTTCTTCGGTGCCGTGCACCCGAAGTTCCGGACCCCGTGGAAATCCACCATGCTGACCGGATTGTTCGTCGGGACCATGGCGACGTTCCTGCCGCTGCGGGTCCTGGCGGAGCTGACGAACATCGGCACGCTGCTGGCCTTTGTCATCGTTTGCGCGGCGGTGCTGATCATGCGCAAAAAGCACCCCGAGGCGGAGCGGCCGTTCCGGGCTCCCTGGGTGCCGTTCGTGCCCATCATGGGCATCATCTGCTGCCTTATCCTCATGTTCTCGTTGCCGGCGGAGAACTGGTGGCGGCTCATCGTCTGGCTGCTGATCGGCTTCAGCATCTACTTCCTCTACAGCCGGAAGCATTCGGTCCTGGCGCGCATGCGGGCACGGGAAGCGGCTGCGGCGACCGCTCCGGCGAACGACTAAGCTCCCGAAGATCGCCCGCATGGATCAGCCCGTCAGGGAATTTAAGCGCGCACTCGGATTGCTCGATTCGACCATGATCGTCGTGGGATCGATGATCGGGTCGGGCATCTTCATCGTCAGCGCGGACATCGCCCGATCGGTTGGCTCGCCCGGCTATCTGCTCCTTGTCTGGGCGGTCACCGGCGTCATGACCGTCATTGGAGCCCTGAGCTACGGTGAACTGGCCGGCATGATGCCGCAGGCAGGTGGACAGTATGTCTATCTCCGCGAAGCATACAACCCGCTTGTCGGATTCCTCTACGGATGGACGTTCTTCCTCGTCATTCAAACCGGCACCATTGCAGCGGTCGGTGTCGCGTTCGCCAAGTTTACCGCGGTACTCATTCCCTGGTTCGGTGAGCAGCATGTGCTGTTCTCCGTCGCCGGCGTGACGCTCACCGGATCGCGTCTCCTCGCCATTGTGAGCATCCTCGTACTGACTGCGGTCAACATGCGCGGTGTGCAGGAAGGGAAGCTTGTCCAGAACACCTTCACCTTTGCCAAGACCGCGGCTCTGCTGGGACTGATCGTGGTGGCGTTTCTGTTCGGCCGGAACGCCGACGCGATGCGCGTCAATTTCGGCGACCTCTGGAGCGCAGCGCAGGCGTCGATGCAACCGGACGGCACCGTGTCGTTCATGCCGCTCGGCGGATTGGCGCTGCTGGGCATGTTCGGCGCGGCGATGGTGGGATCGCTGTTCTCCAGCGATGCGTGGAACAATATCACCTTCACAGCGGGCGAAGTCGTCAATCCCAAACGGACGATCCCGCTCAGTCTCGTGATGGGCACCGGTCTCGTGATCACGCTGTATCTGCTGGCGAACGTGGGATACCTGATGGTCCTTCCGTTGGCGGGCAATCCGCAGGCGACGGATGCCGCGGGCCGGGGTATTCAGTTTGCCGCCAGCGACCGTGTGGGGACCGCGGCGGCCTCCGCCATCTTTGGTGACGGGGCGGCCGTGTTCATGGCGGTGCTGATCATGATTTCCACATTCGGGTGCAACAACGGTCTGATTCTTGCCGGCGCGCGTGTCACGTACGCGATGGCGAGGGATGGATTCTTCTTCCGGAACGTGGGCACGCTCAACGCGCGTTCGGTGCCGGGTGTCGCGCTCATCGTGCAGGGAATCTGGGCCAGTCTGCTGTGTCTCACCGGAACGTATTCCAACCTGCTCGATTATGTGATGTTCGCGGTGCTCATCTTCTATGTGCTTACGGTGGCCGGGATCATCATTCTGCGGCGACGTCGTCCCGATGCGGAGCGGCCGTACCGCGCGATCGGATATCCGTACGTTCCGGTGCTGTATGTTGTGCTGGCGCTCGGCATCTGCATCGACCTGTTGATCTTCAAACCGCAGTACACCTGGCCGGGGTTGGGGATTGTGCTGCTGGGAATTCCGGTGTACCTCCTGTGGCGTCGCTTTGTCATGGCGAAGGTCGCCGAAGCGAAATGAACCCGCCGAGAATTTGCGGTACCGCTTGACAATTGCATGAAGAGTTCGTACTCTTCTACAGTATGATTTCGCACGAACAATATCGCACGATGCGGCAGGCTTGGTGGTGGCGTTGGCGTCAGTCCGCGCTTCCGCTGCGATAATTCGTTCAACATCGATTTTCTCAGCAAAAGTGGAAACGCGGAACGGTGCGTTTCCACTTTTTTC
>JAKAJH010000003.1:12966-132105 GCA_021813905.1 Bacteroidota bacterium | reverse complement strand
GAAGTTCTTCAAAACCGCTCTGAACCGTTCGAACGTGGAGCTGACACTCACGGGCGTGTCGGGTCGTCCAGGCAATCATTTCAGCCGAGATGTCGACGGCCGTCATTTGCACGCCGAGGCCGGCCAACAGGAGCGCATGGAACCCCGTGCCGCAACCCGCATCCACCGCCGAACGGATGTCATACCGGCTGACGAGAAGACGAAAGAACGGCGACTCGATCATGAACCGCCGCTCGAAATCGGTCATCGCGTCATAATCCGCCGCCAAGCGGTCATAGAAGCCTGCCGAGCCGGTTGACTGGTTCGCTTCAGTCGTTTGGGCCATAAGCCGGGACATGTCCGCGAAAGTGCTGATAGATGGGTGTATTGATCGTCCGGATCCGTCGCAGGTATTCAGCCTGCGAGATGGAATTGTGCCAGTGTCCGGTAAGCATCCCGAGACCCGTCACCGCCATGAAGACGCCGGCGACAAGAATACCGAACACCCAGCCCGGGATCGGACGGGAGCGCCTGCTTAGCTTCATGGAAAGCGTGTCCTTGACGGGACAGACATCGACACAGCGGTAGCAGCTCATGCATTCATCGCTTCGCACGCGCGTCGCCGTGTGCACCGCAATGCGGGCCGGACACGCTTTGGTGCAGAGTTCGCAGTTGATGCAGGTGGATGCGTTCCGCGTGATCTTGAACGGGCTCAGCCAGCTCACTGCCCCAAGCAGGGCACCGTAGGGGCATAGGTAGCGGCACCAGAATCCTTTGATGAGGACCGAACCGATCGCCAACACGGCGAGCGTCCAGAACGCCGCCGCCGTCAGATCGACAAAGAACAGATACATCTTCACGTCCGCCACCTTGTTGTACGGACTGTAGATGAACGCGCGAAGGTCCGGGATGCCCATCGTAAGAACGGACAATCCGAAGAACAAGAGCAGGAGATACTTGAGCCCGCGGAGCGGATAGTCGAGCCAGCGCGGCGGGTCGAACGTTCGCCCGAAGATCTTCTTGCCGAGGAGCCACAGTGACTCGCTCAGCGTTCCGATCGGACAGAGCCAGCTGCAAAACGCCTTCTTCAAGAGAACCGAGACGGTGATGATCGCCAGCAGGATGATCAGTCCGGAGGGATGGATCTCGTTGATGATGCCGGTCGAGAGCCAGTATTTCAGGCTGATCAACGCGCTGATCGGAAGAAAGCCCTCGGCACCCGGAGGACGCCGCACGAACGCCGTTGCGCCGCCGGACTCACCCCACCGCATGAAGAGGACGAACTCCACTCCGATCCACACACACAGCAAAGCGAACGCCGCCTGAACCGTTGAGCGGACGAACTGGGGATCCTCCTGGAGACGCACCCGCAGCCGTTCGAACCACCCGGCCGATGCGGGGACCACCGTACGCCGGCGCCGCTGACCGGGGGGCAGCTTCCTGATGCGCGACCGCGCAGACGCATGTGCCTTGCGTTCCGAGGTAAGCGTCACCGGTTCAAGGGTAATGGATCGGACAGGATTCGGTATCTCTTCGGTACGCATGACATGTCCAGTACGGATGAATCACGGAATCAGAGTATTGAGTCCGATTTCAAGACAAAAAAAACACTTCAATCTCGGTACTCAGGCTTCCGCATTTCCTGCGCGGTCTGAGCGACATTCTGATTGACGAGCATCTGGTACACCTTCTCCCGGAGGTCTCCCCACGTACCATGAACTGCGCACGGATGCTTGCCTGAGCACTCAGGGAAGCCCATGACGCAACGATGCAGGAAGTCCGATCCATCAACCGCGTCCACCACATGAAAGAGCGTGATCGATTCCGCCGGCGCCGCAAGCCCGAACCCGCCGCTTGGACCCTTCTGTGAGATCAACAATCCCTTCCCCACCAGGCGCTGGAGGATCTTCGCGAGAAAGTGATACGGAATCCGGAGTTTCTTCGTCAGATCTTTGATGGACGTGAGCTCTCCCGCAGGTTTCAGTGCCAGATAGCTCACCGCCTGAAGCGCGTATTCACATTCCCGACTGAAAAGGATGCTCATGGTGCTATTCAGACTTTCTTGTCTTAATTTAAAAGCCCAACATCCGAAAGTCAAGGAGAATCTTCAACGAAGAAGCAGAAGCCGGACCGACCGGATTCCCGTTTCCGCCGACACCTTTGCGAGGTAGAAACCGCTGGCCCTTCCTGCCGCCGTCCATTTCAAACGATGTCTGCCGGCCTCCAATAGGCCCTGCACCAGCGTGTCAACGCGTCTGCCGAGTACGTCGAAGATGTCAACACGCACTTCCGAAGCGCGCCCTAGCGAAAGCTCCAGCGTCACCGCCGGATTGAACGGGTTGGGATAAGCAGCTAGCGTGAAGTCCTCAGGTCTCACTTCCCTCCCCTGAACCGCAGTCACAGCGACGCCTCTTTCGCTGATCTCCGCCACCGACACCAGCGCCAGCCGGCAGAACGCCTCCAACAGCGACGGATTTAGCGCTCCCGAAGTATCGGATGCGTGATGATAATTCGGATTACCGGGATACACGGAATCGGCCTTGACCACGTCGAAATGCTCGATCAGCAGCACCGCCGGATAGCCCTGGTCCCAGAACGACGCGTGATCACTCCACCGATTCGCCGGATACGGAGCCGCGTTCAGCGAGAGCCCGCAATCGTACGCCGCATTCAGTGCCGCGACTCGCTGTCCAAGCTCCTGCGATTGCGAGTCGGCCACGATCGTTCCGACCAGCGCCAGCGGATTGTACGCGATCATATCGAGATTGATGAATGCCACCACGTTCACTCCATCCGCCCGTAACCGCTGAGCGAAGTGCCGGCTCCCGTTGAGATACGACGCAATGCCCGGCGTTGTCCCTTCCTCCGCGCCGAAGGCGACAAAGTACACCCGCAGCCGGTTTGCGTACCCCGACGTCGTGAGCAGACGCGCAACCTCCAGCACCCCTGCAACGCCCGACGCGTTGTCATCGGCCCCGGGAGCTCGCGCGGTGTACCAACCGGTGCTCCAGACAGCCGTGTCCCGTCCGGCCTGACTGTCATAATGCGCTCCGATCACCACCGCCGTGCTCGAGTCCACCGACCCTGGAAGCCGCGCAAAGACGTTGAAGAGCGGTCGGGCGTCATACGGCACTTCCGCGGGGACGAAGAAGGTGTCCGATCCCGCCGTCACGCGCGGGAGCGAGGCCAGCGTCCGCAGCAGCAGGATCCGCGCCGAGTCATTTCCCGGCGTGAAGTTCATGCGCGAGCCTGTTCCTCCCGCCCGCTCCAGTGTGCGAACCGTTTCCAACATCCGTACCGACGAGACCGAATCGGCGAGCGCCCGGATGACCGGATCCGTCTGCGCCGGAACCTCCCGCGAAACGACAAGAAGGCCGACGGCGATCAGAGCGATCCGGCACGTCGGCCTTCGATTCTTCATACGCATGCCCCTCACAGCAGCATCCTTCCGCTCATCCTTCTCCCGTCACATCTTCGGAAGTTGCAGGTGCTCGCGCTCGATGTCTTTGAAGTACTTCACGGTTCCCACTTTGAGCTCGAGGGTCGCCTCTTCGTCCGATACGATGATCCCGTGCTCATGCAGCTGCAGCATCGAAACCGTCCACATGTGGTTCACGCCATCCTCCACGACCTTCTGAAGCGCCCGCGCCTTGTTGATGCCGCTGATCAGAATCAGCACCTCGCGCGCATCCATGACGGTCCCCACACCGACCGTGAGCGCAGTCTTCGGCACCTTGTTTACATCGCCGCCGAAGAAACGCGAGTTGGCCACGCGCGTGTCATACATCAGCGTTTTGACGCGCGTCCGAGACGAAAGCGACGAACCCGGCTCATTGAACGCAATATGACCGTCCGGACCGATGCCGCCGAGGAACAGGTGAATCCCGCCGACCTTCCTGATCCGCTCCTCATACGCGCGGCACTCCTGTTCGAGATCCTTCGCGTTCCCGTTCAGGATGTTCACGTGCTCACGCGGGATATCCACGTGACTGAAGAGATGGTGCCACATGAAGTAGTGATAGCTTTCCGGGTGGTCCTCCGGCAGGCCGACGTACTCGTCCATATTGAATGTCACCACGTTCTTGAACGAGACCTTCCCCTCTTTGTGCAGTGCAACGAGATGCTTGTACGTGCCGATCGGAGAGGAACCCGTTGGCAGTCCCAGAACGAACGGACGTCGCTTCGTCGGATTGAATGCCCTGATCTTCCCGGCGATATAGTAGGCCGTCCATTTGCTCATCATGTCGTAGTTCTCGTGAATGATGATACGCATCGTCAAGCCCTCCTGTGTGATACGGTCATGAAGATTCCTACGGACGTTTCCGCCCGTTCCTCCCATCCGCCCGGCTCAGAACGGAAACTCCTGATTGCTGTCAAATGAACGAACGGGCTGCTCCCGTGGCGGCGGCAGCGCGCGACCATGCTGCGCCTTCGCGACGACATAGATCGCCTTGCGCGGTTTCGTCGGACACGAATGCTCACAGGCACCGCAGCCGACGCAATACTCAGATCGTACTTCCGGAATGAAGAGCCGTCCGTAAGGCACCATCCGCACCGCTTTTGTCGGACAATGCTCCGAGCAGGCGCCGCAGTCCGTCTTCTTCGTCTCGACCACGCAATCCGCTTTCACGAACGTCGCGGTGCCGATCTGCAGCAGATGCTTCTCCGGCATGGTGATCGGCTGGATCGCACCGGTCGGACAGACCGATCCGCAGGCGACACAGTCGAACGTGCAGTAGTTCGCGCCGTAATCCATCCGCGCCTGAAAGATCCCCGTCCAGCCATATTCCGTCAGCGCCGGCGTGATTACTTTGGCGGGACAGGCATTCACACACGCATGGCAAGCGATGCAGAGATCGGAGAATCGTTCCCGATTCACGGATCCCGGCGGCGAGATCGCTGTCCGTCGGTTTGTCTCATAGTCCGGCACCCGGCTGGTGTCCCGTTCCGACCGGGCCGGCATCGTACCGCCGAGCAGTGCCGAGCCGGCAATCACCCCGAGTACTTGGCGACGTTCCCGCTGGACAGCCACTTCACCGATGTCCCGTGCTGCAAATCGGCTGACAAATCGTACACCGTCCGTCGGGCAGACCGTCGCGCAATCATAGCACCCGATGCAGGCGCTCCAGTCGATCTTCTTCGTGGCGTTATTGATGCAGTTGGCTTTGCACGCCCGTTCGCAGATGCCGCAGCCCTTGCACGAGCTTTCAACGATACTCAGCCGGAACACCGAAACGCGCGACAGCAACGAGAGCACCGCGCCCGTCGGACACAGCAGATTACAGAAGATCCTTCCCTCGCGATAGGACAGGACCGTGATCATGAGCAGGAACAGCAGAGCCCCGGCGACGGCGAAGATTTCGATATTGCCCAAGGGAACATGCACGATCGCATAGATGCCCATGCGGGACAGCAGGAAAGCCGCCGCATTACTGACCGCGCTCAAGGACGGTGCCACCACATCCGTCATCACCCGCCCGAAATTCGCGAACGGCTCGAGCACATTCAGCGCGAGGAGGCTTCCCGACAATCCGGCAATGCCGGCGAACGCGAGAATGCCGTACAGCCATCCATACATCGGCGGACGGTACCGGTACCGCACCCGACGTTCGAGCCGCCGCCGGAGCCAGATAACCATGTCCTGGTAAATCCCCAGCGGACAGAGAGTCGAGCAGTACACGCGACCGCCCAGGAGCGTGAACAGCACGAGCGCCATGAACGCCAGGCTGATCGCCGCGGGCACAGCCAACTGCCGGACCAGAGCCGGAAAGAACTGAATGGTCCCGATTATCTTCAGCAGCGCTCCGCCGGCCAGGTTCTCCGGCAGAAGAAACGCGGCGCAGGCTCCCGCAAACACGATTCCCGCAACCCACAACCGCAGCCGACGCAAATGTCTCACCAATCCCTCACAACGAAATGCGTTTGATCGAGAGTGCATCCAGGTCCATCCGACCCACCTTCTGCTCCGATGCCAGCACGATGTGACGGACGTCGTTCGGGTTGACGCCGAACAGTTTCGCGGCCGCGGTATCCGCGGTGACGCAGTCGGTCGTCAGCAGCTGCGCCTTCATGAGCACCACGTCATCTGTGGAAACGCCGCGCGGCCCATTGTCCTTCATTACCGCATACGCATCGACCACGTTGAGGGTCGGCTTGCGGTACGTCGCAAAGTCCGCAATGCACTGATGCAGATCGTTGGCATGCCAGTACTGGCGGTCCCAGACATTACCCATCATGTTCTTCATCGAGACCGTGAGCCGTGTCGAGCCGTGCGATTTCAGTACGGGCACGTTGATGAACACATCCGCGTCGAGGATCGCTTCATGCTCCTTCGCCGTGTGCAGCGACTTCCCGCCGGGCACGGCGACCTCGTGAAAATATCCCTCGCTGTGAGCCGGAGCCACAACCGCCCCCGCGTCTTTCGCGGCAGACTCAATACCGCTGGTGCGGTAGCAGCGCTGCCAGGAATCGCAGGTGTGGTCGAGCACCGTCACTTCACGGGCACCGGCATCTTTGCACTGCCGGACGATCTCGCGGATGAGCTTCGGATTGGTGTTGCCGGCCCGCTCCGGCGAAACGTCCCAACCGATATTGGGCTTGACCACCACCTTCTGTCCCTTGCGCACGAAGGCGCGGATGCCTCCGAGGGCATTGATGCCCTCGCGGAACATCACGTCGGGCTCGCCGCCCTTGACGGCGACGAGATCAAAGCCGGAGGGGCGTGGCGAAGTCGGTGGAAGGAATGGAACGGAGGCGTTACGCGGAATGCGCAGGCCCGCCACGACGGCGGACGCCACGCCTCCCGCAAGAAATCTGCGGCGGTCCATAGGGAACTCCCGGATGAGTGTCTCTTCAATGCCGTCCTCTGGTGAAGAATGCGGCGTCGTGTGAAGGTACGGCAGCGTTCGTGGATATTCAAGCGACGTTGAATCCGCGTACAACAAAACGGCCGCGTCGTGTCAAGCGATGCGGCCGTTCCAATACACGATCTCCGGGATCGTCAGTCTCGCGCGGCGAGCCGCCGGCGGTACTGATGCGTGATGCTGACCGCCGCAGCGAGCTTGGCCACATCCCACCAGGAAAAGATCATTGCCCCGCTTTGAAGGGCGCGAAGCCAATCATGCACGTAGAACGTGTTGAGGTACGCAACACCTGCGGCAAAGAGCAGGACAAGTGCGCTGACCATGGCAAGCGTGATCCCCAGGAGCGATGCGTTTCGGTCCGTAATCCATCCGGCGACGAATGCGGCAACCGGAAATGCGAGCAGGTACCCGCCGGTTGGGCCGAACAGCTTGCCGACGCCGGACGAGAGCCCCGCGAACACCGGCAGGCCGATTGTTCCAATGATGAGGTAGGCCAGCATGCTGCCGAATCCGCTCCGCGATCCGAGCAAACCGCCCGCCAGGAGGACGAAGAGGGTTTGCGCGGTAAAGGGGACGGGGACGTGTGGAATCTCCACTTGTGCGCCGACCGCAGTCAACAGAGCAAATGTGAACATCCAGAATACTTTTGCACTCGTGCGGTCGCTGGTCAAAACGATCGACTTTGGGATCATGGTCAGTCTTCCAACGGTGATTCGTATTCTCAGGTTAGGACGACGCACGCAAAATAGCCAATCGGGGTTCAAAATGCAACGCGAACCGTGGCCGGCATTCTCCGCGCGACCGGGTCTTCCGGTTTGAATTGAGATTGACTCTTGAGGTAAAATCGGCTATATTAGAGTCCCAATTCGAGAACGGATTGGGAATTTTTTTGCCCGCTGGAGGAAGGTCCGAACGGGCCTGGTGTGGTTCCCGGGGTTCGTCATGTTGCGCTTGGGGTGTAGCCAAGTGGTAAGGCAGCGGCCTTTGGAGCCGCCATTCCCAGGTTCGAATCCTGGCACCCCAGCACGTTTCAGGCGGTCACGCTGACGGGGCCGCTCCCGGAGATTCGATCCGGACCGAGTGATCCGTCGCCTGAAGGTCCACGCAGGAGAGAACGCGCGATGAGCGAACTCAAGATTTTTTCCGGACGGTCGAATCGTCCCCTGGCGGAGCAGATTTGCAGGGAAGCCGGTATTGCTCCCGGGAATGTGGAGATTCAGAATTTCAGTGACGGAGAGATCTGGGTCAAGTATAGCGAAAATATCCGCGGCACGGATGTGTTCATCATTCAGCCGACGCAGCCGCCCGCGGAGAATCTGCTCGAGCTTCTGCTGCTCATCGATGCAGCGAAGCGATCATCGGCCAGCCGCGTCACGGCGGTGATTCCGTATTTCGGGTATGCGCGGCAGGATCGCAAAGATCAGCCACGCGTCGCGATCAGCGCAAAGCTGGTGGCCAACGTCCTGACACACGCCGGTGCCGACCGCGTGATCACGATGGACCTGCACGCCGCGCAGATCCAGGGCTTCTTTGATATTCCGATGGACCATCTGTATTCTTCCGCGATCTTCATCGAACACTTTCGGAAGATGCAGATTCCGAACCTGGCGGTCGCTTCCCCGGACGTCGGCGGGCTGAAGATGGCCCGGTCGTTTGCCAAGCGCCTCGGCGCCGACCTGGTGCTGATCGACAAGCGCCGGCCGAAGCCCAACGAAGCCGAGGTCATGAACATCATCGGCGAAGTGAGCGGGAAGAACATTCTGGTCGTTGACGACCTCATCGACACGGGCGGCACGTTTGTCAACGCGGTGCGAGCCCTGCGTGCCAAGGGCGCACAGAAGGTATTCGGTGCCTGTACCCATCCCATTCTCTCCGGAAATGCGCTCAAGCGCCTGGAGGAAAGCGATGTCACGTCCGTTGCCGTAACGGACAGTCTGCCCCTGGTGCGGCCGAGTGCGAAGATCGAGGTACGCTCCGCGGCAAAGCTGTTCGCGGAAGCCATCATCCGAACGCATAACAACGAATCGATCAGCTCGCTGTTCGACGTGGACAAAGACAAGGCTTAACAAGGAGATCGTTCATCATGTCTGAAATCACTCTGAATGCCGAGATCCGCACCCAGGTGGGAAAGAAGGCCCAGGCCCTCCGGCGCGAAGGCAAGGTCCCCGGCATCTACTACGGCCATGGGAAGTCCAACATCACGGTGACGCTCAGCGAGATCGCACTGAAACCGCTGTACAGCACCACGGCCACGCATGTCATCAACCTGAAGCTGAGCGACGGGTCATCGCACGTCTGCATCCTCCGCGATGTGCAGTTCGATCCCGTGACGGAGCGCCCCATCCACTTCGACCTCTTCGGTCTCAACGAGAACGAAGAACTGACGATCGAGGTGCCGGTGAAGCTCATCGGCGGAACGCCCAAGGGCGTCAAGGACGGCGGCATCCTCCAGCACGTGATGCATCGCGTCGAAGTGTCCTGCCTTCCCCGCTTCATTCCCGATCACATCGAGGTGGACATCGAGAATCTCGAGATCAACCGCTCGATCCACGTGCGCAATCTCTCGATCCCCAATGTCACCATTCTGGCGAATGAGAACAGCACGGTTGTGGCGGTCGTGCCGCCGGTCGTGATCAAGGAGCCGGAGACCGCAGCCGCTGCGCCCACGGGCGAGACGCCCGCAGAACCGGAAGTCATCGCCAAGGGCAAGAAGGTTGAGGAAGGCGCCGAGGAAGGCGCGGCAAAGCCGGAGAAGACCGAGAAGGCGGAGAAGAAGTAACTCCGCACTCCGCCGCCTATGGTGCTGGTCGTCGGTCTCGGGAATCCGGGCCGGACATATGAGCGGACGCGGCACAATGTCGGATTCATGGTGGTCGATGCGCTGGCCGAGGAATGGCGGACAGTCTTCCATCCCGGCCGCGGCGAGTTCTGGCTCGCCGAATGTTCTTTGAATCAACGCGACGTCATTCTGCTCAAGCCGACGACGTTCATGAACGAGAGCGGGATCGCCGTTGCCGAGGCGGTCGGACAGTTCGCATGCACCCCGGACGAGATCCTGGCAGTATGTGACGATTTTCAGCTCCCGCTCGGCACATTGCGGCTTCGGCCGCAGGGTTCAGACGGCGGACACAACGGCCTGGCATCGGTCATCTATCATCTGCAGACGGATGCGTTCCCCCGCCTCCGCTGCGGGATCGGCACTCCGGCGACGCCGGCCGACGGCTCGGCCAAAGCAGGATTCGTTCTGGAGCCCTTCACGGCCGACGAACTCCCCGACGTTCGCGATATGGTGTTGCGTGCGCGCGACGCGTGCACCAGCACGATCACCGACGGATTGAGCCTGGCCATGAGCCGGTTCAATACGCCGCGTGAACGAAGTGACTCATAACCCTGCTCCGGCGCGTCCGTAACCTGCGGATGCTTCGCCGGGGCCATTCTTCACATCGTCCAAAGGGACATTCCATGCAGCAGCAACGAAAAACGTACGAGACGACGTTCATCGTCAACGCCAGTCTCGACGACCCGCAGATCGACGCGGTCATCGAGAAGGCCAAGGACGTGATCGTCAAGAACGGCGGCGAGATCGTCGAGATCGTCAAGTGGGGCCGTAAGCGGTTCGCGTATCCCATCCGCAAGCGCAACAATGGATTCTATGTGGTCGTGATCTTCCAGGGCACAGGAGAGGTGGTCTCGCGCCTCGAGCGGCACTATCATCTGGACGAGAACGTTCTGCGCTTCCTGGTGATCTTACTCGACAAGAAGGCCCTTCGGGCCCGGGCGCAGGCGGCTGAGAAGGCGAAGGAGGCGGCAGCGCTGGCCGCGGCATCTCCGGCAGCGGAACCGGCCCCCACGGAAGCCAAAGCATGACCGGCTCCGTCCCCACACACTCACGAGATTGATCAAGGAGAATTCACATGCCTATGCCTCATCGATCCGGCCCCTCATCGTCGTCCGGCCCCGGTCGCCGCGGTCCCGGCGGACGTCCCTATGGAAACCGTCCGTATGGCGGACGCGGTTCATCCCGCAATCAGCAGCAGCGTAAGAAGCGCACCTGCCGATTTTGCGATGCCAAAGAGGACTACATCGATTCCAAGAATGCGAAGCGGCTGTCCCGCACCGTGTCGGAACAGGGCCGCATCATCCCCCGTCGCATCACCGGTACGTGCGCCCGGCACCAGCGGCAACTGACGGCAGCGGTGAAGCGAGCGCGTCACCTCGCCCTGCTCCCGTTCGTCAATGACGCGGTCAGCTGAGGCGGAGGAAGGAGCGAATACCATGAAAGTCATTTTACGGAAAGATTCGGCATCCCTCGGCCACGTCGGGGATGTCGTCACGGTGAAAGACGGATACGCCCGGAACTATCTCATCCCGCGCGAGATCGCGTATGAGGCGTCCGACAGCAATCTCCAGCGGCTCGAAGAGGAGAAGAAGCAGAGCGTTCGTCGGACTGATAAGGAACGCAAGAACTCCGAGGCGGTTGCCGCCACGCTCGAGAAAACCTCGGTCACGCTGAAGATGAAGGTCGGCGAAGACGAGAAGCTCTTCGGTTCTGTCACGGCTCAAATGATCTCCGACGCCCTCGCGGAAAAAGCAGTAACGATCGACAAGCGTCACATCGAGCTCGAAGACTCGCTCAAAGCGCTCGGCATCTATGACGTGCCCGTCAAACTGGCCGGCGGCGTCACCGCCACGGTCAAGGTGTGGATCGTCCGGGAATAGGCTGAAAACGGCATCCGGCAGCTTCTGAGAAGGCATCGGAACTCTCTCCGATGCCTTTTTTATTGCGCATGACGGAATCCTGGCGTCGTCAGCCCACCTGGCAGCGTCTGACGGACAAAACAACTTTTCGTCTGTTCAGGCGGTTCTCTCTTGACTTCGATTCTCCGGAGTGCTACTTTTTCACTGGTCTTGTGCAGAGGCCCGCTACTCTGTTTTTCCTGACGAAGACCGCTCCTCCGATTCAGATTCTCAGCTGACATTCGGCAATGCCCCGTCGTGCGGGCTGTACGCACGTGCGGGACGCATTTCGGATAAATGCGATCTCACGGTCAGTTCGCATCCTGGCCTATTCTCTCACCACCTCATCCAGGAGGATCTCATGAAACGTTTGGTCCTTGTCATTGCCATTCTTGCTGCCCTGACTTGTCTCGCCGTCGCGCAAACAGCGTGGGTACCCATCACCGGGATCGACACTGCGGCCTCGCGATACAAGGCGGTCGAATATCTTCCTACCGGTGTCATCTGGATCGCCGGCGGATCGAGCCCGTTTACCGGCAACTATGGCTACGTTTCAACAGATAACGGCGCAACGTGGAGACAGTTTGGACTCCCGAATACCTCTACCGGATCCAGCTCATCAACGGGCATTAGCAATCTCAGCGCGCTCGATGCCAATACGGCTCTCGTCGGACTGAATACCGGTGAAGTCGTACGGACGACAAACGGCGGGGTGAAATGGGATACGGTGTACTCCTATACGAACGGCTGGATTGACGGCGTGATGTTCGTGACCAGTACCGTGGCCGTTGCGTACGGCGACGATGACGGCACCGGACTGATGGTGGCACGCAGTACAGACGCCGGCGCAACGTGGACGCGCAGCTCGTCCATCCCCGTGACGGCACGTCCCTGGGGTTACTATACGTATGGTCGCGGCATGGATGTGTACAACAATACCATCTGGCTCTCCACGTACGATGCCGGCGGCGTGAATCCGGCCCTGGTGAAGTCGACCGATGCCGGCGCGACCTGGACGGTCCTGGAGTGCGTACTGCCCGGCGGCGCCACCTATGACTATCGGTTCCATTCAATCGGGTTCAAAGACGAACTGGTCGGCTACGCGATCTGCCGTGGCCTCAGTTCCACCCAGGTCGAGTATGTGATCAAGACGACGGACGGAGGAGCGACTTGGAGCGACACGATCAGCGTTCAGAACATCTGGCCGCACTCGATGGCTGATCCGGCAGGCGTGATCCCGATTCGCGGCACTGATGTGGTCATCGCGGTCGGTGGTTCGGGGGCGAGTCCGTATTCACCGCGAGCGTGGCGCTCCACCGATGCCGGCACGACTTGGACGACGTACGAGCTGCCCGGGTGGCGAGGATTCGTGATGAACGCCGCCTTCATTTCTGCGACAAAAGGTGTGGCGGTCGGGACGTACTTCGCATACATGTTCGATCTTCCGACTGCTGTGAGCGATCCCGCAGATCTTCCGACGAATTTCACCCTCGGTCAGAACTACCCGAACCCGTTTAATCCCGCAACCACTATCCCGTATTCACTGGCGACGACGGCCAATGTCGAACTGAACGTATTCGACCTGCTGGGCCGTCACGTGGCAACGCTGGTGAACGCCGTACAGGGACCCGGCCGGTATGCCGTGCCGTTTGACGCTTCGCGCCTGTCATCGGGCGTGTATGTCTACACGCTGCGGGCCGGCGCGTTCACGGAAAGCAAGCAGCTCGTCATTCTGAAGTAACGGAACTTCGGATCTGCCCGAACCTCTTTGCACAGGATGGCCCTGCAGGGCTATCCTGTGCACTGTTTGAGAGCGTCGCGGACCGCAACGGCGGCGCCACACCGAGGGGATTCCCCCAACTCCATTTGCGGCATCTGAGCAACCATCATCATGAGGCAATCATGAAGAAGGTTTTATTGTTGCTCGTTCTCCTCCAGAGCATCGTTTGGGCCGGGACAACGGGCAAGATCGCAGGACGAGTGACTGATGCCAGTACGCACCAACCACTGCCGTCGGTAAACGTCCACATTGTCGGCACCTCCCTCGGCACGGTCACGGATGCCGACGGAAATTACTTCATCATCAACGTACCGGTCGGGACGTACTCGGTGCGCGCGTCGATCATCGGATACGCGCACACCACGGTCGAAGACGTCCGCGTCGTCATCGACCAGACGACGATCGTGGACTTCGCGCTGGAGAACAGCGACGTGCGCATGTCCGATGTGGTCGTCACCGCTGAGCGTCGCACGATCCAGCAGGACCGCACGTCCACAAAGCACACGATCGATGCGGAGACCATCGTCGCACTGCCGGTCGACAATTTCATTGATATCGTGCAACAGCAGGCCGGCGTGGTGGGCAGCCACTTCCGCGGCGGTCGGTTCAATGAATCCCTCTTCCTCGTCGATGGTATCGCGGTGAAGAATCCTGTAAACGGCTACAACGTGGACATCGGCGGCTTTTCCGCCGATATACCGCAACTGAGTGTGTCGGAAATCCAGGTGTCCACGGGCGGATTCGATGCTGAATACGGCAATGCCCAGTCCGGCATCGTCAACACGATCACGCGCACTGCCGACCGGCTCGGCATCCGACTGCGCGCACGGACATCAGAGATTCCGGGACAGACCATGTCCTGGAAACCTTACGCCTATGGTACCGGCCTTCCGGACTGGCGGGACCTCGAAGCGTTCATCGCCACTCCCGCGTTCAATCTCGGCGGGTTTCGCATCGGCGTTTCGGCGTCGGCCGAGAACGTCCGCCAGACGAAGGATTTCCTCCCCCACCAGGCATTCTATAAGGAATCATACGAGGGCAAGATCTCGGCGACGAGCGACAACAATCGTTTCGTCTTTACCGCTCTCCGCTCCTGGGGATGGAACCAATCGTACAACGATGAGCGCGCCTACTACGGGCCGCTCAACATGGGGTACCAGCAGGACTGGTATCAGACACTCTCCGTCAACAGTTCGACGAAAGACACGAGCATCATTCAGTACTACTACGTCGCCGATCCGCGACTCTTCCGGAATGCATCCCACGATTCACTCGGTGTCTACCGTGCGAACGGACGCACGTATCCGATCAACCGGGTCATCTACCAGACGGGAATGCTTGAGGACCAGACACTTCCCGTCAGCCAGACCTGGAACGGTGGCCTGACATGGACCCTGACGCTGAATCAGCACTCATTCCTCGATGTAAAGGTCTCTGAATTCTGGAACCGGTACCACCAAGTCGTCCGCGATGTGAATGACCGGAACGGAAACGGGAATGTCGATGAGGATCTCCAGTGGTGGCTCAACGGCACTCCTTCCGGCGGGTACACCAACAACCAGTTCGGTGCACTTCAGTACTTCATTTTCACGGGAGACCAAGGCCTCTATTATCAACAGGAAACAAGTACCTCCGCCCTTCGCGTGGACTATTCCAATCAGTTCAACAGCAGCAACCTGCTGAAGGGAGGCGTCGAGGTCTCTTACAACAAGGGCGACGTCACCTGGGTATCGTTCGAATCCGTCGTCACACAGCGATTCGACGTGTGGGATGAAGATCTGGTCGATTTCGCATGCTACCTGCAGGACAAGATCGAAGTCCGTGATGGCTTCATCGTCAACGCCGGCCTTCGTCTGGACTATTACAATCCCAACGGTCTCACGGGAAACGTCCTCTTTCCCACCGATATCACGACACTCGGAAACTATCAAGGCGGCGTCGGACTCACCGCAGCCGACAAAGTCGACGCGCATTGGCAGCTCAGCCCGAGGATCGGGATCGCCCATCCGATCACGGACCACGACAAGATTCACTTCTACTACGGCCATTTCTTCCAGCGACCGGACATGCGTTACCTGTACGAGAATGTGAATCTGGATTTCCGATTCACGACGAACGTCAATGTCGGGAATCCGCGCTTGCTGCCGGAAAAGACGGTCTCGTACGAGCTCGGCTGGGAACACATGTTCTCCGATCTCCTCCGCCTGAACGTGACGGGCTACTACAAGGACATCACGAATCTCGTCTCCCAGGAAAGTTATTATATTCCCGGATCGGCGAAGATGTATCAGGCCTACGTGAATATGGACTATGCGAATGTTCACGGCCTCGAGTTTCAGATCGAGGCCATGGAAGGTTCCTGGTATGGCGGCATGATCAACTACACGTGGGCGTGGGCCAACGGCCGCTCTTCATCCGTATACCGCAGTAACGGCGAGATCGTTCCACGACGGCTCGATCCGCTCGACTGGGACGTGCGGCACAACATCAACGCCAATCTTCTCCTTCGCTCAGCGGGAGTCGTCAAGGATATCATCGGCGACGCGAATCTGGACTTCGTCGTGAATTGCCACTCCGGACTCCCCTTTTCGACGTATACGCGCGGCTTCCCGCTCCTCACTCCCAGGAATGATGGACGTCTTCCGTGGTCGAAGAATGTCGATGTCCGGTTCCGGAAACCCTTCCGGGTGTCGAACATTGAGATCTCATTCCTTGCTGAAGCCAGGAACCTCTTCAACTGGAGGAATGTGCAGTATATCTCCGGCGGAACCGAGGGCATCCTCGAGTACCTGGCGACCGGCAATCCGTCCGGTCCCTACAACAACCCTCAATCGTTCAGTCCGCCCCGGACCTACCGGCTTGGCGTGGAAATCCAGTACTGAGGTGACCCATGAAATGGACCTCCATCCTCGTCATCCTCGCAATACTTGTTCTTGCGTTGTCTGCCTCTGCGAAGGATGACAAGAAGACACAGCCATCGCTCAACAAGAAGAACCAGTATAACGTGGGAGAGACAACCTTCAGCCACAAGATTGGTCGCCTCTGGCAACAGGTCACGAATCACGGTCGGTACGGCGACGAGTCGTACTCGGAACCCAATTTCGAATGGCCAGGCGGGAGCGGCAATATTTACGGATGGCGAACATCCCTGTGGATCGGCGCAATCGTCGATTCGCTCGGGTACGTTTCCTCCGGTGAAAATGAACAGTTCACGCCACTCGACTCCATTCACGTCAAACATGCCGCGGAGGGATCCCTCTCGGCGGAAGATACCTACACCAGCTACACGGATGTCAATCCGCCGAATGCCAGCGGCGTGCACAAGAACCTCGGCGTGACAGTGGTCGAGCGGACGTATCAGTGGGACCAGTCGTACAACCAGGATTTCATCATCGTCGATTACTGGATCAAGTACACCGTGCGGGACCGGAACAACGATGGTGTGATCAATGCGTTCGATTCCACGCTCACCGGCGTGTATGTGGGATGCCGCATGGACTGCGATGTCTCCGGATTTGACGGCTCGGGTACGATCTCTGCGTTGTGGGACCAGGATGATCTTGTCGGCTACGACTCGACGAACAAGTTCATTTATCTCTATGACGGTGTCAGTCCGACGATCGTCTACGACACAATCCCCGGCAATCCTGATCCAACAACCCACGTCCTCCGTTCCCCGGGATACATCGGGATCCGCATGCTGTATTATGATAGCACACACTTTCAGGGCACGTACACCGGCAAGCCGACCATGGCAACGCCCTGCTGGCGCTACCAGGAGCCGACCACCGCACAGCCGCAGTATGAATTCCTGAGGCAAGGCATCGCGCCCAATCAGACGCAGGTGCGCGACTACCGGGCCATCGAGGGCGTCGGTCCGTTTGATATCCCGACGGGTGACTCGATCCACGTGGTCATCGCCTGGGTGGCGGGATACGGTCTTCAGGCGAGCCTGCAGAATTCCCAGATCGCGCAGACGATGTTCGACAACAACTACTCCGCCGCTCCTGCGGCCCCGGCAATCCCGAAACTCACGATGGCTACGACCACGTCGAATGGTATTCCGGCGACCGCGCTGCGCTGGCAGTCGAACGCCGAGTCAAGCCAGGATCCGCTGACCCACGCGCTCGACTTCGGAGGGTATGCGGTGTATCGGATGCAAAGCACAACGGGAGGAGGAACGACGATCTGGGATACGCTGGCTGTTTATGTGAAGGACAACCTTGTCAATCCGGCGAAAGACACGTCATGGATCGGCCGGCCGTTCCTCAAGAGCTGGCCTCCTCCGACAGTCGTCGTCGGTACCGACACGCTCTATCAGTATCTCGACCTCGATCAGCCGAACGGCCTCATTTATACGTACGCTGTGACAGCGTTCGACCAGGGGGACAGCCTGCTCGGGCTGGGCCGATTGGAGAACCAGATCGGCATTGGCCGTCCGTCGACGCAGGTGTTCATGCCGAATGCAACAGCAGCGCCGAACACGGCCAAGATCCGCGTGGTCCCCAATCCGTTCATGGGATCGTCCGCCTACAACAATCCGAATCCCATCGACACGAATCCCTGGATCAACCGGATCCGGTTCATCAATCTACCGAAGGACGCGACCGTCTCCATCTTCACGCTCGCGGGAGATCTCGTTCGCACGCTCCACGCCGGCGCTATTGTGTACGTGAGCCGGGACGCGACAGTCAGCGGGGATTTCTCGGGTGTGGCTGAGTGGGATCTGGTCACGAAGAACAACCAGGAGGCGGTCAGCGGACTTTACATCTACGTCGTCCAGTCCTCCACCGGAACCTTCACCGGCAAATTCGTCATCATGCGCTAAAGGTGGGCCATGAAAACGACACTCATCATTCTGTTCGTCATGTGCCTTGTTCTTCCTCTTGGCGCACAGCAATTCGGCCAGGTTGGAACCAGCGGGGCGCAGATTCTCAAGATCAATCTCGATCCGCGGGCCTCGGGCCTCGGCTATGCTGCCACATCCGTCGTTCACGGCGCAGCTGCCGTCTACACGAATGTCGCCGGGCTCGATCGCGTCACCACGGGCGACGTTGCATTCTCCTACACCCCTTGGTTCGCCGGGATCAACATCGGATCGGTCGTTGCCGCCTATCGCCTTCCGGGGATCGGCGTCGTCGGCATCCAGGCGACTGGGTTCAGCGCCTCGGAGGAGATTACGACCATCGCACAGGAGAACGGCACGGGACAGACCTATGCCATCCAGAACACGGTTGTCGGAGTCTCCTTCGCCCGGGCGCTCACGGATCGCCTGGCTCTCGGCGTTCAGGCCAAGTATGTTTCTGAATCGTATTATTCCCACACGGCCAGCGGGATAGCGTTCGATATCGGCAGCCAGTATGACATCGGCATGTCCAACGCCTGCATCGCGCTCACGCTGCAGAACTTCGGCCCGAACCTGAGCGCCCTCTCCGGCACGTACAGTGACTACAGCGACAATAACATCGTCAAACCGTTCAATGCGGTTCCGCTTCCGGTGACGTTCCGGGCGTCGTTTTCGCTTGAGCCGCTGGTGAGCGATTTCTACCGCCTGCGTGTGATCGCGGATCTCGTCCATCCGAACGACAACCTCGAGCACTACACGCTCGGCGGGGAATTGTGGCTTGCGGACATCGCCGCATTGCGCGGCGGCGCCATGTTCAATTACGACGACGAATCATTTGCGCTCGGCCTCGGACTCCGGGGCGACAAGATCCTCGGCCAACGCGTGCGCATCGATTACTCGTTTGAGAAGTTCTCCATCCTTCCCAACATCCACAAGATCGCCGTCGGATTCGGCTTCTGACGCGCGTGTTCCCGGCATGCTCCCGGTCCATCCATCGGACCGGGGGCCCGCCGCATCGCATGAAACGTCTCCTCCTCTTCATTCTCCTTCTGACCGGATCTCTCACCGCCGGTCCCGTCACGCTCCGCGGTACCGCAGTCGTCCGAACGACGGGCGCTCCCCTCGCCGGCGCACTCATCACGGTGACGACCATGGACGGTACTCTCCTCGACACCACCCGGACCGATGCGTCCGGCGCATGGTCGCTTTCCATCGGGACAAGCGGTGTCGACGATGCCCCGGCTGTCTCTCCGTCATCCTTTGCCCTCGCACAGAACTATCCCAATCCGTTCAACCCGTCCACGCGCATCCCGTTTTTCGTGGCACAAATGTCCCCGGTCCGGCTGACAGTCCATACCATTCTCGGGCAGCTCCTTGATCAGCGCGAACTCATGCTCCCTGCCGGATCGTACGAGATCGAGTGGCGGACATCCGGAAGCGCAGGCGTCCTGTTCTACAGCATCGAGATGGACGGCCGGCGGATCACGCGAAAGATGGTGCAGCTTGACGGAGGCGGCCGCGGCGGTTTCGGAGGCATCACGCGCGGCGGTCCGGCACCGTCGCTCTCCGCCCGCTCGGCGCTGACGTCGGATTCCGTTCGTGTGATCGGCACCTCGCTCCTCTACGAGCCGGACACGACGAACGCACCGCTTCTCGACGGGACGCAGATCGAACAGTCCTTCACCACGATCCACGACGCCGCATTCGTAGTCGATCTGCACGACGATGTCCTCGAGCAGATTGCCGGGAGCGGATTCACCTACCAGATCGGGGTGCGCAACACGACGCATCACACCGATATTCCGCGGTTGCGCGACGGCGGCGCAGACGCGATGTGCTTTTCCGTCTGGATCGATCCGAGTCTCACCCCCTACTACCCCATGACGGTGCGCTATCTCGACTCCCTGAAAGCTCAATTCTCCCGCAATGCGGATCAGATCGCTATCGCGACGACCGCCGATTCGATCGACATCCTGGGAAGACAGAGACGGATCGGTGCGGTCATCCTGGTGGAAGGCGGACACTCCATCGATGAGAGTCTCGATCACCTGATCGACCTCTACCACCGTGGCATGCGGGTCTTCACCATCACATGGAACAACAGCACCAGTTGGGCCGTCTCTGCGGCCGATGCCCGGTCGGCCACGGTCGGCCTCAGCGATTTCGGCCGGCAGGTGATCCGGACGCTTGATTCCCTCGGCGTCCTGATCGACGTCTCACACGTCGGCATAAAGACTGTCAGCGATATCCTTTCCATCACCACCCATCCCATCATCGCCTCCCATTCAGGAGCGAGCGCCGTCCGGAACCACTACCGGAATCTGTCGGACGACCAGCTTCGCGCCATTGCCGCTGCGGGCGGCGTGGTGGGAGTCGATTTCTATCCTCCCTTCCTCACATCGACCGGCACCGCAACGATCGCCACGGTCATCCAGCATATCGACCACATCCGCGATGTCGCCGGGATCGATCACATCGCCCTCGGATCCGACTTCGACGGATTCTCCGGCTCCACGGTTGTGGGTCTTGAGAATGTCTCGCGTTTTCCCGCACTGACCGAAGCGCTCTTGAAGCACGGCTACTCGCGTGAGGACGTTCGGAAGATCCTCGGCGGGAACTTCCTGCGCGTGTTCCGCTCGATTGCACCGTAAGTCCTGTCCCTGCATCAAATAGGAATCGGCGGTTTCGGCTTTCTGTTCTATAATTGGTTTACAGGAAGCTCGAAACCTTGCGTTTCCGTGCAGTTTTGGCTACATTTTGACAC
Organism: Bacteroidota bacterium; assembly: GCA_021813905.1. Taxonomy (GTDB): domain Bacteria; phylum Bacteroidota; class Ignavibacteria; order UBA10030; family UBA10030; genus JAKAJH01. Next base: position 111,136 of record JAKAJH010000003.1, on the reverse strand, counting down.
GAAAATCTCATTTTTGACGTTGTTGAAGGAACTCATGCCGTATGGCATCAAAAAGCACACAGAATCTTGACGAGGTCACCATCCGTTTCGCCGGAGATTCCGGCGACGGAATGCAGCTGACCGGAACACAGTTCACCAACACGACCGCCATCCTCGGGAACGACCTGAGTACGCTCCCCGACTATCCGGCGGAGATCCGCGCGCCGCAGGGAACGCTGTTCGGCGTCAGCGGCTTTCAGATCCACTTCGGCAGCACAGAGATCAACACTCCCGGCGACAGCTGCGATGTCCTCGTGGCCATGAACGCCGCGGCACTGAAGGTCAACCTGACATCGCTTGTTGACGGCGGAGCCATCATCGCGAACACGGAAGGCTTCAACGACAAGAATCTCAAGCTCGCCGGTTATGAATCGAATCCGCTGCGCGACGACTCCCTGGAGAAGTACCAGGTCTACGAAGTCGATATCACAAAGCTGACCGAGCTTGCTTTGCAGGATCTGAACCTGTCGAGCAAGCTGGTGGACCGCTCGAAGAACTTTTTTGCACTGGGGATGATGTACTGGATGTACAACCGGCCGCTCGAACCCACGCTGCAATGGATCAACGAAAAGTTCGCGAAGAAACCGGAAATTCGCGAAGCGAATTCGAGGGTGCTGAAAGCCGGCTGGAATTTCGGCGAGACCACCGAAATCTTCAAGGTCCGCTACGAGGTTGCTCCGGCGAAGCTGAAGCCCGGACGGTATCGGAACATCACCGGCAACCAGGCCACCGCCTGGGGCCTCATGGCCGCCGCGTCCAAAGCCAGGCTGGATCTCTTCCTCGGCAGCTATCCGATCACACCGGCGAGCGACATCCTGCACGAGCTATCGATCCACAAGAATTTCGGCGTGAAGACATTCCAGGCGGAAGATGAGATCGCCGGCATCACGTCGGCGATCGGCGCGTCATTCGCCGGAGCCCTCGGCGCAACGACGACGAGCGGTCCCGGTCTGGCGCTCAAGACGGAAGCGCTGGGTCTGGCCGTGATGGTCGAACTCCCGCTCGTGGTTGTCAATGTGCAGCGCGGCGGACCGAGTACAGGCCTTCCCACCAAGACGGAGCAGGCCGACCTTCTGCAGGCGCTTTACGGCCGCAACGGTGAAGCACCCATCCCCGTCGTTGCCGCGTGCACGCCCTCGGACTGTTTCAACGCCGCCTTCGAAGCCAGTCGCATCGCCATCAAATACATGACCCCCGTCATCTGTCTGACCGACGGTTATCTGGGAAACGGCTCCGAGCCGTGGCTAATCCCGGATGTCAATGCGCTTCCCGACATCTCCCCCACGTTCCACACGAACCCGGACACCTTCATGCCGTACCTGCGCGATGAGGCGACCCTCGCACGTCCCTGGGCGATTCCCGGTACGCCGGGACTGGAACACCGCATCGGCGGCATTGAAAAGCAGCATCAGACAGGCAACGTAAACTACGAGCCCGCGAATCATGAATTGATGATTAAGCTCCGCGCAGAAAAGGTGGAGCGCATCGCCAACGACATTCCCGCGGCCGAAGTGGACGGAGATCCGAAAGGCACGCTCCTGGTGGTCGGCTGGGGAAGCACCTACGGCGCCATCCGGTCGGCCGTCCTGAAGCACCGTGCGGCGGGCCACTCGGTGTCGCATCTGCATTTGCGGCACCTGAATCCGATGCCGAAGAACGTCGGCGAGATTCTGTCACAGTTCAAGCTGGTACTCGTGCCGGAGATCAACAACGGCCAGCTCGTCAAGGTCCTTCGGTCCCGATATCTGGTGCCGGCCGTCGGGCTGAACAAGATCCAGGGCCTGCCGTTCAAGGCCGTTGAGATCGAGCGGAAGATCGAAGAGATGTTGCGCAGTTACTGAGAGGAGAGCACGAATGTCACAGCTGGTTGATCAGATTATCACAAGCGGCGCATCGACACCCGCACCGAAGTATACCGCCAAAGATTTCCAGAGCGATCAGGATGTCCGCTGGTGTCCGGGGTGCGGCGACTACTCGATTCTTGCCCAGGCACAGCGGATCATGCCCGACCTTGGTATCCCGCGCCACCGGATCGTCTTCATTTCCGGCATCGGATGCTCGAGCCGGTTCCCGTATTACATGGAGACATACGGCTTCCACAGTATTCATGGCCGCGCGACCGCCATCGCTTCCGGCGTCAAGCTTGCCCGGCCCGACCTCTCTGTCTGGGTCGTGACCGGCGACGGCGACGGGATGAGCATCGGCGGGAATCACCTCATCCACCTTCTCCGACGAAACATCGATGTCAACGTCCTGCTCTTCAACAACCAGATCTATGGCCTGACGAAGGGTCAGTATTCGCCGACTTCGGAGCTCGGCAAGGTCACGAAATCAACTCCGTACGGCTCGCTGGATTATCCGTTCAATCCGGCTTCGCTGGCCCTCGGAGCAAGCGCGACATTCGTCGCGCGGACGCTGGACCGCGATCCCAAGCACCTTCAGGCTATGCTGAAACGCGCCGCGGAGCATAAAGGCACCTCCTTCGTCGAAGTGTACCAGAATTGCAGCGTCTTCAACGATGGAGCGTTCTTCGCCTTCACGGAAAAAGAAACCCGGGACGACAACGTGGTCTATCTGGAACACGGGAAGCCGCTGGTGTTCGGGAAGCAGCGCGACAAGGGGATCCGGCTGAACGGATTCACACCGGAGGTGGTCTCTCTCGCCGACGGCAAATACTCCGTCAACGACCTGCTCGTGCACAACGAACAGGACACAACGCTGTCGTTCATTCTGGCGGACATGACGTACAAACCGTCGCTTCCGCGTCCCGTCGGCATCTTCCTGTCGATTGCCCGTCCATCGTACGAATCTGAGATGCAGCGTCAGATCGAGTTCGCCCGCGAGAAGCGCGGCGCCGGAGACATCGCGAAGCTGCTGGCGTCCGGCGAGACGTGGATCATTCAGTAGCACCGTTGAACGTTGTTTCTGGAGGGTGTGGTTTCGTGGGCCGGGATCACACCCTTCTTCTTTGCCGCCGGCCCCAATAGTCGGAGCCTCGTGACCACTCCTGCTCAGCAGTTCCACGTACTCGTCGGGAGCGCCCGACGTTTCGTCCTCACCACCCATGTGAACCCGGACGGTGACGCGATCGGAAGCGAGTGCGCGCTTGCGCTCTGGCTTCGCGCCCGCGGCAAAGAGGTTGCCATCCTGAACGCGGATGACACTCCCTGGAACTACACCTTCCTTGACGCGATCCATCCGGTGTTGCGCTACGACCCGGCAACACACCGCGAACTGATCGACCGTGCGGATGTCATCGTGGTTCTGGACATTAACCACCTCGGACGCCTCGGACAGATGGAAGAGGCCGTTCGCCGCTCACACGCACGAAAGGTCTGCATCGACCATCACCTTGATCCCGACCGATTTGCGGATATCGCGATCCTGGATGATCATGCGGCAGCGACGGGACAGATCCTGTATGATCTGATCCGGTCCGCGGATCCCGATGCCGTCACGCAGCTCATCGCAACTTCACTCTACGTCGCGATCATGACGGATACCGGATCGTTCCGTTTCCCCAAGACCGACGGATCGATTCATCGGATCATCGCCGATCTTCTCGACCGCGGCGCGGATCCCTCGGCGACGTACGAGGAAGTGTACGAGCGGGGATCGATCGGCCGCCTCCAGTTGCTCGGGCGTATGCTGGCCGGGCTGCAATCGGCTTGTGACGGCCGCGTGGTATACATGAGCGTTTCCCGCGAGATGTTCCGCGAAACCGGAACAAACGAAGCCGACACCGACGCGTTCGTGCCCTACACGCTTACCATCCGTGGCGTCGAAGTCGGGCTCATGTTCAGCGAACTCCCCGACTGCATCAAGGTCAGCTTCCGTTCCAAGGGCGCTATCCCGATCAATGAACTGGCGAAGCGGTTCGGCGGGAACGGGCATCGCAACGCCGCGGGCGCACGCATAACCGGTGCCACGCTGTCCGAAGCGATTTCCCGCGTGCTCGCGGAAGTCCCCCAATTTCTCCCCTAGATCCCGGCGACTATGACTCCTGACATTCAAGCGGTATCGCTGCGCTCAGCCACTGCGGACATCGTCATCCGCTTCGTTCCGCAGGACAAACCCGCTCTCCGATCGGAGATCAAGCTCCTCACGCCCGTAATCGGGGCCCAGGTACGCCGGGTGACCGACCTCGGCGATTTCGCGGGAAAGACGGGCGAAACCGCTGTACTCTACCCATCCCGGGCCCAAGCATTCCGGCGCGTGCTCCTTGTCGGATTGGGCATGCAGCGCTCGATCCGGGCGGAATCAATCCGCCGGGCCGCTGCCACGGCGATGAAGAGGGTCCGCTCCCTGCGCGCGGAATCCGCCGTCGTCTTCGTCCCCGCAACCGGCATGAAACGAGACGATGTCGTTTCGGCCCTGACGGAAGGCGCCTTGCTGGCGTCGTACCGGTACGACAAGTACCGGACGACGAAGGACGAAGAGGATGGTCCGCCGCTGTCACGCCTCACGTTTGCCCTCGAGCGCCGATCACACCTCGCCGGTGCACGGAAGGCGATGACGCGTGCGGCGATCGTCAGCCACGCCACTATGCTGGCCCGGGACCTGGGCAATGCGCCTGCGGGCGAAGTGTACCCCGAAACACTTGCCGCCGCTGCGGAAGAGTCTGCGCACCGGTGCGGATATTCAGCGACGATCCTGAACGAATCGCAGATCCGCGAACTCGGCATGGGTGGTGTACTCGCCGTTGCCCAGGGAAGCAGCCGTCCTCCCCGTTTCATCACGCTTGAATACGGACGGAAAGAGAAAAAGCCGGTCGTTCTGGTCGGCAAAGGCGTGTGCTTCGATTCCGGCGGGATCTCGATCAAGCCGTCCGCCGGAATGGCGGAGATGAAGATGGACATGGCCGGTGCGGCGGCGGTCATCGGGACGTTCGAAGCCGTCGCTCAGCTCAAGCTCCCGGTGCACCTTGTCGGATTGATCCCCGCCGTCGAGAATATGCCCAGCGGCAGTGCCATCAAGCCCGGCGATATCATCCGCCATCTGAATGGAAAGACGTCCGAGGTGGACAACACCGACGCTGAAGGACGCCTGATTCTTGCCGACGCGCTCAGCTATGCCGAACGCTACCGTCCCGCCGCCGTCATCGATCTGGCAACGTTGACGGGCGCGGTCGTCGTTGCACTTGGCCACCACGCCACCGGCATGATGGGAACGGATCGACCGCTGATGAACCGACTCCGCGACGCCGGAACAGCGACGTACGAACGGGTGTGGGAGCTGCCGCTGTTCGATGAATATGAGAAGCTGATCCGGAGTGACGTTGCGGACGTGAAGAACGTCGGCGGACGATGGGCCGGTGCCATCACTGCCGGCTGGTTCCTCCGGAAGTTCATCGGCAAGTATCCGTGGGTCCACCTGGACATCGCCGGGACTGCGATCATCGAGGATGCCGGCGAGTACGTTCCGAAAGGTGCCTCGGGCGTTGGTGTCCGGCTGCTCACGGAGTTCCTCCGCCGCTGGAAGTGAGCCTCGGGCATTTTGCCTTTGGGGGCCTTTCTGTGTATGTTGGCGTTATCGTCGGGAAAATGATCCATATGAAACGTCACTCCTCTCCGGGCTTCATCGTTTTTCTGCTTCTTCTTTCCGTCACAGCGTTCGCGCCGTCGCAGGATTTCCCCTCGCCGCCGGGCGGACGGACCTTACAGCCGATCACGTACGGCACGGATATTCTGCTGCAGCCAAACGCCGATACATCGCTGGTGTGCATCACATACCGCATCAGCCCCGCCTTCCTCACGTTTGTGCGCGGGCAGTCGCCGCAGGGATACGAACAGTACGAGGCGCGCGGTCTGGTGGTCATCGAACTGCATCACACGACCGACGGTACGGTACTCAGCTCCACGCATCCCATCGAGATCAACCGGACAAATCCGGTGCGTGAGGGAGAGATGTCAGGAGACCTCGAAGGCATGGTATCATTCCACGCCGCACCCGGCACGTACCGCCTGACCCTCGAAGCGCGCGACCAGGAGTCCGGCCGGTCGTTCACGAACCACGAAGAAGAGCTGACCGTCCCGGCCCCGCGGGCACGGATCCGCTTCACCCATCCGATCTTCGCCGCATCCGGGCCCGGGTCGGACACCACGTTCGTCCCGCTGAACCGCGGCGGACGAGTCCTCTTCGGTGAATCCGGAGGGGCGTTGATGGAGTTCTCGGTTCCGCTTGCCGGCGGCATCCGGTGGAAGCTCGAATCGGACCGTCCTGATCGGATGTATGAGAAGCAGTCCTTCAGTGACTCGACGGCACAAGTGGAGCGTGGCATCATCCGCCCCGTTTCGGTTGCCGATCGTCCGCGGTACTCGATCCGAAGCGATTCGCTCTTCAGCACGGTGTTCATTCCGCTGCCTTTGCAGCGCCTGTATCCCGGCTCCTTTTCCCTCAGCGTTTCCGCTGATACCGGCGGAGGAATCGCGGAATCCCGGACGTTGTTCGACGTGTTCTGGCCGAATCGGCCCCGGTCGTTGAACGATCAGTCGCTGGCCGTGGAGGCGCTCAAGCATATCGCCACGCCCGAGGAAATGGATGCACTGACCAGCGGGAGCACCGAGCAGCGGCTTGCCCGCTTCCGGGAGTTCTGGCGAAAGCGCAATCCCGATTCCACCCGCGCATTCAATCCCGTCATGACCGAGTATTACCGACGCGTCGATGAGGCCGTCCGGCAATATTCCACGCGCGACGCGATGGACGGATACAAGACCGACCGGGGTCGGATCCTGATCCTGTTTGGCAGTCCGTCTCTCGTCGAGCGGTCCCTGAAACCCGGCACGATCCCGACGGAAACCTGGACATATCATCGCCTGCGGAAAGTGTTCGTCTTTTCGGATCCTGACGGGACAGGAACGTACGTCCTGTCGCACGTGGAGAACCAGTGAAGCCCCTCATTGCGATCACCCTCGGCGACTTCAACGGGATCGGACCCGAGATCGCCATTAAGGCCGCTCTCGATCCGTCCGTCCGGCGCATCTGCACTCCGGTGCTCGTCGGACCCCTCGACGTCTTGCGTCATACGGCGGGATTGCTCCGCATCCGCACGACATTCGAGAAGACCACGCTGACCATCATCCCGAAGCGCGGTATCCCCGTGCTGGACGTCGGGGATGGGATCGGGGCCGACGTCACGTTCGGCCGCACAGCACGCGTCGCGGGCCGCTCCGCGGGGACCGCCATCGAGAAAGCAGTCGAGCTGTGCGTTCAGCGGAAAGTCGCCGCGATGGTCACCGCGCCGGTGTCAAAGGAAGGTCTGCACCTCGCCGGATATGACTTTCCCGGCCAGACGGAGATGGTAGCACTTCTGAGCCGCTCGCGCCGGGTGCTGATGGTTCTTGCCGGCAAGACCATGCGCGTGGCGCTCGCCACGGTCCATGCCCCCCTCCGGTCGGTTCCCGACCAGCTGTCCACCGAAAAGCTGGTGGAAAAAGGATCGATCCTCCTGGCCGCACTCAAGCGCGATTTCGGCATCCGGAAGCCGAACATCGCGGTCCTCGGTCTTAATCCGCATGCGGGTGAGAACGGCCACATCGGCGTCGAGGACCGGGACATCGTCGGACCCGCGGTGGAGAAACTCCGCGCGGAGGGACATTCAGTCGAAGGTCCATTCCCGGCCGACGCGTTCTTCGGAACGCACGCCTATCGCCGGTTCGACGCGATCCTGGCGATGTACCACGACCAAGGATTGATCCCGATGAAGATGTCCGGCTTTGATACGGGGGTGAATTTCTCGGCGGGATTGCAGATCATCCGCACGTCGCCCGATCATGGTGTGGCCTTCGACCTGGCAGGCAGGAACAAGGCATCCACCAGCAGCATGGTCGCCGCCGTCACGATGGCCGTTTCCGTCTGGAAACGCCGGAGAGCTGCCCATGATTGAGCTGCGCAACGTTTCCGTCTCTTTTGATGACCAGCGCGTGCTGGACGGCGTGACGTTCTCCCTGAAGCGCGGGGAATTCGTATATCTGGTGGGACAAACCGGCGCGGGCAAGAGTTCGCTGATGCGACTGCTCTACATGGATCTCATGCCGGAGAACGGGGACGTGCGGATCGCCGGCTATGAATCCCGCTCGATCACCAACCGGCAGATCCCCCACCTGCGCCGTCGGATCGGGGTCGTATTTCAGGATTTTCGGCTCCTGGAAGACCGGAGCGTGTACGACAACATTGCCTTCGCGCTCTACGTCACCAACACCAGCCGGAGCGACATCAAAAAGAAGGTTCTGCATGCGCTCGCGGATGTGGGATTGAGCCACAAGCGCAATCATATGCCGCATGAGCTTTCGGGGGGTGAGCAACAGCGGGTAGTTATCGCGCGGGCGCTGATCAACGAGCCGGTGGTGCTGCTCGCTGATGAGCCGACCGGAAATCTCGATCCGACCTCATCGGCCGAGATCATGGACATCCTGACGAAGATCAACATGCGCGGTACAGCCATTGTCATGGCCACGCACAATTACGAGCTGGTCAAGCGGTATCCCGCTCGGATCGTCCAGCTGAAGGACGGAAAACTGATCGAGGTGGACAAAGCTCCGGGCAGAGTTGCCCGCTCGTCCCCTTAACGCACCTGTTCCACCCGCCGTACGTCCGGGTGCTCGCGCATGAGCGCCCGTTCCACTCCCGCACGCAACGTCATCAGCGACATCGGACACCCCTGACACGACCCGAGCAGTCGCACTTCAACGATTCCTTCTTCCGCCAGGCGCACCAGCTGGACGTCTCCGCCATCAACCTCCAGATACGGACGGATCCGGGCGAGCGACTCTTCGATCTTCTCCGCGGTGATCATGGTCGTCTCAATTCTGATTCCCGAGAAGGATCTCCACTTTCGGCGCCTGCGGGGCTCCCAGATGACGGATACTCACCTGCGCTGCCATCTTCCGCGCGATCTGGCGAATGGCGCCCGCCTGGGCTCCTTCCGGCTCCGCGGACACGATCGGCACTCCCTTGTCACCGCCCACGCGGATGCTGGTGTGGATCGGGATCTCGCCCAGGAACGGCACGCCGAGTTCTTCCGCGGTCCTCACGCCGCCGCCGGTATCAAAGATGTTCTCACGCTGACCGCAGTGGCTGCAGATGTAGTAGCTCATGTTCTCCACGATTCCGAGCACCGGAACATTCACCTTGTTGAACATGACGAGACCCTTCCGCGCATCGGCCAGCGCGACATCCTGCGGCGTCGTGACAATGACGGCTCCGGTAAGCGGAATCGTCTGCACGAGCGTGAGCTGAATGTCGCCGGTCCCCGGCGGCAGATCGAAGATAAGGTAGTCCAGGTTGCCCCACTCCACATCCGACATGAACTGCTTAACCGCCCCGCTGGCCATCGGTCCGCGCCAGATGACCGCCTGCATCGGATCGACCAGGAAACCGATCGACATGATCTTCACCCCGTGCCGCTCCAGCGGAACAAGTTTGTTGTTCGAAATGGCCGGGCGTTCGTTCACGCCGAACATCAGCGGAATGCTGGGCCCGTACACGTCGGCATCCACGAGGCCGACCGCCGCACCTTCCTGCGCCAGAGCCACAGCCAGGTTCACCGCCACGGTCGATTTTCCCACACCGCCCTTGCCGCTGGCAACAGCGACGGTGTTCTTCACGCCGGGCAGGATCAGTTCTTTCTGCTGATTCACATGCGGACGGACGCTGGATGTCATGGTAATGCCGATCGAACCGACGCCCTCGATAGTCGAGCGGATCGCGCGCTCACAGTCAATACGAAACTGATCCCGCACCGGACAAGCCGGCGTCGTCAGCTGGAGATCGAACTGCACATTGGAGCCTTCGATGGTCACATTCTGTACAAATCCAAGCGCAACGATGTCCTTGTGAAGGTCCGGATCGCGGACCACAGTCAGCGCGTTGAGGATGTTTTCACGAGTCAAAGGAAGCATAGTGTCTGTGCCGTTCTGGTAATCTGAATAATCCGTTCTCCCGATATTCAACGTCCGCGCGGAGACCGCGGTTCCCTACCCCTTGATCACGCCGATCGGGACCAGTCGCGCCACCTTGGCGGCAATGCCCGCCCGATGCACGATCTCCACGACGCGATCAATGTCCTTGTATGCGTCCGGTTTCTCTTCCACCAGTCCGCTCCGGGACGCTCCGCGGACGTGAATCCCTTTCGCCTTCAATGACGCGATCAGGGACTCGGCGTCAGCTCCCTTCTTTGCCGCGTGCCGGCTCATAGAGCGACCGGCTCCGTGGCACGTGGATCCGCACGTCTCTTCCATCGCCCGCTCCGTCCCCACGAGCACGTACGAGGCGGTGCCCATGCTCCCGGGGATCAGCACCGGTTGACCGATTTCACGGTATGCCGCCGGGACCTCCGGCCGCAGGCGCGGAAACGCTCTCGTCGCGCCTTTCCGGTGAACCAGGACCCGCATCGTGGAACCGCCGATCCGGTGCGTCTCTTCTTTCGCGATGTTGTGGGCGACATCGTACACCAGCCGCACATCACCCGCCCCCATGATCGCATGAAACGCCGCGCGGACCCGATGCGTCAACAACTGGCGGTTCGCAAACGCGAAATTTGCTGCCGCCGCCATCGCCCGGAGGTACTGTTGCCCCTCCGGCGAGCGCACCGGCACGCACGCCAGCTGCCGGTCCGTCACATGGATCCCGTACCGCGGCATCGCCTCCTGCATGACCTCCAGGAAATCGGTACACACCTGATGACCGAGTCCCCGCGAGCCGCTGTGAATCATCACGACGACCTGATCCTGCGACAATCCGAACGCCGCTGCCGCTGCGCCGTCGATAATCTCACCGACGCACTGCAGTTCGACAAAATGATTTCCGGAGCCCAGCGTTCCGAGTTGCTCATGACCGCGCTGCCGGGCGCGCGCACTCACCGCCCGGGGATCGGCACCGCTCATGCATCCCCCTTCTTCGGCATACTCCAGGTCCGCCACGACGCCGAACCCTGTCTCCACCGCCCATCGGGCGCCGCGCAATAGCACGCCATCCATCTCGGCCGGTGTGAGCGTCACTGTTCCGGACCTCCCGGCACCGCACGGGATCGACCGGAACAGCTCGTTCAGAAGCCCATCCACGTGCGGGCCGACGTCTTTCCGTAACCACGGTGTGGCCAACAAGCGCACGCCGCAATTGATATCGAACCCGACGCCTCCCGCCGACACAACGCCATGCTCCAGATCCGCCGCCGCGACACCGCCGATCGCAAACCCGTATCCGAGATGTGCATCGGGCATGACGAGCGAACGTCCGACCATGCCGGGCAGCGTCGCCACGTTTGCCACCTGCGTCAGCGTTTCGTCATTCTCGATCGCCTGGATCAGATCATCGTCGGCGTACACCAGCCCTTCGATCTGCATTCCCTTCTGAAACGAGCGCGGGATGATGAACCGGAATGGATCCAATCGTTTCAGCGGCATGTCAAATATCCAGAAACACGCGGGCGCGCCACCCGCCTCCACCGGATTCAACCGCGAGGCCGTGATACGTGACCGCCTTGACGTCCAAGCTCAGCGCGTGTCGCGCCGGGTCGATCCGCTCCCCCGCGACCTCCGCGACAACTTCATGCTCATCCGCACGCTCGAACCGCACGGATCCCGCCAGAAAATGCTCGGCGTCGTACAGATACAGCAGCTCGGAAAGCCATCGGACCAGCAGCATCTCCCGATCCGGCGCCACAACCACAATCCGCCGTGATTCCGTCGGCCGGATTTCCGATCCACCCGCGATCACGTGCATCAGTCCGTTCGCAGCCGTCCGGAGCAGACCCTCCCAGGAGGATGCGACCACCTCAAGGCCCGTATCGGAGGGATGCTCAAGAACGCGGAATCCGTCCTGCGCCGGTGGCGCCATCGCCCGTTCCCTACATCAGCGACTTACCCGACAGACGTTTGAGCGCCTCCAGATAGAGCGCCGAGGTCTTCAGGATCACATCTTCCGGAAGGTGCGGCGCCGGGGGCCGCTTGTTGAAATTGATCGAAACCAGGTAGTCGCGGACGTACTGCTTGTCGTAGCTGTCCTGCGATCTTCCCGCGACGTATGTATCCTTCGGCCAGAACCGGGAGCTGTCGGGCGTCAGAAGTTCGTCGATCAGAATCAGCCGGCCGTTCTCGTCCACGCCGAATTCCATCTTCGTGTCGGCGATGATGATCCCCTTCTTCAGTGCGATCTCGGCTCCGCGCAGATACAGCTTGATCGACAGATCGCGTACTTGCCGGGCGAGGTCCGAACCGATAATATCCGCCATGCGTTCGTACGAGATGTTCTCGTCGTGCGTGCCGACTTCCTCCTTCGTGGCGGGCGTGAAGATCGGCTCCGAGAGCCTGGAGGACTCCCGCAGGCCGTCGGGCAGCGCAACGCCGCACACGCTGCGATCCGTCTTGTACTCCGCCCATCCCGAACCGGCAAGATATCCCCGAACGACGCACTCGACGGGGAGCGGCTTCGTCTTGCGGACGAACATCGACCGGTCTTCCAGATCATTCCAGTACGGCTTGCAATCCGACGGGAAGTCGTAGACGATCGTGGACAGCAGATGGTTCGGTACGATGTCTTTTGTCTGCTCAAACCAGTACTCGGAGATCTGCGTCAGCACCTTTCCTTTGAACGGGATCCCCTCCTGCATCACGACATCATAGGCGGAGAGCCGATCCGTCGCCACGATCAGCAGCGCATTGCCGAAGTCGTAGATATCGCGCACCTTTCCGCGGTTCGCCAGCCGCAAGCCGGGGAAATTGGTCTGTGTGATCACCGGTATCTGTTGGGGCACCGTCATGAATTCCTCCGGCACAGTTCATGAATGATTCGTGAAGACGCACTCGAGACGGATCGCGTCCCGAAGCCGGCGCAGGTATTCATCGCGCGGAATCTCCGAGGCGCCGAGTCGCAGCAGATGTTCCGTCGTGAACTGAGTGTCGAGCAGGCGATATCCGGCCTCCTGCAGACGCCCGACCAGCCACACAAGCGCGACTTTCGACGCATCCCGCTCACGGCTGAACATCGACTCGCCAAAGAACGCTCCCCCGATGGCCACGCCGTACAGGCCGCCGACGAGTCCCTCCGGTGTCCAGCACTCCACGCTGTGGGCGAACCCCGCCTGGGAAAGCCGGACGTAACTCTGAACGATCTCCTCGGAGATCCATGTCTCCGGTCGATCGGCACACGCGCGCATTACGGCTTCGAACGCCGTGTCCGTGCGCACGTCGAACCGTTTCCTGCGGATCGTTTGCCGCAGACTGCGCGACACACGGAGCTGCTCCAGTTCGATGATCGTACGCGGATCGGGAGAATACCAGAAGATCTCGCCCGTGCGCGACTCCGCCATCGGGAAATATCCCTGGCGGTATGCCGCGATCAACAGATCCGGGGGAATGATCTCGCGGGCCACGTTCTCTGAGCTCCCTCACTTCACACCACGCGGGGACGGCGCTCCCGCGGCCACTGCCCGTGTCTCTCCGCATCCCGGCCCGATCCGCGGGGAATCCGCTTTCGCCCCTTCCCCACACCGTCATGCCCGACGCAGGCCGGCACCCGTGTCCCGTCAGTCCCCGAAACAGGTGCCCACAGCTCGCGCCGACATGATCAGCTGAGAGTCGAGCGGGACCGTGCGAAGTTGCATGATTGCCTCTTTGACCGGAACAGCACTGACCTCGGTTCCCCGCAGGCTGACCATATATCCGAACTTCTTTTCCGACACCAACTGCAACGCCATGGAACCGTATTTGGTCGCCAGGATGCGATCATAGGGTGTCGGGCTTCCTCCGCGGAGAACGTGCCCCAGCACGACCTCGCGGGTTTCCAGGCCGGTCGACTCGGAGATCTTGCGTCCCACGAGTTCCGCGATGCCTCCGAGCCGGACAGGATCGGTACGTTTCTTATCCGTTTCCTTCACGACCAGACCGCCATCAGCCGGCTTTGCCCCTTCCGCGACACAAATAATGCTGAATTTATTGCCCTGCTTGCTGCGCAGCAACACATGCTCATACACCTTTTCCCACTTGAAGGGAATTTCGGGGATCAGGATCGCATCCGCGCCGCCGGCGACACCCGATCCCAGCGCAATCCATCCCGCATACCGGCCCATCACTTCAACGACCATGACGCGATGATGCGCGGACGCGGTCGTGTGGAGTCGGTCGATCGCTTCCGTTGCGACGTACACAGCCGAGTCATAGCCGAAGGTTACATCCGTGGAGGACAGGTCATTGTCGATCGTTTTGGGGACACCGACCAGGTTCAGGCCGAGTTCCGTGAATCGGTCCACGATGTGCATGGTGCCGTCGCCGCCGATGGCAATGAGCGCATCCAGGCCCCAGTCCCGATAGTTCTGGATCGCTTGGCGGGAATAGTCGAGAACCTCGATTCCCTTGGGCGTTTCGACGGGGTACTGGAATGGATTGCCCTTGTTCGAAGTGCCGAGGATGGTCCCTCCCAGATTCACGATGCCGCCGATATCCTTCGGCGCAAGCTCGCGCATACGCCCTTCCACCAGACCTTCAAATCCGTCCATGACGCCGATGACGGTCGCCCCGAAGTACGTCATTGCGGGTTTCGCGATCGATCGGATAACCGCATTCAGTCCCGGGCAGTCGCCGCCGCCGGTCAGGATCCCGATGCGTTTCAAACTCCCTTTCATTCCGGACATCCTTTCATTCGCTGTGAGTCACTGAAAAGATACGAAATAATGCCGAGGCATTCCACGCGTTCCCGGCCGCGCAACAAAAAGCCCCTTCCGAACGGGAAGAGGCTCTTCACCACTGGCAATGTTCCGACCTCTCAGGAGAGGGCGCCTTTCTTTTCCGCATTCTCCTGCACCTTTTCACCCAACCAGGCACCGAACAACGTGAACAAAAATCCGATGCCGAGGCCGGCTCCGAGCACCGTTCCATCCACGGGCAGATTGATCATGAACTGGAGGAATCCCCACTCCAGCAACACTGCCACCAGACCCGCCGCGGCGGGCTCGAGAATCGTCACGCCCGGCGACTTGTAACCGACCACGAATCCCGTCGCGACGAAGCTCACCAGATAGGAGATCAATTCGAGACCAAGATTGATCTTGAAAATCTTCGCAGGGATGAACACGAAGAGCACATTCAGGGCAAATCCGACGATGACGCCGGCAATCACCCATTTCCACTGAAAGGCGTTGGTGGTCTTTTCATCAGCGCTCGTCTCGTCGCCCTGAAGTTTCTCACCGACCCATCCTCCCACCCACGAGAAGCCGATGCCGAGCAGTAAGAGAAAGATGTTCTCGATCGCCGAGTACTGCACCTCCGCGCCGGATACGTAGATCAGGATCAGCATGAAGGCCGCGACGATCGCGCCGCCGACCGTGGCCTCGCGAATCGTCACACCGGGCGAGAAGTAGCCGTTGATCGCTCCGGTCACCACAACAGCCACCAACATCACGAGCGCCTGAATGGAGGCGCTGTGAAATGTCGGGGCCACAGTGAAGTATGAGAGTCCGACAATGCCGATGCCCGCGACGACCGAAAGGATCACCCACTTCCAATGCAGTCCCGGTTCCTGCTTCTTTGCACCATCTGTCATGGGGTACTCCCTCGTGAATACTGGTTAAAAAGGTTGTTTTGAACTGCGCAAATGTCCCAAAAAAGGCACCGAAAAGCAAGCCAAATGGCGTTACGATTTTTTTGCGAACGCATCGATCTGCGGCGCCGCATCCCCCTCGCCGGGAAGCGATTGGATGTGCTTGAAGCGTTCGCTCAGGCCGCCCAACATTTTGTCCGCCTTGTCATAATTCGTCTTGGCGTTGGCCAACTGCGTTCCCAGCGTGTCATACAGGGAGATGAACTTGTCCAGTTCCGTCCCAAGCCGTTCCAGATTCTGGAAGATCTCGCGCGCGCCGCGCTCGATCTGCAGGCCTTTGAGGCCGAGCGCGATGACCCGAAGATGAGCATAGAAGCTGTTCGGCGAAACCGGCACCACGTGCCGCCGGGCGGCGTACGCGTACAATCCCTCCTCGTCCGCGAACGACTCGTCCTTGATGATCGTCTCGTAATAGATGTTCTCCGCCGGGATATACATGAGCGCGAAATCGAACGTCCCTTCATCCGGGACGATGTATTTGTCCGCGATGGCGTCGATGTGTTTCTTGACGTCGGCCCGGAACGTGCGTGTGGCCGTGCGCTTGTCCTGCTCCGTCTGCGCATCCGTCATCTTCCGGAAGTTCTCGAGGGGGAATTTTGAATCCACGGGCACCTTCCCGCCCGCCGTCTGGATGATCGCATCGACCGTCTGGCCGTTCCGGAAGGTATACTGGATCGCATACGCATTTGCCGGCAGGACCTGACGGAGCAGATCTTCCAGCAGCAGCTCTCCAAGGCCGCCGCGCAGCTTGGGTGCACGGAGCATTTCCTCCAGCTTGGAGACGCTCTGTCCGAGCTCCTTGATCTCCTGCGTGGCCATGCCGAGCTCGCCGAGCTTGCTCTGCACATCCTGGATCACGCGCGCGGCGTTGTCGAGCCGCGAGCCCATCTGCCCCGTGTTCGTCTGCAGCTGTTGAGTGACATTCCCCAGCTGATTCGTAACGATCTGCAGCTGCTGATTGACCGTCTGCGTCGTGGCATCCAGCCGCTGGTGCAGCGTCAGGGACGAATTTTGCAGACTCTCCCGCACTTCCGACCGGAACGACTCCAACTGCTGCTGCATCAACACGAGCGATTGCGCTTCCGCGTCGGATCCGGGACTGCCGCGAAGACGCAGCAGCACCATCACCAGAAGAGCCGCAATGCCGATGCCGACGATCACCAGTACCGTTTCCATATCTCACCTGTTCCTAACGGATCATGAACAACACACACACGATCAGAGTGCCCGCTGCCATCACCAGCCGTGCGCTGCGCAGGTGCTCCCGCTTGAGCCACCCCCATCCCATCGCCGCGCCGATCATCACTCCGGCCAGGAGCAGCGTTCCCGCCGCACAGGCAATCACGCCGTGATTCTTACCGAGCAGGAACGAGAGCGAATGCTCGTCGAAGAATTGTCCATAGATGACGAGCAGGTGCGCCGCGTACACCATCAGCGACTCCCGGCTCACGTCCAGCACGACCGACCGCTCGGTGTTCCGCTGGACCGTGTACCAGCGGCACAGCCAGAGCAGGGTCATCACCACCCCGAGCCGTTCGAAGAAGAAGATGGGATTGGCCCGGACATCCTGCGAGACCCACGGCACCGACACCGGAAGCTGGCGCAGGAGGAATCCGCCCACCGCAAGAACCAGTCCCACCCGCACGAATCCGCGGAAGAATGTCTCCTCTGTGCCGGACGCCCGCGCCCGCTGAAACCGGTTCGACAGATATCCGCCGGCCATCATGAACGCCAGCCACGGGAATACCGGAAAGAGCGAATAGTGCTGCGCGTTCACATAGGCCGCGACCGGCGCCGGAAGATACTGTGTCATGTCCGTGTCCCACACGAACATCGCCCCGAACGCGAACACCGCTCCCGCCGCAACGAGAATGCCCGTGTAGACGCGATCGTTGCGCACTCCCAGACGCAGAGCGAACAGTACCAGGAGGCCGAGTGCGATCGTGTGCAGCACATCGGCCTGATAGAACTTGAGCCATCCCGCCGGTGTCATCTCCGTCATCATCCGGTGAAGGGAAAAGAACGGGAGATGCAGAAAGTAGCCGACCACCCAGATGGTCCCGATGCGTCCCAGCTGACGCCAGAATGCGGTGCCGTACGCCCGGTACGATTCGATCTTCCGTTCTGCGGCGATCATGAACACAAAACCGGAGATGAAGATGAAGCTGGGAGCGACCAGGCCGTTCACGTAATTCAGAACGGAGAACCACGCTTCATCCCGGATTGCGGGAAGAAGAAACGTGTTGAACACGTGGACTTCGATCATCACCAGCAGCGCCCAACCCCGGAGCAGGTCGAGAAATGCGAATCGACTGCCCGGCCGTGCTGCCGGAGGAGCGATCGTTTCGGTCGGCATGATCGGACCCGGCCGCGCTCAGATCAGTCCCATGCTCGTGCCAACCTTCTGAAAGGCACTCAGCGCACGATCAAGGTCTTTCCGGGTCAGCGCAGCTGAGATCTGCGCCCGCAGGCGCGCTTCGCCTTTCGGCACGACGGGGAACCACAAGCCTTTGATATACACGCCTGCCTTCAGCAGCCGTGCGCTCATCTCCTGCGCGACCGCTGCTTCACCCAGCATCACCGGCACGATCGGATGCGTGCCATCGATGATCCGGAATCCCAGTCCGGCGATCTCCTTCCGGAAGTACGCCGTATTCTCATGCAAGCGCCGGACGATGGAGCGATCCTTCTGCAGAAGGTCGAACGCCGCCATGCTGGCGCAGACGATGGACGGCGGCAGACTGTTCGAGAAGATGTACGGCCGTGCTTTCTGGCGCATGTAGGCGATCATTTCCTTCGAGCCGCTGAGAAATCCGCCGGCCGCGCCGCCGATCGCCTTGCCGAGCGTTCCCGCATACACGTCCACCTGACCGAGCGTGCCGAGCTGTTCAGCCGTCCCGCGTCCCGTGGCACCGCACACGCCGATGCCGTGAGCGTCGTCCACAAACAGCAGGGCGCCGTACCGCTTTGCCAATTGCCCAAGACGGGGGAGCGGAGCCAGGTCTCCTTCCATGCTGAACACGCCGTCCGTCGCGATCATCCGGATGCGATAGTTGTTGTCCTTGTCGGCTTCGAGCTGTCGCTCCAGATCCGCCGCGTCGCAGTGATTGTAGATCTTCCGCTCGGTCGTCTCCGGCTTGCACAGCCGCTGACCGTCGATGATGCTGGCGTGATTCAGCCGGTCGCTGTAGATCACATCCGTGTACTGCTCGTAGCCGAGCTTCTCGTTGGTCAGTGCCGAGAAGAACGCGACGTTCGCCGCAAAGGAGGATGAGAACAGGATCGTGTCCTGTGTCTTCAGGAACCGCGAAATCTTCTTCTCCAGTTCGAGGTGGATGGTCTGCGTCCCGGTCAGGAAGCGGACCGACGCGAGGCCATAGCCGTACTTCCGGAGGCCCTCCAGCGCGGCTTTCTTCACCACCGGATGATTCGACATCCCGAGATAATTGTTCGACGCGAGCATGACGACATCGCGCCCTTTGACCTTCACCACTCCTCCCTGCGCTGATTGCAGGGCGGTTTCATATTTGAATGTCTGCGATTCTTCGAGCCGTTGGAGCTCGGCGGCGACAAGTGCGTTAATGTCCATGGTCAGAACGGCGGTGAGTGAGTGTTTGAGTGAGTGTGCGTCGAAAGGTACGGTCAGCGCTCATGCGCTGATCTCCACGCGGCAAAATTCTTTCGGATATCGTCCAACACCACGCGATCGATCCGGTCGTCCTGCCGGATCCGGACGTCGTAGTTCTCCCATCCCATGAAGTCCGTCAGGGCCTTCTTCGTCGCGGTGTCATACACGCCGTTGATCGGGCCGTCATAGAACCGGATCCCCCGATATGCGGCGGTGCTCAGGATGGTCTGCAGCTCACGACAGACGTCAGACGAGACCGGAATAAGATCCTTCTCGTCCGAGCGGAAGAAGTACAATTTATGCAGCGCGTACAGCCGCTGAAGCTCTTTGAGCGGCGCAGGATTGTCGTAAATGCTGATGTCGATATAATCGTCGCTGGAGCCGTCGTACCCGGCGCCCGCCCGCTTGACGAGCAGCGCAGCGGATTCTTCTCCCCGACGGTCCCCGCCCGCCTTCCCGCCCGCCACGATTGCCGCGACCAGGCGATCAGCCAATGATCCTGACGTCCGCTCAAACGTCGAGGCAATCGCCTCGACCGTTTCCTTCCCGGTCAGGATGTTCCCCTGCGCGGCGTATCCCTTCCCGACGATCATCGTTCCTTTGCCGCCGGACGCAGTGCCAGCCCGACCGCCGGCCCAGTCGAAGCAGTCCGTGCCTGTCCAGCTCGCGGCGATTCCGTGCGCGTCCACCACCCCCACCTGGCGGGATTGACGGCCGCTGTCGCTCGCGACGAGGATGCGGAGCGCATCCCCGGCCGTCGCACCGTTGCGCATGAGCGCGAGCCCGCGGGGGCCGAACGTTACATTGGCCAGGGACTGCGTGGCCACGGCCCCGACACCGGCTTCCGCCCACGGTACCACAGGGCGCACATTCGGGAACTTCGACTGGACGGCCACGCCGACGTCGCCGTTCTGCAGATCCACCGCCACGATGGAGAATGTCGAGACGAGTGGCTCCGGCAAACGGGGCGTCCGCACCAGAAGCGCCGCCGCCACAGCGGTGACAAGAGCCAGGACACCGATCGCAGCGTTCTTCATCGACGTCTCCGTCAGTGCTTTACGCGGTCTTTCGCATGCGGGCGGCGAAGGACCCGTCCATGCCGTGCCGATGCACGAATGTCTCGACGAATCCGTCCGGCGAGACGAGTTCGCTGTTCACGAATCCCGCGGCGGACTCCAGCGTGAACTCCGGATGGGCGGCAAGGAATGTCCGGATCGTGTCGGCATTCTCCTCCGGCTCGACCGTGCACGTGCTGTAGACCAGGACGCCGCCGGGCTTGACCAGCTTCGCGGCGTTCTCGAGGATGCGCCGCTGGGTCGCCGAGAGCCGCACGATATCCTCCAGTTCCCGGTGCCACTTCGCATCCGGCTTCTTCGCCAGAACACCCAATCCCGAACAGGGCGCATCCACAAGCACCTTGTCCGCGGGGGGGATTGAGACCTCCGCGGCATCGGCCGCCAGGAGGTGCACGTTGGCGATCCCCAGACGCTGGCAGGCAGCCCGCACCAGATTCAAACGGGTCTCGTACCGGTCGACCGCGATGATCTCCCCCACGTTCTTCATCAGTTCCCCGATGAATGTGGTCTTCCCCCCGGGTGCGGCGCAGAGATCGATCACGCGATCTCCTTCTTTCGGGTCGAGCAGCAGCACCGGCAGTCCGGCGCTCTCATCCTGCACCGCGAAGAATCCCTGCTGGAACATCCCCGAGCTGCCGATGCCCGCCATGTGCTTCACCCGCACGAAGTAATCGATGTACTTCGAGCGAACGGAATCGATCTGGTGCTGAGAAAGCTGCGACAGGAAGAAGGCAAAATCGATTTTGAGGCGGTTCACGCGCAGCGAGAGATCGGGCACGACGTTGTTGGCCGCCATGATCCGCCGCGCTTCATCATAGCCGAAGCGATTCACCCAGCGGCGGGTCACCCAAGTGGGATGCGACTCGACGACGGCAAGGTGACGGATGCGATCCTCCTGCGGATCCGGGTACCGGATGTTCTCGATATTCCGGATGATATTCCGCAGCACGGCGTTGACGAGATCGGCCACCTTCTGACCGCGGAGCCGCTTGATGAATTCCACCGCTTCGTTCACCGCAGCGGAGTGCGGCACCCGGTTCAGATACTGGATCTGATAGAGGGCAACGCGCAAGGCGTTCTTGATGTTGATCTCGGCCTTGGTAAAATTGCCGTGAAAGAATCCGGTCAGCACCCAGTCGAGCTTCATCCGCCACCGGACAACGCCGGTGACGATCTCGTTCATGAGCCCCTTGTCGAGTTCGTTCATCTCGTCCGATCGGAGCTCGGCGTCCAGGAGCCGGTCCAGATACGCGTCGGATCGTTCGATCCGGTTCAGGATCTTGACAGCAGTCCCGCGCGGACCCGCGTACAGTCGCGGCGGCGGTTCTGACGATTCAGGTTGTTGTGTTCTGTTGGGATCGTTTGTCATCAGAAGGAATACTCAGGTCGGCATGCCCCGACGCCGTCGTTCCTCGCTGGTCAGGTCAAACACCTTCCGGAACAGCTTGGCCTCGGTGGCCGTCAGCTCGATCTTCCGCCGCGCCATCACGCGCCGGGCCACGTCGATCGCCCGGTCGATGGCGAAGGTCGTGAAGGTCTCGCCGGCCGCACCCCAGGAAAAGGACGGAACGTATTTCGGCGGGAATCCGAACCCGAAGATGTTGCTGCAGACGCCGACCACCGTTCCGGTGTTGAACATCGAGTTGATCGCGCTCTTGGCGTGATCACCCATGGTCAGTCCGACGAACTGCAGTCCCGTGTCGATCTGTTCGCTGCCCAGCGTTACGCGCACCGTTCCGTAATTGTTCTTCAGGTCGCTGTTGTTCGTCCCTGCTCCCAGATTGACCCACGAGCCGATATAGGAGTGGCCGAGGAAGCCCGCATGCTGCTTGTTCGAATATCCGTGAATGACCGATCCTTCCACTTCCCCTCCCACCTTGCAGACGGGACCGATGGTCGTGTTCTCGTAGATCTGGGCGCCGACTTTGATCCACGACTCGTCCCAGATGCAGACCGGACCGATAATGGTCGAGAGAGGGAAAATGTTCGCTCGCCGGCCGATGTACACAGGGCCGTCCTGGGCGTCGATGACGCATCCCGACCGGATCTGCGCCCCTTCTTCGACGATGATGTTCTCCTTCCCCAGGAGATGGACACCGGCGGAGAGCTTTCCGCGGATTGCTTTCGTCTTTCGGCGAGACCGGGCGAGCAGCTCGAAATCCTTCACGATCTGCGCACCGTTCCGATGAACGACCTCCCAGGGGAACGCCACCGTCTCCACATCGGTCTCCTGCGTCGGGATGCCGTCGAAGTCCGCAATCGAGAAGAGACCGGAGAGCGATTTCCTGACCCGGCGGAGGTTGGCGCCGCTGACCCGGGCCGCGATCACCTGCCCTGCGTGGACGTACACCATGTCTTCGCCGGCAAGCGGGATGCGCTTGGCGAGCGTTTCGTCCGCCACGACACGCCCGTTGATGAACAGGCATTCGCCGGCCGGGATGTCATTGACAAGGAGAGACGGATTGCGCAGCCGCATGTAGTCGTTGAGATACGGCCGGCAATGGATGGACACCTGCGCCCGGGGATAGGACCGGATGATCTTCTCCTTGAGGGAGAACATCCCGCAGCGGAGGTTGTAGACGGGACGGAAGTAGACCAGCGGAAAGAATTGCGAAACCTGGATATCCTCGAAGATGCAGATATGTCCGGCCATGGTGGTTGCCCTTTCCGAAGTGGAACCGCGCCGTGTGATCCGCGCTGCCCGTCTTCCAGGAACAAAAAAAGCGGAATGTCCCTGTACCGCACATTCCGCTTTGCGCCACTCAAGGTGGAATCTACGCTCCGGTTGTCGCCGGCGCTGACTCTTTTGTCCGCCCGTACTTCCTCTGGAATTTCTCCACGCGGCCCGCAGAATCCAACAGCTTCTGCTTGCCGGTGAAGAACGGATGGCAGCTCGAACAAATTTCAATGTGCAGGTTACCGGCCGTCGAACGCGTCTCAAACGTGTTGCCGCAGACGCACGTGACGATCGATTTCTTGTACGCAGGATGGATGCCTGGTTTCATGATTCTCTCAATCCGCTTCAATGATTCGATGCAATACTAAAGTAGTCAAAAATGGACAGAATTGCAAAAGGAAAAACTGCCGGCGCCGTTCTTGAAATTCGGGGCGATATTCGATACTTTGGTGATATGAGGTCGACCGCACTGCTCGTTTGCCTGATCAGCTCCCTTCTTGCTCCGGTCTTCGCCCAGGAAGGGACGTACGACTTCCTTCGTCTCGACACCGGCGCACGGGCCGCCGCGTTGAACGGCAGTTTTGTTTCCATGACCGACGACGCGAACGTCCTCTTCTACAATCCGGCCGCACTGTCCACGCTGAGCGTCTCACGCGCGTCCGTCGGCTTCCTGAAGCACCTCCTGGATGTCAACGCCGGGCACGTGGTGTACGGCCGTCCGATCGAAGGATTCGGAACCATCGGCGCCGGCGTGGTGTACGTAGATTACGGCTCAACGACCGAGACCGACGCGTCCGGGAACATTCTGGGCTCGTTCGGGGCCCACGATCTGGCATTCGTTGCCGGAGGCGCCATCCCGCTCAACGCCCAGGCCTCCGTCGGCGTGTCTTTCAAGTTCATCTCGTCCACGCTCGCCGAGTACTATTCCTCCGCCCTCGGAGCCGATCTCGGGGTGCTCTATGTGATCCCCGATCAGAACATCAGTCTCGGAGCCGCGGTGGCGAACCTCGGCACGCAGCTCAGCTCATTCGCGGGCGCAACGGAATCGCTTCCGGTGGATATTCGCATCGGCATCACCAAGCGGCCGGAGCACCTGCCGGTCCTGCTCAATCTGAACTTCCACAAATTGAACCAGTCGGGCGGATCATTCGCCGACCGGTTCTCCGCGTTCACCTTCGGAGCGGAATTCCTGATGAGCGAGTCCGTCCGTCTCCGCGTGGGATATGACAACGAAAAACGTCGGGAGTTAAAGCTGGAGAACACCGCCGGCCTGGCCGGCTTCGCCTTCGGCGGCGGAATCCTGTGGAAGGACTATCAGATCGACTACGCGTTCAACTCCTACGGCAAGATCGGCAGCCTGCACCGATTCTCCCTCGGCCTCGCCCTGCCGTAATTCCCCCTACCGCAGCACCGTCTCAAGCAACCAGTCGCTCGCCGCGAAGAGCAGCATCCCCGCGAACACCAGCAGCGGAGGGATGCGACTCTCGGATTTGTTGATCTCCGGAATCAGATCGCTCGCCCCGACGTACACCACCGTTCCCGCGGAGAACGCGAACGCCGCCCCGGCCATCCACGAGCTCACATGCTCGACCAGGAGCGCCGATCCTGCTCCCACGAGCGTTGCCACCCCGATGGCGACCGCCGTCAGCACGATGGTCCGCCGACGGAAGCCGGACGCCATCATGATCGAACCGACCGTCAAGCCCTCCGGGAACTTGTGCAGCAGCACGGCGATGAAGATCAGCACGCCGAGATGGAAGTCATACTGCAGCCCCACCGAGATCGTCAGCCCGTCGAAGAACGCATGGATCGAGAGTCCCACCATCGTCGAGAGCGCCGCCGAATGGGAGACCATGATCTCCGTATGTGTCTCTTCGCCAAAGTGGAGATGCGTCACCACCGTGTGCTCGAAGAAATGGATGGTCGCAAAGCCGAGCAGCAGCGCGAACGCCGCCGCCTCGCCGATGGCGTCGAACGAGACCGGAATCAGCTTCAGGAACACAAGGGCAAGGATGAATCCGGCGCCGAGCGAGAGCAGCAGCTCCTGCAGATGCTTCGGCCAGCTTCGCCGGGCCGCGATCATGGAACCGCCGAGGATGACGGCCAAGGCGGCAATCAATCCGAGCAGCAGAATGTTGGCTTTCATCATGGTCGCTTGTAGGGTGATTTGAGATACCGGTTCGCGTCGTCGTGCGAGTGCTCGTACTCTTTCATATCCAGCACCTTGCGATACTGCGTGAGCGCCAGTGACCGCTGGCCCCGGGCATCATCGATCATGCCGATCATCAGGTTCGTCAGCGACATAAAGCCCGACGGACCGTCCTTGTCCAGGGCACGGCTCAGTTCATCACAGACATAGAAATGCTTCAAGGCACGGTCGAACCGACCGCCCAGAAATTCATTCCGCCCCAGGTAGTAGTGCGCTTCACGCTCGTCGTACCGGTCATATCCCAGTTCCTTCTGCTCTGCCCGCCGGAGAATCTCTTCGAACACCACCTGCGCATCCGACAGAAGTCCTGTGCTCACATCACACCGTCCCAGATAGCGGTAAAACACCGGGTTGCCCGGATACCGGGCGTGCAGCGTGCGGGCGATCTCGAGCGCCTTCGGATAGTCCTTTTCGAACATGAACAGATTCTGCATCAGGAAGTAGGACGCTTCGACGCGGGCGTACTTGGCGTGCAGGGAGGCTTCCCGCAACTGCTCGAGACCTTTCTTGCGATCACCGCCCGGAAAGAACACCATCAGCGGCTTGACGATGGGATAGCGGTCGGGGATGACCGCGGCGTAATAATTGTAGATGCCGATGCCGAGCAGCACATCGTCGTTGTTCGGCTGAAGTTCGTGGGCCTTGCGGACCAGCGGGAGCGCGACCAGACCGTCGTTTGCGGCGCCGACCCACTTCCCGCGGTTGGCCCGCAGCCGCCCGCGGAACCCGACCGCACCGCCTTTGAAGAAGAGCGCGGTGACGTCATTCTCATTCTCTTCCAGCCGATCATCGCACATCCGGATGACGACGTCCAGCATGTCATAAAATTCATCGTCGTGCGATTCGTCGTCGAAATCGCTCAGGATCCGCTCCCAGACGATCATCGCCCGGAAGAAGTAACCCACCGGGTGGTCCGGCCGCATGGCGACGACCGCATCGAACGTCTTCCGTGCGGCGTCAAACTGAAAGTCGTAGATCTGGTCGATCCCCTCCTGCACGCGCCGGTCCAGGAGAGAATCCGCAATCCACTGCGCCCGGCAGACGGGCGCGGCGATCCCGAGCAGCGCGACGACCATCCACGCCCGGTACCGCATTTCCATCCGCTGCCGCTGCCTCATGCGCGTTCGCTCTGCTGCGCGTCAGATCAGGCGTGCGGCCAGGACCTCGCGAAGACGCGCCGCCGCCACGCGTTCCTGCTGCATGGTATCGCGTTCTCGCACCGTCACAGTCTGATCCTGCAGCGATTGGGAGTCCACCGTGATGCAGTACGGTGTTCCGATCTCGTCCTGTCGCCGGTATCGTCGCCCCACCGCTCCGCTGTCATCGTAGAAGACCCGGAACGACGATCGCAGGTCCGCCTCGATCGCGCGAGCCATCTCGGGCATGCCGTCACGGTTGACGAGCGGAAACACGGCGGCCTTGATCGGCGCCAGTTTCGGGTGCAGGCGGAGGACCACGCGGAGTTCCGTCGTGCCCTCGGCCGTCGGCGCATCTTCCTCCCGATACGCATCGACGAGGAACGCCATGAACGACCGACTGGCACCGGCCGATGTCTCAATGACGAACGGCGTGAACTTCTCCTTCGTCTCCTCGTCGAAGTACTTCATGGATTTCGATGAAAACTGTTCATGGCGCGAGAGGTCGTAGTCCGTACGGTTGTGGATCCCTTCGATCTCGCCCCATCCGAACGGGAATTGGTATTCGATATCGTACGCGTCCTTTGCATAGTGCGCCAGCTTGCCGGGCGGGTGCTGGTGCCACTGCAGCTTCTCGCGCGTCATACCCAGATCACCATACCACTTCATCCGTTCCGCGCGCCAGTATTCGAACCACTGATCATCCGACCCCGGGCGCACGAAAAACTGCATTTCCATCTGCTCGAACTCGCGGGTCCGGAAGAGGAAGTTTTTCGTATTGATCTCATTGCGGAACGCCTTGCCGATCTGTGCGATGCCGAACGGCAGCTTCTGGCGCGACGCCGCGTGCACGTTCAGGAAATTCACGAAGATCCCCTGCGCCGTCTCCGGACGCAGGTAGACCGCCGCCGACGAATCCTCCAACGGTCCGATGAAGGTCTTGAACATCAAATTGAACCTGCGAGCCTCGGTGAATGTGCCCTTGTTGCCGCAGTTCGGGCACGAGAGCATGCTCACCAGTCCGGCCGCCGCCTCATCCGTTCCCACGCGCTTCGCGAATGCGTCCTCAATCACTTCATCACGCTGTTGACCGCCGAACGTCGCCGGGTCGAGCTCGCGCAGGATCTCCTTCTTCTTCTTGAGCGAGAGCTCGTCGAAGAGCACATCGATCCGATAGCGCGCCTTGCACTGCCGGCAGTCGACCATCGGATCCGTGAAATTCTCCACATGCCCCGACGCTTCCCAGACCCGCGGATGCATGAGGATGCTGGCGTCCACGCCCTCCACGTTCTCGCGGTAGGTCATGTGCTTCCACCACTGCTGCTTGAGATTGTTCAGCATCTCGACGCCCAACGGGCCGTAGTCCCAGCAGCCGTTGAGGCCGCCGTAGATCTCGCTCGACTGAAACACGAAGCCCCGCCGCTTCGCGAGCGATACGATCTTGTCCATGAGTTTGGCCTGATCGGCCTTCGATGTCTTGTCCTGCGCCGTCATACGATCCTGCTCTGCCGTTCTGCGTTCATCATGCGTTGCGAAATTGCGGCTTCCGTTTCTGCAGAAACGCCGCCGTCCCTTCACGAAAATCATCCGTGCCGCAGCACTGTCCGAACAGCGCAGCTTCGGCCTCCAGCCCGCCGCTCAGGTGCCGCTCGTCGGCATCCTGCACGGCACGCAGGGCATGCGCAACCGCGCGCGGACCTTTGGTCATGATCGTCCGGGCCATGCGCTCCGCCGTCGCCATCAGATCCGCCGGCGGGACCACGGCGTTCGCCAGGCCGATACGGTGCGCCTCCTGCGCGTCAACGGCCTCGCCGGTCAGGATCATCTCCAGGGCTTTTCCCTTCCCGACCAGACGCGTCAGCCGCTGGGTGCCGCCGTAGCCCGGGATGGTGCCCAGGTTCACTTCGGGCTGTCCGAATTTCGCGGAGGAGGACGCAATGCGGATGTGACACGCGAGCGCCAGTTCACAGCCGCCGCCCAGCGCATAGCCGTTCACCGCGGCGATCACCGGGCGATCGAGCGATTCGATGCGATTATACAGCGCCTGCCCTTCGTCGGCGAAGCGACGTCCGCTTCCTTCGTCGAGACGGCTGAGCTCTTCGATGTCCGCACCGGCGACAAAGGCCTTCTCGCCCGCTCCCGTCATGATCACCGCACCGATCGTGGGATCGGCCGCGATGCGTTCGAACGCTTCGCGCAATCCCGTGCGCACGGAGGTGTTGAGCGCATTGAGTTTGTCCGGCCGGTTGATCCGCACGGTCGCGACGCCGTCGTGGATTTCGATGAGAACAGTTGGATCTGCCATCGGATGTCCTCCTGGTTCAGGCGACTTCAACGCGGCTCTGGTCGCCGATCATGAAGCGGTGCACGCGAGGCTTGCCCGTCGCCATCACCACTTCCACATCGTTGCCAAGGATGCTTCCCTCGATCCGGATGCCGACATCCGTGATGCGGCAATCGCGGAGCACAATGCTGTATTCAACCTCGCTGTTCCGCACCTCGGTGCGGTCACCGATGGACGTGAACGGTCCGATATAGCTGTTCTCGATGACGCATCCTTTGCCGATGATCACGGGTCCCCGGACGCGGCTGTTGATGATCCGGGCGCCTTCTTCAATGCTGACGCGTCCCGCGACTTCCGACGAACGGTCCACCTCCCCGTGAATCGCCGGGGTCATGTTGTCAAGGATGAGCCGGTTCGCCTCCAACAGATCGAGCGGCTTGCCGGTATCCTTCCACCAGCCGGTGATCTCCGTGTACCCGACCTTCAGACCGCGCTCGATCAGAACCGTGTGCGCGTCCGAGATCTCCAGTTCTCCGCGGGCACTCGGCTTGAGGCTCCGCACCGCATCGAAAATGTGATGATCATACAGATAGATGCCCGCCACGGCGAACTGGCTCTTCGGGTGCTGCGGCTTTTCGTCCACACGCACGATTCGACCGTCGCGGATCTCCGGCACTCCGAATCGCTCCGGATCCTTGACCCGGGCGAGCGTCAGAAAGCAGTTGCAGCCACTGGCGCGAAATTCATCGATGAACCTCCGGAGTCCGCCGACGATCATGTTGTCGCCGAGATAGAAGATGAACTGATCTTTGCCAATGTACTTCTCGGCAAGCGCGACCACCTGTGCAAGTCCGCCGGGAGTCTCCTGGGGGATATACGTGATCCGGGCGCCCCAACGCGATCCGTCGCCGACGTATTCCGGCACCTCCAGGCTGTCCGCCGTGTGAACGATACCGATATCCGTGATGCCGGCATCCACGGCGGCCTCGATCGCGTAGAACAGGATCGGCTTATTCGCGATGGGAATGAGATGCTTGTTGCGGGTGTGCGTGATGGGCCGCAGGCGCGTGCCCCGACCACCGCTTGCAATCAATGCCTTCAATGGTTCGCTCCTCCAGAGTTCGTCCGGCGAATCCTCCGGGAATTTCCACCGAGGATCGCGGTGAGATCAGCGGCATCCCGGGCCGTCAGCCGATGACGCCGACGCATCGCATCGACGATGACGGATGACAGCGCGCGATAGACCGCCGCGAATTGCTTTTCCGAATTGTCCAGATACTGTAAATGACGGCGAAGCGTCTCCCCGCTCTTGCGGACAACGGGACCGGTCATGACGCGCGCGGCACCGCTTCGCATGACGTACCGAAGCGCCGATTCCATCAGCGGATGAAGATCCTCCGTCCGCAGCGAACCGCCGACCGCACCGGTCAGCTGACGAGCGGATTCGTGCAGCGCCATGATGAAATTCGAGGCGAAGACGCAGGCAAGATGATACGCAATTTTCCCCTCTTTTGGAACCCGGACGAACCGACCGCCGAGCAGACGGACGACGCGCCGCGCGATTCTCTCGGCTCGCCGATCGCCTTCGAACCCGTACGAAATCCCCCGAAGCAGCGACGCGCGGTCATCGATGGAAGCGTCAGCGGGAAATGCCTGAATGGGATGAAGCGAAAAGACGACCGCTCCCTTCTTCTCCACGGGCAGGAGAACGTCGCTGGAAATCGAACCCGACAGATGGAACACCCGCTTTCCCTTCAGCGCGGTCCCGAAGCGATGCGCAAGCGCGAGCGCCACGGAAGAAAGCTGCTGTTCCGGCACCGCGATCACAAGCAGATCAACATCATCGGGGAGGACGGACAGCGACGCGCCGGTGGGAATCTTCGGGAATCGTCGCTTCAATCGGTGCGCCGTGCGGGAAGAAGCCGTGACCAGCGCACGAAGTTTGAATCCTCGGCGGGACAGTGCCATGGCCAACGCGCTGCCGACCGCACCCGCGCCAACGACGGCAAATCTGGGAATCCCTCCCCGGCGGCTCACCCGTTCTCCCTCACAAATGCCGCGGAGAGATATCCCACCACGGCACCGCGATCGCCGGTCACGTCCCCCGAGTTGCAGTACTGGAGCACGCGCGCCCTGTTCGCCCCCAGCTGCTTGGACGCGATCATCGCGGCCGCGATCGGTCCGGCTCCGCACGCCTCCACGGTGTCCTCGTCAATGCGGCGCAGCAGCTCGTCGATGTCAAACGTCTCCACAAGATCCACGACGCGATGATCCAGCGTGACTGCCTCATCGTACGGGTGATAATGGGAAAGATCGCTGGAGGCCACAATGGCCACCCGTTGTGTCCCCACCGTCGACGCAATGGCCGCCCCCAGGGCGGTGCAATCCTCGCGCCGCTGCGAACCCATCACCAGGGGGACGATCGGGCACGTGCCGCGGGCCACCTGGAGGAACGGCAGTTGCACTTCCAGCGCATGCTCCGTCCGGTGCCCGTCAAGCGTGCGTGCAACGCCGGCCGCCACCAATCGTCTTCGCAGCCCATCGTCGATCGGCATGTCGCCAAGCGGAGTACGGTATGCATCGCCCGGGAACACAGACACTCCTTCAAAGTACTCGCGGTGACTCGGACCGATCAGGATCACCGCATCGACCGGCGTTGCCGCCAGGAGCCGGTATGCGTATGCGGCAACGGCCCCGGAGTAGACGTAGCCGGCGTGCGGCGCGATCAGCCCCACGATCGTGCCCTGGAGCGCGGGCGGCGCGGCTTGCGCCAGCAGATCCTGCACGTCCGCCTTGAGCGTCGCGGCCCGCGATGGATAGAACATCCCGGCGACCGCCGGCGGACGCACATGCAGTGCAGCAGAAGGATTCATTGATTGTCGTCCGAATGCTCCGGAAGCTCCTGCTCGCTGAACCGTTCAACGGTGAACGTCGAGAGCCGCGCCCCGGGACGCTTCCAGGCATCCGGCGGCAGGCCCGCCTTTCGGGCTGTATGCGAGAGGAATTCGAAACGGTCCCAGCCGTAGTCCGTGGCGACCTGCGGGAGCAGCAGTCCGCGACGGAAGCCCGACTCGAGCACAAGCCCGTGCACTCCCACCGTCACTTCATCCGGCGAGTGAATCTCGTGCAACGGCGAAAGCACGGAGATTTCGATCTCGATCTCCGACAGTTCCCCCGATGTCACCGGGTCAAAGCGCGGATCCTCCAGCGCAGCTTTTGCGGCGACCTCCCGCGTGGCTTCTGCCAGCGGCAGTACCGGTTCGACATAACCGATGCAGCCGCGCAACTCACGATGAAGTTCCAGGGTGACAAAGACGCCGGCCGGCTCACGCAACATCGCACTCACCTCACGTGCTCCGGCGGGTTCCCTTCCGCCGACAGCACGGGCGATGGATTCCCGGGCAATGGACAGAAGAACCGATTTGTCTGCCGACGAAAGCCGCATGGGAACTCCGGTGGTGGGCACACCCAAAGGTACTGACGCCTGTAGTAACATTCAAGCACGCCTGCCGCCACCGCGGATCGTCTTGAAATTCGCCGGCACCCTGCGTATATTGATCGGAATTCCGGAGCACAGTATGGCACTGATGGTGAGCATCTCGGGCATTCGGGGAGTCATTGGCACGTCCCTCACTCCGGAAGTCCTCGTCAAATACGTTTCGGCTTATTCGGAGTACTGCCGGCGTGGTCCGATCGTCATCGGGCGGGATGGCCGGGCGACCGGCGCGGCAGTCGCTGCCCTTGTCTCCGGAACGCTGCAACAGATGGGCTCCGATGTCATCGACCTCGGTATATGCCCGACACCGACCGTGGCACTGGCCGTCGAGCGGCTCAATGCCGCCGGCGGCATCGCGATCACGGCGAGCCACAATCCGATGGTCTGGAACGGACTCAAGTTCTTCGCTTCGGACGGCCTTTTCCTCGATGCGGCGCAGAATCGCGAATTCTGGGATCTGGCGGCCAAACCGTCCCGCGATTACGTTCCGTGGGATCGTCAGGGCCAGGCCCTCCGGAACGATCATTTCATTCGTGAGCACATCGACGCCGTTCTCGGCATGCCAATCCTTCGCCGGGACGAGATCCGGCGACGGGCCCTGCGCGTCGTCGTCGATTGCGTGAACGCATCCGGGGCTGTCGTCGTCCCGCAACTCCTCGAGCACCTCGGATGCACGGTCATCCCGTTGAACTGCGACGGATCGGGCGTGTTTGCCCATACCCCGGAGCCGCTCCCGGAGAATCTCACACAGCTCAGCCGCGAAGTGAAGGCGCAACGCGCCGATCTGGGGATCGCAGTGGATCCCGACACCGACCGGCTGGTCCTGATCCGCGAAGACGGTGAACCGTACGGCGAAGAGTACACCATCGCCACGTGCGTGCGGCATGTCCTGAAGCATCATGTGCATGCGGGTGTTGAGACGCCGCCGGTTGTCGTCAATCTCTCCACCACGAGGGCGGTGGATGACATCTGCACCGAGTTCCACGCGCCGCTGGTTCGTACGCCCGTCGGTGAGATCAACGTCGCCAAGAAGATGCGCGAAGTCCATGCGGTGATCGGCGGTGAGGGAAGCGGCGGTGTGATCTATCCGCAGGTGCACACCGGTCGCGACGCCCTGGTCGGCATCGGGCTCATTCTTCAGGCGTTGACCGATTTCGGGGGACCCGTCTCCGCTCTCAAAGCATCGATGCCTCAGTACTCGATCACCAAAGGACGCGTCGATCTGGGGACGAAGAATGCGGGCGAGATCCTTGCACGGCTTGCCGTTCGATTTGCAAAAGAAGGACGTCTCACGACCGACGATGGAGTGAAGATCGATTTCGAGCGCTCCTGGGTCCATTTGCGCACGTCCAACACGGAGCCGATCATCCGGATCATCGCCGAAGCGCCGGACAAGGCCGTTGCCGACGATCTCGTGGGTCGCTTCACACAGGAGATCGGAGCGGCGTAGACTGTTTTACTCCGGGCGACGCCGGTCGGACGGAGACTTCTCATCTCACCGCATGAAAGGGGGAAGCGGCAATTGCCGCACGGATCATGCGTGCACTTCACCTGTTGCGACTTCTTGCCATTCCGCGTGTCGGACCGCTGAAGGTCCAGGCGCTGGTTCGGCACTTCGGTGATCCCGCCGAAGCGTTCCGCGCAACACCGCGCGAGCTTGTCCGCATCCCGGGGATCGACGAACGGATCGCCGTCGCCATCGCCCACGACACAGCGGCCGAGCAGTTTGCAAACGATCAGATGTCCCGTGCCGCGCGGGTGGGTGTCACCGTCCTGACGGCGTGGGATGACGACTATCCCGAGCGGCTGAAGCGGATCTACGATCCTCCGCCGGTGCTCTTTGCCCGCGGCAATTGCACGAGCGCACGCGGCCATGCAGTCGCGATCGTCGGGACACGACATCCCTCCGCATACGGTGAGGGAATCGCCCGTCGACTGAGCAGCGAGCTGTGCGCACGGGACTTCTCTGTCGTCAGCGGACTCGCCCGCGGGATCGATACGTTCGCGCATCACGCCGCGCTCGAGGCCGGGGGGATCACGATCGCCGTCATCGGCTCGGGCCTCGACGTTCCCTACCCTCCCGAGAACCGGACGCTCATGGAGCGCATCGCGGAAACCGGGATTGTCTTCTCGGAATTTCCGCTCGGCACACCCCCCGATCCGCAGAACTTTCCCCGGCGCAATCGTATCATCAGCGGACTGTCGCTCGGCACGGTCGTGATCGAGTCCGCGATCGATGGCGGAGCGATGATCACCGCATCGACGGCTCTCGACCAGAATCGTGAGGTGTTCGCCGTCCCCGGACATATGGACGACCCTCGCAGCGCCGGACCGCATCTGCTGATCCAGCAGGGACGCGCGAAACTCATCCGCGGAATCGACGACATCCTCGTCGAGTGCGGGGCCACGGTGGCTCCTGCCCCGCCGCCGGTCCCCGTATCCGTGTCGCTCTTCGAACAACGGGTGCTCGACGTCCTCGACGGTGCGCCGAAGTTCATCGACTCGATCGCCGAAACATGCGATCTCAGTCCCGGCGACCTGCTCGTCCATCTCCTCTCCCTCGAGTTCAAAGGTCTCGTCCGACAACTCCCCGGCAAGCATTTCGTGAGAACCTGAGCCGCGATCCCGGCGGGTTTGCTCTGTGTCATTTTTTCAGTACATTTTTTAAAGAGGACTGGCACGGAACATGATAATCATCCGGGAAATAGCCGTGGAAGACGCAGCCGCAGACACGCCATTCGCCTGCGACCTCAACGCGTGCAAGGGCGCCTGTTGCACCATGCCCGGCAGCAAGGGCGCTCCGCTCCTGGATGAAGAGATCGATCGTTTGCATGAATGCTACCCTGCCATCCGCCACTTCATCCCTGCCGCGCATCAGGAAGTAATCGAACGGCGCGGGCTTTTTGAAGGCCCCCCCGGCGACCGCACAACCACCGTCGTGAACGAGCGGGCCTGCGTGTTCGTCCACTTCGAGAACGGCATCGCCCGATGCGCGTTTGAACGCGGGTATCTCGACGGACTCATCGCCTGGCAGAAACCCGTTTCCTGTCACCTCTTTCCGCTGCGGGTCAACCGGAGCGGAGAGATCGAGCACATCTGGCTCGAGCGGATCGCGGAGTGCCGTGCCGCCTATCAGAACGGCGCGGATCGCGCGATTCCCGTCAGCGAGTTCCTCCGCGATGCCCTGACTCGCGCCTATGGTCCGGAGTGGTACGAGGAATTCCGTCGTGCTGCCGATGAGTATCGACGCACCACGCACTCCGCAGACGCCGCATGATCAATCTCCAGCAACAGCTTCGCCTCGGCCTCAAACTCACGCCTCAGCAGGTCCAGTATCTCAAGCTCCTGCAGCTGCCGACGCTCGCTCTCGAGCAGCGCATCAAGATGGAGCTGGAGATGAATCCCATGCTCGAGACGAACGAGGAACTTGAGCAGACGCTGGAGCAGGAAGAGCCGGACACCGCTTCCGACGAATCCTCGGAGGCCGAACCGGAGGACACCTACACTCTCGAAGACTACATGAACGACGACCTCGCGGGATTCAAGAGCCCCGAGACCGTCAAGCAACAGGACGAAGATGACAGCTACGAGCCGCCGCTCCCGGCGACTGTTCCGCTGTCCGAGCGCCTGCTCAGCCAGTTCCGTCTCTCGGCAACGGACGACGAGGAATCCCTGCTGGCCGAAGAGATCCTCGGGAATGTCGATGAAGACGGCTATTTGCGGCGCGAGCTGGCGCTGATCGTTCAGGACCTCAATCTGAGTTTCGGCCTGACGATCGGCCTCGAGAAGGCGGAAGGCGTTCTTCAGCGCCTTCAATTGCTCGACCCCCCCGGCATCGCCGCCCGATCCCTGCAGGAATGCCTTCTGGCGCAGCTCAAGGCCGGCATCTTCCCCGCCGCATTGAAGGAGCTCGCCATCCGGCTGATCCGGGAGCACTTCGAGGATTTCAAGCTCAAACGGTACGACGCTCTGGAGCGAAACCTGGGAGTCAGCCGCGAAACGCTCAAGAAGGTCATCGAGATCCTCCAGCGGTTGAATCCCAAGCCCGGTGAGGGCGAATTCTCCGCACAGGAGAACTACATTACGCCGGATTTCATCGTGGAAAAGGACGAGGGGGATTTTCTCATCCTCCTGCACGACCGGAACATCCCTCCCCTCCGGATCAACACCGCGTACCGTGACCTGGTGATGCCCAAAGGAAAGAAGGTCTCCGCCGAAGCCCGCGATTTCGTGAAGAAGAAGTTCGAAGCCGCCAAGTGGTTCATCGCCTCCATCCACCAGCGCCGCGAGACGCTGCTCAAGGTCATGCGGGCGATCGTGGACCGGCAGCGCGAGTGGTTCGAGCACGGCGAGCTCCTGAAGCCGATGATCTACAAGGACATCTCGGAGGTCGTGGGCGTGGATATCTCCACGATCAGCCGGGTGGTCAACAGCAAGTTCGTTCAGACGGAATTCGGCGTTCATCCTCTCCGCTATTTCTTCACGTCCGGACTGGAGTCGGACAGCGGCGAGGATGTCTCCAACTTCGCGGTCAAACAGCGCGTCAAGGAGATCATCGACGGCGAAGACCCCAACGATCCGCTGAACGACGACAAGATCGCGGAGATCCTGAAGCAAGGCGGGATCCGCATTGCCCGGCGCACCGTGGCCAAATACCGGGAGCAGCTCGGCTTGCCGATCGCGCGGCTCCGCCGGAAGATCTGATCGCCGGCAGGAAGGACAACCACCCATGGAACACGAGCGTATACATGCGACCACCATCATCGGCGTCCGGCATCGCGGCAGCGTGGCCATCGGCGGTGACGGACAGGTCACCCTCGGATCCGCCATCATGAAGCAGCACTCGAACAAGATCCGCCGCCTTCAGGAGGGATCGGTGCTGGTGGGATTCGCCGGCGCGGCCGCGGACGCGTTCAGCCTGCTCGAGCGGTTCGAGGAGAAGCTGGGACAGTACCAGGGACAGCTGGTGCGCGCGGCCGTCGAACTCGCCAAGGTGTGGCGCACGGACAAGTACCTGCGCCAGCTGGAGGCGCTGCTCGCCGTGATGGACCGGGATCACGCGCTCATCATTTCCGGTACCGGCGACGTGATCGAGCCGGATGACGGGATCGTGGCGGTCGGCTCAGGCGGCAACTATGCCCTCGCCGCCGCGCGCGTACTCGTCACGCACACGTCCCTCTCCGCCCGGGAAATTGTGGAGCAGTCTCTGACCGCCGCCGCGGACATCTGCATCTACACCAACCGGAACTTCGTGATCGAGGAATTGTCATAGCATGGCCAACCGGAAACGCTCCGCCGCATCGACCGAACTCACGCCACGCCAGATCGTGGAGGCGCTGGACAAGTACATCGTCGGCCAACACAACGCCAAGCGCTCGGTGGCGATCGCCCTGCGGAACCGCTGGCGCCGGCTTCAGGTGCCCGATGCGCTCCGTGAGGAGATCATGCCGAACAACATCATCCTGATCGGCCCCACCGGAGTCGGAAAGACCGAGATCGCGCGGCGACTCGCCCGTCTTGCCCATGCCCCGTTCCTGAAGGTCGAGGCGTCGAAGTTCACCGAAGTCGGTTACGTCGGGCGCGACGTCGAGTCGATGGTCCGCGACCTCACCGAGATCGCCGTCACAATGGTGAAGAACGAGCGCGCGGCTGCCGTCCGGCCGCAGGCCGAGCACCTCGCAGAGGAGCGGCTCCTTGATCTTCTTCTTCCTCCCGTTCGCCGGTCTCATGGCGCGTCACCCGACGAATCCGGAGAGGCTGCTGCCGCCAACCACGAATCGACGCGGGACAAACTCCGGGAGCGTCTGCGGGCGGGCGAGATGGATGGACGCATGGTGGAGCTCGAGATCCCGGCGGCACCGTCGCCGGTCATGCAGGTGATGGGGCCGCTCAGTCTCGAGGAGATGGGGATCAATCTGCAGGAAGTTCTGGGCAACATTCTGCCGAAGCGGGAGAAGCAGCGCCGGCTGGCCGTCGCCGAAGCGCGTGCGCTCCTTATCCAGGAGGAATCGCAGAAGCTCATCGACATGGAGAAGGCGGTCAAGGAAGCGGTCGACCGCGTCGAAAACTCCGGCATCGTGTTCATCGACGAGATCGACAAGATCACGAGCACGCGGGGAGAGCATGGCGGCCCCGACGTCTCCCGCGAAGGCGTGCAGCGGGACCTGCTCCCGATCGTCGAAGGCTCCAGCGTGCTTACGAAGTACGGCATGGTGCGCACCGACCACGTGCTGTTCATCGCCTCCGGGGCGTTTCACGTCGCCAAGCCGTCCGACCTGATCCCGGAACTGCAGGGCCGCTTCCCCATCCGGGTCGAGTTGAACAGCCTTTCCCAGGACGATTTTGTACAGATCCTCACGCAACCTCAGAACGCGCTGTTGAAGCAGTACACTGCGCTGCTGGCAACAGAGGGGATCGACGTGGAATTCAGTGAGGAGGCCGTGCGGGAGATCGCCCGCGTGGCATTCGAAGTGAACGAGCAGGTGGAGAACATCGGTGCGCGCCGTCTGCACACCATCCTCACCACGCTGCTGGAGGGACTGCTGTTCGACGCTCCCGATGTGATCCGGGAGCGTCACGTCGTCATCACACCGGCCATCGTCAGCGAGCGGCTGAGCGCCATCGCCACGAACCGCGACCTCAGCCGCTACATCCTCTGACCGTACGGCGGCACTCGTTCAGATCCGGAAGCCGAGTCCGAACGAGAACGACGCCATCGAGAAGTTCTTCGGCGAAAACAGGATGCCGAAATTGTCCGTCGCAAAATCCAGCGTCAGCGCGTAGAAATCCAGCCCGAATCCCGC
The DNA here is from genome assembly GCA_021813905.1 of Bacteroidota bacterium. Classification (GTDB taxonomy): domain Bacteria; phylum Bacteroidota; class Ignavibacteria; order UBA10030; family UBA10030; genus JAKAJH01. The sequence continues at coordinate 72,197 of JAKAJH010000003.1, read as the reverse complement.
CGCCCACCGGAACTTGTCTCCTCCCCCCACCGAAATGCCCGTGCGCAACGGCAGAAGCGGGATGATCCGGTATTCCATGCCCAGCGAGAACCGCGGTTTCGTCGTATTCCCCAGTGACTCGTTGAATCCCTGAGTGTAATCCGCCGCCAGCATCATATTTCCCGGCATCCAGCGCAGGAACTGCAACTCGCCGGATCGCACCATCGCACCGATGCGCAGCCGTGTCGGCAATGCGGTCGTGAAGGACTCCGTCAGCGCCCGGTCCTGTCCCGCAAACGCGTCCCGAATGGAATCCCGCGCCGCCGACGCAATGTCCGTGATCGTGACAGCGCCTTTTCCTGTCGTCTCATACACGTTCCGATCCCACGTGATCTTGCCGATGTCCGTCACGCTCACCGACGCGTGAATGTCACCCAGGATGTTCGCCGAGATGCCGAGGTCGAATCCCGTGCCCTTGCCGGCCGGATCGGGGAACGGTGTCATGTTGACGTTCTTGCTCTTGTCGAAAACGTCGATGCCCGAGCGCAGCTCACGGAAGTCCGAGTTGCCGATCAGAGTGTACTGCAACGGATCGTTCGGATCGGGCACATTGCCGAACTTCGACCGGTAGTAATCCGTCACCAGCGCACCATAGCCCCGCAGGATCTTCACCCCCACGCCCGCGTACAGGTGCCGCACCGCCGGGATCGGCACGGGGATCTCCCGGCCGTAGGAGATGTTATACTCCCGGTACCACCACGCACTGAACCCGGTGCCCGAGAAGTCGTATGTCGTGCCGTTGACATCGAGTCCCTGGAAGAGGCGGAAGTAGTCCTTCGGGAGCGTCAATCGCCAGCCCATCCTGTCCGTGATCGAGAATCCGATACCGCCGATGACCGGATGCCGGAAGCTCACGCCCAGCCACATATCTTCCATCTCGAACATCGTGGAGCCGATATCCGGGAGCCGGGAAAGAATATCCTGCTGGTCCGCCGCGCTGAGGTATTTCGCCACCCGCGTCCCGTTCGGTCCCGGCACGCCGGTGAAATAGTTCTGATAGATGTCGTAGCTGATCAAATCCGACCGGATGGCAAATCCGACCGGTGACAGGACCAGCCGGAAGGACCCGCGATCGTAGACCGCGAGGTTCGCCGGATTGATCCCGAGGGCATCGGTGCCGAACGCCGACGCGTTCATCGTTCGCGCCATGCCGACACCGCGGATATTGGTGCGGTCGCCCGCCTGAAGTGTCACCACCCCGGGGAGGACCAGGAGCATCAATGCAAGTGCACGGTTCTTCATGGTTCCACCTACCGGGGTTTATTGATGGTGTAGACGATACCGCCGGATGCACGGACCTTGATGAAATCCGTGGTGCGGAACCGCACCGGGAGCGCCCCGTTGTTGGTCGTGGCTATGTCGAACCGCACATACGCGGAATCGGCGCTGTTCAGCTTCTCAATGTCGGTTCCGCTGAGACCGATCGTGACCTTCGACACCGTGGGACTGTTCGTGTACCCCGCTGCGTCCACACCGCCGGCTGCGATGGGGGCACTGGGCGTGATCGTCAGGAGCGTATCCCGACGGTTGAGTGTGGAATCGAATCCGACCAACTTCACCACCATGTTCATCGCCACGGGCATCCCGTTCGTGATCGCGAGATTCAGGTTTGCGGATTTCATCGACCGGGTGATTTCTTTCGGCACGCGCTCGCCGTTCGAGCCGTTGAAGATTCCTTCCGTTGAAGTGATGTGGCCGTTCGCGATGCCGACCTTCAGCGGGAAGTCCAGGCTGAACGAAGGATACACCTTGCTCGTGTCGCTCACTGTATAGTAGACAGGGTTGACATACTCATCCAGCGGCTCGAACACCATCTGCCCACGGACGAAGAAGGAATCCGGCATGTCGGGGAAGAACTTCCCGAGGAATCCGTTGAGATTCGTGGCGTTATCGATCACGATCGATGTCGATCCGCTGTTCGGATAGATCCGCCGGATCCCCGCCTGCGTCGGCGGGAGCACGATCGAATCGATCAGATTGCGCTTCGAGTTCTTGGCGATCAGCTTCAGCGCATAGTCCGCCGGGAAGCCCCCCGTCACCGGCAGGCGCATGGTGACGCGCACCGAGTCGAAGGACAAATTTGCCGTGAACTTCGTGGCCGCCTCACCCAGTTTGTACGTGGATTGAACGGCGGTGTAGATCGGCACCGTCATCGGCTTGATCTTGCCCGTTACGGACTGCACAATCAGCGGATCACTGGCTCGGAATTCCGCCCGCACGAAGTCCGTCGACGCCACGGTCTGTTTTGATGATCCCGAATAGATCGTCGTGATACCGACCGAGAAGGTCAGTTTCGTGCCCTGCGGAGCCGCGCCGGTGCTGATCAGAAGCGTGTCGACTGAGATCGGGATGACGAGGCTGTCCTTGCCGTTCAGCGTCGTGTTCACCAGGAAGCCGGCGTTCGTCTTCGTGCTCTTGAAGTCGTCCATTTTGACGTACACGCCAACGGAAATGCCCAGGTTGTTCTTGACCGCCAGGACGAACGAGCCGGACCGGAAGCGGGCCGTCTGGATGGACACCGAGTCATCCACCGTCAGAGTGGAATCCTGCACGCTGAAGACCGGCTGACTGGGGATGATCGCGGATGCACTGTCGGCGGTGATGGCCGTCGACCCAAACGTGAATTCCAGGCCGTCTGACGCGAGGATGGTCGTCGAGCCCGTGGTCCCTGCCTCGTGAATCACGATGGAATCGGTCCCGAGGGCTCCGCGGACCAGCTTTCCGGCCAGATCGATGCTGACGGTTTGCGTCGAGCCTGTAGCGATCGTATCGCTGAACACGAACTGGCCGATAGCCGATGTATCCGCAGGCGACGCGGAGTTGTTCCGCAGCGTAATGCCCTTGGGAAAGTCGATCGGGAACGGAAGCGTATTTTTCACCTGAAGAGTCAGTGTGCCGGAACTGACGTGGACAAAATCGAGACTCGAGCTGAGGTCGACCGTGAGCGGAGGAACCGTTCCCGTGGAGGCCGGGAAGAATGGATGTGGGCCCGGAGGAAAGCCGATCGTCCCCGCCGTCACGGACTGTGCCGGTGCAGCGATCGGCTGAACGTTAAACAGTCCGACGGTCACCTGCTGACCGGACGATTGCGGCTGAACCTCGATCGTGCCGAGGCCCACGGGATCAAGCGACTGACTGGTCGGATAGTAGATCGTCCCGTCCGGATTGGTATGCAGGAGCGTGTCGGTCCGAACGAGATCGAGAAATGTCTTCTCGATGGAAAAGAGAGGAACGTTCAGCTGCGTGTCGGTGTACGGCATGATCGGTTCCAGGGGATTCTCGATGCACTGGATTCCGATGCCGGACAGCACGAGCGCCGCGAGCAGAAGGAGCGGAAACGACGGCGGTCGAACGAGTTTCATATGCCTCACCCAATGTCAAATGAACTGAAGTGTACCGCGTGCGTCAATATACCCAGCCCCTCCAGGAATGTCAAGGAAACAGGCTTCGCGCTGCCGGATTCTTCCGAACCCTGTGCGCACGCTCACGCAAGAAACGAGAAGGCTGATGTCCGACAACGGCATCAGCCTCCCTGGTTGCACACCGGTGCGGGAGTTCCCGGTCAGTGATACTTCTCTTCCTTGGACGGCGACTGGAATCCCAGGACCGGTCCGCCGGAGAACTCACCCGCCAGCTTGATCTCGCCGAACTTCTTCTCGTACTTGTCGACGTTGTCCTTCAGCGCGTTGAGAAGCATGCGGGTGTGTTGCGGCGTCATCACGATCCGCGCGTGCACCTTGGCCTTCGGCACACCGGGAAGCACCCGCGTGAAGTCGATGACGAACTCCGCCGGCGAATGCGTGATGATCGCGAGGTTCGAGTAGATCCCCTCCGCTTCCTTCTCGCCGAGTTCGATGTTGATCTGCTGTTGCTGGAGTGGCTCACTCATGTGCTCACGGTCCTTCCCGCGCTGTTCGGGCTCATTTGCCCTGCCGGATCTTGTCCGCCTGATCCAGCGCCTTCTGGGCCTTGTCGGCTTGGCCGAGGCGGGCATAGATCGTTCCGAGCGTCTCCCACACCTGCGCATCGTCCGGCTTGATCTGCGTGACCTGCTCGAGGTACGGCAGTGCCTCTTTGAACTTCTCCTTGTACTCGACATTCTCCTCTCCCTTGTCCTGTGCCGCCTTCAGAATGTCGACACCCCAGTTGTAGTACGTCGCTCCCAGGTCAAAGAGCGCGTCCCCGTAGGCCGGGTCGATCTTCAGCGCTTCCTTGAATTCACTGATCGCGTCTGTGAAGTCACCGGTGGTCCGGTGCAGCACTCCGAGGATGTAGTGGTTCGTCTTGTTGCCCGGCTCGTTCAATACCGCCTGCTTGAACGCCGCCGTCGCCTCGACGATCCGGTTGGATTCCACGTACGCCTGCAGAAGCAGGCTCAGGTTCTGATTGTCCTTCGGATCGACCTCTTTGATCTTCTCGAAGATCGCGATCGCTTTGGAGAATTCCTTTTCGGCATTGTGATACGCCGTCGAATCGACGCCGGCGTCATACGGTTTGCTCATGGTCTTCGTCAGGACGCGGTCGCCCTCGAAGACGAGCGTCAGATTGTACTTTGCGTACGTCCACTCTTCCTTCTTTGAGTTCTTCGGGCCCTTCTTCACATTGTCCGGAGCTCCGAGCGCCTGCATCACGTCATTCTTGTAGCTGCCACGATCAATATCCGCGAGCCCGCGCATGATGTGGAGCTTTTCGGCGTTGTCCGTCTCGAACTTGGACTTCAGGTCCAGGCCCCGCTGCGTGTACAGCCGGCCGGCCCGCATGTACGCTTCCTTGTCCTGACCAAGGTCCCATGCTTTGGTATAGGCCGTGATCGCGGAGTCCGCGACCCCTTTGCTGTTGTAAGCGTGCCCCAGGTACCGGTAGGTCAGCGAGGTATCCGACCAGGCTTCGATCGCACGATTGAATTCGTGAATGGACTTGTCGTAATACTGCGAAGAATCGGTCATCGCCTTGTTCAGCAGATTCACGCCCTCGTTGAGGTGATCCACCCATTTCTGATAGCGAAGCGCGTGGATCTCGCGCTGGTGGACGTTTGACAGCTTGAGGGCGGCATTGAAAGCCATGTTCATGCCGACGTAGTCGTCAAGGTCCTTCCCTTTGGTGAGTCCCAGCAGGTACCACGCCTCTTCATTGCCGGGATTCTTCTGGGTTTCGGCCTCAAGCAACCGGACAGCCTCTTTGTAGTTCTTTTGCTGAATGTACACTTTGGCTCCGGTGAACTCCGGAGATCCGCATTGAAAAGCCTGTGTCATGAGCGCAACCGCGATCAGGGCTCCGATCCAGGCAATGTGTGGGCGTTTCATGTGGTTATGGTCCTTGGTTGAGACAGAACGACGGTGGTTTGGAGGCCAGAAAATATAGGAAAACATGGGGGGAGAATCAAGGCGAAGAGCCGTACCTGGGATCGGCGCTGCGGGAGCAATGTCGGAGAAGACGGACCGGGACGCTGCCGGGACGCAGACGGCGTCAGGCTCGAATCATGGCTGGGGCACGGGTCGCGATGACGGCGGAGGCGGCGTCCGCTTCTGCGGCGCGTTCCTCAGGTCATCGGCGTCTCGCATCCGCTTCTTCAGCTGTGAACGGACGGAGTCGTTCACCTGCACATCCACGCGCGGAACGCCGGGCTGCCCCTCGGGTGTCCGGAGGATGCGGATACGCACGGGCCCGCTTCCGAATTCATCGCCCCCTTCGATCGTCACCGGGTGACGCGGCACGACGGTCACATGCAGGACGCCCACGCCCTGGTCATCCATCGCACGACCCACTTCCACGCGCATGAATTCGGAGTCATCGATCATCCGCGACGACGGAACCGAGGTATCTTCGGCCTGCAGGATGCGATATTGCTCCGCGGCGAACTGCCGGAAAAATTGCGCCCGGCGTTGCTCCATCGCCTGCATATTCACCAGCGCCTCACGACGCAGACTGTCAAGATCGATCCGGATCTGGGCCAGATCCGTCGTATCCGGACGGATGAGGACGAACCGCTGCGGCCGCGGCAGGGGGCGGAAGCGTTTCATCACCAGTTCCGGTTCCGCCGGGATGTCCTTGCCGATCTCGACCGTATAGGGCGCCCGGTTGGAGGTCAGGATCTGCTCCATCCGCACCCGCTGTGTCGGCTCGAGACACGAGGCGATCCCCGCCACCACGTTGCGGTTCAGGCGCGGGAGGTCGGGATCGATCGCCAGCGCGTTGTTGTCTCCCACCCAGACGGCCGAGGCCAGACGCCGGCTCGTGAAATCAATGAGCGAGTCGATGACCTGCCGCTGTCGCGGATTCGGTTTCACCTCGGCCATGAAGCGGTTGAACGTCACGGTCTGTTCGGCTTTCTTCGACGGCTTGCCGACCTCAATCCGGTATCCGCGGTCCGTTGATTGGTCCACGCGCAGGGTCGTTTGCGACGACTCGTCGAGAGGCAACGTGCCGAAAAGCGAGAACCGGAGCGCCGCATCGCGGTCCACCGACGCCAGCACCGGCAGGATGTTCCCCTGGAGCAGGCCGCGCTCGTACACATTCTTCACGGCATCGGTCTGACGGGAGAAGTACTGCATCACGCTCATCCGATTCTGGATCACCACAAATCCGACAGCGGCCACGACGACGGCGGCCATGCTCGCGATCGCCGGGACGTACCGTCGCGGGAACGGGAGCAGATTCTCCGCTTCCGATGTGCGGCCTTCCAGCCGGGTCGACAACCGCGTCCAGAACGCGGGATCGGCGGACACGCGCTTGCGCGACGACAGCAGCGCGGTGAGGCGACGGAGTTCTTCCAGCTCCCGGCGTGCATCGGCGTCGAGACGGAGCAACTCTTCCACTTCCGCCGTCTCGGCCGGCGAGAGGGCCCCGTCGAGGTACAGGCTCAAACGTTCCGATCGTTTCTCGTTCTCAATGCGTGCCATACTCGGCCTCCTTCACCAGGGGCTGAAGCGCTTTGCGCAACATCGTCCGGCCCCGTGACAGGCGCGATTTCACCGTACCGATCTCACACTGCATGATCTCGGCGATCTCTTCGTACGACATTCCTTCCAGATCTTTCAGGACGACCGCGGTCCGGAACTTCTCCGGCAACAGGTGCAGACCAAGATGGATGATCTCCTGGTCGTCGCGATTTTCCGGCGGTGTGGCCAGACGCGCATCGATCTCGTGTTCCGTTCCGTCATCAAGGCTCTGGAAAGACAGGAACCGGCGGACCTTGCGGCGCCGGATCTCATCGCGGCTCCGGTTCACCGCGATCCGATACAGCCACGTGTAGAACGATGATTCGAACCGGAAGCGGGGGAGCGCTTCGTAGACTTTGATGAAGATCTCCTGCACCAGATCATCCACGGCGGCCGTGTCGTGGAACATGCCGCGCAGAAGATTGTGGATGCGCTCTTCGTACCGCTCGACGAGTGTCCGGAAGGCGCGCTCTTCCCCCGACTGGAACAGCGTGATCAGGCCGTCGTCGTCCATCCGGACAAAGTCCGCATGGACCATCGCGCGCTCGTCGTGTTCTTTGCGAGCCACGGGCAATGTCACGGACACCTCCATGCCGGGGATGGACAGGCCAACGCGTTGGCGAAATCCGCCGGGGATCCGGAGGGCCATCGCTGCGCTTCCTTTTTGGTCAGGGAATGGGAGCATCGTACCAGTTCGTCCGTTCGTTCAGCCATTCCATTAGACGGCGCGACCGGCGCGGTCGTTCCAGCCAGGGCCCCCAAACGACGGAACCCGCGTGGCGCGAGGCGTTGCGGGTTCCGGAATTTCATGCAGGGAGATTTCATCGTCACGCGGCGGCTTCGCGCGATCCGGAGGGTCGGTCGACCGCCCGGGCCTCGAATTCTTCCCGAAATCGTCGGATCATGGACTGCACAGGCCAGGCAGCGGCATCTCCCAACGCGCAGACGGTGTTCCCTTCGATATTGTTCGCCACGTCGAGCAGAATGTCGATATCCTTCATCGTCCCCTCCCCCTTCTCGAACCGCGTCAGAATCTTCCACATCCATCCCGTCCCCTCCCGACAGGGCGTACACTGGCCGCAGGACTCGTGGTAGTAGAATTTCGCGATCCGCGTGATGACACGGATCAGATCGGTGTCTTCGTCCATGACGATGAGCCCGGCGGTACCGACTGACGATCCCGCCGCCTTGAGGGAATCGGCATCCATCCGAACGCCTTCGAGGTTCTCGCCGCGAACGATCATCGTTGAGGACCCGCCGGGAATAACCGCTTTGATCCGTTTGTTGCCCGGCACGCCTCCTGCCCACTTGTGAATGATCTCGAGCAGCGACTCTCCGGTCGGCATTTCAAAGACACCGGGATTGTTCACGTGGCCGCTCACGCCGACGAGGATCGGACCAGGTTGTTTCGGGGCGCCGATTCTGGAGTACCATTCCCATCCGCGCTGAATGATCAGCGGGACATTGGTCATCGTTTCCACGTTGTTGATCGTGGTCGGACATCCCCACAATCCGTTCTGCGCGGGGAACGGCGGCTTGACGCGCGGATAACCACGCTGGCCTTCGATCGAGTTCATCAGCGCCGATTCTTCACCGCAAATATAGGCACCGGCTCCTTTGTGAATGACGATATCCGTCGAGAACTCGGTTCCCAGAATGCCTTTGCCGACCAGGCCGTTCGCGGAGGCATCCGCCAGCGCGCGCTCGAGCATGGTGATCCATTTGCCGTACTCGCCGCGGACATAAATGTACGCGGTGGTGATCCCCATCGCGTAGCAGCCGATGAGGATGCCTTCGAGCAGCTGGTGCGGATTGAACTCGAAGATCTGGCGGTCCTTGAACGTGCCGGGCTCCGACTCGTCGCCGTTCACGCACAGATACTTCGGCTTCGCCGACTGTTTCGGCATGAAGGACCACTTGAGGCCCGTCGGAAAAGCAGCGCCACCGCGACCGCGAAGGTTCGACTTCTTCACTTCGTCGGTGACTTCTTCCGGCTTCATACCCAGCGCCTTGCGAAGCGCTTCGTACCCGCCGTGCGCACGGTACACTTCGAGGCGATGGAAGTCGGGCGTGTCCGGCACGATCAGCCGGGTCCAGGCAGAGTTCTTTTCAGAGTCGACGGGTCGGAGGATCATTGCAGGCTGTCGAGGATGCGATCGATCTTTTCGATCGTCAGGTTTTCGTAGTACTCGTCGCCGATGGCGAACATCGGGGCCGTACCGCACGACCCCATGCACTCCGTCTCGGACAATGTCCACTTGCGATCGGGCGTGGTCTCTCCCGCCTTGACCCCGAGTCGCTTTTCCAGGTGTGCCAGGACCTTGTCGGATCCGCGAAGCAGGCAGGACACATTCGTGCACACCTCGATGTGGTGTTTGCCAACCGGCTTTTCCTGGAACATCGTGTAGAAAGTCACGACGCCAAGAATATGGCCGAAGGGGACCTGGAGCAGCTCCGCGATCTCCTTCATGGCTTCTTCGGAGATGTAGCCGTGCTGCTTCTGCACGATCCACAGCACCGGCAGGACCAGCGCCTGCGCCGTCGGATACCGGCTGCGCAGTTCCTCGATCTTCTTCAGATTCTCTTCAGTGAATATCGACACCGTCGTCATTCCTTTGCGCGACGCGGGAACGGTCCCGCGGGTGGCAAATCCTATTTGTCGGCCTCTCCCATCACCGGGTCCAGACTGCCGATGATGGCCACGACATCGGAGACCATGGCTCCCCTCATCATCGTCGACAACGACTGCAGGTTTACAAAGGATGGAGAGCGAATCTTGAGGCGCCAGGGGTAGCCTTCCCCGTTGCTGGAGAGATAGAATCCCAGCTCGCCTTTCGGCGCTTCGACCGCGTGGTACACTTCGCCGACGGGTGGCTCGATGCCGAAATTCACGATGACGAAGTCGTGGATCAGCTCTTCCATCTTCGTGTACACGCGTTCCTTGCGCGGCAGCACCTTCTTGGGCTTGCCGGCATGCACTTCGCCGGCGGGCATCCGCTCCAGGACCTGCAGGACGATCCTGACGCTCTCTTTCATCTCATCCATGCGCACGTAGTACCGCGCAAGAGAATCGCCGCCGTCGTACACCGGCACCGCAAAATCCAGGTCGGCATACACGAGATACGGACTCGCGCGGCGCAGATCGTGCTCCACGTTGCAGGCCCGCAGCGACGGACCCGTCAATCCCAGGTCAATCGCCTGCTCGCGCGTGATCGGTCCGATGCCGTCCGTCCGTCCCAGGAAGATGTTGTTCTTGTTCAGCAGCTTTTCGCACTCGCGGAGCTTCCCGGGAAACTCGTCGATGAAGACCTTCACCATCGCGAGCGTTTGCGGCGTCACATCCTGCGCCACGCCGCCGATGCGCGTGTAGCTGGTGGTGAACCGCGCGCCGGCAATATTCTCAAAGATATCGTACAGCTTTTCGCGCTCGCGGAACGCCCACATCCACACCGTCAGCGCGCCGACATCCATCGCGAGCGATCCGAGGAACATCAGGTGCGAGGAGATGCGCGCCAGCTCGGAGATCAGCACACGGATGTACTGCGCGCGGGGCGGCGCCTCGATGCCGATGAGCTTTTCGACCGTGAGGGCATACGCCGTGTTGTTCGATAACGGCGAGAGATAGTCGAGACGATCGGTGTGAGGGATGAACTCATGGAACGTGGAATTCTCGGCGAGCTTCTCATACCCCCGGTGCAGATAGCCGAGTTCCGGGACCGCCGCCATCACGGTTTCACCGTCGAGCTTCACCAGCAGTCGCAGCACGCCGTGCGTGGCGGGATGCTGGGGACCCATATTGAGCACCATTTCACTCTCGAGCGGATCGTCGAACGTCACCGTCGTGTGCTCGTTCTCCAGCGCTTCGAGGATCTTGGTCTTCTTCGGGGATTCGGTCGGCGGCTGCTCCATGGGGTCGGTCAGATTCGCGGGCGTGTCAGATTTCACTTCTTGGGCAACGAGAGTGAGCCGGGGATTCCCATCAGCGGGAAATCCTTGCGCAGCGGATAATGCTCAAATTCCTCCGGCATGTACATGCGGCGAAGATCGGGATGACCGTCGAACACGATGCCGAACATGTCGAATGTCTCGCGCTCGTGCCAGTTCGCCGTTCCCCACACGCCGGTCATCGTCGGCACGTGCGGATCGCTCTCTTCCACGAACGTCTTCAGCCGCATCCGATGCCGTGTGGTCAGTGAGAACACATTGTAGATGACCCCGAATCGCTGCGCGGGGGTCGCCATATCGATGCCGCAGAGATCGGCGAGCAAATCGTAGCGCAGCTCCGGGTCCTCCTTGAGGAACCGGCAAACCGCGACGACGGACTCGCGCGGAACCACGACGGTGAGTTCACCGCGGAATTCCGCGTGTTCCGCGATCACGCCGGGGAATCGGGCGTTCAGACGATCGACAACCAGTTGATTTCGTGCATCCATAGGAACGTCGGCAGGATCGCTACATCGGATGGGAAGAGACCGGGGCGGGGGCGTGCTTGCCGAAATCCCCGACCAGTGCCGGTGCCATACCGCGGCACTCGCCGTTTTGCACCTTCTGCTGCAGCTGCATGAGGGCGTTCAGAAGATTGTCGGGACGCGGCGGACAGCCGGCCACGTAGACGTCCACCGGCAGGAACTGATCGATCCCCTGCACCACGGAGTAGGTCCGGTACATGCCGCCGGATGAGGTGCAGGCGCCCATCGCGATCACCCATTTCGGGTCGGGCATCTGATCATAGATCTTCCGCACCACCTTCGCCATCTTGTACGTGGTGGTGCCGGCCACAATCATCACATCACACTGTCGCGGGGAAAACCGCATGACTTCCGAGCCGAACCGCGAAGCGTCAAACCGCGGGCCTGCGAACGCCATCATTTCGATCGCACAGCAGGAAATGCCCATCGGCATCGGCCACAGGGAGTTCTTGCGGCACCAGTTGATGACCGCTTCCAGTTTCGTCGCGACGTAGCCGTCGCCGATCGCGCTCTCTAATCCCATTCCAGCGCTCCTTTCCTCCACACATAGACGAAGCCCACCAGCAGCACGAACATGAAGACGAACATCACGACAAATCCATGGAGGCCCAGCTGGCGAAAGCTTACTGCCCACGGATACAGGAAGACAATTTCGATGTCAAACAGGATGAACAGCACGGCCACCATGTAGTACTTCACCGAGAAGCGTTCACGGGCTGTGCGCACCGGCTCCATGCCGCTCTCGTATGTGGTCACTTTTTCGTCCGTTTCGCGCCGCGGACCAACGATCTCGTTGATCTTGGCCATGATGACGGCGAACGCCGCCGCAGCGGCAAGCATCATGAATATCGGTATGTATGTTTCAATCATACAGTGGTTAGAGTACCGAAAAATGGCCTGAAATGCAACCAATCCGATTCATTCCGCATGCCGGTGCGATCCGTCGACGAAACATCAGACCGACGTCGATGCTGATCAGCGGGGAAAACGGATGAGGACTCCGTCGAGCGGCCACCGCGCACGGAGCCGGAGCGTATCCGTCAGCGCACTGAGACGCTCCGACGCGCGAAACGGCTGAGGTCGTCCCGCATCATATATTCCGTTGCCGTTGGCGTCCAGGAACGCCTGGAGCACATACTCGCCCTCCGGAATATTTTGAAACGAGAAGTTCCCGGACGAGTCGGTACGGACCGTCTCCTCCCCGCGCTGATTACGAGCCACGCGCATTGCGCGCACCATGTAGCGCAGCGGAAGATCGCCGCGGAAGCGATCCAACACCTTCCCGTCGATACTGCTTCGATCATCGGGATCGAACGTGCGGAAATGCACGATCCGCAGCGAATCCTGCAAACGCCCGCCATTCCACGTGCGGATGGAATCCAAACGCACCGTCAGACGGTACCAGCTCAGCGGCACCAACGGCAACGACGGCTCAACGTCCAGGCGCGCTGGATCCAGGGTGCGCACCGTGAGGCGGACAGCCCTTCCCGTCGCGTCAGTGAGCTGAACCACCTCCTCCGGATGCGCGATGACCACGGCGTCGCTGAACGTCAGCGCAATTTGCGGCGACGCATCGACGGATCTGGCACTGTCAGTCAGGGAAATCCCGGCAAGCCTCGGCGCCAGCGTGTCCCTTCTGCCTGATCCCTGCACCACGATGGAAGAAGCCAGTGATGATATGGCATTGCCGGCGGAGTCCCGGACGCCCGCGACCGTCACCCGGTAGAACACCGTCGAATCCTGCGTATCCGTGACGACCATGGCGGTGGTTGCCGGCGTGGTCTGCTGATAGAACGAGCGGACACCAAGGGCACGTCCGGTCACCGTATCAGCAACTTCCGCCCGTGCTCCGCCCGCACGATCCAGCACCACCGACTCCGAGAACGTGAGCGCGATGTGATTCCGCTCCGGCGATTCCGCCCGGATCAGACGCGGCGCCGTCGTATCCTCCCTCGACATCGCAAGGAAAAGGTCCGTTCGCAACGTGTCTTCCGGCGTGATCACAATCGGACCGGAGGGGACGGCAAACTGATCCGCTTCGGGATCGTACACGAGGTTGCGGTATTCGTCGCGCACCGCGAGCACGCGATACGACCCGAACGGGATATGCGTCAGTGCGAACGCTCCCCCATCCCCCGTCTGCGTGACGAAATCCGGCTGCACCTTCTCGGGATTAAGCGTATCTGCGTCGCGTCCGTCAAGCCGGTAGGCGAAGATCATTACACCGGTCAGCGGATCGTCCGGGCGCAGGGGAAAAATCCTCCCCTCGATACCGCCATGATCCACGTCGGGCCCGGTCGAGAAGGCCAGCGTGAAGGCATGGGCCATACGATTCCGGTTGTTGAGATCGACGACATCCGTGCCGACATTCACCACGTATGTCGTGAACGGACGGAGCGGCTCCCCGAAGCTGATCTCCACAGAGCGGCCGCTCCAGTCGAACTCCAGATTGCTGACGTGCGGCGAGATGAAGACCGATTCGTTGAACGATCGCTGATCGACGTACTTGTCCAACTCCATGACGATGCGGTCGTCGCGGAAGTTGACGGTGTTATTCGGAGGATCCGTCGCGATAATGCGCGGCGGCACGACATCGACCGGTCCGCCGCCCGGCGCCTGTTGATTCGCGCACGAACTCAGCAGCATCCCGACACCCAGCAGGGAAAGTCCCGCGAAGAACCTGACGTGAAAGAATGATCTCACTTTGCCTGTCCCAACGCCGGATTTTGGACCGATTGGCGAAGCAGACTCCGTTGCTGGCGGCGCGCCTGGTGATACAACCGGATCGCCCGCTGATGTTCCGCAAACGACCGGGAGAACCGGTGTCCCCCCTGCCCTGTGGCGACAAAATAGAGATACTGATGGCGTTCCGGATACAGGACCGCCAGAATCGCCTTCCGGCCGGGATTATTGATCGGACCGGGCGGAAGTCCGTACCGGCGATACGTGTTGTACGGCGAATCCAACCGAAGATCGCGGAAGGTCAGCCGCCGGGGCGTGCTTCCCAGGGCATACTGGACGGTCGGATCCGCCTCCAGTTTCATACGCTTCTGCAGCCGGTTCCAGTACACCCCGGCGATCGTGCTCCGCTCATTGTCGACGCCCGATTCTGCCTCTACAATAGAGGCCAGCGTCATGACCTCACGCAGGGAGACATGAAGATCATGCTGCCGCGTCCGAAGCGAATCGACATAGAAAAGGCGGAACTGCTCCACCATCCGCTCGACGATCTCACGCTCATCCGTTTGCCAGTAGAAGGAGTACGTATCGGGCATGAGGTATCCTTCCAGCGTGGATGCGTCGATGCCGAGGCGGTGTGTGAATGCGGAGTCGGTGCACAGCGCAAGCATGCGCTCCGCGTCGATCCCGAGATCCCGACGGTACTTCCGGACGATCGCGTCCATCCTCCACCCTTCCGGGATGGTGACGGCGATGATCAGTCTCGATTTCCCCACTTCAATGTCCTTGAGGATGTCCAGGTTGGACATGCCCGGTGCGAAGAGGTACTTGCCGACTTTGATCCGGGTGGTGTAGCCGAGCAGCCGTCCGGCAAGCTTGAACGTGAGCGTGCTGCGTAAGACACCCGCCTTGTCGAGCGAATCGGTCACTGCATGGAAGGATGCTCCCCGGGGAATGGTCACGACCACGCCTGCCGGATTCACGCGCGGATTGGGAAGCCAAAAAATGATGGTGATGGACAGCAGGACGATCAGCACGATCCCGCCGGTGATCGCGGTCCATCGTGAGCGAAGGATCGGTGGTATCATGGTGTGTTCGGCGGGACGTTCGGTTCGTGGGAGGACGGGCTCTCCGACTGCTGCTCAAGCGCCCGGGTCTCGATCATGATCTGCTCGAACAAGCGTCGGATGGCTTCTTCGCCGAGAGGACCGGGGTTCCAGCGAACGGCGTTTTGCAGCACCTCCGTCTCGCGGGCCGGGACCCGGATGTCCATTCCCCGCTCGTGTTTCCACTCGCCGATCCGCATGGCGTATTCAGCCCGCTCGTTCAGCAAGCGCACCAGCGTCCGGTCGAGCTCATCGATCCGGCGGCGCCATTCGTGAAGATCCTGCTCGGGCATGGTCATGCGGGAAGATCCTCAGGCGCGCGAAACGGCAAACTGCAGATCAGGATGCGCGGTCAGGTCGTCCGGCGACGTGCGCCCCGCCCGAAGGTGTTCGTAGCCGACCAGCGCCACCATGGCGCCGTTGTCCGTACACAGATCGAACCGGGGAATGTGAGCGCGCAGATGACGGATCGTCGCTTCCATCTGCAGTCGTCGGCGGAGCTCGGAATTCGCCGACACGCCGCCGGCCACGGCGACATCACGCACGCCGAACCGTTCTGCGGCGCGCATCAGCTTTGCGAGCAGCACGTCCACCACCGCGGTCTGGAAACTCGCCGCCACATCGCGCATCAGTTGCGGTGAATCGCCCGGCCGATAGCCGACCTTGCGGAGATAGTACAGCACGGAGGTCTTGAGGCCGCTGAAACTGAATTCGAACGAATCATCATCGAGGGCCGGACGCGGGAACGAGACGAATCGCGGATTCCCCTCGGCCGCCAGACGGTCGATGGCGGGACCGCCCGGGTAGCCGGCCCCCAGCATCTTTGCCACCTTATCGAACGCTTCGCCGGCGGCATCGTCCCTCGTTTCACCGAGGAGCGCGTAGTCGAACGTTCCCCGCACGAGCACGAGCTGCGTGTGTCCCCCGGACACGGTGAGGTTCACGAACGGATACTCCGGGCGCGGCTCATCAATAAAATGGGAGAGAAGATGGGCTTCCATGTGATTGACGCCGATGAACGGAATGCCCAACCCCGCTGCAAATGCCTTGCCGAAGCTCAGGCCGACGAGCAGAGATCCGATCAATCCCGGGCCGTACACCGCGGCGACGGCGCTCAGTTCGCTCCGGGTGACTCCCGCCTGCTTGAGCGCCTCTTCCACGATCGGGACGATGAGCTGCTGGTGGGCCCTCGAGGCCAGTTCCGGCACAACGCCCCCGTGCGCGATATGCGCCATCTGGCTGACGGTGACGTTGGACAGGAGCGTTCCGTCCCGGAGGACAGCCGCCGAAGTCTCGTCACACGAGGATTCGATGCCCAAAAGGGTGATCATTGACTATGATGATAACCAAAAAACGCCCCTCCCGCAACCAGAGGGCTTCCCCGAGTCATTGATGAATTTCCGGACAGCGCGTCAGGAGGACGGAGCGGGGATTCCTGAATCTTGCATCTCAAAGATTCATTCCTTATC
Source organism: Bacteroidota bacterium (assembly GCA_021813905.1). Lineage (GTDB taxonomy): Bacteria > Bacteroidota > Ignavibacteria > UBA10030 > UBA10030 > JAKAJH01. The sequence goes on along the minus strand of JAKAJH010000003.1, from coordinate 55,497 downwards.
ATTTGCCAGTCCAAAAATCCCTTCTTCACCAAGGTTCCCTCACATCCCACATCCTTCACACATCTCACAGGAGGTCCCTTGAAGAGATTCCTTGTTCACATCTCGTGCCTGGTTGTGTTGGCCACGCTTCTCGTGACCACCGCTTTTGCGGGCGGATACCAGTTGAACGAGCATGGCGCACGCGCCGTTGGTATGGGCGGTGCATTCGTTGCCCGGGCGTCCGACGCATCGGCGGTGTACTTCAACCCCGCCGGCCTTGGATTCCAGCAGGGCATCAATCTCCTCGGCGGTGGCACGTTCATCCTGCCGTCGACCAAATTCACCTATCGTCCGACGGGTGCGGAGACCAAGGCCTCCTCGCTGGTCTTCTTCCCGCCCAATCTGTACGGAACATATGCGGTTGACGATCAGATGGTCCTGGGACTCGGCGTCTTCACGCCGTACGGACTCGGCACCGAATGGCCGAACGACAACTCATGGCCGGGCCGCTACCTTGCCGTGAAGACCGACCTGCAGACATTCTATGTGAACCCGAGCATCGGCTACAAGATCTCGGATGACCTCTCGGTCGGGTTCGGCCTCAGCTACGTTTACGGCAGCGTCACAATGAGCCGCAAAGTGGGACCGATCTACCGCACGTTGGTGACCGTTGCACCGGGCGTGTATGCACCCGTGCCCTCCAGTGCAGCCGACGGCTCGGTGAAGCTCGATGCCACGGCAAGCGGCTTCGGATTCAACTTCGGCGTGATCTACAAGCCCATGCCCGAGCTGTCGTTGGGCGCCTCCTTCCGGTCCGAGACAAAGCTGGATTTCTCCGGCACCGCGACCTTCAGCGATATGGGGGATATGGGACAATTCACCCCCGGCGGCGACGGCAAGGCAACGCTTCCGATGCCGATGAATATTTACGTCGGTGCCGCGTATCAGGTGATGCCGGAACTCACGGTTGAAGCCGACTTCCAGTATGTGGGCTGGAGCGCGTATGACAAACTGACGCTCGACCTTCCGGTCGGTCCGACGGCAAACCTAGTGGTAAGCGCAGGGCCGCCCCCGGTGATCGTGCAGAAGGTCCTCCAGGGTCCCTCGACGGATTACAAGAACTGGGACGACGGATACCTGGGCCGCGTCGGTGCGGAGTACAAGTACGATGATCAGCTGACGCTCCGCGCCGGTTTGATCATGGACATCTCCCCGCAGCCCCCGGTGAAGACCGAGCCGATGCTGCCCGATGGCGACCGCACGGATCTGAGCGTCGGCGGCAGCTACAAGATTGACCAGAACCTCCACGTCGATCTCGCATACATGATCGTGCTGTTCGCCGAGCGTGCGACGAACAATCCGTCGCTGCCCGGCACGTACAACAGCATCGCGAATCTGATCAGCGTCGATATCGGCTACTCGTTCTGATCGCAACGCTTCCTGCAACAAGAAAGGCCCGTCCGGTTCAGCCGGATGGGCCTTTTTGCTTTTCTCTGCGTCGCGTCGATCTATCGTTCCATGCAGATCCGCATGGTCACCGTCGATCCCTTCCGAAGCCTCCGGAACTTCACCTCGTCCATGAGGCTCCGCATCAGAAACACGCCCCGCCCGCTTTCACGCAGGAGGTTCCTCTCTTCGACGGGATTCGGCAGATGGTCCGCATCGAACCCGGTTCCCTGGTCCCGCACACGGAGTTGAAGGCAATTCCGGCTGATGCGGCAGGTTACCACCACTTCCTTCGCGGGATCGGAATGATTTCCGTGAATGATCGCGTTGTTCACGGCCTCAGTGCATGCCACCAGCAAACGGTACATCGTGCCATCATCCAGCCGCGCCTTGCGGTTGACATCGTTGAGGAACCCCTCCACGCGACCGATGTTCCGGGGATTGCTCGCCAGGCGGAGCTCGTACGCCCCGCGGCCGGCCACGGGACGGGGCGCTGTCTTTCGCCGTGCAGACTTCCGACTGTTCATAGGAATGCACTCGCCGTCAGGCGCACATTGGGAATTGTCGTGGTCACCGATCCGTTCACCCGTTGCTCCTCCCGCCATCCTTCCATGTCGATCCGCTGAAAACCGCCCATGGCCCATCCGATCCGGCCGGTCGGACCGCGCGACTCAAACGACTGCTGAAACACACGCGCTCCGTTCTGATAGCCGTACCGGTCCTGGCCGAAGTACCGAAAACCGACCTCGAACGACCATTCCCCCGCCAGTACCTCGACCCGCGGCCAGAGCGATTTCTCCACATAGTAGTCTTCGGGTCGCTCCTGAAACTCCTTCCACCGCAGAATCCCTCGCTCTGTCAGCCGGACACTGCCGGAGATCGCTGCATGAATCCGGCGGGTCACGCGAAACGCCGTCGAATCCGTCCATGCGGCCTGGCGGAACGAGTAACTGCGAACCGAGGCGACCTGCTCTTCGAAATCGCTCACCGTATAATTGGCCAGCACTTCGGTGCGCAACACCGACTGCAGCCATGCCGTCGGTCGATATTCCACGATCGGCGCCAGACGAATCACCCGGTTCCACTGGTTGTTCGCACTTTGGAACCGGCTCAAATACACGAGGTGCGCCAGCTGCAGATTCGCTTCGATCGCACCAGTCAACACACGCCCGAAGCGGTGTGAGTACCGAAGGCTGGCTGAGATGTTGAGTTCATCCCGGTCGTCCGTGTTGAGCGTGTCCGGCGTGTCATAGCGCAAAATACTCGCCGAAATCTGCATCTGCAAACGGTCCGCCGCAGAAATTCTGAAATCCCCCTGACCTGAGGCGGTCGTTCGGGCCGCGGTGTTATCCAGCCGACGGGCTAATGCCTGCTGATTATCAACGAGAACAGCGGACAGTCCCGCATTCGTTTCCGCCGTGTGTCGCTCCTCACTTTCCGTATGGGCGAATGTCCAGCGGGACCGCATCCAGTCCCCCTGGCTCCAGTCCAGGGCAATGCTTCCGCCCATCTGGAATTCCTGGATCCGCGAACCGACCGGCGAGAGCCGGGCATTGGTCGGATCCTGATACCGGTTCCGACGATCGATAATCCGATTTCCCACCTCAGCCCCGACGGAGAGACGCACGTTCACGGCGAGCGGATACTCAAGTCGGTTGGCCACGTTCCAGGCGGACATCTCTCGTTCAAATACATTATAGTCCACGCCGTAGATGGCAAGGATCTCCGGTGTCCCCGATGCATAGAATTCCCGCCGCTGCGTGTTGAACCGTACTCCCAGTGAATCCCGCGTTCCCCCGGTAAAGTCCCGGACGAGTTGAAGCACCACGTCGCCGTCGTGAGGCCGGCGTCGCTCGAGCCGGGATTCCGACCAGTGCGCCGCCAGACCCGACAGGAACTCACCTACGCTAAGTGTCGGCGCATCGAGTCCCAGCGCGTACGACAAACCCTGATCGTGCTGATTCTCCTGCCAGTCGAACTCCATTCCGGCCGCAACCGAAGTCCGGATCGGTTCGGCCGGCGTCCAGGTCACACCGATCAGTCCGCGATCCTGCGACGTACGGCCGAGCTCGACGGCCCGATTGTCTGTGACCACCATGGCATTGGCCGAGACGAACGGACTGAGAGCACGTTGGGGAAGGTAGCGGAGGGTGAACGCGCCGGCGTACTCGCGCTGGATGGACGACTGGCCGGCACGGATCAGCCGGGCGCGGGCGGATTGATTCGTTTCGATGCTCCAGTCTGCGGATGCGCGCGCGAAGTTCAGCACCCCATCCCAGGTGAACGTGTTCAGCAGGCGCTCAAAGGAAATGACCGAGCGCCCGAGAGAATCCGCCGGCACAATGTCCATGGATCGGTCAAAATCCTGTCCCTGCATGCGGATCACCAACAGCACGACGGCGATGAAGGAGAAAAACGGCCGGGCTTTCAGCGATGAGCGCACCGGGCGGACTCCGTCAGGGAAGCAGACGCGAATGGAACAATCGGCGAAAGCGCGTGCGGTTGACCTGGACCGCGACCTCGACCGATGACCGGCGGACGCCGACCTTCGACGTCATTCCGCGGAGCGAATGTCCGTCCCGCTCAACGACAACGCGCGACGGCTCACACCGGACGAGGGATGGCTGCGCCGCAACCGCCACCGCCAGCGGATCATGCAGGTACCCGCCGACAAACCCCTCGGTCATCCGGTGATATTCCATGTACCCTCGTGCCAGGGAGAGAACGAGACGCGAGATTTTCGGCGAGCGCCCGGGCGCGAGAGTCCGCAGTTCGTCTCGTGTGAACCGGCATTGCTCCGTCACGTCGAGCGGAACGATGGTGATCGGGATCCCGCTTCCGTACACTTCGGCGGCCGCATCCGGATCGACAAAGACATTGAACTCCGCGACCGGTCCGGTGTTTCCCGGGACCGAGAACGCTCCGCCCATGCTCACGATCCGCCCCACCCGGCGAAACACATCCGGCTTCCTGCGAAGCGCGCGGGCGAGATTCGTGAGCGGACCGAGAGCGATGATGGTCAGCAATCGGCCGTACCTCTGGCTCATCCGAAGTATCAGATCAACGCCGTCGACCACGGGAACCCGCGCAGCCGGGAGTGTCGCAGAGATCCCGCCCAGGCCGTCCGTTCCGTGCACTTCGGGCGCCGTGGTCAGCGCCCGCCGGAGCGGTCGTGAAGCACCGCGGCCGACCTCCGGCACCGTCGCCGGATGAAGCACCTGGAGCAATCCCCGGACGTTGCGTGTGCAGCGGTCCACGGGCGCATTGCCGGCAACGGTGGTAATCGCTCTCACGGAGAGTTCGGGAGAATGAAACGCCAGCATGAGCGCCAGCGCGTCATCCACGCCGGTGTCCGTGTCGATCAGAACGGGCCGGGGGCTTCGGTTCATTCGTCCGGGAAGATGTCTTTCCGCGTGAACCGCGGATGATAGCCGAGAATATCCTCGGCCAAGCGATGGCTCAGAAACGAATCGGCACCGCCAAAGCCTCGACGAACATCCGCCGTTTCAGGATAGAACCTCTTCAATAAACCGACGCTGTCCTCTCCTGTCCAGTTTTCGGCGGCGCTGATGAAGCACGCGGCAAACCGCTCGGGAGGTTCCGCGGTGAGGGCAAGCTGGATCGCCTGCGCAACGTCACGCACGTGGATGTACGCCCAAAGATTCTTCGACCAGCGCGGATAGTCACGGATCAACGACCGGTACATCGCCTTCTCCCGCTCTTCCGGCACCCAGATCCATGGCGGCCGCAGACAGATGGCGGTCATCGACGAGCGCGCCACCACGCCCCGGCACAGCAACTCCCCGGTCACTTTGCTCAGGCCGTACGGGTCCTGCGGCCGCAAGGGATGGGACTCATCGATGGGAACGAACAGCGGCCACTGACGGACCGTGGAAAATGCGAATCCCAGCGTGGATTCACTGGAGAGAAAGACGAACCGTCGGACGTCACACCGGACGCACGATTCGAGCAGATGATACGTCCCGAGGGCATTGATGCGATACACGACCTCCGCCGGATGGTCCAGCGGATGCGGGATGCCCGCGAGATGAACAACGGCATCGAAGCCGCGCACGACCTCGTCCAGTCCGTCCGGCATAAGAAGGTCAAACCGCTGCCAGGGGATCTCTGCGCGGTGCGGCGGCTTGATATCCAGGTTCGTCACGGCGTGTGACGTCATCAGCTCGTCCGCCACAAAGCGACCCACGAGGCCGCTGCCGCCGGTGAGCAGGATCTTCATGCGAGCGTCACCGTTTCGCCGCGTTCAGGGATGTGCACGTGGTCGAATCCGTCCGCGCGCAGGACCCCTTCCAGCGCCTGCGCCTGATCGGGATCGCCGTGGACCAGGAAGATCGACCGAAGGCGCTTCCGGTCAAGTCCGTTCACATATCCTGCCAGCTCATCCTGCCCGGCGTGCGCCGAAAACGCATGCATCACCGCCACCTCGGCCTTCAGCGGATACATCTCGCCGAAGATCTTGATTTCCGGCTGACGTTCCGCGATGCGCCGGCCCAGCGTATGCTCAGCCTGATAGCCAACGATCATCACCGTATTCCCGGGGTCGGTCACGTTGTTCGCGAGATGATGCAGGATCCGGCCGGCTTCGCACATGCCGGACGCGGCGATGATGATACACGGCGTCTTGATGTCGTTGAGTCGCTTCGAGCTCTCGACGTCGCGGATGTACGTCAGCCGTCCGAAGCCGAACGGATCCTCATTCGCGTGCAGATGAGCGATCGTCTCGTCGTCAAAGCATTCCGGGTGCATGCGGAAGACATCCGTGGCATTGACCGCCAGCGGGCTATCGACGAAGACCGGAATGGCCGGGAGAGAACCGTCGTCGAACAGCTCGAAGAGCGAGTAGACCAGTTCCTGCGTGCGTTCGATGCTGAAGGCCGGAATGATGACCTTGCCGCCCCGGGTGATCGTGCGGCCGATAACGTCACGCAAGGAGGCTTTCATTCCCGTGATCGGCTCGTGGATCCTGCCGCCATACGTGCTTTCCATCATCAGATAGTCGACCGCCCCGAGCGACTCCGGATCTCTGATGATCGGCGAATTCTTCCGTCCGAGGTCTCCCGTGAAGCCGAGGCGGATCGGGGTCGCACCATTCGCGATCTCATAGAGCGTCACCGCTGATCCGAGAATATGTCCGGCGTCGGAGAATGTGGCTGTCACCCCCTCCGTGACGCGGAAGGGCTGGTGATACCCCACGCCGACGAATTGCTCCATCGCGCGCCGCGCATCGTCGACCGTGTACAGCGGTTCGACCTCCGGCTGATGCAATTTGCGGTGCTTCTTGTTGAGATACGCGACATCTCTCTCCTGGATGTATGCGCTGTCGAACAGCATCACGTTGCACAGATCTCTGGTCGCCGCTGTACAATAGATGGGACCGCGATATCCGTTCCGGACAAGATTCGGCAGATTCCCCGCATGATCGATGTGCGCGTGTGAGAGTACAACGGCATCGAGCTGCGTCGGGTCAAAATCAAAATTGCGGTTTCGTGCGAACGACTCAGAGCGCTTGCCCTGAAAGAGTCCGCAATCCAGAAGGACACGCCGCCCGTCGAGAGACAGCAGATGCATTGAGCCGGTGACGGTCTGCGCCGCGCCGAGGAATCGAATCGAGAGATTGGCCATGAGTTCCCATGAGATGTGACACCGCGTGCAAAGTAGAAAGAAGAACCGGCAGAATCAATGAACGGGCAGGATGATCTGCCGCCGGAACGCCCCCCGATGCATGGGCAATGTCCCGTTACGGCAATCGTGCGGTCCGGAATGGTGAGCGTGGTCGCAGAGGGGCGGACCCCGCGTTGATTCCTCCGGGCGAGGGCGATGAAGGCCGGACGGTGCGGCCTATTCCGTCGGCGGATTCTTCTTCAGCGTGATCAGATACGCGGCAAAGCCGAGCACACCGACCACGATGAGCGCCGCCGTCATCTGATCGATCGAGGATTGAGATTGCTGCGGAGCCGGGGGTGGCGGGATTCGCTGAAGAGGCTGGTAGTCCTTCCACGCAATTCGATTCACAAATGCCACTTCGAAGTCGAACCGGTAGTCCTTCTCCGCACTCCCGAACTGCAGTGGAAGGATGAGACTCACACGCTGTCCCGCGCTGTGCAGGATCGAGTCCCGCGTTGCGGGCGAGTTGCCGTCCGTCGTCGGGAACAGATCCGCTTCACTCCATCGGTTGCCGTCGAAGAAGACGTTCGGCTGCGGAATCGCCAGATCGCGGATATACCCGTATGACGGGATCAACTCGGAGAGACCGGAGGAACTGCTGTCCGAGTACAGCGTCGCGGAGTGGCGGACTGCGAAGAACCGGTCGTTCACACCGATCGACATCTTCGCCCAGTTCACCCGGAGGTCGGATCGCGCGAGATTTTGCATCTGGAAACGGATCGCCGCTTCGTCGAACTTGAACTGAACGACGAGGCTGTCGTCCTGGAAGAGCAGATCGTCGCTCCGGACGGGCTTCACCATCCGATACGTGTACCGGTACTTTCCCCCCTGCCCGGCGGTGTACGGCCGGCCTGTGGCACATCCCGCAGCGCCGAAGACAATGGCCGCGATCAGCACCGGGATCCAGAACCACCGAGCATTCTTCATCCGTTCGTGCACGGAAGAGTCCTTATTTCAGCAGCACCATTTTCTTGGTGCTCACGTAATCACCCGCAAGCAACCGATAGAAGTATACCCCCGACGCCACGTGTTCGCCGGCCTCGTTCCGGCCGTCCCACACCACGCGATAGCGCATGCCGGCATCGTAGTTGCCTTTCTCGATCGTGATGACTTTGCGACCGAGCAGGTCGAAGATCTGCACCGCGAGCCGCGGCACTTTGCCGACCACTTCGGGCACGTCAAATTCGATCGTCGTGCTCGAGTTGAACGGATTGGGATAGTTCTGATACAGCGTCCAGTTGACCGGCAGTGAATTTGTCAGATCCTCGGTGGCAGACGGCACCAGAGATGCCACATTCGTATCCACGCTGGCCACCACACGGATCGAGTCGATATCCGAGAGTGACGAGAGCTTCAGCGGGAGCCGGAACACGGGAGCGCCGGTATCCGCCTGGATCGGCGTGTTGGAGAAGTTGAACAGCACCATGTGCACCTCGTTCCCCACGCTCCGGACACTCACGTTCATCATCTTGGCTGACGGGAAGACAAGATCGACCGTGTCGATATCCGCCGGATGCTTCAGGAACACCGTCGCCTGCAAGCCCTTGATCGGCACGGAGTTGCGGAGGTAGAATCGCGCTCCGATGTGTGTGCGCTGCAATTCAGATTTGACCGCAGCGTTGCCGTCACCGGAGTTCTCCGGCGGATCGGATGCAGCAGCGGCCATCGCGCCGGACTTCTTGCCAAGATACGTCTGCGTCGTCCAATTGTAGACGGGATTCCAGGCGCCGACAAGGAGACTGTCACGGCATCGCAACGCGTCGCGCACATCCACAACGCCGTTGTTGTCGATGTCCGCCTTGATGAAATCATATCCTGTCAGGATACGGCGGCCGAGGATGTGGTCGATGATTGCCGTCAGGTCGCCGATGTTCTGGTAATTGTCGTTGTTGACATCCGCCAGAACGAAGATCGCCTCGGCCGCGAACGATGTGTCACGCACGCCCGTGCCGGACGCCTGTACGGTGTAGCGACCGGGACGGCTGCCGAGCACCATGACTGTCGAGGCCCTTCCGGCAGAATCGGTCTTCGCCGTCGTCACCGTGAGCGAGTCGCCGCTGGCCAGCGCCGGGCGTTCCACAATGCGGAATGCAACGGCGGCGTTCGGGACCGGATTCTCGCCGACATCCACGACGTGGACCGTAAACGCCTGGAGACGATCGCCGATCTGGGCTCTCTGCCCTGCGCCCGCAAGCGCAACGAACGCCGACGGGGCCCCGACCGTGGCACGAGCCCGGAACTGTACGGTGTCACCCGGCAGATCCGCCGTAACCGCCTGTACGAGATAATCACCGACCTTCGTGCCGAGAAGCAGAACCGTGCGCGCCTCACCCGTCGAATCGGTCAGCGCCGTCGAGGTGAGAATGGAATCCTTAACGGCACCCGCCGGCCGTCCGGCAATCGAGAACGTGACAGAGGCTCGAGGAACCGCGTTTCCACCCACGTCCGTGATCCGCACCGTGAACGGCGTATTCAGCACCGTCAGGATCGGCTGCGTCGGCACCCCGATGCCGCTCGTGTCGATGTGCGCCGCAACACCGTTGCGCGCCGTCGCGCCGATGGACACGAATACACCCGCGCGGCGTACCGAGCGGGCCAGCACTTCATACGTGCCGGTCTTCGTTCCCAGCATCAGTTGCGTGGACGCCAATCCCGACGAATCGGTGACGGCCATCGAAGAGCTCAGTACCTGTCCGGTCGCGCCCGCCGGTGCGCCGATGATCCGGAATTCCACGGAGTCGAGCGGAATGGCATTGGCTGCACGATCCGTCAGCCGGACCGCGATCAGCGAATCGAGCGGCTGCAGGATGCTCTTTGACTGGTTCGCACCGGAGTTCACCACGACGGACGCCGGCATGCCCGGTTGGGCCCGGAAGAGCTCCACGCCGGCATAACCCGGTATGGCCGTCGACGTCGCGCGGACAGAATAGTCCCCCGCCTTGTCGCCCAGACGCACCTGCACCGCTGCAAGACCCAGCGTGTCGGTTTGTGCCCGAAGGACAAGCAGCGAATCGCCCGCCGTTCCGGCCGGCGTGCCGGCGAACGCAAATATCATCGGCACACCACTTACCGGATTGTCGCCGCGATCGGCAATGCGCACGGTGAACGGCGCCAGCAACGCACCGATCGTGTCGGCCCGTGCGGGCACGACTGCAAGCCCGAAGGCCGGGAGACCGGGCCTGGCCGTGACAGAGAACGCGCGGATCGAATTCGGAAGTCCCGCATCGGCAGCATTCACGACATACGTGCCAACCTTCGTACCAAGCCGGAATGTCGCAACGGCACGACCGAGCGAATCGGTCGTCGCGGAGACGGTCAGCAGCGAATCGCCGACTGCTCCCGCCGGTCGTTGTGCAACGGCGAACTGCACGGTCCGGCCGGGCACCGCATTCGTGTCGCCGTCAGTCACTGTATAAACGAACGGTACAAGCGTTGTGCCGATCGTATCCTGCCGCGCCACGTTGTCCTTCCAGGCCAGCGCCGGTGCACCGTGCGTAGCCGTCAGTTGGAAGGTCGCGGAGTCGCCCGGGATCTCCGCCGATACCGCCCGGATCACGTACGTCCCTGCTTTCGTACCAAAGCGGAACGACGCATGCGCCACGCCGACGGAATCCGTTGTATCCGAGACGCTGACGAACTGCTGACCGGTCGCTCCTGCCGGTGCCTGAATGACTGTGAATGCCACCGGGATGCCCTGCACACCGATGCCAGCCGAATCCTTCGCGACGACGCTGAGTGCCGTCGGCAGGACCGTGCGGATGGAGTCGGTCTGGAGATTGCCGGCCGCGATCGGCAGTGCGACCGCACCCGGATCCGCATGGGCGTGGAACGCGGTCGGCGGAGCCGATCCGGAAATTACCTTCGCTTCGACGGCATAGTCGCCGCGGAGATTTCCGAGGGTGAGCTGGGTGGATGCGTTGCCGAGCGAGTCCGTCACGGCCGAAACCTGCGTCAGCGATGCGCCGATCGCACCTGTGGGTGTGGAGACGACACGGAAGGTCACGGGGACGCCCGCAACCGGATTGCCGTACACGTCGGACACTCGAGCGATGAACGCGTCGAGGATGCGACCGACCCGTCCGCGGACGGAATCTGGAGTCACCCGCCAGAGTGAATCCGGATCCCATTCGTAGTTCGGTCGGCCGATGATATTCCCGGAGTCCGCCGCCGTCCACATACCGGCGAGCGGGATCCCCCGCCGGAAGAGCGTCTTCGCCGTTCCGTCACGCACGGTATGCTGCCGCCGCCAGGTCGTTCCTCCGTCGATCGAACGCCACAGATCAAGCGACGCGGTATCCTGACCCGTCACCTCATCTGAAGCGTACGAGAACCGGAGCGTGTCGAACCTTGTCGACAGCACGGCCGGAGTGACAACGAACTGCCGGCGGATCGACGACTTGCCGTTCACGACGGTCGCGGTTCCGGAGATCCGTTCCACCGTGGTCAAGCCGGGCGTTTGCGCACCCAACCGGACGGACAGACCGATCCCTCCGAAGTCGGTCGATGCCGATGCGGTCGCGAGCTGTTCCGATTTCTCCAGCTTGCCGCTGACGTAGCCGTTCTCGGTGAGCCGCCCGCCCGCTGCGTCAAGACGGAGTACGGCACCGGGCTGCATTTGCAGCGTCACCGCCGGGGCCACCGTCACGTGCTGGAAGACCGTGATACTGCTGTCGGCCGACTTCGTGCCGGTTCCGCTCAGCAGCAGGGTCTGGTACGACTGGCCGGCGATCGACTGGTTGCCGCCAAAGTACTCAAACGTGCCGTTCAGACTCCCGGACATGCCCTGGGAGTTACCCTGGATGCGGAACGTTCCATTGTTCGTGATCCGGCCACGGGCAATGACATTCTGCCCGCTCGCGTCAACGCCGAACAGCGCGGTCAGCGCGAGGATGAGGCCAACGACCACATGCCAGGGCGGCCGTCCGCGCGAACGATTGCGATATGTTGGTTGTCGTCTCATGAACGACGATTCAGTACACTTCTCCCTGCACTGCTCCCTTGCCGGTTTCCGCTCTGCGGTCCCGATTGATGCAAGAACAGATATACCCATGACACTATGAACAGGCGTGCGTCACCCGTCATCGGTCATTCTCCCGCCGATATGGAGTGAAATCCTATGTGCCGTTCGATCCACCAGGCCACAAGAACCTGACGAATCGCTCCAGGTCGTTTTCAATGCGTGCACCCACGTCTGGACAGAGAATCCCGGACCGTCGTGGTTCAAGCGATGAAGCGCGTGTTCTGCCGGTCTGCGGAGTTCTGTCTCCGCCGACTGGTGTTGTGGTCAATGCATATGTCGCTCGTATCGACAAGCCGAAGATCCTTGTTCTGGCCGCTCCTGTTGCCTCTCCCGGAATACCCAAGGGAAGGCGGGAAGGAGCGAAAACCCGCCTTCCCGTGAAGGTATCTGAACTCACGGCATTTCCCCGGACCACGTCCGGGTGCCAGTTCCCGCGTCACACAGGAGCAAGGAGAGGAACTCCTCTGTGATGAGGAATGGCTCCGAAACGGGCTTGTGGAAGCGATCCGCCACAGCACCGGAATCGTTTGATGCTGTGCGATCTCTTCGCAATTGCCCGCTCGGCAAAGCCGTTTCGTATGTCAAGTCAGTGACCGGAGCCGGGTCGGTTCCAAAGCCCCGCCTCACCCACCCATGGATGGATGAGCTGGCGTGAGACCGTTCATATCCGCGCTGGTCCGATCATCTTCATGCTATGTGAGAATCCGCAGTCTGCTTATTGACCAACCGTGATCGTTCCGCTGTTCGTGACAGTACCGTCAATCGTGAGATCGCCGGCGGTGTAGCCGACAAGAAGTTCCCTGCCGAGGTCAACAACGAGCGTGACCGTTGAACCCACGGTGAGTCCGCCGTCAACTGCAACGTTCGCGTTGCCGGACGACACCGTCTTTGTCCCGCCACCGCTCAGAAGAAGCGTGGCATACCGGTTGGTCGCGTAGTTCGCGTTGCCTGCAATGATCTGATCACCGCTAATGGCGTTATACTCGACCGTTCCCGTGGTGAACTGGACGCCATTGCTGGGTCCACCAAACTGGACTGTCGCGCCGGTGTTGTCTCCCGTCACGCCCAGGGTATACGTCGACATATTCAGCGTGACATTCTGATTCAAGCTGCCGCCATTGTCAAGCGTGCCGGCAATTGAGAGACTCCCACCCGCGTTCTTCGTCGATCCGGCGCCTTCCGTCACGAGGTTGTTGTACGTGAAGACAGGGATGGTCTGGGTTCCAGTACCGTTGAAATCGATCGTGCTGCCGGCGACCACCGGGGTACCCGGGCCAGGAGAGAATGCACCGGCAATACCGACCGTTCCCGTCGAGGGGAGTGTCTTGTTTCCAGCCGTGAAAGTAAGGTTTCCATAGTTCGAAGCCAAGACGGTCTGCGTACCAGCATTGTAGTCGACCGTTCCTGTGGGAGTACTGGTCAACGCACCCGAACCCGCCGCACTTACTGCACCCTTCAAAGTCAGGGTCGAAGTGCCAACCGCCAGGGTACCATTGTTCAGCGCAAGTGCACCCGCGACAGACAGCGGACTCGACAGGGTGACGGTGTTGGTGTTTCGATTCAGGGTGAAGTTGTTGAGTCCATTGGTCACGGCAAATTGCGGCAGGTCACCATTGCCTCCGAGAACCATGTTGGAGCTCGTTCCACCAATAACCGAACTGCCGGTGTTGACGGTGTAGGTGCCGTCAATGGTCAGTGTATTGGCGCCGATGCTCAAATCACCAGCGGAGACGCCAAGGGCTGTCGTGACGCTCGCCGCTCCTCCAAGAGATTTCGTCCCGGCCGCGCTCACAGTCAGCTTGCCATACGCCGTCCCATACACCGTCTGGGTAGCCCCTGCATAGTTCACTTCGCCAGTCGAGAAATCGTACGTGCCTTGGGTACCGGTATTATTGACGGCACCGACGACGGTCAGCTTCGTGCCGGCCGCGAGCGCAAACGACGTTCCCGTCCCCGTGGTCATGTCAATCGCCGTTGCGATCGACGAGTTGACCGCGAACGTCTTCCCTGAAGCACCGGTGGCTGTGAGCGTCGTAAAGTTGATATCCGGTTTCGTCGCCACGCCGACCGCCTGAGCTGCCGTTCCGGTGAGTTGAACGATATCAGTGAATGTCACCGCAACAGTCTTGTTCGTATTGTCAATATTGCCTTTCACTTTCCATGTGCCGCCGTACGTTGTTGCACTACCGCCAAGCTTGAGATTTTGACCCAAGGCAAGGTTCGCAATCAGGAAGATTGAGAACACCGCCGACAGGATCCGCGAAACTGCTTTCGTATACGACATGACATTGCTCCTTTTTTGAAATGTTTTGTGCATCTGTGTTTTGATCGTTTCGTACTTCTGCACTGCATTCATAACTTTCTCTCCTTGAAAGAATGAATGGTTCAGAGGATGTTCGTCTACGGCGGTCGGCTGTTCATGATCGTGTTCCCTCCTTTCGCTTATTGAACGGTGATCGTTCCGTTGTTTGTGATGGGTCCAATCGCATTCATATCCATGCCCGTGATCGTCAACGATGCGCCCACACCGATCGTCAGATTCGAATCAATCGTGACACCGAACGCCGCATTGCCGCCCGTCGCGCCCACCGCGCCGCTGATCGTCTTCGTGCCCGAGCCGGAGAAGCGCATGTTGCCGTACGCCGCACCAACAGCGACCAGTCCCGGCGTTGTGCCATAGAACTCGGTCATCCCGGATCCGGCGACATACGCGTTGTTCCCCTGCCACATGATCTTACCCGAATTCATCGAACCGGACCCGAACGTGCCACCGAAGCCAAGCATATCCAGCGTATTGTTCGCGGCAATGAAGAGCGCTCCGGACAGCGTGAGATTTCCATCCGCAGTCTTGTGCACACTGGTATCTGCGGCGCCGGTGATCGTAAGTCCGGCGTACGCCTCCGACGAGAAGACCGTCTGCGCGGCCGCGCCGGCATAGGCGAAGACGCCCGAGCCGTAATTTCGGTTCGCGCCGCTGATCGCATAGATTCCGCGAACGCTCACGGTGTCAGCCGGGAAATTCTTCTGACCCGTCGCCCCGCTGCCGCCGGAAAGTGTCATGTTCAGGTAGGAAGCCGCCCCCAGCGTCTGACTGCCGGAGGATGCGTTGTAGATGAACGTACCGTCGATCAGGTGACGCGCACCGAAGGTGACATTCCCCGCCGTCTGGATCGTCGAGCCGGTATTGACGATCGACGCCGATGCACCCGTGGTCAACGCAAAGGTCGAGAGGTCGAATGTCGCCGTGTTCGTCAGCCTGCCCGCCACATCGACGGCTCCGAGCGCGGTCTTCGTACCGCCGTTCTGGACAGTCAGATTGTCGTACAAAGCACCGAGGACCGACTGATTCCCCGCCCCGTTGTAAATGACGAGCGATCCTGCAGCGTTGGCGGCGAACGTCCCTGCATTGCTCGGGATGCCGTTGATCGTCAGCGTATCACCCGCCACACTCAACGTCGTGCCCGAACCGATGGAGAGAGACGACTGAACCGCCGTCGTTCCGCTGAGCGATTTCGTGCCGCCCGTCGCCGTCGAGAGGATGCCGTACGAGAGCGGCGCAATGGTCTGGGCGGCCGTGCCGTTGTACAGCACTTCACCGGCCGACGTCACGAATGTGCCGGTTCCCACACTCAGCGTCGCCGCAACAGCGATCCGGCTGGTCGCCGTGTTGTTGTACGTCGCGCCAAGACCGTTGGTGTAACTGCTGGTCGCGCCGGTGAGATTGATCTTACCGACGGCGTTGTTGTTGACTGTCGCGCCGGTCAGATTGTTGTCGAAGAGCAACGAAGCATTCACCGTGCCCGTGTTGTTCAGCGTGCCCGGTGTCCCTCCCTTGTAGTTGTAGAAGCTGGCACAGTTCAGCGTGCCGGTGTTGTTCATCGTCCCGTTGTTCCGGATCGTCTGCGCCGGCACAACGGCAGCCACGAGCAGCAGGGCAAGAAACACCAATGCCGACACGTTGCGTCGGCTTGCGGATTGCCTGAACTGCGGCGAATGGGCGATATGGAATACGGCCCGCTGCACAGCTATGGTGTCCGGATCGTCCCCTGGTTATCGACGCGCCCGTCATTCTCGAACGTCGCACCGACCGACACGACCGTCGACGAGGGGATCTGCACGAACGTGGCGGGTGAAACCGTGAGATTGTTCAGAACGCTCAGCGACGAAGGAATCAGCTTGGTGTGGTCCGGCAGTGTTCCGGTGTACCCATTTGACAGCACGAGATCGCAATACGTGGTCACCTTGACGGTCTGATCCGCCGTCCCGACGAACGCCACGGTATTCGGGCAGGATGTCGCATTCAGCGTTCCGTTCGTCAGCAGTGCCCCGTTCACCGCCAGCGTGGATCCGGCCGCGTTGAGCCAAACCGACGATGGTCCGAATCCGACGATCGAGTCCGCGGTGACGGTCCCGATGTTCTTCAAGGTGTCTCCCGCCACAACGTTGACCTGATGAAGGGTCAGGTTCGCTGTCGGATGCACCACCTTGTTGCCCGCGATCTGCAGGATGCTCGTCCCCGCAACCGACCCCGTGCCGTAGATGGTATCATTCGCCGTCGTGAGCGAGATGATTCCGTTTCCCTTCCATGTGCCGTTCAGCACCAGGTCGCCCGTCAGGGTCAGCGTGAACGTGCTGTCCGAGAATGTACCGCCGGAATTCACGACGAGCTTCGTGATGGTCGTATTCGTATTCAGCGTGATTGTGTACGGACTCACGACCACCACGGTGTCATTGGCACCCGGCACGCGACCACCCCAGATTGCCGGATCGCTCCAGAGGCCGCTCTGTGCTGCCGAAAGAAGCGTGGCAAGCGCCTTGCCGAGGACAAAATCGCCGAACGCGGTCAAGCTGTCAATCCGCGTACTGTCGGCCCATCGCTGCCCCACCGGAACCCCGATCCATGCCGTTCCGGTCCACCGCTCACCGATGAAATCCGTCCCCGTCGGCGTAACCCCGGCATTCAGTTCTCCGGGGTTGCTGTACGCCACCGTGGCCTCGAACGTCCCGCCGAGAACAGTCCCGCTGTTCACGAGTCTCCACCAGATGTTCACATCCATCGTCGTGTCAACGAGATTCGATGCATGCGACGCGTTCGGATGCTCTCCGGCGACACGCATCAGCGTCATGAAACCCGGTGTCGTGACGGATGTGAACGCGATGCGTACCGGCCGATACGCCGATAGCGAACCAACCTCCCACACGACGCTCGGAGAGCCGGTCGGCACGTACTTCTGCAGATTTCCGACCACGTAGCCGCTCGAGCGCGTCACCGCGCCCGTCGCCCCGATGCTCAGCGTGTCGCTCACGTTGGGGACGGTCAGGATGCCCTGGGTCAATGTCAACGTACCGCTGACGGTGGTTCGGGCTCCGGCAAGAGTCGCCCCGACGACGTCATTCAGCTCAATGTTCGTGAAGGTCCCTCCGCCGGACAATCCATGAGCGACCACCCCGCCGCTGAGGAGGATCCTGCCGCCGCCTGTATGAACACCGCCGTTGATGACATTCCCCTTTACAGTGACAACGGAGGTGCTGTCATTCAGCGTGCATCCCGGCAGGATTCTGAGCGTGTCCGCCACCGAGAATGCTCCGCCCGCCGATTTCGATCCGCCGCCGCTGAGCGTCAGATTTCGGTACGCCGCCGGCATGATCACCTGCGTTCCGCTCGCTGCGGTGTACGCGACCGTTCCACTGCTCAACGCCATCGTCGTCACGGAATCGAACCGAACGGTCTGGATGTTGAGCGTTCCGAGGGTCATCGCAAGCGTGTCGACCGCCCGAAGGTTCGCGGATGGCAGGACGGTAAGCACAAGCGAGTCGTTGGCCATCGTGATCACCCGCGCTTTCGCGGTCGTGTCGACATCGATGGCATCCGGACCATTCAGGATCACCGTCGTGGTGAGAAGCGGGACATTGAGTCCGCTCCAGTTCTGCGGATCCTTCCAGCTGTGGCTCCCCCCGTCTCCGGTCCAGTAGAACGTCGACGACAGTTCACCGGTGACAAAATCCCCGACCCCGACGAGGGCGGCAGCCGTCGTGCTCGTCGCGGTCCGTGCCGTTGTCGTCGTGGCTTTCCAGAGAAGACCCGTATAGCGCCGGACAAAGAACATCGCCGTGTTCGCTCCGGCATCGACGTCCAGCGGATCGAACGTATACGTCCCATCGAACGAGGTGAACACGACGCCGTTATTACGGACGTCCCAGTAACGGTTCACCGACTTTGCCGGATCAAGTCCGGACTGCTGCAGCGTCGGGTACTCTGTCCGGACCGTGCGCGCAGTCATGGTTCCGGCTGTCGCCACCGATACGAATGCCATCGAAATGGGAGCGTAGTACAGGCTGTCGCCGACGTCGAAGGTGACCGACTGCGGGAGCGCACTCGTGGAGACCGACCTGCGCATATATCCGAACACATGCCCGCCGCTCACCGGTCGTGCCACGGAACCGGTGGGACCGATGATGACTGTGTCCATACCGGCGGAAATGATCCCGCGCGTCAGCGTCAGGATGCCGTCCACGATCAGGTCGCTGCCAAGCGCGGCGCCAAAGGACAGATTGTCGATTTCCAGATTGCCGAAGTGCCCGGTCCCGGTGATCGACGGAGCGGAGGAGGTCCCCGTCAGCCGAATACGTCCGGTCCCTGTGTGCGTGCCCGCGTTCGTGATCGATCCGTTCAGCACCAGAGTAAACACGCTGTCGCTGAACGTGACACCCTGGATATCCAGACGGCCCTGGACGGTATCCGTTGCACCGAGCGATTTTGTCCCCGTTCCGCTCAGTCGCAGGTTGTTGAAGCGGAACGACGGAATGACCTGCGACGCCCCGTTGAAATCGAACGTCGTTCCGGCAATCGAATGCCCGGCGGCTGTGCCCGGAAGGAACGTCCCGGCAATGCGCACCGTGTCGTCCGTGGCGAAGACTTTGGCGAAGTTGTTGAGCGTCAGATTGCCGTACTGCGCGCGCAGGACCGGCTGTCCGGCTGAAGCGCGGTTGTAGACGACCGTGCCCGTCGTGGCGCTCGTCATTGACCCGCCGGTGACTGTCGCGGTATTGCTCAGGGTGAGCGTATTCGCACCGATCGCAAATGTCCCGTTGGTCAGGAAGAGCGTGTCACTCACCGTGACCGATGCATTCAAAGTGACGCCAGCCGCATTGACGATGACCAACTGCTTCACCGTTGACGGCAGGCCGTTTCCGGTCAGCTGTAACCCGGTGCCGTCGTAGACGTACTTCGCTCCCGTGTTGAAGGATCGGGTGCCTGTGACCTGAATATTTCCCGTTGCCCCCGACGACGAAATGCCCTGTGGCGAGCCGATCCCGAGTGTCGCACCGGACGAGAGGGTGAATGTGCCGGATCCGGTCAGTGTGTCCGTCCCCAGATACAACGATGCGCCGGTTCCGACCGTGAAATTGATCGTGTTCAGGATGGTTCCGCCGCCGACATAGTGCTGCACGCCCGAGCCGATGAAGTTGATCTGTCCGGACCCGCCCGCTGTCTCCGTGATCGTCCCTGCGGGATGGAAGAAATGACCCTGGAGGTTGATCCTGCCGATCGTGCTGTTGGCCCCGCTCAGGTTCAGCGTGCCACCGGATACCACCAGGCTGTCGCCGACGTTGAGGTTCGCTGTAACGCCCCGGCCCGTCGACAGATTGAACTGACCCGAGCCGACCACCAGTGAAGCACTAACGTTCAACGTCAGTGTCGCGGTCGTGCTTGTCGTGAACCCGACGACCGTGCCGCCGTCCACCACGAAGCGACCGCCCGTGCTGATCGACTGGCCCGCGGCGGAGTACAACTGCAAAGTCTGACCGTTCGTGTTCGTGATACTGAAGTCACCCTGGATGGAGCCCGGTTGTGCCGCGAGGTTCAGCGCCGCGTTCTGCGTCGCGTAGTCCCATTGGAAGTTGCCGAACGCCTGATTCCGGTTCCCCGGCAGTGTCGCGCCGGCCGTCGCACCGCCCATGATCACGCACGTCGATGTCGCATCCCAGGTCGCGAGCGGGATGTTCCCGCCATGCCGCCGATGCTCGTACCGGGATCCGGCCGCAAATCCCACAGTCCCTGTGGTTATGATGTCGTTGTTGCTGGCATTCTGCAGCGTTCCCAGGACCGTCAAATCGGTGCCCGGTCCGCCAGCGATCGTCAGCGTGATGTTCCCTGTGCCGATAACGAGGTGCGCGCCCGCTTCGACGATCGTCTGGTCGATGGTGAGATTCGCCGTCACGGTAACGGTGTGTCCGCTTCGAATCGTGATCGTTCCATCCGTGCTCGTCGGACTCGCGGTGGCGGCCACCCACGCGGTCCCGTCGAATTTCTGCCAGGTCGATGCCAGATTCCAGTCGCCGGATTGCGCAGTGCGGTACGCTCCTGCTGCATTCTGGACACCGATCGCGAAATCGCCCAGTCCGAAGAGCGTCTTCCCCGTTGTCGTCGTTGAGGTCCGTCCGCCGGCATCCGTGGAGTCCCACGAGCTTCCGTTGTACACGTTGACGCGATACAGCGGGTAGCTCGCCGGCACGTCCTGATCGGCGGACACGTACGTCAGCCGGATACTATCACCGGCTCCGGGCGTGAACGCTAATCCGTTCCCGGGCCGTAGGGTCCAGTACCGATTCACACCGTCGGTGGGATTGATGAAGGAGGAGCTGATGCTCGGATGCTGGATCGCCGTATCACGGCACGACAGAGTGCCGCCCGTCGATACGGTGTTAAACCAGATCTGGGCGGGTGCATAATTGACCGCATCACCGATCTCGAACGTCACCGCTCGCGCCGTACCGGCCGGCACCACTTTTCGCAGCCACCCGTTGACGTGTCCGTTCACTCGGGAAACAACACCCGTCGGTCCGATGCGGACTGTGTCGGTCCCCGTGCTGATCACGCCGGAAGTCAGGGAAAGCGAATCGTCGATCGAAAGACTGCCGGAGAGAATTGCGCCCTGCGTGTCGTTCAACTGCAGACGGGAGTACGTTCCCGCACCACTCAGCAAGTGGGGGGCTCCACCGCCATTCAGGACGACCCGCCCGCTGCCGGTCGTCGTGCCATTGTTGGTGACACTCCCATTGACCACAAGCGCGCTGTCGCAGGTCAACGTCACCGTGGGCTGGATCGTCAGGTTTCCGGAGACGAGATCCTGTCCCGAAACGCGCGGAGTTCCTGAACCGGAGAACATCAGATGATTGAAATCAAAGCGCCCGACCGTCTGCGAGACCCCGGTGAAATTCACCGTGCTGCCGGTGACGACGTGCCCGGTGCCTGTGCCCGGAGCGAACGTCCCAGCGACAGCAACGGTGCCGCCGTTCGGGAACACTTTTGCCGCATTTCCAAGCGTCAAATTGCCGTACGAGCCCGCGAGTATGTTCTGTCCCCCGGTTGCCTGCACGTAGCGAACGGTCCCGTCTGAATTGCTGACGAACGCGCCGTTGCCCACGACGGATCCCGCCAGTGTCAGCGTGTCACTTCCGACATTCGCGGTACCGGAGCTCAGATTGAACGGCCCGTCCACGGCCAGGTCTGCGTTCCAGCTCACCGTGCCGGTCGTGTTCACCGTCAACCCGAAGAACCGCTCTCCGCCCGGGCGACTGATCGTCTGGGCACCGGATCCGTTGAAGAGTACCGTCCCGCTTTGGGGCACGAACACGCCGTTATCTGTCCAGTTATGTCCGACAGAGAGCGTCGAGGAACCGCCAAACAGCGTATCGCTGATCGCCACGTCGTTCAGGACGGTCAGATTTCCGTCCACGCTGGCGTTGCCCGTCCCGCTGACGCTGAGGTTGTAGATCGGGATCGTGGAACGGACCCGCATCGTCTGCCCTTGAGGACTCGACGGTGAACCGATTTGCACAGTCCCGCCGGTCACCGAAGAGATCGTCGAACCGGTGTTGACGTACCCAAGGTCGTCCGGGCCGGCACCGCCCTCCGCCCGCACGACGATCGTTCCTCCGCTCATATTGAACGACGATCCGACCACGTCCACCGTAAACGGGGAGTTCTGGAGCGCCGAACTGGTCGTGCCGATCGTCGGGACGGTGATCGTCCCGCCCGTCATCGTGAAGTCGGTGATGGCGGTCGTTTCCTTCGGGTTGAAACTCCCGGCGACAGAGGTGTTGCCTCCCTCGAAAATGAATGATCCACCCGAAGACAGAAGTCGGTTGTTGACCGCCGTCCCCACGGTCATCGAGCCCGATGTCACCCGAAGCAGTCCCGCCACCGTCAGGCTATCCTTCACCGTCACCGTAGCGCCGCTGTTGTTCAGCCAGAATCCGGCGAACTGAGGGATCAAGGCATTGCCGATGAACGGCGTGAACGTTCCCGCGGCGGACAGACGGACGATCCCCTGATCGATGGTAAGGAAGCCGGCCGTGTCCGCGGTCAGTGATGCGGGGAAGATGTCGAGCATATCACCCGATGCCGGTCCAAGCGCCGCGGTCAGCCGGTACAGATTTGTCTGCGAACCGGTGCCGTTGATTGTGTGCAGTCCCGTGCGGTAGAATGTCAGCGCACATTTGCTTCCCGGCGCCGGTGCAAAATTCACGATCCCGTCATTCACCAGATTTCCGCCCAGCACAAGGCGGTGCCCCGTCGTGGTCGATGCCGCATTTACCGTGAATGTCGCGCCGGGCCGGACGGTGAAAGCGCTCAGCACTGTGTCGGTCAGTGCCGTGCTACCGGTACCGATTTGCAGGCTTCCGCTCGTGCCGGTTCCGACGGTGACGCTGTTCGCGATGATGTTCCCGTCGATCGTCACGGTATGCCCGTCGTGGATCACCACGTTCGTTCCGACGCCGGGCACACTGCCGCTCGACCATGTGGACGGCAAGCTCCAGAGTCCGCTCTGCGCCGAAGTATCATCGCCCGCCGGCAGCGTCGCCTGTGATCCGGTCGCTGCGGCGCTGACCTGTCCCTCCGTCACCGCCATGATGCGAAAGTAATAGGTTGTCCCGCTGACGAGTCCGCTGATGTCGGCAGAGTCGAGCCCGGTGCTTGCTCGAGCGGGGTCCTGACGAACGAAGGAATAGTTCAATCCATCGCTGGACTGGTAGATGGCATATCCGACTTCGTTCGTGGCGTTATCCGTCCACCGGACGCGCATGGAAGTCTGTGCCACATTCACGAAGTTCATCCCCGTGGGT
The DNA here is from genome assembly GCA_021813905.1 of Bacteroidota bacterium. GTDB lineage: Bacteria > Bacteroidota > Ignavibacteria > UBA10030 > UBA10030 > JAKAJH01. The sequence goes on along the minus strand of JAKAJH010000003.1, from coordinate 32,237 downwards.
GCCGCGGCGGACAGTGGCGTGATCTCAAGGCGAGAGTTCGACGCAGGAGAGGATGTGAGATTGTTCTGCGGTCTCGCCGTGAAGGTGACCGTATTGATCTTCTGTTGCGTCCGAAGGACAGCCGTCGTGAGTCCTCCGGAAAGATCCGCAGCGTTGAACGCGCAGGTCGCGCTATAGACCGCCGACCCGCTTGTCATGGTGCCGTACACGAATTCGATGACGCCGGTTGTCTCGTACAGCTTTACCTGGAAATTCAGACTGGTCCCTAACCCGGCATAGTTCCACACGCTCATATTGATCCATTCGAGCGTGAAGACGCGGTACGGCGCGGTGCCGCTGGTCAGGAACTTAATGCTCGTGCCCAGTGGATCGGCTTCGTTTTGCGTGGTAAGATCGTCATAGAACGGCGCCAGTACGTTCCAAGCGATCAGTCCGCTGGTGCTCGACACTCGCTGATTCTGAGAATCATAGTCACGGCCGAGTTGATCTGCACCGATCGTGCCGTCGGCCGTTGAGGATGAGAAGTCCGCGAATCCGTTCGTCGATATACTGATGGTGGTGTAGCGAACTCCGTTGTACCAGAAGTCGAAGCCAATGGGAATCGGATAGCTCCGATTATCGTCCTGTACCCATTGCGTGGAATTGCGCCAGCTCGGGACGGAATTTCCGATCGCTGCGATCGAGCTGTACGTGATTCCGGTCGTCCGAGTGACCGTGTAGTTCGCGAGGCTCTGGGCAACAGCAGCAAATGAACCGAGGCTGAGAAGAAGCAGAATGGCCGACGTCAGGTGAACGAGGGTTCGCACAAGTCCGCACATCCCCACCCGGGGCGCGCCCCTCAAGGGAAAAGACTTCGCGATATTTTTGGAGTTGCGGAACGACATGGGACAAAATGACAGGCAGAAATGAGGAAAGACGGCGTAGTTCTTGGGCAACGCCGCAAGCGCGGGGTAATAAGACCTCGCCTCCCTCAACTCGGTCTCGGCACCAAAGCTAAGCCTGTCATCGACTGGAAACATTCCTCACCGAGTGCAGTAATTTATCAAAATGACGCCATTAATCATAGCGGCCACCTGCACTTAATGGGGTGGCTGAGATTGTACAGCAGCCATTTTGAGCTTCTTTTGAGGATTTTCGAGTCTGCCTTAAATGCTAACAGATTCTAACAATTTGCCCTCAAAATACAGCGCTTCGGTCGCCAGTAGAACCTGCTTCGGTCGTCGATGCCTCCCACAGCGAGTCGACGCCTCCCAGTGAAAAAGTCCACTGCGAACGGGTGACTATGCCAGCAAGATCCGCCTCCCCTTGCCAACATGTCAGCACCGTTCACAGTGGGTACTGCGAATTCATTCCTCCTCCAAATTGTCTCGTCGTCGCCTCAGGCGAAACAGCTGTCAGCATCGAGCGAAGCCCCGCCATGAGATCAAGTTTGCTTATGACACCGTCAATCCAAGCCGAATTTGCCTTTTCCGAGTAGACGGTGTCGTCGTGGATGGTCGAAAGGAATATCTTTGCCGCAGGAGCCTTTTCCTTGATCATCCGGGCTGTCACCAGACTCAGCCATCCCGGCACTCCCATGTCCATCAGCACGACGTCAGGGCGAACTTCACCGGCAGTGATGACCGCGTCTGCGTCGACGTTCGTCTCCCCGACGACCACAACATTTGGATGTCGGGTCAAAAAGGCCCGCAAAGCCCGCCGGATCTCGGCCTTATCTTCGGCGATGAGAACTTTGACTGTCTCCATTCTTCTTCTCTCCCACCAAAATGTTCTGATGCAATCTATCGGGAAGACTGTCGAAGAACATCGGAGAGGGGCTGTATTCTGGGAAATACCGCGGAATCGGTAAGCCCTACGGTGAATTCCGTAGGCAACCGTAGCTGGAGGAAAGAAGGAATTGAGGATCCCTGAATTCAAAAGGAATTCGGGGGATGCAGCAGGTTGGACTACTTCGTCTTCAGGAGGATCGTGCGGTGCTCGTAGGCAAATCGAACAAGGTTGGCCACGTCGTGGATGTCCAGCTTCTGCATGATGTTTGTCCGGTGGGTATCCACTGTTCGGGGACTGATGAAAAGCTTCTCTCCGATCTGCGTGTTGTTCAGTCCGTCGGAGATGAGGAGGAGAACTTCGCGTTCACGCTTCGTGAGCGGAAGGTCGTCGGCCGTGGGTTTCTCGTCCCGGCCTTCCGCCTTCTTCAGGTACGACTGTACCATGATTTCAGAAACGCGCGGGCTGAAGAACTTTTCGCCGCGGGCAACCGCCGTGATCGCCGCCGCCAGCTCTTCACGGCCGCTGTTCTTGAGAACGTACCCGCCGGCTCCGGCCTTCAGGATCTGGAAGATGTACTCTTCGGTGTCGTGCATGGTGAGTACGAGGACGCGCACGGACGGCGTCTGCTGGCAGATCAGCCGTGTCGCCTCAATGCCGTTCATCTTCGGCATGGACAAATCGATCACCGCAACATCCGGACGAAGTGAACGGGCAAGTGCGACCGCCTCTTCTCCGTCGCCGGCTTCCCCGACCACCACGATCTCCTTGTGCGGTTCAAGCAGTTTCGTCAGTCCGCTGCGCACCAGCGGATGATCATCAGCAAGGAGAATCCGGATCTTTGATGGAGTTGTCATGCGTTCTCCGTTCGTCCCGTCAGCGGGATGTCCGCGGACACAATGGTGCCGCGTCCCGGCGTCGAATCAATGACCAGTGTGCCTCCCATCTGCGCGGCCCGCTCCCGCATCCCCACGATGCCCAGTCCGCCCGCCCGGACCGGCGGTGCACCGTCGTCGGTGACCGCGATTCCTCTCCCATTGTCTTCCACCACAAGTCGTAGATGGCCGGAGCCGTAAATGATCTGCAGGGTCACTTCGGTCGCTCCTGCGTGACGGGCAATATTCGAAAGCGCTTCCTGCGCGATCCGATACAACGATACCTCAGCAAACCGCGCCAGTCGCGTTGCGGGCCCGTGGCTCTGGAACACCGCCCGCATACCGGAACGGCGTCCGAACTGTTCGCAGAGCTGCTGCAGGGCCGGCACGAGACCGAAATCCTCAAGGACGCTCGGCATCAGCGCGTACGACATATCCCGCGCTTCCTTCATCAGATTGTCCAGGAGCATCTTCATCTCTCGGATCCTGGCCCGGTCTTCGTCATTTGCCTGGACGGAGTCTTCGAGGATCTCCAGGTTGAACTTAATGGCGGTCAGCATCTGACCAATGCCGTCATGGATCTGCTTGGCGATGCGGCGGCGCTCGTCTTCCTGCGCCTCCGTGCGGGACGCCGAGAGGAGCTCCAAATCCCGCTCCCGGGCGAGAATGCTGTCGTAGAGTCTGGCGTTCAGCATCGCGATCGCATTCCGCTGCGCCAGCGATGCGAGCAGGCGTAAGTCACGCGCCTGCACCTCCTGCGGACGACGGTAGCCGACGACGAGGGCGCCCACGCTGCGCGATTCCACGACCAGCGGCGACCATATTACCAGGAACAGCTGCTCTTCCGGGAGCCCCGGAAGATCCCGGAGCAGATTAGCGCCCGGCGGGTCCGAGGAGCGATAAATACGTTGGATCCTCTGTTCCAACTGATCCCATGCGGCGTGGCCCACATCGAATTCCGACCGATGGCCGCCGGTGAGCGATCCCCGCACCATCCGCCATGACACACCCCGATCGCGCTCCGGCGACTCAAGGACACCGGCCCAGTCCGCACGGACCAGCGTCATGGCCTGTTGCAGAATCGAGTCCAGAATCCGGGCGATATCGGCCACACCCACCAGCTGCCGGTCGATATCCCGCAGGGCTTCCTGTTCCCAGTGCCAGAGCGCCTGTTCCCGTTCGAAGTTTTTTCGTTCGGAGATGTCGTGGACCTGAAGCTCGATCGCCCCCTCGCCATCCCATTCGATCGGCCGAATGGTCCACTCCAGGTCCAGCGTGCGTCCTTCGGTCGAGCGGGAACGGACTTCAACGTGAACGGCCGGAGATTCCGCCGGTGCGGCCAACGCGGTGAGAACGCTGCGGTATTCCGCCGGGAGCAATTCGGTGAGCGACGGGAGTGCCAGATCGGACGCACGGGAAGCGCCAAGCATCTGAATCGCCGCCGCGCTTGCAAAGCGGATCGCCCCCCCCTGGAGAATGATCAGTCCCTCGGGGAGATCGTCGATCGCTCGGACGAGCGACGACACACTCACCCCGCGGTGCGGGTCGGCACCTCCGACCGGATTCAGGCCGTCACGGTTGTCGGCGGATTTCATGGCAGGATATGAACAGCCGACCTGCGGGTCCGCTGGTGCCACCGCAGGTTAGTTTTGCATCGTCAGCGCAGTGGGTCTGCGCCGCGCACGGCGCCTATTTCCCGACCAGCGCCTTGTACGCCGCTGCGTCCAGCAGTCCGTTCGCGTCGGCGGCGTTCGACAACTTTATCTTGACCATCCATCCCTTCCCGTACGGATCCTTGTTGACCGACTCGGGATGGTCCTGAATCTCCTTGTTGAGCTCCGTCACCTCTCCACTGAGCGGCGCGTAAAGATCGGACACAGCTTTCACCGCTTCGATCGTTCCGAAGCTCTTGCCTTGTACAAGTTTCGCACCCACCGCGGGCAGTTCGACATAGACAATATCACCCAACTCGCCCTGCGCATATTCCGTGATCCCCACCCATCCCATTCCCCCCTCCACACGGATCCATTCGTGATCCTTGGTATAGCGAAGCTGTTCGGGGAAATTCATGGACACCTCTCTGTAATCGTGATTTCGGTTTCCGGGATTCCGGCCACGCCGGCCGTCACTCCCCGTTCAGTGAAAACGTTTCGATGAACTTCGTATCAAAGTTGCCGCTGCGGAATCGCTCGTCCTTCATCAACTTCTTGTGGAAGGGGATCGTCGTCTTGATCCCTTCGATGATGAACTCGTCCAGCGCGTGGTACATCTTGTCCATCGCCTCTTCGCGCGTCCGTCCCTTCGCAATCAGCTTGGCAATGAGCGAATCGTAAAACGGCGGGATTTCGTATCCGGCGTATACGTGCGTGTCGATGCGAACGCCGAATCCGCCCGGGAAATGCAGATCCGTGATCTTTCCGGGCGACGGACGGAAGTTCTTCTCCGGATCTTCCGCGTTGATGCGGCACTCGATCACATGCCACTCCGGCCTTCGTGCCGTCCGGCGCAGCCGTTCGCCGGCCGCCATACGGATCTGCTGCTTGACCAGGTCCACACCATAGACCTCTTCCGTCACCGGATGCTCCACCTGGATCCGCGTATTCATTTCCATGAAGTAGAACTGCTTGTCCTTGTCCAGGAGGAACTCGATCGTCCCCGCCCCGACGTACTGGACGCTTTTGGCCCCCTTGATTGCGGCAACCCCCATGGCCTCACGAAGCTCGGGGGTCAGCGCAGGCGAAGGCGACTCCTCGACCAGCTTCTGGTGACGGCGCTGGATGCTGCAATCCCGCTCGCCATAGTGCACCACCGTGCCGAACCGATCGCCCATGACCTGGATCTCGACGTGGCGCGGCTGTTCGATGTATTTCTCGATGTAGACCGCCGCGTTGCCGAACGCCGATTCCGCCTCATGGCTCGCAGTCCGGAAGGCGTTCTCAAGCTCGTCGGTCGACCGGACGATGCGCATGCCCCGTCCGCCACCGCCGGCCGTCGCCTTGATAATGACGGGGTAGCCGATCTCCCCAGCGACACGCCGGGCATCTTCGACGGTGGAAAGGACGCCCTCACTCCCCGGAACCACCGGGACGCCCGCTTTCTTCATCGTTTCCTTGGCGAGCGCCTTGTCACCCATGGCAGTGATCGCATCGGGATGCGGCCCGATGAACGTGATGCCGGAGCTGGCACAGATCTCGGCGAAGTTCGCATTCTCGGCGAGAAATCCGTATCCGGGATGAATGCCGTCGGAATTCGTGACCGTGGCGGCCGAGATGATCTGGGGAACGTTCAGGTAGCTTTGTCTGCCGGCGGGCGGTCCGATGCACACGGCTTCATCGGCAAACTTGACATGCAACGCGTCGCGGTCGGCTTCAGAATACACCGCCACCGTGCGGATTCCCAGTTCACGGGCCGCCCGGATGACGCGAAGCGCGATCTCGCCGCGATTGGCAATAAGGATTTTCTTAAACAAGAGGTTCTTGCTGGATAGTGATGGCCGGAAGCACGAAAGGCGCTCAGGACGTCTTTTCGATCCAGAAGAGCGGCTGGTTGTACTCGACAGGCTTGCCGTTCTCGACCAGGATCTTCACGATCGTCCCTTCCGCGTCGGACTCGATCTCGTTCATCAGCTTCATGGCCTCGACGATGCAGAGCACTGTCCCGACCTTCACCGAATGGCCAATTTCGACATACGACTCCGCATCGGGAGCTGGGGCCCGGTAGAAGGTCCCAACGATGGGCGATCGGACCTCATGATACTGCTTCTCCGGTTGGGAGGAGGCGGCTGGTGCGGCAGGAGTCGCTGCCGGAGGTTGCGGGGCCGCAAGGGGAGCGGGTGCCGGCACGTACGCCATCGGCACCTGGGGAGGGACACTGTTCCGGTGCCGGACAACGCGGACCCGTTTTCCTTCTTCTTCGATCTCCACCTCATCCACGTTACTGTTTTCAACGAGGCGAATGATCTTGCGGACGTACGAAAGTTCCATCGAAGCTCCGTGACTGGTGAATGCCGCAGCCGAACGGTGCAACGGTCGGCTAGTTGTTGACCCGCTCGAGGTACTTGCCCGTGCGGATGTCCACACGGATCACGTCGCCTTCGTTCAGGAACAGAGGAACATTGACCGTCGCCCCCGTTTCCAGCTTTGCGGGCTTCGTCGCGCCGGAGGCCGTGTCGCCCCGGACTCCGGGGACGGTCTCGACGATCTTCAGCTCCACGTTGTACGGAAGTTCAGCGCCGACTATGTCGGTGCCCACCAGGTTCAGCACGACCGTTTCCCCTTCCTTGAGGAATTCGGCGCCTTGCCCGAGGAGCTTCTCATCGACAGGAATCTGCTCGTACGACTCCTTGTCCATGAACTGGAAGCTTGCTCCGTCATGGAAGAGATACTGAAATTCCCGCTGTTCCATGCGGACTTCTTCGACCTCTTCTCCGGAGCGAAAGCGCGTCTCAGTCACGCGGCCATTCTTGAGGTTGCGAAGCTTCGCTTGGACGAACGCCCTGAGGTTACCCGGCGTTCTGTGGATGTACTCTTCGATCCGGTGCAATTCCCCGTTGAATCGAATTATCATGCCAATTCTGAAATCTGCTGTGGTCGCCATAAAACCGCAAAAAGCCTTTCACTTTTGCACGAAAATGATACAAAACATCACAATTTTGGCCGAAAAAGATAGAGAAATGTTGCAGGAAAGTCAAGGGAAGACATTTAGGACGCGACGGGAGGAAAAAAGGCCTGAGGGTCACTCGGGCCTTGGAGGGTCAACAGGACCCGCGGAAGCTATTCATACCACGAAAGTACCTCGTAGATCTGCGTCGCCGGATAGAAAGGCGGAAAGTCGTTCGCCATCCGCTCATCATACCGGTAATTCTTCTGGAAACCGGATACAATCGTCGCTGATCCGGAGAAGGTCCCGACTGGTCCCCGCTGGTACTGCTGTACTCCACCGAGCAGAGTGAGTGTCCCCGCAATCGGACGCGAATTGTAGTTCTCCGCTTTCAGGCCGCCGGATCGGGACAGGATCGACGCATGGATGGTGACACCCTTCGCAGCATTGTTATTGTTGGCGTTGTCCGCGATAATGACGTCATTGTCGGCGACGATGCCGAGCATATCGGGGGACGAGCCGGTCAAGGGATTTTGGCTGTAGATGACGGACGAGTCCACCCAGACGTTTCCCTTGGCGACGCCGGAGCTACCGGTGGCGGCGAGCGTGATCTTGCCGCTCAGAGTTCCCTTGATGTGCACGTTGGCATTGTTGGCATACAACACGCCGTTCGGAGCAAGGCTCGTCAGCGCAACTGTCGTTGGCGTGGCCGTGGCGCTTCCTTCCCGGACGACGACCGTGCCGTCACTGTTGAAGCTGAGCCAAATGTCCGTGTTGTTCCAGTACATGCCGCCGGCCGTCGCTGCCGTCTGCAGCGGGCCGAAGTTCGTCGGCAGCTGAATATCAACTCCACTCTGGTACCCGCCGTAGAACTTGGGCTTCGACGACGATGGATTCTTGGAGATCCCGTTTTTCGACGATGCCTTGCCGTAGAACACCGGCTCGCCGGCGACATTGATCTTCTGCTGGGTGTGCATCGGTCCCCAGCACGTATCACCCGTCACCCAGTAGATGGCTCCTTCAATGTTGCTGTAGTAGGCAAACTTCGAAAAGCGCGACGGTCCCAGCGTGATGACGGTGGTCGCGGATTCATTGTCGATCGACCCGGTGGTAGTGATCTGGACCCGATTGGAATCCAGGTCCACAATGGACGCGTCGATCCGGCCGCCGGAGAAACTGAGGTTGGAGTATCCGGTCCGCCAGGCGGGATTCGTCATGAACTGCGCTGCAGCCATGTTCGCCGCGCTCCCGGACAGATTGTGCGCCACGCTTCGCTGATAATAGCTGATGTAGTTTTCGTACGCGGTGGTCGAAACCCGCGAGAGATTGAACCCCATCAGCAGAAAAATGATGTTGAACCCCATCACCAGAAGGATCGAAGACCGGCCCATAGCCCCCCCCGCCCTAGCGATTTCGCAGGTTCTTCGTCACCAGACGAATCTGGCGCCAGAAGACCTGGTACTGGGATGTATCGTTCATGTACTGCTGCGTCATTGGAGCCGCCGATTCGATGGCGATCGACAATTCAAGTGAATTGACCTCGCGCGGATCCGTGACAGGGAACGCAATGATCGAATCCTCCGCATCCCGGTAGCGAAGCTGAAACTGCGTGATCCCCAGGTTCATGCGCTCCGGTGGATTGGCATCCTCCTGCCGGTACAGGAAGCGGTCGCGAGGGTTGGGGGTATCATTCAACTCGGAGGCGGGCCCAAGATAATAGGTCAGGCTGTCCAGCGTTCCGTCATTCCCGAGATCGGTCCAGAACCGGAGCCGGTTCGAGTCGGCGATACGGATCGATTGACTGGGATCCGGGATCATCCGCCAGTTTCGGCAGTATCCGATCTTCCGGAAATCGGTCTCGATCAGGTTGACCGTTGTCGTCATGTTCTGCTGCAGAATGAGGTTGCCGTTATAGACCGATGATTCCTCGACAGCGCTGGCATTCAGTCGCAGGGCCATCAGAAACAGCATCCCGCCGACGACAAAGGAGCCGATCATATCCAACATCGTACTCGCGCCCATGCCGTCACCTGAAGATGAAATAGCTGAATATGTAGGACATCTTCACCGTGTCGCCGGTGGCGGTGCCCCAGACCGAGACATCCATCCGCTTGAAGAATGTCGGTGAGGAGACAGGCGTATTCGGGGACGCGGCGTTCACGTAGTACACGACCGGACGGATACTGAAGGAGTCGGTTCCCGCGGCTTTGTAACCAAGTTGCAGGCCGTTGTAGTCATCAAAATCGTCGAGATACGGATAGACTTCGCCGCTCTCCGCCCGCAGTTGGGAGGATGACGTCAAGGAAGTCGGCGACGTGACCACATCGTCAATCGTCTTTTCGTCGAATGCCTGGCCCGATGCTTCTTCGATGACAGACGTGGCCAATGAAACGGCGTACACCCCGATCTCGGTTTGCCGCAGGATCGTGCCGTGCTGAAGAAAGGTCTTGTTGAGCGTCAGAACGGTCGTCCCCAACAGAATGACCGCCAACGTCGTGAGGAGCGTCTGCCCCGTGTTCATGCCTGCGTCACTTTATGACATTCCCTGAATAGATTCACAAGAAACCCAGGAAACTCTCCCCCCTGTCACCAGTTTCAATATTCGTACCGATTTGCCGGTGTCCCGAATCGCTCGATTTCGCATGACGCCTGAGTCGCATCGGTCATTTCTGTCGGCGGCATGTCACAAAGACCGTCGTTTTTGAACTTTGCCGACCTTCATGCTATATTGAGCGGGAATCGGCGCGGTGGCACCCGATCGGGCGTCGCATCGTTGCAGCGAGAGCCCGGGCACTGGCCCTCGCACAGTGCCTGCTTCCGTGGGGAGGGGACGCCGCAATGTACGGCCTCCCGCAGTGACAATCAACCCTTTGCACCTGAATTGAGTACCGATGGCACATGCAATGAAATTCAAGACCCGCGTGATTCACGCGGGTGTGGAGCCGGACCCAAGCTACGGCTCCATCATGACCCCCGTCCATTTGACATCGACCTACCGCCAGGAAGCCCTTGGCGTGAACAAGGGCTACGAATACGCCCGGGTTAGCAATCCGACACGAACCGCTCTTGAACGCAACATTGCCGCTCTGGAGAACGGCACCGAGGCGCTGGCCTTCGCCTCGGGGATGGCGGCGATCAGTACACTCTTCCTCCTGCTGAAATCGGGAGATCACGTCATTCTCTCCGAGAACGTGTATGGGGGCACGTACCGCGTTGCCCGACTTGTGCTGGAGCCGCTCGGTCTCCGGTTCTCCTTCGTCGACACGACCGATTTGCGGAATCTGGCAGCGGCGATCGAACCTTCCACGCGGATGGTGTTCATTGAAACGCCGACCAATCCGACCATGGAGATCACGGACATCCGGACGGCAGCCCGTTTGTGCCGACGGAAGGGCCTCACCTGCGTGGTCGACAACACATTTGCGACTCCGTACCTGCAGTCACCGCTCGACCTCGGGGCAGACATCGTCGTTCATAGTGCCACAAAGTATTTGAATGGCCACAGTGACATGCTCGGCGGAGTCCTGGTCCTCCGCGACCGGCGGCATCGTGAACGTCTGCGCTTCCTCCAGAAGTCGGTCGGTGCCGTGATGAGTCCGTTCGATGCCTGGATGTGCCTGCGGGGAGTCAAGACGCTGGCGGTGCGCATGGAGCGACACAACGCCAACGCCCTGGCGGTCGCCCGGTTCCTGCACGGGCACCGTCTGGTTCGGCGTGTCCATTATCCCGGTCTTCGTGAACATCCGCAGCACCGACTCGCACGTACTCAGATGAGGGGTTTCGGCGGCATGATCTCATTTGATCTGGGGACGCCTGCCCGGGCACGGACGTTCCTTCGGCGGGTGCGTCTCTGTGCGCTCGCGGAGAGTCTCGGCGGCGTCGAGACCCTCGTCTCGCATCCCGCCAGCATGACGCACGCGTCCGTCCCTCCCGATCTCCGTCGGAAGATCGGCGTCACGGATGGTCTTGTCAGGATCTCCGTGGGGATCGAGGACATTGACGATATCCTCGCCGATCTGCGGCAGGCACTGTCAATTCGCTGAGTGTGGAACCGATGCGTATCCCGCTTCTGTTGTTCTTCCTGATGATCCCTTTGAGTGTTCACAGCCAGTTGCATCCCGTTGACACGGCGTGGGTGGAATCCACGCTGAACCGCATGAGCGTGGAGGACAAGGTGGGCCACCTTATCATGCCCGCTCATCAGTCGATGGAAGAGTCCGAGCGCAATGTCCGGGAGTATCATGTCGGCGGGCTGTGGTTCGCCAAGGCCAAAGCGCCCGAGATCGCCCGCCAGCTCAATCAGCTGCAGCGGATCGCTCCCTATGGCCTTCTCGTCGCCGTGGATTTCGAAAAAGGAGCCGGGACTCATGTGGACGGGGGAATCGACCTTCCCGGCGCGATGGCCCTGGCCGCGAGCGGCGATCCTGCCGCCGCGTACGAAGCAGCAGCGATCACGGCTGAAGAAGCGCGAGCGCTCGGCGTGCACATCGATTTCGCACCCGTCGTCGACGTCAATGACAATCCGATGAATCCGGTCATCAATGTCCGGTCATTCGGTGAAGATCCGGCGCGGGTTGCCGAATTCGGCGCCGCTGCGGTGCGCGGATATCAGGACCACGGACTGCTCGCGACGCTGAAGCATTATCCGGGTCACGGCAATACGGCGGTGGACTCGCACGCGGATCTGGCGCGTGTCGCGGGATCGATGGATAAGATCGAACGGACGGAGCTGCTCCCCTATCGCGTGATCATCGGCCGCGACCATCCGGCCGCTGTCATGGTGTCCCATCTTTGGCTGCCCGCGTTGGATGTCGACCCGACGCCGGCGACGTTTTCGCGGAACGCGGTTCAAAGAGTTCTGCGGGACCGGCTCGGATTCGACGGTCTCGTCTGCACCGATGCGATGGTGATGGGGGCAATCGCCAAGCATGCCGGTCCGGGTGAAGCGGCAATCCGGACGATCATGGCAGGCGTCGATCTGGTGGTGTGGCCGGAGAGCGTCCGGGCGGCGTATGACTCGCTGCTGGCAGCCGTCCAGGACGGACGCATTTCCAGGGAACGGCTCGATGCATCGGTCCGACGGATCCTGCGCGCCAAGTCGCAGGGGGGCGTCCGGCAGGGATACTCCGTGGACGAATCGGCCCTGGGGCGGACACTGCGAGCACCCAGGAACCTCGAGCGGGCCAGGAATCTGGCGGCATCCTGCATCACACTCGTGAATGACGAGCGCACGATCCTCCCCCTTCATCCCGCCGCGCGCACGTTGTTGCTCACCCTCGACAATCAGGCGGGTCAGGCGCTGATGTCACGGACGAGCGTTACGTTCCCGGCGGAGGTGCAGAAGCGATCGACAGACGTTTCCGTCTTCGACGTTCCCGACACGCTCACGCCCGACGTGATCGCGAAGATCCTTGAGGAGGCAGAACGAAGTGAGACGGTGATCGTCAGCGCGTACGTGCGGATCTTCATGGCCAGCGGTACCGTGGATCTGCCGCCGGCCCAACGAGATCTCCTCACACGACTTGTCCGGACGAATCCCCGAGTGGTGCTGGTGTCATTCGGAAGTCCGTACGCCGGAGGAACCATCCCCGGGCTTTCCACATACGTCTGCGCGTACGACAACGCCGAGGTTCTTCAGGAAGCGGCCGCGCGCGCATTGTTCGGCGAGATCCCGGTCCACGGGAAATTGCCGGTTTCGATTTCCGCCGAATTCCCCCTCGGGACGGGACTGGACCGCGAAGCAGTCAGCCGATAGCTCCGCTTCGATCGGTCCCCGCCCCTTGTTCCACGATCAGCGCGGTCAGTACAGCAAGTATTTCTCCCGGATGTTCCGGAACCGGTTGATCTCCGGTTTCCAGCGCGCGCACAATGAATCCGCATCGACTCCCTGGTCGATCGCGCGACGCACGTCTGGAGTCCCCGCAAGCCGATCAATGCTTCCTCTCCACTGAACACTGTCCGGATACAGCGACCGTATGGTCGACAGAATGGCGATCCCGGTTCGAACCGCTTCGTACCGATTGCGATCCGTCACGTCGACGAACACGCCGGAGCAGTGCCGATCCCGAAACTTGGGATTGGACGCGACCCCGGGAATCTCTTTTGGCACGAAGGTGATCGGCTCGAAATGCACGCCGGGGAGCGCGAGGCCATTCAGCGCCTGCGCCCAACGATCGCCGTCGATGAACGGCGCACCCAGCCACTCGAACGGCCGATCGGTCCCTCTTCCTTCGGCCACCGAGATCCCTTCCACGAGGCACGTCCCGGGATAGACGATCGCCGTCCGCAGCGTCGCCATATTGGGCGACGGCTTCACCCAGCGCAGTCCCGTCTCGTCGTACCACATTGACCGTTTCCATCCCTCCATCCGCACCACGTGAAGATCGGCTTTGATGCCATGCGCCAGCCATCCTTCCTCGTTGGCCATGGTCGCCAGCTCTCCCACCGTCATCCCGTGCGCAATCGGCACGGGCAGCCAGCCGACGAACGACCGCAGCGAATCGACCCGGAGCGGCCCCTCCACGCGCATTCCGGTGATCGGATTCGGCCGGTCGAGCACGATGTAAGGGATGTGATGTTCCGCGGCGGCTTCCATACCGAGAATGAGCGTGCTCTCGAACGTATAGAAACGGACACCGACATCCTGGATGTCATACAGAAGGACATCGACGCCTTTCAGCATCTCGTCGGTGGGTTTGTTGATGCGGCCGTACAGGGAATAGACCGGCGCACCGGTCTTCGGATCGACGCCGTTCCCGATGGTCGCGCCGTCCGCCGCGTCGCCCCGAACACCGTGCTCGGGTCCGAAGAGGGCCACGAGTTTCACGTCGGGCAGCGCAGCGATCGCATCAGCCAGATGACGCCCGTCGGCCAGCAGTGCCGTATGGTTGGTGATCAGTCCGACCCGCTTTCCCGTGATCAGCGATTGTTCTTTGGCGAGCAGCAGATCGGCTCCCACCCGAACCTGCGAGAGGAGCAGCAGTGGCAGAAGCATCAGAATCGAAAGAAGCAGAAGCGATCGGCGAATGGACATGGGAGGATTCCTCGTTGGTGGGCGGAAGATTCCGCGTCAGAGGTGCGGCCGGGCGATCGTCCAGGCGGCGATGGTCATGCCGTCCCAGATCACGCCCGCGATGATGCGTGCGTCAATTTCGTCCGGGGTGAGCACCACGCGCTCGAACTCTTCCGTATCATCCGGCGTTGCGTTGGTCTGCACCAGCGCCCGGGCGATGTGGACCCGGCAGATCTCGTCAGTCACGCCGTTGTACGGATTGAATTCCCCCGCGATCATCCAGTCGGCAGCGCGGTAGCCCGCTTCTTCGGCCAGTTCCTGGACCGCAGTCTCATCGTACGACTGTCCTTCCTTGACGCCTCCGCAGGGAAATTCGAGGCTTTCCCGGTCGGCAAGATAGCGGTACTGATTCACCAGCACGATGCGCCCGTCCGGGAAGACCGGGAGAACGCAGCTGGAACCATACGTGTGGACGTAATGGTACTCGCCGGGCGAGCCGTTCGGCAGGATCGTTTCGTCCTGCTTATACGTCCACCACGGATTCCGGAAGACCACGCGTTCAGAGCGCTTTTTCCAACGGGAGAGTGGCATGGGAAGAACAACGGAGGCCCCGCCGTGACGCTCGCGGCAGGGCCGGATGATCAGCCTACACCAGTTCCGCGGACGAGAAGAAGAACGCCACTTCGACGCGGCCATTCTCAGCCGAATCCGAACCGTGCACAATGTTCTCGCCTTTGTTGTCGGCGAACAGCTTGCGGATCGTACCATCGGCTGCCTCTTTCGGATCTGTGGCGCCGATGAGCGTGCGGAAGTCCGCCACCGCATTCTCCTTCTCAAGCGCAACCGGGACGCAGGGACCGCTGGTCATGAACTCAACCAGCCCCTCGTAAAACGGGCGTCCTTTATGCACCGCGTAGAATGCGCCGGCCGTCTCCTTCGTGAGGCGGATCTGTTTGAAGCCAAGAACCTTGAAGCCCGCCTTCTGAATCCGCGAGAGCACTTCTCCCTGCAGACCTTTGCGGACACAATCCGGTTTCAGAATCGCGAGCGTACGTTCAATTGCCATCGGGTACTCCTGCTCCTTTCGAACACGTGGAATGATGAGAGAGACAACTCACTTGCGTTTCCGGGCGGGCTTGCGTGCCGCTGCGCGGGGCTTTCGTTTCGCCGTCACACGCTTCGCCGTTGTCCTGCGGCCGGATTTGCGCAGTGCGCGCGCCACCGTCTCGCCGATCACGGCGGGGCTGTCCACCACGATGATGCCCGCCTTCTTCATGGCCGCCATCTTCTCCGCGGCCGTTCCTTTGCCGCCCGAGATAATCGCCCCGGCATGTCCCATCCGGCGGCCCGGCGGCGCCGTCTGACCGGCGATGAAGCCGATGACCGGCTTCTTCACATGCGCGCGGATGTACTCGGCCGCCTCTTCCTCCGCCGTCCCGCCGATCTCACCGATCATCACGATCGCATCGGTGCCTTTGTCGGCATTGAACAGCTTCATGGCATCGATGAACCGGGTGCCGATGACGGGATCACCGCCGATGCCGATGCAGGTGGACTGTCCGAGTCCGAGCGCGGTCAGCTGCGACACGGCTTCATACGTCAGTGTTCCGCTGCGCGAGATGAGGCCCACGCGTCCCGGAAGATGAATGAACCCCGGCATGATCCCGATCTTCGCTCCGCCCGGCGTGATGATGCCCGGACAGTTGGGACCGATCAGGCTCACGTCTTTGCCCTTCAAATAGTCGTAGACGCGCACCATGTCCGCGGCTGGAATACCTTCGGTGATGGCCACGATGAGCCGGATGCCGGAATCGGCCGCCTCCATGATCGCATCGGCAGCGAATGCCGCGGGGACGAAAATGATCGAGGTATCCGCCTTCGTCTTCGCCACCGCATCGGCGACGCTGTTGAAGACCGGCACAGGCCGCGGGAACTGATCTCGCTCATTTCCCGAGTAGGTCGTCCCGCCCTTTCCCGGCGTCACACCTGCGACGACGTTCGTGCCGTATTCGATCATTTGTTTCGTGTGGAAGGTACCTTCACCGCCGGTGATCCCCTGGACCACAAGGCGCGTCTTTTTGCCGACAAGGATGCTCATAGCGTCTGCATTCCGTTCAGTAAGTGATCATTGCGCGTGTGCCGATTCAAGCACGTCGGCGACACGCAGAATGGTTGATTCGTCGAATTTCTTTCCCAGGATCTGGACACCGATCGGCAATCCCCGGCGGTCACGACCGACGGGAACGCTGATGCCCGGTATGCCGGCCAGATTCGCTGAGGTCGTGTATATATCGGACAAGTACATCGCCAACGGGTTATCCGTCTTCTCACCGGCCCGAAATGCCGTTGTCGGTGTCGTCGGCGTAAGCAGGCAGTCGACCGCGGCAAACACCCGATCGAAATCCTGCGCGATCAGCCGACGGACCTTTTGAGCCTTACGATAGTACGCATCATAATATCCCGCGGAGAGGACGTACGTTCCCAGCATGATGCGTCGTTGCACTTCCGGTCCGAATCCTTCCGTCCGCGAGCGGACATACAATCCGTTCAGTTCGGCAGCCTCCGGAGCCCGAAACCCGTAGCGAGTGCCGTCGAATCGCGCGAGATTGGACGATGCTTCGGCGGTCGCCAGGACATAGTAGGCGGCGATCGTGTACTCCGTATGCGGGAGCGAGACTTCCGTCACCGCCGCCCCATGCTCACGAAGCGTCCGAAGAGCGGCATCCACCGCCGAGCGGATTTCATCATTCAGACCGGGTCCGAAGTACTCCCGCGGAATTCCGATCTTCAATCCCTTCACTTCACCCGTCAGCGCCGACGCGTACTCCGGCACCGGAACGGCCGATGACGTCGCATCGTACGGATCGTACCCGGCAATCGTCTGCAGCACGTGAGCGGCGTCCCGCACTCGTGAGGCGAACGGACCGATTGTGTCAAACGACGATGCGAATGCCACCAGTCCGTACCGCGAAACCCGTCCGTACGTCGGCTTCAATCCCACAACGCCGGTGAACGCGGCCGGTTGGCGGATCGACCCGCCGGTGTCGGAACCGAGCGACGCCGTGGACATGCCGGCCGAGACTGCGACTGCGGACCCGCCGCTGGAACCGCCCGGGACACGCGCTTCGTCCTCCGGAAGATGCACACGGCCGAAGGCGGAGTGTTCCGTGGACGATCCCATCGCGAACTCATCCATGTTGCACTTGCCGATCAGCACCGCATCGGCCGCCCGAAGCCGTGCAATCACGGTCGCGTCGTACGGCGCGATGAATCCGTCGAGTATCTTCGATCCGCAGGTCAGGCGCTCCCCCTTCATGGCAAGCACATCCTTGACGGACACAACCATGCCCGCAAGCGAACCGGCGGTTCCGTTCGATCGCTTCCGATCCACCTCTCTCGCCGCTTCGACCGCCGACTCCGAAAATACCGCCAGAAAAGCGTTCAGCCCGCTCTGCCGCCCGATGGACGCAAGATAGTCGCGCGTGATCGACTCGACAGTCGCGGTGCCGGCCGCGAGATCGCGTCGGATGTCGTCGAAGTCCCTCATGCCCTGCAAAGTTCCCGATGTACACGCGGAAGCCGCCGGAAGGGCCCGGTCGGCCGCCGCAATGGAAACAGGCTACTTGGTGGACTTGTCCGACTTGTCGTCGATCTGTTTCGCTTCCTTCTCCACCTCGTCCTGCACATCGCGCGCCGCTTTCCGGAATTCTTTGATGCCCTGGCCGAGGCCGCGGGCAAGTTCCGGAAGCTTCTTCGCCCCGAAGAACACGAGGATGATGAGAAGAATGAGGAACAGTTCCGATCCGCCGAGATTGCCGAACATAGCTAGCTCCTGTCTGAAAGAATGGCCGCGGGCGCCTCGTCGTGCAGCACCGCGCGGAGGATGGAGTCGAACACTTTCCGTCCATCCGTATGGCCGAGCGCGGGATCCGCTGCCCGCTCCGGATGCGGCATCATCCCGAGCACGTTGCCGCCTTCGTTGATGATCCCCGCGATATTCGAAATGGATCCGTTGGGATTCGCGGCGGCCGAGATCGTCCCGTCCGGCTCACAGTACCGGAATACGATCCGGTTGCGATCCTCGAGCCGGTGGATCGTGTCAGCATCCGCGAAATAGTTTCCCTCCCCATGTGCGATGGGGATTTCCAGCACATCGCCCGCGCGGCACGCGTTCGTGAAATCCGTTCGCGCATTCTCCACCCGCAAATGAACGGAGCGACAAATGAACCGCAGCGATTCATTGCGCAGCAACACGCCCGGCAACAGCCCGGCTTCAGTCAGGACCTGGAATCCGTTGCAGATGCCGATGACCCGGCCGCCCGCGTTGGCGAATCGCACAACATCCTTCATCACCGGCGAGAAGCGCGCGATCGCACCGCAGCGCAGATAGTCTCCGTACGAGAATCCGCCCGGAAGGATCACCACATCGACATCGCCGATTGATCCTTCCTTATGCCAGATGAAGCGCGCCTCCTGTCCCATCACGTCGCCCGCGACGTAGTGCGCATCGTGATCGCAGTTCGATCCCGGGAAGACAACGACGCCGAAGCGGACCCGGCTCACGAGGGTACCGTCCGTTCCGTCGGGGTCAGCACGATCCGGAAATCTTCCATCACCGGATTGGCCAGCAGTTTGCGGGCAACTTCTTCGGCCATGTGACGCGCCTCCGCCTCGGTGGCGGCATCCACGTCCATTTCAATCAGCTTGCCCATTCGCACATTCGCAACCGCATCGAACCCGAGCGAATGAATGCCGTGCTCCACGGCCTTTCCCTGCGGATCGAGGATGGACGATCGGAGCGTTACCGAGACTGTGGCATGGAACACGCGGAACTCCCGGAGTTAAATGTCGATACTGGAGACCTCTTCGTCCCGATCTTCCAGGTGTTCGGCACGGGACGACCAGGCACCCAGCCAGCGGAGCGCTGACCGGAGAACACCAAACAGAATGAACGCCAGTAGCACCGGGAACAGCAGCGTCGCCTTCGAGAATACCACCACCAGGGCGGCAACCACGGC
>JAKAJH010000003.1:0-12956 GCA_021813905.1 Bacteroidota bacterium | reverse complement strand
ACTGACCGCTTTCCACGGATGCGCGACGAGCTGCTTCTTCGAAAACTTGGGCAGAGTGTCGTACTTGACGCGGCTCACCATCAGCAACGAAAGCCCGATCACAAGCACCGGCAATACGTCACGCGACCACGCAGCCAATCCAGTGGCATCCGCGAAGTACTGCAGCAGAAATGCCGCCACCGTGATGGCCTGCATCGGGATCGGCAATCCGTTGAAATGGTCCTTATCAAATCCCACCAGCTGGACGTTGAACCGCGCGAGCCGAATGGCGCCCAGGACCAGCGGGAGCGACGCGATGATCAGACCCCAGTTCTCCCACTGATACAGCGATGCCCGGTACACCAGGAACGACGGCGCCGCGCCGAATGACACGACATCGGCCAACGAGTCGAGTTCCACGCCGAACTGGCTCGAGGAGCGCGTAATGCGCGCCATCATGCCGTCCAGAGAATCAAAGACCGCCGCCAGCATGATGAAGGCCGCCGCCGCGCTGATTTGCCCCTGATGGGCGTGGACGATGGAAAGGAAACCGCAAAAGATGTTCAGAGTCGTAAAGAGACTCGGGACCACCGCTCGGGTGATCTTCATAGTGATTTGGACTCCACAGTCGTGGAAGGAAGTTGCGCGAGCACGGTCTCTCCTGCCACCATCTTCTGTCCGATCGTCACGCGCACCGTTGCCGTCGCGGGCAGGAACACATCGACCCGCGAGCCAAACTTGATCATGCCGAACCGCTCGCCCGCCCGGACGGTGTCTCCGGGCTTGAGCGTGCACACGATCCGACGTGCCAAGAATCCGGCGATCTGCTTGAACAGCACCCGGCCCGCCGGATTCTCCAGGCCGATGATCATCTGCTCATTCTTTTCCGAGGCTTTCTCCTCGAAGGCGGCGAAGTATTCGCCCGCAACATACCGCGTATAGCCGACTGTTCCGGCGACCGGCGTGCGATTGACATGCACATTCAGCGGCGACATGAAGATACTCACCAGCGTCGCGGGACCGTGCAGATATTCCCGTTCGTCGACGTGTTTGATCTGGATGATCGTTCCGTCCGCCGGAGCGATGACGAGCGCGTCTCCCGCCGGTGTCGTCCGATCCGGATCACGGAAAAAATACAGCGTCAGAAGGAACAGGACGCCCGCCGCTGCCGCCAGCAACCAGCGGAGGAACCGCGGCTCCACGAACAACAGCGCCAGGACGATGACCACGACGCAGATCGTCGTCACCGTGAAGAAGACATCATAGCCGTAACGCGTGATCATGAGTTCATTTACACCTGACCAGCCGCATGATACGAGCTGCGCACCAGCGGTCCGGATTCCACATGTCGAAATCCCATCTCAAGCCCCCGATCCCGGAGCATCCGGAATTCATCCGGGTGCACGAACCGGTCGACCGGAAGATGATCCTTCGTCGGCTGCAGATACTGACCCAGTGTCAGGATATTGCAGCCCGCCGAACGCGCATCCCGCATCACTTCGATCACCTCTTCCGTTCGCTCTCCGATGCCGAGCATCAATCCGGTCTTCGTCACCGCGCCGCGCGCCTTTGAGCGCTCCAGCACCTGGAGTGACTGCCGGTAGTTCGCCTGGGGACGAACGGTCCGGTACAACCGCGGGACCGTTTCCAGATTATGATTCAGAATCTCCGGCTTCGCGTCCAGAACGATCACGAGCGCCTCTTCGCTCCCCTTGAAATCCGGGATCAGCACCTCGACCGTGCAGCCGGGCGTCCGCTCATGGATCAACCGGATGGTCTCGGCGAAGATCGGTGCGCCGCCGTCCTTGCGCTCGTCGCGATTAACGGAGGTGATCACCGCATGCCGGATCTTCATCAGCTCGATCGCTTCAACGACCCGCCGGGGCTCATCCCAATCCAATCCGTATTCCGGCCGACCGGTCTTGATGGCGCAGAATCCGCACGAGCGCGTACAAATATCGCCAAGAATCATGAAAGTTGCAGTACCCAGGGTCCAGCATTCTCCCATGTTCGGGCACCGGGCCTCCTCACACACCGTGTGGAGCCGATGCGAACGCATGATGTTCTCGAGACGCACATACTCCTTGCCCGACGGCACCTTTGCTTTGAGCCACTCGGGCCGGCGCTGCGGCAGCTTCTTCTGCGGATCGGACGGAATTCCCTGGATGACAGAGCCCACGTTACACCACCTTTGTGAAATCGAATTGTTCGAGGTATTGCCGTATCCGCGAGAGGAACTGTCCTCCGATGGCGCCGTCCACGATGCGATGATCAAAGGACAGCGTGAGGTACACCATCGACCGGATGCCGATGGCATCATCCCCCCCGGCGTCCGTCACGACCATCGGGCGCTTCTTCACGGCACCCACACCGAGGATCGCGACTTGCGGCTGATTGATGATAGGCGTGCCAATGATGTTGCCGAACACACCATAATTCGTGATCGAGAATGTCCCGCCGAGCACCTCGTCCGGCATGAGCTTGCGGGAGCGCGTCCGCATGGCGACATCGTTGATGGCCCGGGCGAGCTGCAGGAAAGTCTTCTCGTGCGCCCGTCGGACAACCGGCACGATCAGACCCGTCGGCGAGGCAACCGCGATCCCGAGATCGACCGTGCCTTTGTAGAGAATCGAATCGCCTTCAACCGAGCTGTTCACGATGGGAAATTCCAGCAGCGCCTGCGTGACCGCCGCCGCGAAGAAGGGCGTGAATGTCAGCTTGAATCCTTCCCGCCGCTCGAATACCGCCGCTTCCCGGTTGCGGTACGCGACGATTGCAGACATGTCCGCCTCGTCGATCGCCGCCACATGCGGAGACGTGTGAACGCTGCGGACCATGTGCTCCGCCATCTTCCGTTGGACATTGTCCATCGGGACGGTCCGTTCCTGCAACGGTTGCACGGGGCGCGGCTGCTCGTTCCGCCGTGCTGCCGGGCTTGCGTTGCCTGCGAAGGGCGCTGCGCCACCGCGTGTCTGAAGGTACTGCAGCACATCGAGCTTGCTCACCCGACCGTTGACCCCCGTTCCGACGATGCGATCGAGATCGGAGTGCAAGAGCCCTTCCGCCCGCGCGATGGACCGCACCAGCGGCGAGTAGAACCGATCAGTTTGAACATCCGCCGGACGATACTGGACGGCGGCAACTGCCTCCGCAGGTACAGCCGCTGGCTCCGTGGCAATGGGCGCCGGAGCAACCACAGGGGGACTCGTGGCTTGCACCTTCACGTTCGCATCCGTCTCGACGTACGCGATGACGGTACCCACCGGAACCGTTTCCTGCTCCGCCACGACGATCTCCGCCAGAATGCCTCCGACCGGCGACGGAATTTCGGAATCCACCTTGTCGGTGCTGATCTCCAGGATCGTCTCGTCCCTCCGGATCGGCTCGCCAACCTTCTTCGCCCACCGAAGGATCTTCCCTTCCTGAATGCTTTCGCCCATCTTGGGCATCACGATCTCAGTTCGCATGGCGTGATCCTCAGTAGGCGATAAGTTGTTCCAGCGCGGACTGAATCTTCTTCTTGTTGGGCAGCATCGCGTCTTCGAGCGGCGGACTGTACGGCACCGGCGTATCAAGAGCCCCCACGCGGACCACCGGAGCGTCGAGATGTTCGAAGCATTCGGCGGCGATGCGGGCCGCGATTTCCGCTCCGAAGCCGCCGGTCAGCGTGTCTTCCTGCACAACGATGACCTTGTTCGTCTTCCGCACCGAGCGGTACACAGTCTCCAGATCGAGCGGATTGAGCGTCCGCAAATCGATCACTTCGACGCTCCGTCCGGCTGATTCGAGCGCGCGTGCCGCTTCGAGCGATTGCTGCACCATCGCCCCGTAGGTCACGATGGTGACGTCTGCGCCTTCCTTCCGGACAGCGGCGATGCCGAACGGAAGCACGTAGTCCGCCGACGACTCCGGAGTCGCCGCATAGCCCTGGCGGTACAGTCCCTTGTGCTCCATGAATATGACCGGATCGTCGCCGCGGATCGCCGCTTTCAGCAGTCCTTTTGCGTCCGCCGCCGTCGAGGGAAATGCAATGCGCAGGCCCGGAATGTGCGCGAAGAACGCTTCGATGCTCTGGCTGTGATAATGGCCGCCGTGGATGTATCCGCCGACAGGCACGCGAATGACGACGGGGGAAGTCCACGCATTGTTCGACCGATAGCGCATCATCGCCATCTCGTCGCGGATCTGCATGAACGCCGGCCAGATGTAATCGCCGAATTGAATCTCCGGCACAGGGATCCATCCTTTCAACGCCATGCCGATCGCCACGCCGACGATGCTCGCCTCGGCCAGCGGTGAATTGAATGCGCGCTCGGTGCCATATGCGCTCGAAAGTCCCTTTGTCGCCGTGAACACCCCGCCCTTCTTATCCGCGACATCCTCGCCAAAGATCACCATGCGCGGGTTCCGCGCCATCTCTTCCATGAGCGCGTGATTGACCGCGTCGACCAGCACGATCTTCGGTCCGGTGTGCTCCGGCTCCACGAAATCCGTCGGGGGCGTCGCATGAGCATCCCCGTAGACGTGATCCGTGACGGTTGCCGCTCCGGGCATCGGGCGCGATTCAGCCCAATCCGCGGCGGCATCGACCGTCGTCCGGATCTCTTCCTGCAGCGCGGCCGACTCCTTCTCCGTCAGAAATCCCTGCTCAATGAGATACCGCGAGAGCCGGGGAACGGGGTCGTGCTGCCGGTCCTGATCGAGTTCTTCCTTGCTTCGGTACTTGCGGTCATCATCCGAGGACGAGTGCGGCAGCAGTCGCACGACGTGCGCCAGGATCAGGGACGGTCCGTGTCCTGTGCGGGCCCGTTCGACCGCCTGTTGCATCACTTCGAACGTCTCGAAGAAATCAGTCCCGTCACAGTTGAACCGCTCGAGTCCGCGGAAACCCTTCGTCACTTCGAAGACCGATCCGCCGGCGGTCTGGGACGTCACGGGGACCGAAATGGCGTACTTGTTATCCTGAATGAAAAAGATCACCGGCAGCGATTCGCGCGCCGCCCAGTTCACCGCCTCGAAGAACTCGCCTTCGCTGGTCGCCCCTTCTCCCGAGGAGACATAGACGACCTCGTCGCTCTGTTCTTTCTTCGCCGCCAGCGCCAGACCCACCGCCTGGAGATACTGCGTGCCGGTCGGACTTGATTGATTGACGATGCGCAGGTCCCGACGGCCGAAATGACCCGGCATCTGACGCGAGCCGGTCGCAGGATCCTCGGCGCGATGCAATGCCGCCAGGAAGATCTCTTCCGGCGCCATGCCGTACCGGAGCGCGAAGGCCTGATCGCGGTAGTACGGACACGCCCAATCCACTCCCGGCCGGAGCGCGCTGGCCGCGGCGATCTGCGCGGCTTCGTGTCCGGAACCTCCGATATGAAAGAAGACCTTGCCCTGCTTCAGCAGCTTCATCTGCTTGTCGTCCATCGCCCGTGACAGCACCATCGTGCGATACACGCGCAGCAGATCTTCGCGCGTCAGACCGTGAACATCCGCCTGTTTCGTGGCCGTTTCGCTCTGCGTCTTCCCCATGCGGTTACTCGCTCCTCTGCAATCCGCTCTCCACCGGTACCGCAGTCGCCGTTTCTGATGTCGTCTTCAGCGTCTCCATCAGTTGCCCTGCCGGGACGGACGTCAGTTCACACGCAAACACCTGCGCAAAGGCGCGCGACAGGCTCGCTTCCACATCCTGCAGCGGGACCGTCCGGCCCAGCAGGCGCTGCATCGACGTCACACCTTTGTGGAAGATGCCGCACGGAATGATCCGGTCGAACATCGTCAGATCGGTGTTGACGTTGAGCGCGAACCCATGCATCGTCACCCACCGGCTCACTCTTACGCCGATGGCCGCGATCTTCTCGCCGCCGACCCAGACGCCGGTCATCCCTTCTTCGCGCCCGGCGCTGATGCCGAAATCGCGGAGCGCGAGGATGATCGTTTCTTCGAGCGATCGGAGGTAGCGATGAAGATCAGGCGTGAATCCGTTGAGGTCGAGGATCGGATAGCCGACCACCTGGCCGGGTCCGTGGTAGGTGATGTCGCCGCCGCGGTCGATCGGGAAGAATTCCGCACCCCGGGCTTTCAGCTCGTCCGCCGATGCCAGGAGATGATTTTCGTCGCCGGATCTTCCGAGCGTGTAGACATGCTCATGCTCGGTGAACAGCAGGAGATCCCCCACCGCCCCCCCGCAACGCGCATCCCAGAGCCGATGCTGAAGCTCCCAGGCATCCGCATAGCGGGTGCGGCCGAGGTGTGTCAGAATCACCGTTGGCACAGTGGCGCGCCTGATCTCCGCTCCAGTGTTCAGATGTGGATCGCCGCGTCGAACGCCTGCCCCGCTGCTTCCATGACCGCTTCCGAAAGGGTCGGATGGGCGTGCATGGTGCTGTGCAGTTCCTCCCAGGTCGTCTCCAACGCTTTCGCTACACCGAGCTCGGCGATCATCTCCGTCGCTTCTGCGCCGATGATGTGAGCGCCGAGCAACTCGCCATACTTCGCGTCGAACACAAGCTTGACCGTGCCCTCAGTCTCGCCGATCGCCATTGCTTTGCCCAACGGCCGGAACGGAAACTTGCCGACCTTCACCTGATAGCCCTTTGCGACGGCCGCTTCCTCGGTCAGGCCGACGCTGGCCACCTGAGGCTGACAGTATGTGCAACTGGGCACGTTCGTGCGGTCAACGCCGTGTTTTGCGCGGCCGGAAATATGCTCTGCTGCCGTGATGCCTTCGCGGCTCGCCACATGCGCCAGCAGCGGCGGTCCCGCGACATCGCCGATGGCATACACGCCGTCGACGTTAGTCTTCCCGAATTCATTCACCACGATGAACCCCTTCTCCACCTTGACGCCGGCGGCTTCAAGTCCGAGGTTCTCGACGTTCGCCTGCACGCCCGCGGCCATCAGCACCACATCGCCTTTCAGCTCCTTCTTGCCGTCCGGACCAGAGACGCTCACGGTCGCGCCGTCCTTCACCTGAACGCCTTCGACCTTTGTCGCGGTCAGGATGGTGATGCCGGCCTTGCGAAGGCTGGATTCCAGCATCTTCGTGATCTCTTTGTCCTCCAGCGGCAGGATCGACGGCATCATCTCCACCACCGTCACGTTCGTGCCGAAAGCATTGTAGAAGTACGCGAATTCGATCCCGATCGCGCCGCCGCCGATCACGATCATCGATTTCGGCTGCTGCGGCAGCGTCATGGCCTCGGAGCTTGTAATGATAGTTTTCCGGTCGATCGCCACGCCGGGAATCGAGCGTGGTCGTGCGCCCGTCGCGATGATGATATTCTTCGATTTGATCGTCTCCGCAACCTTGCCGTCCCGCGAAACCTCGACGGTGGTCCGGTTGGTCAGTTTCGCCGTACCCGGAATGACCTCGATCTTGTTCTTCTTCATCAGATATTCGACCCCCTTGGAGATCCGGTCGGCGACACCCCGGCTCCGGGCAATGATCTTGCCGAAGTCGTACGTCACTTCTTTGGCCGAAATGCCGAATTCTTCCGATTTCCGGAGGGCCGTGAACAGTTCCGCGCTCTTCAGAAGGGCTTTGGAAGGAATGCAGCCCCAATTCAGGCACACACCGCCCAATTTGTCCCGCTCCACCAAGGCGACCTTCATGCCCAGTTGCGCGGCACGGATGGCCGCCACATAGCCGCCCGGTCCCGAACCGATCACCGTCACGTCGAATTGTCGTTCTGCCATCGAGGTCCTTTCTGTGCGCGAACTCTGAAAATATACTCAGAAGTGCCAGGAAAGGCAACCAACGCTTCGGACGGCCCGGCTCATCCTTCGTGTATCAACACAACGCTTTTTCGGGATGCACTGTTCCCCCTCCTTCACCGTCGTCGAGCGTGAGCCTTCACGAGAAGGAGTTCGCTCGCCGCGCAGTGTGTACGCGAGATCACCATGGACGCGACGGCAATGACGGATTTATTGATTCTTTTTTTGATTTGCGTTAAGTTGATAGAAATGCCAAGCGGGAAGGCGGAGAATGAAGGTCGCATCGTGGTCTCGAACCGGAAAGCCCGGCACGACTACTTCGTTCTCGAGACCGTGGAGGCCGGCATCGTGCTGACGGGCACGGAAGTCAAGTCGCTTCGCGCGGGGACAGCCAACCTGCAGGATAGCTACGCCGTGATCCGACGCGGCGAGGTCTGGCTCGAGGGCATGCACATCAGTCCCTACGAGCACGGGGCCATTTCGAATCACGATCCCCGGCGGCCGCGGAAACTCCTTCTTCAGCGGCGGGAGATCCGCAAGTTGCTGACGAAGGGCGCGGAGCGCGGACTGACCCTGGTTCCGCTCGCGGTGTACTTCAAAGGGCCGTACGCGAAGATTGAACTCGCGGTCGCCCAAGGCAAGAAGAGTTACGACAAGCGTGCCGCCATCGCCGAGCGCGATGCGAAGCGCCATCTCGATCGCGTCAAAAGGAGCCACACGTAGAAATTGTTCCCCCCTCTGAATGAACAGATGGACATCATCCGTCGGGGAACGGATGAAATCATCCCCGAAGATGACCTGGTTCGAAAGCTCGAACGGTCCATTACCACACACACCCCGCTCACGATCAAACTCGGATGTGACCCCAGTCGCCCGGATCTCCATCTCGGACATTCGGTGGTGCTGCGGAAGCTCCGTCAGTTCCAGGAGCTCGGCCACCAGGCGGTGCTCATCGTCGGTGATTTTACGGGAATGATCGGCGATCCGTCCGGCCGCAGTAAGACCCGCCCGGCCCTTTCCCTCGAAGAGACCCGCATCAACGGACAGACCTACTTTGAACAGGCTACACGCATTCTGTCATCGAAGCGCGTGCGGATGGTCTACAACTCCGAGTGGCTGAGCCCGATGAGCTTTTCGGACGTGATCAAGCTTGCGAGCAAGTACACCGTGGCGCGCATGCTGGAACGGGACGACTTCACGATCCGGTACAAGGCGGGCGAGCCGATCAGCGTGCACGAGTTCCTCTATCCGCTCGCTCAGGCGATGGACTCTGTCGCTATCCGCGCCGACGTCGAGCTCGGCGGGACGGATCAGAAATTCAACCTCCTCGTCGGACGCGACATCCAACGCGAGTACGGCCTCGAGCCGCAGGTCATCCTCACGATGCCGATCCTGCCCGGAACGGACGGGGTCGAAAAGATGAGCAAGTCCCTCGACAATTACATCGCCCTCGGTGACACCTCGAAAGAGATGTACGGCAAGACGCTCCGGATCCCCGACACACTCATCGCTCAATACTTCGAGCTGGTCACGGACGTTCCCGAATCCGAACTCAAGCGGATCAGGAAACAATTGACGGACGCGGCCCGCAATCCGCGGGACGTGAAGCGCGAGCTGGCGCGGACGATTGTGCGGATGTATCACAGCGCCGAGGCGGCCGCGCAGGCTGAGGCGGAGTTCGACCGCATCTTCATCGAGAAGGCGGTGCCCGACGAGATCGATGAATGGCGGCTCAACGGATCGTCGGCTTCGTCCACCATGACGGCGTTGCTCGCAGAGGTGAAGCTGGCCGCATCGCGGAGCGAAGCGCGCCGGCTGATCGATCAGGGCGGCGTGTCGGTGGACGGTGAGAAGGTCACCGATCCGAACGCGCCGATCCCGGCGACATCCCCGTTCGTGCTCAAGGTGGGGAAACGGAAGTTCCTCAGAGTTTACAAGTAAGCGTACAATCACATTTCTGGC
This sequence comes from Bacteroidota bacterium, assembly GCA_021813905.1. Taxonomy (GTDB): domain Bacteria; phylum Bacteroidota; class Ignavibacteria; order UBA10030; family UBA10030; genus JAKAJH01. The sequence continues at coordinate 3,305 of JAKAJH010000003.1, read as the reverse complement.
GGAGAGAACGAAGTGTTTACACCAACGAAGATCTTTTTCACCAAGGGGGTCGGACGGCACAAGGATTATTTGCAGTCGTTCGAACTGGCGCTGCGGGACGCGGGTATCGAGAAGTGCAATATCGTGACCGTTTCGAGCATCTATCCGCCAGGATGCAAACGGATCCCCAAGGACGAGGGGATCAAACAGCTCAGCTCGGGGCAGATCACGTTCTGCGTGATGGCCCGGAACGCCACCAACGAACCCAACCGGCTGATCGCATCCTCCATCGGCGTGGCTCAACCCGCCGACGATACGGTGTACGGCTACCTCTCCGAGCACCATCCCTTCGGTGAGACCGATGAACGCGCCGGCGAGTACGCTGAAGATCTTGCCGCCACCATGCTCGCCACCACATTGGGCGTGCAGTTCGATCCGAATACCGCGTGGGACGAGCGGGAAAAGATCTTCAAAATGTCGGGGAAGATCGTGCGGACCTTCAACGTGACGCAGTCCGCGGAAGGCGACAAGAACGGACTGTGGACGACCGTCGTCGCAACGGCTGTGCTGCTTCCGTAATTCCGCTGTTCTCTCAGGCAGGACATGCGAACGCCTTCCCTCGGGAAGGCGTTTTTGTTTTCTCTTTGTCCGGGCCACCGGATCGCTTGGAGAGGACGGTAGTCAGAAACGTCCTTGGGGGCGCCCTTCCGTGCCCCCTGTGCCCTCCAGGACCACGACAAACTCTCCTTTTCGCTCGCTGCGGGAAAAGTGAAGAAGCAACTCCCGCGCCGTTCCGTGCACGATCTCTTCCGACGGGAGCGTGAGATCGAACGCCACGCACATCCGTCGACGATCGCCCAGCACGTCGCCGATGTCACGCAGCAGCGCCAGAAGCCGGTACGGCGTGTCCATGAGGACGACCGTGCGCGTTTCCGACCGCAGCTGCTGCAGTTCGACAATGCGACGGTTCCGCTTGGGCGACAGGAATCCGTGGAAGACGAACCGATTGATCGGAAAGCCCGACGCTGTGAGCGCCGGCAGCAGAGATGAGGCGCCCGGAATCGGGACCACGCGGATATTCCTCCGGGCGGCGCGCTCGACCAGCAGCCGGCCGGGATCGGAGAACACCGGCGTGCCGGCATCCGAGAAGAGTGCGACCGATTTCCCGTCGATGAGCTGCTGAAGAATGGCCGGCGTGGCGGCCGCTTCGTTGTGCTCATTCAGCAGCTCGACCGGCTTGTCGATGCCGAGATGACGGAGCAGGCGCATCCCCTCCTTCTGCTCTTCGCACACCAGGAGATCCGCCTCCTGCAACGCACGGACGGCCCGAAGGGTGATATCTTCGGGATTTCCGATCGGTGTCGCGACCAGATACAGAACGGCAGCCATTTAGAGCGAAAGCATGGAAGAGTCGGCTGCGTGCGGGCCACGGCGCCGATGTTCCCAATCGCGCACGAACAGAATGATCAGGGCCGTGGTCGGTACCGCGATCAGCAGTCCGACGAATCCGAGGAAGTACATGAAGACGAGCAGCGAAAGGATGATCAGCAACGGATGCAAACCCACCTTGCTCCCGACGATCTTGGGCGAGAGGAAAACGACCTCGAGGATATGGAGGAACCCGATCCATCCGATCGCGAACGCTACTTTCGGCAGAATCGGCGGATCACTGAACGCTGCCATGGCGGCGCCAAACACCATCGTCACGATCAGACCGAAGTAGGGCACCAGGTCCAGCAGCGCCGCGAGCAGTCCGAGGAGAAGCGCATAGCGGATGCCGATTATCGAGAAGAAAATCGACACCAGAATGCCCTGCAGCAGTGCGACCAGCAGGGCGCCGCGCATGTAATGACCGATCAGATCATCCGCCTTGGCCAGATACTCTTCGATCCGTCCGCGATGCCGGCGGGGAAAGAGCATCAGGAAGCGATGACCGATCGTCGGAAAGTCCGTCAGGAAGTAGAAGGTCAGGAACGGAATCAGGATCAGGTAAAAGATCTGCGTGATGAAGCTCGAGATCCCGCTCATCAAGCTTCCGGTGGCGCGCACAAGACCTTTGAGCAAATCTTCCAGCTTCGGTGTCAGTTGGCTGGCAAAGGTCGAACGGAGCTCATCGGCCGAAAGACCGTAGCGCTCCAGCAACTTCATCAGTTTGCTGTTCCAGAAGAAATTGCGGAAGTCGTCCGTGACGCGCGAGAGGGAATCCAGCACCCCTTCCAGCTGCGTCACCGCCACCGGCAGGACGAAGAAGATCGCCAGTGTGATTCCGGCAAGAAACAGCAGAATCAGCACGAGCGCGCTGACCCAACGCGGAATGCCCCACCGTTCGAACAGATCCACGACCGGATCCAGCATGTACGCGAACACCAGCGAGATGATAAAGGGTGCGAGGATCGGCGCCAGCGCATCGACGAACCAGAGACCAAAGAGGATAATTGCCAGCCACATGATGTTGCGGGCCAGCATATAACGACGCATTGGGAACAGCAGAAAGAGGATGGCCCCCAGGACCAGAAACGGCGACAGAATCGCGTGAATGGTGTAGATCAGCACCATCAGCAGCAACACGGCGCCCGCCAGCAGGACGATCTCAAGCCGCCCCAGCGATGCAAAGAGCGAATCCCAACGGATCTCTTTTTCGACGGTCTCGCGATCGTTATCCCCCTTACGTGCAGTTGTACGCGTGCGCTTTGCCATGGCTCAGCGGCCCCCGGATCCAAGGCCGGTATGTCCGAATCCTCCCGCTCCACGATCGGTGGTGTTCAGTTCCGCCACCTCACTCCACGCCACCCGGGAATACCGTCCGATGATGAGCTGCGCGATCCTGTCCCCCCGCCGGACAATGAATGGCGTCCGCCCGAAATTGGTCAGGATCACCTTGATCTCTCCCCGATAATCCGCATCGATCGTGCCCGGCGCATTCAGCAATCCGATCTGGTTGCGAATGGCGAGTCCGCTGCGCGGCCGAACCTGCGCTTCGTATCCCTCGGGGAGTTCGATGGCAAATCCCGTCGGCACGAGCACGGTTTCTCCCGGTTGAATCGTCAGATCAGAGACCACGGCGGCGCAAAGATCCATGCCGGCCGATCCCCCGGTGGCGTACCGGGGCAACGGAATATCGTCGCTCCCCTCTGCAACGCGGGTGATCTTCACAGCCACATGATCGGTCATGGATGAAATGGAGAGATGTGATTGCGATGAATATAGACAAGGATGGAGGGAAATGCAAACACGCGCACATCATGCGGGATCGTTGCAATTGCGAAGAGGATTGATTATCTTAGGTGTTGTCGCGTCAATACCAGCGTCGGCGCAATGCACCCGTA
>JAKAJH010000002.1 GCA_021813905.1 Bacteroidota bacterium | reverse complement strand
ATCTCGAAGTATTCTACAACTGCGTGAGGCGCCACTCCTCACTCGGTTACAAATCACCGGTGGCATACGAACTACACCAGGCGATCCTGGCTTAACTTCGTGTCCACAATTTGGGGTAAACTCCAGAAGGTGGATGCGGTTGAAACCTGGAACTCGTTGAATCGCGCCCCATTGAAATGGAGCAGAACGGTCGAACCATAATAGCTCTCAGCCATGAATATGTCGTTTGGAGCGGCCATTGCAATGGGAGTTGTATACACCGAGGGCGTGTAGAAAGTGCTAAGGGACCGGGTTGTGGGTTGGAATAGTCGTATGCGAGATCCGGTAACCCATAACTCATTCTCGTACCTGAGCAGCGATCCTGGCATGATGATCGATTGGTCCGAGTTGCCTCCAGTAAGGAGTATCTCGACAGAGTCTCCTGCCAGGCGGACGACATACGTCACGTAATCAAACGTCCACCCTGTCGCATAGGCCACACCCGAATTCGGTGAACCAGTTATTGAATGAAAATTCACAGTTGTATCGCATGCGATCTTTTTCCATTCAATGCCGTCGTAATGAACGACACATCCGGAGGCACCCACTCCCCATACGTTCTTGTCTGAAGAAGCCCAAACGTAATCGACCGACTGGCCCGAACTCCATGGAAGTCGTGTGAAATCTGGTCTTGAAAAGAAGCCATCTCCATAGATGATGACTAATCCATCCGCAAGGTAGACATGAGAACTGTCAAGCGACCAAATGCAGTTGATACCGCTGCTGTTGAAGAAACGGCCATATCCGTTCCACTTTGCACCATCCCATCGTAGAATATTGTGAGGAGGTCCACCGACTGTGTCCGGAAAGTAACCCGTAATCCAAATGTTGTTCTGATCGAAGACCCAAGCACTGCTTGCCCAGCTCGATTCATATCCGTCGCCATATTCCCAGGTGGAGATTGAGAAATTCTGGCTCGTCGTGTCAGATCCGTTGGGCGGAGAGGGCTCGGCGACGTTATCACAGCCGATCCGTTCAGCGGCTAGCAGCCCGAGTAGTCCGACTACTAGTAACTTCATTTGAGCCTCGAACACAGTAGATTGATAGGATGGTAAACCCCGTATGCTTGTCGGCACAAATATGGAATCAGAATTCCCCGAGAATTGCGTAGGCCTGTCCAAACGCCAAGAACAACAAGGCAATCACAACCTTGAGCATCTTCATGGCATTCTCCTCCTGACTATGGTCAACAGAGCCTTGTTGCTGCTCATCCCGGCGCTTACTGCGACGCCCGCATGAGCTGAGGCCCCCCAAGTGAGATACACATCTGGTCGGGCCGGTAGTGCGAACTCCGCGAAGCTTTGTCCGTTATAATGCACCATTCGCCCGCCTCCTTGGTAGTCCAGAAAGAAGAATACATCGTTCCAGGCCGCGTATCCAATTGGACCCATATACATGGTTGGCTGGAACAGGGTGTCCATCTTCAGAGTTGTCGTGTTGAACGATCTGATTGTTTCGCCAGACAGAAGTATCTCGTGGTCACTTCGCATCTTCATGAATTCAATGCTTTGAGGATTGAGCTGATCGCCTCCCTGGAAGATTGTTTCTGCGGTGGTTCCTTCTAATCTGACGATAAGAGTGTTGAACCTGATGTTTCTCGCCGTGGCAAATGCGATTCCGGTTGATACCGAACCCGTGACCGCCATGAACTGAAATTGCGTGTCAAAGTCTATCTTGGACCACGTCGACCCGTCGTAGTGGACGACGCATCCTGCATCTCCTACGGCCCACACATTGCTTTCCGATGCGGCCCAAACATGCTTAATCTTCTGACCTGTTTGAAAGGGCAAGTTCTGCACTTCTTGTTGATAGAATTGACCGTTCTTGTACTTCGCGATGGACACGTCCGCGAAATATATTGTGGAAGTGTCGAGAGCCCATATGCCATAGATGCCGGAGCTCGTGCTTACGACGTCGCTCACGCGAGGAATCCAATTGGTGCCGTTCCATTGGAGAATGGTAACATTGTTGTATGCTCCCACTGTCCCAAACCATCCCCCCACCCAGATGTTGTTGGGGCCGAACACCCATGCATCGAAAGCCGCCTGAGACTCAGCACCATCCCCGAACTCTTGCGTAGAGATTGTGAAATCTCGACTTGTGGTGTCGGGACCATTCGGGGGAGAAGGAGCTGTCCCGTTGTCTTTGCAGTTCGTCGCTTCGAAGGCCAAGAGCGCTATGAACGCAGCAACCAAAATTCTCATGAGATTATATCGACCGCGGGTGTTAGAAAGGATTTCTTTGTCCAAGAATGTTCTGGCATGCATCGAAAGTCGGAGGAACGCCATCACACGAGAGATTATACAACTTCGCAGGAACTCCCTCCGGCTGCTCGCCCCGAACCTCCCCTGAGCAGCTTGTGTCCATGGTACGACATCCGTGCGACTCTGTCAAGCGGCCCGCATCACAACAACTGAAAACATATCCAGCACACCAGCAACTGCACGATCGTCAGCGGAAGCCCGATCGCGGTGAACTTCGCGACGCTCAACGTATGATGCGAGCGCTTTTCGGCGTTCTGCACGATGATCACGTTGCTGGCCGCCCCCAGGATCAGCACGTTCCCCGCCAGCGTGCTGCCGGCCGCGAGCGCCATGAACGCCGGCAGGCCCGCTCCGGCATGCAGCAGCATCGGCTGATACAGCGCCACCATTGGCACGTTCGAAATAAACTGACTCAGCACCGTACTCACCGCCAGCACCGTCTCCGGCGCCGTCACCGGAAATGTACTGCGCGCCAGGATCGCCTGGAAGAATCCCGACCGCCAGACGCTTTCCATCAGAATGAACATGGCCGCAAAGAACACCAGCGTGGCCCAGTCGATCCGCCGCACAATCTCCCACCGCCGCCGGCTCCCCACGAGGATCGGCAAACACGACACCAGCGCGATCGCGGTCAGCGGGAACTCCATCCTCACACCGAACGCAACGATCAGCACCTTCACGGCGATCAGGAGGAGCACCATCTGCAGCGAAATGCGGGAGAGCATCGCAAGCTCCCGGTCATGGATCGGCTCCTGCGAGTGCGTCAACGGCACGTCATGCCATTCGTCCCGGTACACGCGGCGCAGAACCAGGAAGACGATGGCGAGATTCACCACGGTCGGAATGAACAGCCAGCGGAAGAATTCCGCGAACGGATTGCCGATCCGCCCGTTCAGCGCGATCAGCAGGTTCTGCGGATTGCCGATGGGGCTCATCACGCTGCCGGTCGTCACCGCGAATGCCAGCGCCAGAAGCAGGAGCCGCGGCGGCATGTCGTGTTTCCGCGCCAGCAGCAGCACAACCGGCGTTCCGATGATCGCCAGCGTGTCGTTCATCAGGATCGCCGACGCCAGCCCGAAGCCGAAGATCACCAGCACGAGCAGCGCATCCATGGACCGGGCCCGCTTGAACGTGCGATAGGCCAGATGGCCGAGATAACCGCTTTCCTCCAGGGCCTGTCCGATCACGAACATCCCGAACAGGAACAGCAGGACATCAACGTTCACCGATTCCAGGGCGGCGCGGAGCGGGATCGCTCCGGCAACCAGCACGGCGACCGCCCCCAGCGCCATCGCCTGCCACATCTGAAACCGGACGCGCCCGACCTGACGCACGGCGATCAGCACGAGGACGACGGCAAGGACGATGATGGAAAGAGGAATGGACACGAAGCGCAATGCGCGAAAATTGCCGCGGGGTCAGTGGATGTCTTCGAAGCGAATGTTCCCGATGGGATAGTGCCGCCAGTCGCCGTAGTCGAAATGCCACCACTCCACGCGCTCGACATGGAATCCCTCCCGTTCCATCGCCGCACGCAGCAGCGCCCGGTACCAGCGCTGGCGGGAGGTACCGCCGGGAAAGTCCGCGTAGGCGCGCGTTGAGAATTCGTCATACCCGCTCGGCATCTCCACTTCCTTCCCCGTGCGAAGATCGTACAGACTCAGGTCCACGGCGCAGCCCCGGTTGTGCTTCGATCCCCGGGCCGGGTTCGCCACAAAGTCGCGCTGGGCCGGCGGTGTCGCGTCCCAGAACATTTTGGTGACATACCACGGACGGTACGCGTCGTGAATGATCACGCCGTAGCCGAACTGCCGCAGCCACCGATGCGCACGGACCAGCGCCTCCGCGGCCGGATGCTGCAGGAACGCCCGGGCCTGGCTGTAGAAGCGCGCCCCCATGAAATTGTTCTCCGTGGCGTACCGGATGTCAAACCGCATCGATGTATCGAGGGGAGCGAGTTCGGTCAGCTCCGGCGTTCGGAAGGTCCCGCGTTCCACGGGCGGGCGAGCGGCTTCCGCCTCTGCACGCAGCTCCGCCAGCGGCCGCTGTAGGACGATGTGAAATGTCCCGGTGCCGTATGACAATCGTTCATAGATCCGGTCGTCCGATGCAAGCGCACGGACCGTTCCATCGTCGCCGCGAATAATCCTCCCTCCGGTTGTATGGTCCTGCGTCGCAAAGGTCGAGTCGCCGGCAAGCACGAGCCGCTCGTCCCCCTTCGGGCTCACGAGATGCAGATCGCCGGAGCGCTCGCATACTACCAGCGTGTCCCGGCCGTCAGAATACTCACCGACGAACACTCCGATCCGGGCAGGCGGGGGTGTCGGAATCGGTCCCGCGGGCTGAGCGTAAAGCGCCGTCCACGCACCCGCCAGAACGAGAGCGGCTGCGAAAAGAGATCGGCGGATGGATTTCCCACCGCGCAAGGAAGATCGAGGGGTTAGAATTTCAGTATCTCCCGTAATCGGGGCAGCATGCGCTTCAACTCACGGTCCCAGTACTGCCAGCTGTGTCCGCCCACGGTTTCATGATATTCGTATGACACGCCGTGCGCCCGCAACGAGTCCGTCAGCAGCCGGTGCTGCGCCAGAAACGTGCGGAAACCATCCTGGATGCCGGTCGCCATGTACAGGTACGGCCATGTGCTGTCGGCGTGCTGCACGAGAGTAAAAACATCGTTCTCCGTCCGCACCGGTCCGGGAACAGCGCCGTACGCCGCGCGAAGACTTGCAGCGATCCCGCGGCTCACGGGCTGCGTGACGGAGTCATCCATGAACCGCAGGAGCGGAAACGCGCCGCTGAAGCTGCCGGCAAACCGGAACAGTGTCGGATGTTTCATCGCAAGCATCAGAGCGCCGGATCCACCCATGGAGAGTCCCGCGATCGCTTCCCGCGTTGTATCGACCGGATACCGCGCAGCGATCGTTTCGCGAAGATCGTGGACAATGTAATCTTCATACCGAAGCGAAGAATTGGTCGCGGAATTGACGTACCACGAATTGTCGGCGTCGGGCAGCACCACGATGAGCGGAAGGTCTCTCACGTACTCGCGTAACTTTGTGCGGTCGATCCAGTCTCGGTATCCGCCGCTGTATCCGTGCAGCAAGAAGAGCACCGGGAACCGCTCCGCCGTGTCGCGCACGACCGGTTGAAGAACGATGAAGGTCCGTTCCATTCCCAGCGACGGCGCAAACAGACTGTCCACCAGCACCCGCTCCTGTGCGCAGAGCGGACGAGATAGCAGAACGACCGCCAGGAACGCAAGCAGCGCGTTGTGCGCTTTCAATGCGGAGAGAATTCTTCTCATATCATACCCCACAACTTCCGGAAGAGCCATTCGCATGAGAAAAGAAGAACAACGATCATCAGCATCCATGGAGAGTTCCAGAGCGCGAGTTCGGATGTGTGAACCTGCTCCCGGGGCGCAAATGACGGCATCGCGCGAATGTCCCGCGGCAGATCGCCGATCGAGTTAGCGTCATAGAACCGGCCGCCGCTGTGCACCGCCAGCCGCTCCAGCAGAGAGCGATCCATGCGCGTTTCCAGAAACTCCGCATTCACGCCCCCCACGCTGAACGCTCCGCGATCCTCGCCGATCGTCCGGCCTCCCGACGATGCCGTGGCGGTGAATGTGTAGTCGCCCTCGGGCAGCGGATCGCTGCTGCCGGCATACCGTCCGTCACCGGCGGATGTGAGTGCTACGGGGATCGTCCTTCCGCCGGCGCGAAGCGTCACGGTGACCTGCGCATCATCCACCGGGCGATAACTTTCGTCGTAGACCTGTCCGGTGAATTCCACAGGATCGGCTGAGGTGACCTGTTCCCGAACTGGCTGCACGCGCACCCGTCGATCCTCCTCACGCGTGGTGAGCCACCGGATGCTGTTGGAGATGAACGCATCCAGCACCGGCGTGGATGACGGCGGCGTATCGGCCAACATGTCCCATCGCCACAATCCGTACGCCGTAACGGCAAGCGATTTCCGCCGGTTGACCGACCGGCTCACGATGAGCGGATCGCGCAAAGTCGTGCGCTGAAAGCGGACGAATGCCAGCACATCCGATTCCGCTTTCGCCCGGTATCCCGCCTGCCAGCGGAAGACCGGCGGAAGTGATCCCCAGATATCCGTAGCGCCATCGCCCGTCACGCGCATGATGGCGTTCTCCCGCTGGCGATCGGGGACGGAGACAAACACCGGCAGTTCGTTCGCCAGCGGCTGCTCGAGGGTGACGGGAAGAACCGGCGCGAGCAGCTGCAGCTTCTGCGGGTCGATCGTCCGGCTGGCCAGGAACAGCAGCGGCGTTCCCCGCTCGCCGGCCTGCCGCACGAGGCCAATCGTCGCCGCGGGCGTTTCCGCGACCGGCAGCCCGGCAAGGACGATGCAATCCACCGTGTCCAGCATTCCCGGCGTGACCGTTTCACCGGGAAACGCTCCGCTCCGGCCCAGCGTCACGACCTGCAGTGAAACATTCGGATCGGCCGCCAGCGATCGACGGATGAATGCCACATCTTCGCTCGGTGGACCGGTCAGCAGGGTCACACTCATCCTGCTCTTCAGGACGCGGATGAACGTCACGGCATGGTTGTTTGCCGTCGTGAGCTCACCAGGAAGGTCCGACACCTCCACCGAGAGTTTTTGCTTTCCTTCCGCCTGCGCAACGAAGGAGAGCGGAACTCGATAGTCCCGTGATCCGGCATCGAGCGTCAGCGTGGCGCGATCCACCGTGGCATCGCCGGCACGCAATCGTACTTCCACCCGCTCGCCGGAATAGCCGGCGCTGTGCAGTGTCACCTGCACGGGGACCCGGTTGCCGACGTAGGTGATGTCGTTCGTCAGCACCGAGCGCACGATCAGATCTTTTTGCTCGAGCGAATCGCCGATGCCGACTGTGAACACCGGCAGTCCGGACGCTTCAGCTTCGGAGACGGGATCGGCACCTTCCGTCACCACGCCATCGGTGACCAGAACGATGGCGCGGATGTTCTTCGTCTCGCCCATCGGACGCGTGTCCCGGATGGCTCCGGCGATGTCCGTCAGGCTTCCCTGCAATGTCAGCGAATCGGGCGATGCGGTGGTCAGCGGTCGTACGGTCCGGTCGAAGCGGGCAATGACGGCGCCCGACGAGACCAGCGTGCGCACCGCATCCGACTGCAGAACACTCCGCAATTCCTGACGCCGGTCGCCGCTCCGGTCGCGGATGGCCATGCTCTGTGAATTATCCAGAAGGATCAGCACGGCCGGCGGTTCATCTGAGCGATGGATGAACGTAGCGAGCGGCTCACCGATCAGGAGAAACAGGAGGAACAGCGCCGCCGCGCGCAGACCGGTCAGCATCCACCGTCGGGCGGGCGGGACGGGAGGGATCGTCGTACGGTACGCAAAGACGGCAAGCGCAACGGAGACGATCGCCGCCGCGATCAGCAGCACGGGGTAAAATGCGGACGAGAGGTGAACCTCGGGCATGCGCGGACTACTTCAGGTACAGCAGTTTCTTCGTCAGCGTCGAGGTGGGTGTTTTGAGCCGGTAGAAATAGACGCCCGTGGCCACGGGATGCCCCCCGTCGTCCCGGCCGTTCCACGTCAGCACTTTCGACGGCGGCACGACGGGTCCGTTCCAGAGCGTGCGCACGCGCCGGCCCAGGAGATCGAACAGGGCAAGCTCGACCAACTCGGTCTGCGGAACGTCGAACTCGATGGTCGTCACGCCGTTGAACGGATTGGGGAAATTCTGACGGAGCACGTATGTCGCCGGCACCAGGATCGGCATGTCGGGCGTCGGCAGTTTGGCGAGGAGGCTGTCGGGCGTTGCCTGAACGGCAAAGAGGCTGTCCGGCGCATTCGCCGGGTATGTGCGACGGGCACCGCTCGAATCGCGAAGGACAAAGTATCCGGCGGCCCCCGGCGGGATATCCTGCACCGGAATAACGGCCCGGTACTCGTCCGGATTCGTCGTGGCTTCCAGGGGAACGCGGTGAAATCCCTGGCCGGGCGCGGTGTATTCGAACGCCAGCGAGTCCGGCACCAGCGGCACGGTGGAGCGCATCCAGGTGAACAGGACGTAATGGCCATCCCGCACCATCACCACCGGCTGACTGGCGATGAGCGGACCGGCCGACAGGGCCGCGGCGAACGTCTGGATGAATCCGGCGCCGTAGAAATTGTTCGGATACATCTCCGTCTGCCACGTGCCGTCATTCACATGCAGTGCGTTGTTCATGAGCGCCGCGCGAACCTGCATCGGCGTCAGCTCCGGGTGTGCGGACAGGATCAGCGCCGCCGCACCCGCGACGAGAGGCGTGGAACAGGACGTGCCCTGCACGTACCGGTATCCGTCGGTCGTTGCGCCGTCCACCCAGAAGATCCCGGCGCCCTGGGCGACAACATCCGGTTTGATCCGTCCGTCGGCCGTCGGTCCCGTTCCGCTGAACCCCGTCAATACTGCGTTCGCCGTCGTCGCTCCGACGCCCAGAATACTGTCGGCATCGGCAGGCGACACGATCGTGCCGGGGGCGTGAACGATGAGTCCGGTGCTGTCCCGGTACGTGTATCCTTCGTTTCCCATCGCCGTGGATAGAAGGACTCCCTTTCGCGCGGCGATTGCGGCGGCCTGAGCGACGATCGTCGTGTGCCCGTCCAGCTGCCCGTACGAGTAGCTGTACGTCGATGCGTCAAAGGCGCGGTATCCCAGCGATGACGACGCGATATCCACACCCAAACGCTCCATCCACTCGAGCGCCGCGACGTAGTTGTCCTCTTCGGCGTGGATCTCGACGCTGTCCACCTCGGTCTTCGCCAGCACGAACGCCGCGCCGGGCGCCGCACCGACCATCGTGCCCGGAGCGAACGCACCGATCTCCGACAGCGTTCCTGCCCCGTGATCGCCCTGCTCGTAGTACTCGCCGGGTGCGATGGAAGTATTGCTGTCTCCCTGCACGAAATCGTATTCCGCCAGCACCTGAATGCCGCGAAGCGCGGGGTGTATCCGATGATAGTTGAATCCGTCGTCGAGCATGCCGATCAGCACGCCGGAGCCGATGATGCCGAGGTCGTGGAGCTTTGTCACCTGAATGTTCTCGACCTGGGTCAGCGACTGGCCGTACCGAAGCGAAGAGATGCCGCCCGACTTGGCGAGCCCGGTAAGCGGAGCGGCCGAGGGAAGCGGAGCCGGCCGGCGGAACTCCGCGACCGGAACGAGCCGGACGCCGGCGACGGCGGACGGGAGTAACCGCTGCTGATCGGGCGTGGCTTCCACCGAGACCGCGTGAAGCCATCGGGAGACGGTGCGGATGCGCACGCCGGTGGCGCGGATCCGGTCAAGGATCTCCGCCGGGATCGGAAGATCGGCATTATCGATCAGCCGGTCGGGCGGAAGCACTTTTGCCCGGCGATGCATGGCGCGATCGGAGATGCCGAGGTCGGCCGGCGAACGGCTGACGGCGGATTGGGCAGCGGGATCGGGCGGGAGCAAAACCCACACGTGCGCAGAGGGGATCGTCTGGGCGAAGGCCGTCATCACCCATCCCCCCAACACCATCAGTGTGATCAGCGGACGAATGCGCATCGCATCGGGTCCTTGGGCGGCAGCGGGCCGCGGTGTTACGGCTGCTCGGCGAGCAGCTTCTCAACGATCTGAATCGCGGTCACGCCTTCGGCGTCCGCGTTGAAGCTCGTTACGAGCCGGTGGCGCAGCACCGGCGCCGCCATGGCCCGAATGTCATCGATATCCGGCGTGTGCCGGCCGTGCAGAATGGCGCGGGCTTTCGCACCCAGCACCATGTACTGCGACGCGCGTGGACCGGCGCCCCAGCGGATCCAGTTCCGGATCGACGCGGGCGCTCCCCCGGCCTGCGGCCGTGTGCGGTGCGCCAGCTGTACGGCGTATTCCACCACATTATCCGCCACGGGAACCCGCCGGACCAGATCCTGAAATCCGATGATGTCCTCCGCATCCAGTACACGCTGTACCGTGGCGGCGTACATGCTCGTCGTCGCTTTCACAATCTGCACTTCTTCGGCGTGCGACGGATAGTCGAGCCACAGGTTCAGCATGAACCGGTCGAGCTGCGCTTCCGGCAGCGGATAGGTGCCTTCCTGCTCGATGGGATTCTGCGTGGCGAGGACGAAGAACGGCTCGTCCAGCAGGTGCGTCTCGCCGGCCGCCGTCACGTGGTGCTCCTGCATCGCCTCCAGCAGCGCTGCCTGCGTTTTGGGCGGCGTGCGGTTGATCTCGTCCGCCAGCACGATGTTCGCGAACACGGGTCCCCGCACGAAGCGGAACGCCTTGGCCCGCGTGGAGACATTCTCTTCGATGATCTCGGTGCCGGTGATGTCGCTCGGCATAAGATCCGGTGTGAACTGGATGCGGCTGAACCGCAGGTCCAGCGCCTGCGCCAGGGTCTTGATCAGCAGCGTCTTGGCGAGTCCGGGCACGCCGACGAGCAGGCAGTGGCCGCGCGACAACAGGGCGATCACGAGGTGCTCGATCACCGGATCCTGGCCGACGATGACCTTCGCGATCTCGTTCTTCAGATCCGCATACGCGGTCGCCAGCTGCCGTACCCCTTCGGCATCTCCCGCATGTTTGTCAGTGTGCGCCACAGCGTTCCTTTGGCTCCGGGGTCACGGGCGGATGTCGACGTAGATGGTCTTCTTCAGCTCGTCCACCCAACGCGCATTCTCCCGGTTGCGTTTGACGTACAGCGCCAGCTGTTCCAGCCGTCGCTCGTCCTGCTCCATATTCATCGCGTGCGGCGGCGTACGCTTCCGCATCCAGATGATATGGTATCCGTAGGTGGTACCGACGGTGGCGCGGACCGGCTCGCTGATGTCGCCCTGCTTCAGGTCTTTGACCTCCGCCGCGAATTCCGGCACCAGCTGGTCGATGGTCAGCGTACCGAGGTCTCCGCCCATCGACTTGGTGTCTTCGTCCTCCGAGTACTTCCGCGCAAGCTCGGCGAACGATTCACCCTTCAGCGCCCGTTCCCGGATGGCCCGGAGCTCGGCGACAGTCGCGGAGTCGCTCGCGGCGCCTTTTTCGATCTTGATCAGAATGTGCCGCGCATGCACCGACTCACCGCGCCGGCCAAGAAGCTGAATGATGTGAAATCCGAACTGCGTCTTGACGACGTTGGAGATTTCTCCTTCTTTCAGCGCAAACACCGTTTCTTCGAACTCCCGGACGTAGTCGCCGCGTTTGGCCCATCCCAGATCGCCGCCGTTGGCTGCGGTGGCATCGGCCGAATAGCGGCGCGCGAAGTCGGCGAAGTCGCCGCCGTGGACGATGCTGTCGCGGATGGCCTCGGCGAACCGCCGGGTGCGGGCTTCGACTGCCGTGTCCGGCTTGGGGACCATGTAGATATGGCTCATCTCGAACTCCTCCGGCACCTGCGGCAGGCTGTCCTTGTACGCGGCGTAGAACTCCTCCACTTCGCGCCGCGTCACCTGAAGGTTGGCCTCGCGCTGCTGACGCATCTTGTTGATGAGCAGTTCGTTCCGGATCTCCGTCCGGTAGTCCAGCTTGATCCGGTTGATCGACTTGCCGTACATCTGCTCCACTTTCTGTTCGGAGCCGACCTGACGGATGAAGCTTTGAAGCCGCTGGTTGAGCGTCTGGGTCACTTCTTCGTCGGACACGGTCACGCTGTCCAGGATCGCCTGGGCGAGAATCAGCTTTTCCTGCACCATGGCGTCCAGCACCTGCTGGCGAAATTCCGGTTTCGTCGGATCCATCCGGTTCTGCACGGCCAGAAAATTGATGCGTTCCTGAAGCTCCGATTCGGTAATGATCTCGCGATCCACCACGGCGACGATCTTGTCGATCACGGTCTGGGCCGCTCCCAGCAACGGGAGACTCAGGAGAAGAGCGTAGAGGAGTCCGAGACTCCGGCGTCCGGGAAATGCGGTCATTCGGTTGTTGTCCTTTGTGTGCTGTCGGGTCCCGCGGAGGTCAGGAAGACCTCGATCGGATGCCGGGCCCGGAGCGTTGTCAACAATGAGTCGAACAAGTGCTGCCGCACGCGAACGGTCAGACGGTTCCGGATCTCCCGGCTCACATACTGCACATCCGCTGTCTGGCCCTGGCGGGAGTACTTCCAGACAGCCAGCACGAAATAGCCGGACGTGGTACTGATCGGAAATGAGGGATCCTTGCTCTTTGCATTGACTGCAACGCGCCAAAGTTCCGGCGGCTGCAGGGAGGCCTGCGTGCGGTAGGCGGAATCCAGCCGCGCGACGACCGCGGTCCCGCTCTGCTGCAGCGCGTCGTCCCATCCTGTGCCTTTGAGCACGGCATTCCGGAACGTCGTGGCTCCATCGCGATCCCGAAACAACGCATAACTCACGAGCGCGACGTCCTCGGAGAGCGCAAATTCTTTCTCGTGAGCGTTGAAGTACTCCCGGACCATCTCGTCGCTGACCGATGCAGGTTCGGCGCCGTAAACATCCTTCTGCAGCAGCGCGTTGATGGCCAGCTGCCGGCGGAGGTCCGCCACCCGCTGATCGATGACCGCGGACCGGTCCAGGCTGCGGTTGATCGCCTCCTGGTACAGCAGCTCATCGGCGACCCAGCGCTGAACGTACTGCTGCATCTGCGCCTCGGACGGCTCCCCGGACAGCTGCAAATCCTTGCGGATCTCCTCCACGGTCAGGGTGCGGTTCCCCACGCGGGCCACCGGGGTGCCCGGAGGCTCGGTGCGTCCGCAACCGGCCAGCAGGATCGCCGCCAGAAGGATCCGTCCGCGCACGTTACTTCGCCTCCGGCTTCTTGAACGCCGCGCCAAGCACATCGTCATGCATGGTGACCGGATACTTCTGTTTCAGTTCGTTCATCCACTCGGCTTCGCGCGCCTTGGCCGCCACGTCCTGATAGCCGCCGGCCACTTCCGGCGCAGCTTCGTCATACGTCTTCACACGCGCGCTGTCCCGGGCGATCACCGTGATGATCGAGTAGCCGCTTTGATAGTGGAAGGGCGGTGCGACGCTGTCCGCCGCCATCGTGTTTGCCCGGCGCGTCAGCTCGTTCGACGTGACCGGCAGCAGTCCCCAGTGTCCCATCTTGTCGCGGTAGCCGGGACGCACGGTGAAGTGCGCGGCGACCGAATCGAACGGCTCACCCTTCAGCACCCGCTGATAACAGGCCTGCGCGGCGCTGTCGGTCACCACATAGATCTCTCCCACGTTCACACGGTCGGGCCAGCGGTACTTCTCTTTCGTCTGTTCGTAATAGGCGTGCAGGACCGAATCGTTCACGGCGAGCTTCTTCCAGACTTCATCCTGCTCGACGCGGTACAGGAGAATGCCGTCCTCGTATTCATTCATCAGATCGACGAATTCCGGATGGCGCAGGGGAACGGTCTGGGCATGGAGTTCCAGCGCCAGCGCGTCCGCGATCTTGTCCACCATGGAGTTCACGCGCTCAGGTGTCAGCAGCATGCCCTTCAGTTCCTCGCTGTTTCCGATGCGATCGAGGATCTGCTGAACACTCCACTGCTCTTTGCCCGCGCGGATCAGCGTGCGCGCTCGAAGCGTGGCGCTGACCGTGTCCTTCCATTGCGGATGAGACGGCGTCATCGTGGTATCGAACGACGTCGCCAGCTCCCGCAGCGCGGTCGAATCAACCGCCAATGCGTACGTCCGGCGCAGCCCCTGGACGTAGGCGCGGTAGTCAGACTGATACCGCTGCTGCTGATACGTGTCGCGGAGGGATTTTTCGATGACCGAAAATGCCGGAACGGGCTGACGACCGAGGATTTTGAAGATGTGGAATCCGTACGGGAATCCGACCGGTTCCGTGACAGAATCGACGGCCGCTGTGAACAACAGTTCCTGGAGGACGGCGGGAAGGGCGCCCCGCTCGTACTCGCCGATGTCGCCGTCGCGACCGGCGCTGCCCGGATCCATGCTGTAGCGTGATGCCGCCTCTCCGAAGGGCATTCCCTCCTTGATCTTGCGATAGACCATCCAGGCCGTGTCGCGAATGGCGACCGTGTCCTGCCGGTTCTGCGCATACCGGAAGAGGATGTGCGCGATGTGCACGCTGCCGAGGTTTGGCCGGCGACCGGTCACCATGATCACGTGATATCCGAATTGCGTACGGACCGGAAGCCTGGTGTAATCTCCCGGGTTCAGGGCAAAGCAGGCGTCTTCAAACTCCGGAACCATCCGGCCGGTGCTGAAATAGCCCAGATCGCCGTGGTTCGTCGCCACCGACGGATCGTTGGAGTATCGGATCGCCAGACTGTCGAACGGCGTCGTGGGAATGAGGCGGATGACGTTCATCGCCCGCTCGTACGCCTCCAGCGTGTCCACAGGCCGTCCCAACATGCTGATCTTGAGCAGGATGTGGCTCGCGCGGATCTCTTCCTTCTTGCGCTCGTACAGCCGCTTGATATTCGGCTCGATCAGCTCTTTTTCCAGCATGTACGACTGGGCGACGGACAGTCGATAGTTATTCAGCTCGTCCTGAACCGCGCTGTCACGCTCCAGACCCTGGTCCCGGGCTTCGCGGACCTTCAGCCGAAATTTCACCAGCAGATCCAGGAACTTTTGCCGATCGGCCAGGGTCGACGCTGCCGCCGCGTCCCAGCCGCCGTTATTCTTCGCATACGAGTTCTCAAAATCGCGCAGCGTGATGTCATCGTTACCCACGGTTGCCACCACCGGGCTGCTTGTGCCGCAGCCGATAAGCGCCGCTGACAGCAGAATGCCTGCTGCCATGAGGAATCTGTACTTCATTCGCTGTCCTTCCGGAGAGTCGTGATTCTGGATCGTTGGATCATACGGATGGTCAAAGTAACCAAATTTGCCCGCCCAATCAAGAAAACGGCCCCGAGCGGCCCAAAACGCCGAAGCCCTTGATCTCAAGGGCTTCAAACGAAACCTCAAAGCGATCACGCAACGGCTATCGGGCGGTACCGACAAGATCCTTCTTCCGTTTGAGCACGTCGTTTGCCCGCCAGCTTTCCACCACATACCATTGAGGCGACGATGATGCCTGCACCAGGTACTTTCCTGTTTCCTTGCGGAACGCGAATCGCACCTGCTCTGCGCCCACCGCGATCTGCGCCGTGACCTTCGGGGCGACCGCCACCGAGTCGGCAAAATCGTCGGCCTGAAGCGAGGAAAGCGTGTTCAGCACGCCGTTGATCACGGAGGGCTGGACCTTGTCGCGACCGATCATCCAGACGCTGTCCTTGAGTGCTGCGACAAATGCCGTATCGCCGTACTGATACCCGATCTCCTTGATGGACTCACGGGGGATCTTCGTGATCGTCCGGTCGCGCCAGTCGCGCAGCGGTCGGTTCATGCGATCGCCCGGCAGTCCGCTCACCAGCACCACGTCGTTCGATCCCGCGAGCCGGACATATGTGTCCGAATACGTGCTCCCGGCTTTTCCCACCACGAAGGAAGCGACCGGCGCCCCCTTTTCATACACCGTCACCCGCGTTCCGGTGGAATCCACCTGAAATATGCCGCGCTTGTCGGGCCGGCTGGAGACCACGCCGGTGCTCCGGAGATCGCGGCACACGCCGATGAGCGACGCCACCGCCGCCTGGTCCGCGTGGGATAAGAGCGGCTGCGTGACATACCACTCGGCGCCTTTCTTCTCCAGCGCAATGTGACCGGTCGGACTCTTCAGCTCGATCCGGTCCACGGCCAGAGAATCGATTTGGAGAAGAACGCCGGTTGCCGCCGAACTGCGGCTCTGTTCACCCGGTTTCTGCAGAACCAGGAAGGCGAGCGCCAGCAGTACGAGAAAGACAACTCCAAGGATCACCGTTGAGCGTTTCATGGTTCACTTCCCCGCGATCTGGGCTTCCATCAGTTTCTTTCCGGCCACGCGGCGCCGCCACCGGAACAGGCCGTACAGAACGACCAGCAGCGGCGGGAGGATCAGGTTGCCGTACTTGACCATCCGGCGTGCCCCGTCGGAAAGCTGGTCCAGCGGCGGCTCGGTGACATCCTTCGAGCGGATCGTGATCAGTCCCGCATCGTCGGCGAGATAGTCCACGATGTTGGCAAAGAACGTCAGGTTGTTCCGGCTTCCCAGGTACTCATCCTTCATGAAATCGCCGTCTCCCACCACCACGATGCGCGTCTCCGGGCTTTGGGCCACCGCGGGCGCCGGCGTCCGTCCGGTGAACGCCGAATGGAACGATCCGCTGATCACCACCGCCAGCGGGATCCCCGACTCGGCAAAGTCCGCCGGCGTGTAGCGGGCCATCGGATCCAGCATTACGAACCCCGCCTGCCGGCCGCTCTGCTTCGACGACCGGACGATGACATCGGCCGTGAGCCCTTTGGCCGCCGCACCTGTCGTGTCGAGCGAGCTGACGAAATAGAACATCACGCTCTGCAGATCTTTCACGATCATGTTCGTGCGGTCGAAGTCCGACGCGGCGGGTAGATACGGAAAGGGCACCTGGCTGCGGATCTGGAACGGTCCCTGTTGCTGCATGATGGAGACATTCGCGCACTGGGCGTCGCGGACCAGATCACCGTTCACGCGCACGCCGTAGGCGCTCAGGAGACCGCTCAGTCCCGCGTCCGCGGGCTGGGCATAGCGCTGCTGCAGAGTCGCATTCATGCCGTTCAGGAGGAACGCCACCCGGCCGCCGTGCATGACATACTGGTCGATCGAGTACGCGGCCGAGTCGGTGAACCGCGTCTGCGGCGCGATCACGAGCAGCGCGGCCAGGTCCTGCGGCACCGGCTCATTGCGGCTGAGATCGACCGGCACGAGATCATATTGGGCGCCGATCTCCCGTTGCGCGTTCTGCATCGCCTGGAGGTCCGGCTCCTGATGGCCGGTCGTGTAGCCGATCCGCTTCTTCACGCGGGTGGTCAGCCGCTTCAGCGCGCTGCTGATGTCGTACTCCAGCGAGCCCAGGTTCTGGACCACCGGCAGAACTTCCCGCCGGTCTTCGTATTGCAGCACCAGTCCCAGGAACGCCCGCTTCACCTCGAACCGGTCGTGATTAACGACCTGCACTTCCACCGGCGGAATACCCGCCTGCTGCGCTTCCTCCTGCCCCTTCTCGCCTTCCGGATTGATGAACTCATATTCGAGATTCCCGTGCGCGTAGGCGCGGTACTCGTTCAGCATGTCCAGCACGGTGCGCCGGTTGTTGTTGTACGGCGCCGGCAGATCCTCCGTGAAGTACGCCTTCACCGTCACCCGGTCGTCGAGCGATCCCACCAGCGTCTTGCTGGCGTCGGAGAGCGTGTAGACGTGATTCCGGGTCAGGTCGAAACGGGTGAACACCCGCACCGAAATGATGTTGATGAGGATCAGAATGCCGAGTACCAGCAGCACCCGGACGATCGTATGCGTTCTCTTTGACGTCATGGTTCAGATTCGCGGTTCACACTGGTTGTCGATTGCGGTCGGATGCTCCCGCCTTACCATTTGCGCCGTTCCAGCGAGACGACAGACAGGAACAGCGTGAATCCCAGGACCGAAAGGAAATAGACGATGTCCCGCGAGTCGATGACACCGCGGGCGATGTTGGAAAAATGGAAGTCCGCGCCGAGATACTCCACGATGCTCGTCATCCAGCCTGGCACATACATCAGCACCTTGTCCAGCATGTAGAACGCGAACACCATCAGAAATCCGACGATGAACGCCACGATCTGATTGTCCGTGAAGCTCGACGCGAGCAGGCCGACCGCCACGAACACGCCGGCCAGGAGCAGCAGCCCGAGATACCCGCCGATGATCGGACCGTTGTCCACGGTGCCGAGCATGGCAATGGTCAGATAGTAGATCAGCGTGGGCAGCAGCGCCGCCGCAATGAGCGCCCAGGCAGCCAGGAATTTGCCGAGCACGACTTCCGCGTCGCTCAGCGGCTTCGTCGCCAGCAGCTCGATCGTCCCCGTCTTCTTCTCTTCCGCCAGCAGCCGCATGGTGATGGCCGGGATCACGAAGAGGAAGACGATCGGCACGACCTCGAACAGCAGCCGAAGGGATGCGATGTTCATGAGAAACAGATTGCTCGTATGGAACCAACCGACGATCGCCAGAAAGACGACGATGACGACGTACGCGACGGCGGAGTTGAAGTAGGAACGGAGCTCCTTCCGGAAGATCGTACCGATATTCCGGGCCGAGCCCGAGAGCTGATGAAGGGTCAGAGCGTTTTCCATGATCGTTCGGTCACTTATGAGTGTTCGGCAACATCCTCGGTCGTTGTCAGCCGGTGGAACACTTCCTCCAGGCTGGTCGTCCTGCGGCTCATTTCCAGCAGCAGCCATCCTTCCGCGATTGCCTGTCGGAACAGGGCTTCCCGGATGTCGCTGCCGTTGACCGCACGCAGGATGAACCGGTGCGACGCGCCGTCCGAGCCGCTGTACTCGACCGATTCAACCTGCGGTACTGTCTGAAGCCGGGGAACCAGGTCGGTCATGGCGTTGGCCACGTCGGCTTTCAGCTCGAGCGTAACGGTCTCCGCGCCGCGGAAATTCTGCTGCAGCTGCTCCAGCGTCCCGTCGGCCACGATCTTGCCTTCATGAATGATCACCACGCGGTCGCAGGTAGCCTGCACTTCCGAGAGAATGTGGGTGGAGAGAATGACGGTCTTCGCGCGTCCCAGCTGGCGGATCAGGTTCCGGATCTCGACGATCTGATTCGGATCTAGGCCGCTCGTCGGCTCGTCGAGGATCAGCACCTCGGGATCGTGGATCATCGCCTGCGCAAGCCCCACCCGCTGCCGGTATCCCTTCGACAGCTCGCCGATATCCTTGTGGCGAACGTCACCGATCCCGCAGACGTCGATCATCTCCCGCATCCGGCTGCGGATGGCCGGTGCGTCCAGGCCGTGCAGCTGCGCGGAGTACTCGAGATATTCGAGGACGTTCATATCCAGGTAGAGCGGATTCAGTTCCGGCAGGTAACCGATCTTTCGCCGCACCGCGAGCGAGTCGTTCACGATGCTCAGACCATCGACCTCCACGGTCCCTCCGGACGGCGGCAGATAACAGGTGATGATCTTCATCGTTGTCGTCTTCCCGGCGCCGTTGGGGCCGAGAAATCCGAGAATTTCACCGGTGTTCACGTCGAACGAGATGTTGTCGACGGCCTTTTCCTGTCCGTAGAATTTTGTCAGGTTGCGAACTGCGATCGCCATAGCGTGACCGAGCAATGAATTGTGAGATTGCGGTTCAAAAAAGCGGCACAATGTTATGAAACGAAGAATCCAGAGTCAAGCAATATCCCTCCAGCGCAGGGTTCGCCCCGGGCGGAATATTTGTAGACGCATCCCGCGTTCGCGGTGTTCCGGCGGTGGGAAGAAAAAAGTCGCCCCCGGGATTGCAGCTTCCGGGGGCCGGAAATGCGGCGCGCGATGATCGGTGCCGCTCAGGCGGACGGCCGCCGCTGGCAACAATGGCTGATCTCGTCCTCGTGCTCCACCTGCACGGTCGCATGGCGAATGCCGAACGCCTGCTCGAGCCCGTCGGACACGCGGGCAAGGAATGCGTCGTCCACGGCCGCCTGCGGCATGACGAGGTGTACCGTCAGCGCCGTCTCCGTCGTGCTCATCGCCCAGATATGCAGGTCGTGGATCGTCAGCACGCCGGGCAGGCCTTTCAGGTACTGGGAGACCGCGGCGGGATCGATGGCGCCCGGCACAGCGTCCAGCGCCAGGTTGGCCGAGTCCCGCAGCAACGACCAGGTTCCCAGAGCGATGAGCACCGTGATGAGGAGGCTCATCGCCGGATCGATCCAGGTCAGTCCCGTCGCCGCGATGATCAGACCGGACGCCAGCACGCCCGCCGAGACGGCTGTATCTCCCGCCATGTGCAAGAAGGCGCCTTTGATGTTGAGATCGCTCCGCTGGCCGGAAGCAAACAGCAGCGTCGTGCTGCCGTTGACAAGAATGCCGACCGCGGCCACAAGCGACATGGCGGTGCCGTTCACGTCGGCGGGAAGCCCGAACCGATGTACCGCTTCCCGGGCGATCGCACCGATCACGATCAGGAGAAAGACCGCATTGACGAGAGAGGCAAGGATGGTGGTGCGGCGGAATCCGTAGGTGCGCCGCGGTGATGGCTGGCGCTGCGCCAGCGCGGTCGCCCCCCAGGCAAGCGCGAGCGACAGCACGTCGCTCAGATTATGTCCGGCATCCGCGACCAGCGCGAGCGAGTTAATCCACACGCCCGCTGCGGCTTCCGCCGCGACAAATGCGGCATTGAGCACAATGCCGACGGCAAATGCGCGCCCCATGGTCCCTGGTGCGTTCATCGTGCTCCTGTTGTCAGAACTCCCGGACACGCGGCAGCGTTCCGCCAACAGCAGACGTCCGGATCACCGGCCGCGGCGGCGCGACCGTTGCTCCGGCCTCCCCGGATCGCACACCATCATTTGGTTGTCATCACGAACACGCCGTTCCAATCCGCCGGCGGCGCGGTGATTTGGTACAGACCCGCGCGTTCGGTGTAGATCTGCGCCGCATAGCAGGACGGGTCCAGCGTATGCGCCTGCTGCATGTAGGCGATCGCTTCTTCCCATTTGCGTTCGCGGTAGAGCCGCAGACCTTCGGCGTACACCTCGAGCGATTGCTTCTGCTCGGGGGTCATCACGAGGTCGGTTGTTCCGAGCAATTCATACACCTTGACCGGCTCGTTCTTGCCTTTCACCTGGATCAGGTCCAGTTCCCGGACCACCATCTTCCCCTTCACATGCTGGAAGGTCATATCGCTGATCATGATGCGCGAGTTGTATTGCTTGTTCGCGCCTTCGAGCCGCGAGGCGAGGTTCACGCTGTCGCCGATGACCGTGTAGTCGAACCGCTCCTTGCCTCCCATATTTCCCACGATCATGATGCCGGTGTTGATGCCGCACCGCACCTCCATCTGGGGTTTTCCTTCTTTGGCCCATTTGACCCGCAGTTGCGCGAGGCGCTTCTGCATGTCGAGCGCCGCCAGGCAGGTGCGGAGCGCGTGGTCCTTCTGCGGGATCGGCGCACCCCAGAAGGCCATGATCGCGTCCCCTTCGTACTTGTCCAGCGTCCCCTCGTACTTCAGCACGATGCTCGTCATCTCGTCGAGATACTCGTTCAGCAGCTCCACGAGGGCTTCCGGCTTGCTGTGAAACTTCTCCGAGATCGACGTGAATCCCGCGATGTCCGAGAAGAACACGGTCAGCTCACGCCGGTCGCCGCCCAGCTTGGCCTTCTCCGGATTCGCCACCAGTTCGTTTACCACCGACGGGTTGATGTAGTGACTGAACACTCCCTTGATCATCGCTTTCTGCTGCCGTTCTTCCAGATACTGATAGACCGCCGTTCCGATGTACGCCACCACGATCGCCAGGCTCGGGTTGACGATATTCATCATGACGTTCGAGCCCGAGAAGACCAGCACGCCGATCTCGAAGACGCCCGCAATCATCGCCAGCATCAGAAAGAACGCCCCCACCTCCATCAGCCATGCATACCGAACGTGCACCTGCTTCAGCGCCAGAAGTCCCATGAACCCGATGATCGACAACACGAGGATCAGAAGGACTTCGGTGACCGGCGACATGCGGCTGATGAAATTCCGGTCGATGACGTTCTGGATCGCCGTGGCGTGAATTTCCACTCCGTTCATCGTGAAGTTCTTCTTTCCCCCGTCGACCACATACATCGGCGTGCTGTGATAGTCGCGCTCCTCCGCCATCGTCGAGCCCACGAGCACGATCTTGTTGCGGAAGAGCTTCATCATGTCCTCGTCGAACGCGTTCACATCCGCGTCCAGGTCGATCTCATCCTTCGTGCGGAAGGTCTCGTCGTCGATGACCTGTGAGAACGGCACGTACCGGAAGGTCTTGTTCGGGCCGTAATAGTTCAGCATGAACGTCGAGGATGTGTATTTGGGGATCACGCGATCCCGCGAGAACACGAATCCGTCGTTGGTCGGCTGGACGTGAGTCAGCGGCGGGAAGCGGAACGCCCGGTCCAATGCGGCAAACGCGAAGGTCGGCGTCAGCCGGTCGCCGATCAGGATCATCGGAAGATACTCGCGGCAGACATCGTCCCGGTTCTTGTAAATATTGACGATGCCGACCTGCTTGTCGTAATCGAAGAACACGTTGTTGTAGTTCTGCACGAGCGACCGGACCTCGTACTGCGACGTCACCTCGCCGGTCTGCACCTTGGCGGCCAGGACCACATTGTCATACCGGGACAGTACCGCCGCCAGAGCCGAATCCCCGCGGCCCGGAGATTCAAAGGTAATATCAAACGCGATGACGCGCGCGCCGGCCCGCTCCAGGTTCTCGATGAGGTGCGCGTAATAGGAGCGCGGGAACGGGAAGTTCTCCGGCAGCGCCTTCAGGTCGTCGTCGTCGATCCCCACGATCACGACGTCGCCGTCGTTCTTCACATCCTTGACCGCGGACGAGCGGTTCTGGAACCGGTAGTCGATCGTCAGCAGATCCACATCCTTCAGCAGGCCGATGTCAAAGATGTATCCCTGCGTAAGGAGCGCGATGAGTACGCCGATCCCCAGGCCGATCCCCGCCTTGATCAGCAGGGGAAGGGCCTTCTTCTTGAAATCGTACAGGGTCATGCCTGCCTCGGTCAGAATGTGAAGCGATAGATGAAGCTCAGGATGGAGTCATCCCGCATGCCGGAGTTCTGCACATAGTCGGCCTGCAGCAGGAAGTTGTGCCGCTGGACATAGGTGTACTCCACGGAGGCCGTGTAGTCCTGTCGGGAGAACGCCCCGAAGGACGGGGCGATGTTCGCTGCAATGCGCAGGGTCTCATCCAGCAGCAGATACTGCGCGCCGAGATTGACCATGGTGTAATTGAAGTTTGTGACCACCAGAGCGCTGTCCTGGTTCATCAGCGGTGTGGTTGCGTAGAATGCTTCGTTCTCGTTCTTGTTGCCGCTGTAGATGATGCTCGCCAGCGTCTGCAATCCGCCGGGAAAGCGTGAGGTCAGCGATCCCTGAAGATACAGGTTGGTCTGGTTCTGCTTGCGAAATGTTCGGTCCACGCGGTCGGCAAGGCTGACGCTCAGCGCCGCGGTGTGCCGGATCCGTCCCGCAAAATCGTACGACGCACCCAGGAAGTACCGGTTCGTCGCCTCGTCGGAGGAGTACATCGCGCCGGCCGAATCCGGACGGTTGCTGAGCAGAAGCCGCGTATTCAGGTCGATGGGTCCCGAGCGCGAGAACTGCCCGAACCCCACCTGAACGGTCGGCAAGCCGATGCCGGGCAGGACCGTCACCGAGGTATTGATGTTGGAATAGGTGGTGGTGATCTCTTTCTGCGACGCGGTGTTGTCCTGCTTCCGCTCGTACGAAAGGCTGCCGAAGAGACGATTCTGCCACAGGCGGATATTATCCGACACCTGGAATCCGGCAAGGTCGGTCTGCAGGAACTCATTGCCGAACGACCGGTAGCCCGCGCCGCGATGGAACGCGGTGGCGCGCAGATAGTTGCTGAAGTAGTTCAGGCTCAGCACCGCTTCGGCGGCGATGCCCGGCAGTCCGGTGCTGATGGGGTTCGTCGGGAACAGATTCTGGTTCACCACGATGAACTTGTCGGCGATCTTGCCGAGCCGCTCGAGGTCCTGGCCCGTGGAAGGGTTCTGCACTTTCAGCGAATCATACTGCGCCTGCGTGAAGCTCCCGCCCGTGATATCCGTGTTGTTGACCGCCACCGATGCCTGCGCCTCGAGCTTCACCCGCTGATCGTCGAACGCCAGCAGAAAGTCGGATCCCAGGACCAGATTCTCCTTGGGCGAGGTGCCGAGCTGGATCGACGCGGTATCGTCGATCGCGTGCATGTAAGTGAAGCCCAGCTGGAAATGCTCGCCGCTGCCGAAGCTGGGACGCACGGCAAGCAGGGTGCGGTTGAATGTGCCGGGCGCGTAGATGTTGTACGTATAATAGTCGCCCGTTTGGATGGAATTCTTTGGACGCGCATCCACGCTGGACGAATCCGCGAACACGGTATCTCTCGGTGAGCGCGTGCCTTCGATCCGTCGCAGCGTCTGACCGTACGTCACATCCAGGTTGAAAAATCCGAGGGCCAGGTTGCCGGTTACGCCGCGGACACGCTGGCCGTTCATCACATACGTCGGGAACTTGGGAAATGCATCGCCAAGCTGGAGACGCAGGAAGCTCGTCTGGCCGTACGCGAGGAACCGGTTCTGCGGCTGACGCTCGGGTTTGTCCTGGTTGTCCAGGTGCACATTCGCGCCGAAGCTCATCGATTGATAATTCGCATCGACCCGTGCATCGCCCCGGACATAGGTGATATTGCTGGTGGAAAGATCTTCGTTCCGCACTTCCAGCTGCGCGCTCCCGATCGCCTGGAGCCGCGCTTTCGCTTCGGCGATCGCCGCCGCCGTGGAGAGGCTGAATGTCTCCTGCACCGTATGATAGAGATTTCCGCTCGTGTCGCGCAGTTCGATCTTCAGGAAGTGTGCGCCCAGGTTGAGCGGCCGGTCAAAGTTCTTCGGCGAATACAGGATCACATCGTCCGAAAGGATCGCGTTCCGGGAAACGTCCGTGCCGTCAAGATAGATGCGCGTTCGCTTCGGATCGACCGCCGGACTGGCATAGAACAGCGAAATCGCGACCACCAGGTCCTCTGCGGCGACCGTCTCGCCGGGTTCGGGACTGAGAATCCGCACTTCTTTGTCCTTCGGGTTCGCCTGTTGCACCTCGATCCTGAGCGGATTCGCCTGCGGGCCGTCAGCGGGATAGGTCTCTTCCTGCCCGCTGGTCTTTATCAATTGAACGTAGTATTCCACATACGGAGGACGCACGGCTTGCGCGGGGAGCGTCACCGTGGCAGTACGGCCGGCCAGGAGCATTTCAAGCCGCTGGAATTCGCTCTCGCCGAATCCGCGGTACCAGAAGTTCACCTGCTGAACGTCGGTACTCTGTGCGAGGTCCGCGCTGATGGAAAGGGCGGTCCGTTCGTTGGCGGCGGGAACATTCACCCGCAGAATGGTCGGTTGACCGTATGCAGCAACGGTGAGAACGGCAAGGGCGCTGAGGACAGCAAGAAGTCTCATGAAGGCCTCCTCCGGCAGCACAGATTCAGTTTGCGGCACGTTGGATAAAAAAAGGAAAAGCGGCAACAGGTGATCCTGCTGCCGCTTAAAATAGAGAATGGAGCAACGGAAATCAAGGCGAGCCGGAACGCCGCAGGCCTATTCTTCCCATTCCAGAATGATGGTTTTCGTGTTGCCGTCCTTGTCCTCGCCGGGGATCCGCAGCGTGCGCTTCGTCTTCCCCTGATCACCCTGCTGCCCTCCCTGCTGTCCCTCCTGCAGTCCCTGGTTGTAGGGGCTGTTCGGGTTGTCCGTGCCCATGTTCTGCTCGTCGTTCGAGGAGTTGTGCACGCCTACGTTCCCATGACCATCCGACCTGCCGGTCTGCCCGTTCCCCACATCCTGCGACTGATTCGAGAGCAGATTGGTCAGCGTGGCAAGCCCGTGAATGATGATCAGGTTGTCCACGCTGTCCACGCCGGCAATGAACGCGCCTTCGGTGCCCCGAATCGAGGCGACCGACACCGGCGACGAGAAGCGGAACTGTTCCCGCTCCTGCTTCACGACGTTGAATTGAATGTTCCCGCGCTCGGTGTACACGTTCCGGTCCAGGATCTGCCTGCCGCGCACTTCGCCCTTGATGTCCACGATCGATTTTTGGCGCACGATCAGTTTCGAGTTGTCGGCGAACTTGATCATCGCCAGCGACGATTCTTCCGTGCGGACCTGATAGCCGGACTTCAGCCGATCGAGCGGAACCGCGGTCTGCCAGCCGGTGGTGGTGGAGCGTTTCTTCACATCCCGCACGACCTTGACGATATACGCCGCGATGTCGTGCTTGTCCTGCGGATTCTGCCAGCCGACGTTCAGCAGCAGGATGAGCGCCGCGATGGCGGTAAGCAATGCAATTCGTTTCATGGCTCGTTCTCCTGTTGGCGTCCGTGACCGGTTATTCCACGCGAACCTGAAGCTGGACGTTCTTGGCGTTGAGCTCGTTCAGCAGCTTGTTCAAATCTTCCATCGTCAGGCGCTTGCCGTCCAGCGTCATCTCGCCGCGCGGGATCCAACCCATGCTTTCCAGGGTCGCCAGCGTACCGGCCGCGTTTCCGCCCAGCGTGTTCAGGAACTGTTCCAGCTGCTGCGCTCGCTCGTCACCCATCTGCACGCGGAACACGCGCAGATCGCTGTCCCGGTTGACGGCGCCGCGATTCGTCTTCACTTTCGTCCGCACGAACCAGACGTACGTCTTGCCGTTCTCCAGCCGCCGCGCGCCGCTCAGCGGGTACGTGTATGTCGAGACACCACTGAGATCCACGTTAAGGTGCGGAATACCGGCCGTCGCTTCCTGCGGCGTCCGCTGAACCGGAAGCTTCTCGTACACCATCAGCGTCACGTCGGAATTCGGAGAACTCCAGGAGAAGGTCGGAAGCAGCGTCGCCACCACCGCGCCCGGCTGGGGATCGATAAGAGAAACCACCACCTCCTCGGGAGAAGCATTACGGACGTTGATGTCCTTCGAGATGCTGCCGATCAACTGCTGCGTCGATTGGTCGTACGCCTCTAGGACGAAGGTGTACGTGCCGACCGGTGCGGTCGGGAATCGTGCGACGTAATCCTCGATTCGTTGGCGCTGCGTCTTGTCCTCGGACCAGCTATGAACTTGGATCTTTTCGCTGCCCTGGGCAAAATCACGCGAAGATATGATTAGTGGCTTAGCCTCAAGAGTGAACCCCTTTGTTTCTGCCTGGACCAAGAGGTTGGGCGATGCGTCTCCCTGCAGCTTGATGTACGCCCGGAGGCGCAGGAAGATGTTTCCCTGACCATTCGAGGGAACCGGTCGTATCTCGCCCGAGAAATTCGGGATGCTCGATGCGAGCTTGCCGGTGGTCACGTCGAGAAAATCCGCCAGGTAGACGACGTCGTAATCCAGCGTCGGCAGGACGAATGCAACGCCGGTCAGCGGGGGTTGCTGCTGCGCAGGAGCAACCGACGGCAGGGCGACGAGCAACAGGATCGCGATGCCGGTCACCGCGAGGCTCCACAGAGTAGCACGGCTGTGCATACACTTGCTCCTTATGGAAGAGTTGAGTACCGCAAACATACACTAGCCTTCACTGAGCGGCCGTGACAAATGTCACGGGAAAACCCTTCAAAACGTCACGATATCGTTATAAATGACAAACGCCATGAACGCCAGCAGCAAGACGAATCCCGCGCGTTGCACGGCGATCTTCACCTTCGCAGGCACCTCCCGCCGGAAAATACCCTCATACGCCACGAACACGATGTGCCCGCCGTCGAGGGCCGGAAAGGGCAGAATATTCAGAAGCGCCAGACTTACGCTCAGCAGCGCCATGAACCCGAGGAAGCTCGCTGCGCCGCTTTCCGCGGAACGATTCGCCATCTGCGCGATGCGGATGGGACCTCCGACGGATTTCGAGAGCGACACATTGCCGATGACAATCTGATAGATGTTCTGCAGGAAGAGTCCGCTCGTCGCCACCACTTCATTCACGCTCACCGGGAGCGCTTCGAACAATCCGTACCGCTCGTGCACGATCGGTCCGGTGTACGCCGCGCTCAGCGTGATGCCGATCCGGCCTTCATTTGTCGGCGTCACCATCGCTTCCATCGTCCGGCCGTCGCGCCTCCACATCAGTTGCAGCGGTTTCCCGACGGATGCGTGGATCGCATCCGGCAGCGATCCGTAACTCACGGACACGGCATTCACCGCCGCGATCGTATCTCCGGCCTGCAGACCGATCGCCTGTGCCGGCTTTCCCCGCTCAACGCTTCCGACAACGGCCACCAGGCCGGCCGGCAGGATCCCGAACCGCGCGTCCGCGAGCCCCGGGATCGTCGAAGGCGGGATGCGGATCGTCACCGGGCTCCCGGCGCGGTCAATCTGATAGATCACATCGTTCCCCATCCCGTCCGTGTAGAGCGCGCCTTCGATGTCATCCCATTCGCGGACCGGCGTGCCGTTGACTGACACGACGCGATCGTTCGCCTCAAATCCCGCTTTCGCCGCCGCACTGTTCGGCGTGACGTATCCGATCTCTGTGACCGGCCGCAGGATACGCCCCTGATGATAAATGATCCCCCAGAAGATCGCGATCGCCAGGAGGATGTTCATCACCACGCCCGCGGAAAGCACAATGATCCGCTGCCACGCCGGCTTCGACCGGAATTCCCACGGCTGCGGCTCCTTGTCGACGAACTCGGTGTCGAAACTCTCGTCGATCATGCCGGCAATCTTCACGTAGCCGCCGATCGGAACCCAGGAAACGCAGTAGTCGGTGTCGCCGATCTTCTTGCCGAATGCCCTCGGCGGAAAGCCGATGCTGAACACGTCCACCCGCATCCGGAAGAACTTGGCGGCAAGAAAATGCCCCAGCTCGTGCACAAACACCAGGACGCCGATGGTCACAATAAAATAGAAGAGGGTGCTGAGGATTTCCATGAAGTCGTCAGATTCGTTTTGGAACGGTGGCCCGCACGCGGGAGCGGCGGGTATTCAGGATAACACACGCTCGGAGAACAAAGTTCTCACGAATTTGCGCGTTTCGTGGTCCGCATCGACCACATCCGCAAGTGCTGAGCTGGAACGGACGATCTGCGAGGCCAGCGCTTCTTCGATCAGTTCCGGGATTCTCTGAAATGAGACGCGCCCGCCAAGAAAGGCTTCCACCGCCACTTCATTCGCGGCATTCAGCACCGACGGAGCCGTGCCGCCGACCGCCAGCGCATCGTATGCCAGCTGGAGGCACCGGAACTTGGACCGGTCGGGGGTGAAGAACGTCATCGAGTGCAGCTCGGGAAAATTCACCCGCCCGCCGTTCAGCGGCAACCGCTCCGGATACGTCAGCGCATACTGGATCGGGATTTTCATGTCCGGCAACCCCAGCTGCGCCTTCACCGATCCGTCCACGAATTCCACCATCGAATGGATGATGGATTGAGGATGGATGACGACGTCGATCCGCTCGGGCGGCAGTCCGAAGAGCCAGTGGGCTTCGATCACTTCCAACCCCTTGTTCATGAGCGTGGCGGAATCGATCGTGATCTTGTGCCCCATCTTCCAGTTCGGATGCCGGAGCGCCTGCTCCACGGTGATCTGACCGAACTCCCCGATCGGTGTATGCAGGAACGGACCGCCGGAGGCGGTCAGGATCAGCTTGGCCGGCGGATTTGCCTCTTCGCCCAGAAGGCACTGCATGATCGCGCTGTGCTCGCTGTCGATGGGCACGAGGCGCACGCCATATTCCTGCACCAGGGCGGTCACCGCTGCACCGGCCACGACCAGGCTTTCCTTGTTCGCCAGCGCCACATTCTTGCGGCTGCGGATGGCCTCGACGGTCGGCCGCAGACCCGCAAAGCCGACCAGCGAATTCAGCACCAGATCCACGTCGTCCCGGCGAACGACTTCCAGCAACGCGTCCTTGCCAATGAGGACCGTGGTCCCTTTTGGCACGGACCGCCGCAAAGACACCGCTTTCGATTCATCCAGGACGACGACGACGGCCGGATGGAACTCCTGCGCCTGCTCCGCCAGCAGTTCGACGTTGCTGTACGTCGTCAGAACGCTGACATGAAACCGCTCGGGCAGGTTCCGGATCACCTCAAGGCTGTTGCGTCCGATGGAGCCGGTCGATCCCAGGATGGCAATATTGCGGCATGCACGCGACATCGATCGAGGCAACATAGCGAAATTCGCCAGGCAAGTCAAGAAAGCCGCTCGCCGGTCCCGACCCGCCGTTCGCAACGCGATTGTTCCGTTGCCCGATCGGCGTGAATCCCTTTGGCCCCCGTTTTTCGTATATTGGGACATGGTGCTCCGTGTCATCAGAAGTCTCTCGCCGGTCATTGCCCTCGCGTTGTTCGCCGCACGACTTGCCGCTCAGGATCCTCAGCAGATCAGCACGCTGCGACTTGCACAGGAGCTGGAGAACAACGGCGATTGGGAGCACGCCGTTACGCTCTACGAGCAACTGCATCGATCCGACCCGTCCAACTTTGTCTTCTTCGACGGGCTTCGTCGGTCCTACACCCAGCTGAAAGAGTATGACAAGGCGATCGCGCTTCTCACCGAGCGACTGCGCGCACAGCCCCGCGATGTGGTCCTTCTGTCCGCTCTCGGCGGCCTGCGGTACGACGCCGGGCAGCCGGCCGCCGCCGATTCCGCGTGGCGCACCGCGCTTGCAGTGGAGCCGTCGAACATGCGCGCGTACGCCGTCGTCGCCGCGGAGATGATCGACCACCGGCTCTACGATCAGGCGCTTGCGGTATATAAAGAGGGGCGCACGGTCAGCGGCAGCGATCTCACGTTCACGGAAGAGCTGGCCAACCTGTATCTGATCCGGCAGGATTTTGGTGCGGCGGTCGGGGAATTGCTCACGCGCGTCCGACGGAACCCCGACCAGGCGCCGTATGTGCAGTCCCGACTGGTCCCCGTGATCAACCGCCCCGACGGGCTGAAGGCGGCGTTGGGGGTCGTACGGTCCGAGACGCTCCGATCGCCCGAGAACATCGGCCTCCGCCGGATCCTGACCTGGCTGTCGATCGAGTCGAAGGATTACGCCGGCGCGTTCGAGCAGGAGCGGATCATCGATGAGCGCACCAGCGCCCGCGGCGCGGAACTCTTCTCGTTCGGTCAGCGGATGCTCCAGGAGCGCGTGTTTGCCGTTGCGGCCGACGCATTCCAGGCGGTCCTCCACGGCTCCGCCGATCCGCGGCTGATCCCCCAGTGCCGGTTCGGGTACGCGCGGGCCATGGAAGAACTGAGCGATCCCGCCGACAGCGCTGCGTTCTCCGCCCGGAGCGGTGCCGCCACGCCGGAGACGGTGCTCAATCTCTATCAGACGGTTGTGGACACGTATCCGCGAACCGATCTCGCGGCACAGGCGCTCTTTCGCATCGGCGTCATCCGCATGAACCGGCTGTGGGATCTGGCCGGGGCACTGGAGGCCTTCGACCGCGTCTCTCTCCTGCCGCAATCGTCGAGTCTCCCGCTCGAGGCGCTGATCAAAGTCGGGGAGGTGTCAATCGCACAGAACAATCTGGCGCGTGCGCGCACAGCGTTCCTTCGTCTCGCACAGCAACCCGTGACCACGTATCAGGATCAGGCCGCGTACCGGCTCGCAGAACTCGACTATTATGAAGGCCGCTTTGACACCGCGCTCGCTGTGCTCGGCCGGTTCGGCTCCAACGTGCAATCCGATCTGACGAACGATGCGCTGCAGCTGCAGTACTTCATCCTGGAGAACCGGCAGCTCCCCGCGGCACTGACGCAGTTCGCTCGCGCCGATCTGCTCATGCGGCAGCGCCGGCTGTCGGAATCGCTCGCGCAGTTCCGGGAGGTCGTCCGCACGTTTCCGCTGTCCATGCTGGTGGACGACGCCACCATGAAGATCGCTGCGCTGCATGACCAGATGGGCGATGTCCCGGCGGCGATCGCCGCGTACCGCCTCGTCGTCGACTCCATGCAGACCAGCATCCTGCGCGACCAGGCCCTGTACCGCATCGGTGTGTTGTATCAGGACCGTCTGCACGACGCCCCGCCCGCGATCCAGACCTACGAACGTCTGTTGACCGTGTTCCCGAATTCACTGTACGCGGAGGAAGCCCGCCGGCGTATCCGGCTGCTCCGGGGCGATCCGTTCTGATCGTCCCCTGCCGACGGCACATCCGCGCCCGTTCCGTTCTTTTTCCGGAGGTCTCATGACACGATTCACCGTGCTGCTCATGCTGCTCGTACCGCTCGCCGCCTCGGCGCAGCGCGTTGACGTTCAGGAGTATCATCTCGCCAACGGGATGAAGATCCTCCTCGTCGAGAACCACACTGTTCCGAGCATCTGTTACTTCTCGTACTTCAAGGTCGGTTCCCGCAACGAGACGCTCGGCATCACCGGCATCTCGCACCTGTTCGAGCACATGATGTTCAACGGCTCGAAGAAGTACAAGCCCGGCCAGCTTGATCAGATCATCGAACGCGGCGGTGGCTATTCCAACGCATCCACCTGGAACGACTTCACGAACTACTTCGAGGAATTCAATCCCGATCTGCTGGACACGGTCCTCGACATCGAGGCCGACCGGATGCGCGCGCTGAAGCTCGACTCGGCCAACATCGAACAGGAGCGCGGCATCGTGAAGGAAGAGCGCCGCGTCAGCACCGACAACGATGTCCGCAACGCCGCGACCGAAGTCCTGTACGCCAACGCGTTCGTGGCGCATCCGTACCAGCATCAGGTCATCGGGTGGATGGCGGATCTTGACAACATCCGGCTGGACGATGCGAAGGCGTACTTCCGCACGTACTACGCGCCGAACAACGCCGTCGTGATCCTGACGGGGGACTTCAACAGTGCAAAGGCCATCGCACTCATCCGAAAGCACTTCGAGAGTATCCCGGCCCAGGCGCCGCCGCGGGAAAATCTCAACGCCGAGCCGGAGCAGCACGGCGAGAAGCGCATCAAATTCTATAAAGCCGCCGAGCTGCCGGCGGTTCTCATCGGCTACAAGAGTATTTCGGCACGCGACTCGGATTACGCCGCAGCGGACATGCTCGGACAGATCCTCTCACGGGGACAAAGCTCCCGGTTGTACCGGCGGCTGGTGTATGACAAGCAGATGTGCACGCAGGTCTGGGGCGGGGCGGACGAACTGCGCGACCCGGGCCTTTTTACGTTCTATGCACAGATGAAGGAAGGATTCCGGACCGAGGATGCCGAGCGCGAGATCTACGCCATTCTCGACTCCATCAAACAGAACGGCGTGCGGCCGGAAGAACTCCAGAAGGCTCGGAACAACGCGCAGGCCGACTACGTCCGCCGGTTCAAGACGAACGAAGGAACGGGATTCATTCTCGGCTACTACGAGACGCTCTCTGGCGACTACCACCGGGCACTCACCGTCGTCCAGCAGTACGAGCGCGTCACCAACGATCAGATCAAACGCCTCGCAGCCCGACTGTTCGATGAACAGCGGCGGACCGTCGTAACACTCATCCCCCAGGCTCCTGACGCCGGGACCAACTAAGCCGAGGAGACGCCCATGAAACGATTCCTGATCCTTTGTGTTCTGATTGCCGGGATCGCGGCCGTCGCACTGCCTCAGGCCGCCACCGGCGCAGCTGACGTTCAGATTCCGCCGTTCACCACGCATACGCTCGGCAACGGCCTCACCGTCGTGCTGATGGAATACCACCAACTGCCCCTGGTGGAACTGGTGATGACCGTCGGGGGCGGGCGCGCCCTCGAACCGGACTCGCTCACCGGACTCGCGAGCATGACGGCCGAGCTGCTCCGCCAGGGAACGCAGACCCGCACCGCCACCCAGATCGCCGAGCAGGTTGATTTTGTCGGCGGCGTCCTCCGCACCAGCGCCGGTCTCGACCAGTTCACGATCAGCGGGGAGTTTCTCACGAAGGATCTTCCGGCCGGCCTCGCGCTCTTTTCGGATGTGATCCTGCACCCGGTGTTTCCGCAGGAGGAGATCGACCGCGAACGCTCGCAGCGGCTCGCCACCCTTGAGAGTATAAAAGAGGAACCGGGCAATATCGCCTCGATCGCTTACAACCGGCGCGTCTACGGCATGCATCCATACGGCCGGCAGGCACTCGGCACGCACGCATCGCTTCCCAGGATGACGCGCGACGCGATCATTGCTTTCGAGCGGCAAACCTTCGTGCCCAACAACGCGCTTCTCGTGGTTGTGGGTGATTTTCAGGAGAAGGCGATGCTGGCGTCGGTCGAATCCGCCTTCGGCATGTGGCCGCGCGGAACCGCGCCGTCCGTTCCGTCGGTCGCGCCGAAGCGCATCAGCGGCCGGCACGTCGTCATCATCGACAAGCCCGACGTGACGCAATCGCAGATCCGCATCGGCAATACCGGCGTGGATATTCTCAATCCCGACCGGTACACGCTTCAGGTCGCCAACACGATCCTCGGCGGCGGGTTTACCTCTCGCCTCGTCGAGGAAATCCGCGTGAAGCGCAGCCTGACGTACGGCGCGAACAGTTCGTTCGCTTCCGCGCGGCAAGGCGGTACGTTCACCGTCAGCACGTTCACGAAGAACCGGTCGCTCCGGACCACAATTGACGTCGCACTGGCGGAGCTGAAGAAGATCCGTGAGCACGGCGTGAGCGCCGCGGAATTGTCCAAGGCGCAGAATTACATCGCCGGTTCGTTCGCGCGCAATCTCCAGGCGCCGGAGAATCTCGCCGCCCAGCTCAGCACCATGCTCTTTTATCATCTCCCCGACGACTACCTGCGCGGATACGTTCGCCGCATTCACGCCGTCACGCTGGCCGATATCAATCGCGTGGTGCCGAAGGACATTCCGTATGACGATCTGCTGATTCTCGTCGTGAGCAATCCGGCGGAGACCCGCGCGCAGCTGGAAGGCCTCGGCCCGATCGAAGTGGTGCCGCTCAATGCGGCGGTCGAGTAGAAACACGTTGGAAAGCGCCCCTCCCATACTTCGCGCCCGGTCGGTGACCGGCTGGACCGTGGACGGCAGCAATCTGCGCGAGTACTGCCGGAGCGCCGATGCAGCGCATTTGCAGATCGCCGACGGGACACCGACGCCGGCCCACCTCGCGACGAGCGTGGCGGTGGCGTGGGATCCCGGGGCGCTCTTCGTGGGATTCGAGGCATCGTTCACGTCGTTGCGCAGCGCTCCCGCGTCGGTCTTACGGGA
This sequence comes from Bacteroidota bacterium, assembly GCA_021813905.1. Taxonomy (GTDB): domain Bacteria; phylum Bacteroidota; class Ignavibacteria; order UBA10030; family UBA10030; genus JAKAJH01. The sequence continues at coordinate 99,528 of JAKAJH010000002.1, read as the reverse complement.
CACGGAGAGCGGAAAGACGATGCGATTGTGGGAACACAGCGACGTGCTCGAGGTGTTTATCGGAGAGGATGTGCCGCACACGAAGCGGTACAAGGAATTCGAGGTCGCGCCCGACAGCCGATGGATCGACATCGATGTGGACCACCGCACGGAGCCCCTCGACGCCGATTTCGGATGGCGGTCCGGCGCCCGGTTCTTCTCGCACGTGGACTCTCACAACGGTCGTTGGTACGCCGGACTGAAGATCCCGTGGCGGGCGCTGACCGACGCCGATCCGCGGGGGGTATCGTGGTGGTGCAATTTCTACCGGGCGACGGGACGATTCCACGGCGATGAGCTGTTCGCCTGGTCCTCCACGGGTCTTGGCCCGGGTTGTTTTCATCGCTTCGAACATTTTGGACGGTTGGAACTTCGGTGAGCCGGGGTTTCGTTCATCAGACGGTACACACATGAAGACGCTGCTATGGAATACCGGGCGCCTGCGGCTGGCGCTCTTGATGCTCCTGGCCGGTCCCGTTTTGCTTTCGGCCCAGGCGAAGCTGCTCATTCCGATGGACCTCAGTCAGACGGACCATCTGAAGGCGTACGGCATCGCTTACTGGGTGCTGGAGAAGGGGGGAGAGGTGGATTGGCTGCTGAACTACCGGGGCGGGTCGTTCCTGTGCGATGATGCGACGCCACTGGCGACCGAGTGCCGGGTGCGGGGCGTGACATTCCGGGAGATCTCCGCGGCGGACGCTGCGACCATCTACGCCGAAGTGCGCCGTGATGACAACAACATGGATGTCGTCCGGCTCGAGAAGGCGCCGAAGATCGCCGTGTATGTGCCGCCGACATTCAAGCCGTGGGACGACGCAGTCACGATGGCGCTTGAATACGCCGAGATCCCCTACGCAAAAGTGTGGGATGATGAGGTTCTCGCGGGCAAGCTCTCGGAATACGACTGGCTCCATCTGCACCACGAGGATTTCACCGGTCAGTACGGCAAGTTCTATGCGAATTACCGGTCCGCGCCCTGGTACATCGAGCAGCAGACCTTGTACGAGGCGGAGGCAAAGAAACTCGGGTTCAAGAAGGTCTCCGAAGAGAAGAAGGCGGTCGCGCGGGCAATCAAGGACTACGTCGGCAACGGCGGATTCATGTTCGCCATGTGCTCCGCCACCGACAGCTACGACATCGCACTCGCCGCGGAGAACGACGATATCTGCGACGTGATGTACGACGGCGATCCCCCCGACCGGAACGCGCAGCAGAAGCTCGATTTCAGCAAGACGCTCGCGTTTGAGAACTTCACGCTCGACATGAATCCGCTGCGGTACGAATATTCCGACATTGACATTCCGCCGAGCGATCCGCCGCCCATCCGCGACCCGAACACGGACTACTTCACCCTCTTCGAGTTCTCCGCGAAGTACGACCCGGTCCCGACCATGCTCACGCAGGACCACGTCAACATCATCAAAGGATTCATGGGGCAGACGACGGCATTCCGCAAGACGCTGATCAAGAAGACCGTGACGATCATGGCCGAGCGGGAGGGGACGGACGAGGTGAAATACATCCACGGCAATTTCGGGCGGGGAACGTTCACCTTCTACGGCGGGCATGATCCCGAAGACTATCAGCACGCGGTGGGCGATCCGCCGACGGATCTCAGCCTCCACAAGAACTCGCCGGGCTACCGGCTCATTCTCAACAACGTGCTGTTTCCTGCCGCGAAGAAGAAACAGCAGAAGACGTAGGGCGGCGCAATCTGGTTACTGCGGCTCGGCGTGGATAGTGATCCGCCGCAGCTGTTTGAAGTGCTGAAACAGCACCGTTTCGATCTCCGAGATGATCCGGTGCACTTCGTCGAGCGTCTTGCGCCGGTCGATGGTGCACGTCAGCGTGGCGTTGTAGTGTCTCCCCTCTTTCAGCAGCGTCAGATCCTTGCACGCGAACACATCCTTGTGATTCTCCGTCACCCGCTGGATGTCCGACGAGAGCCGCAGCTCGGTATCCGTCACGTTCGTGAGGGCGCGCTCGGCCGGATGATACTCCTCCATGTGGATCGTCACTTTCCCGACGGCGGGGACGTCCTGCTGGATTTCTGTTTCGATCTCCGACGCGATCGCGTGTGCCTCGGCGAACGACTTGCCTTTCTGATATTCCACGTCGAAGTCGATGAAGTATCTTCCATCGGTCAGCTGCACCTCGAGGTTGTGCGGAGCGCGAAGCCCTTTGTTCACCACGATCATGCGGATCTTATCCACAAGGCTCTCATCGTCCGAGGCAAACGGCTCGGCATGCACCGTCACGTCTGCGTTCGGATGAACGGTCCGCACCGCCCGTTCCGCGGCATCCATAATCGCGTGGGCCTGCTGGAACGGCACCGTGCGCCGGATACGCACAACGGTATCCACGAACAGATGCGCCCCCGACGGCCGGACGCGCAGATTTCGCACCTCTTCCACTCCATCCACCGCTGTGATGGCGGCTCGCACCTGGTCTGCGACATCCTTCGGCACCCGGTCCATGAGCGCATCGATCGTCCGGCGACCCAGCCGGTAGCTCACGAACAGGACCAGCAGGGCGACAACCATCGCAGCAATAGAGTCGAACGCCCGGTACCCGATCGAGACGAAGAAGAGTCCTGCAATGACGGTCAGCGATGACCAGATGTCGCTGGAGAAATGCAGCGCGTCCGCCTCGAGCGCCTGACTGTGGTGCTTGCGCGCGATCCGATACAGGGCCCGCGAGCGGCTGAAGTCCACGATGATTGACGTTCCCATGACAATGAAGCCCCACACGGTGGCTTCGACCTGCGTCTTGCCGGTGGAAAGCCGGTCGATCGCCTCCCAGATGATCCAGACACACGTGATCACCAGCAGCAGCGTCTCGACGAACGCCGAGATGTTCTCCACTTTGCCGTGGCCGTACCGGTGATCCTCATCCGGCGGACGGTCGGCGACCGTCACGGCAATCAGGGTGATCACCGCCGCCATAAGGTCCAGTCCGGAGTGCGCCGCTTCCGACAGAATGCCAAGGCTGTCCGTCTCGATCCCCACCACCAGTTTGAACGTGGTAAGGAACACCGCGGCAACGACGGACGAGACCGCGATGGCGCGTTTTTCCCTGCTTGCGAGTTCGAGATTCATAAGACCGTGAGGGCGGGTCGTTGTCATGTCGGTGCCCGCAATATACAGAGGCGTTGGGTGCAGCGCAACGGTTGCTTCATCCTCCGCCAATTGCTATATTCTCCCGTGCCGTTGATGCGAGGAGGATCTGCGGCGCGGGGGAGAACACCGGTCCGGTCACCCGGGCGGTGCGGATCGTTGCGACGGCGACGCGCATCGCGCCCCCCGGGGATGGCAACCCGGCGGCGACCGGAGGATCATCCGGGGACCATTCCAATGCTCATACGCGCACACCACGATTGCGGGAGGCATTGCGGTGCGGTTGGCAATCATTTCTGACATCCATTCCAACCTCGAGGCACTCTCCGCGACGTTACGTTTGATCGAGTCGGAATCCGTCGACCACATCGTGTGCCTGGGCGATATTGTCGGCTATGGAGCCGACCCCGATCCGTGCGTGGAGCTGGTTCGTGGCCGGTGCGACGTCGTTGTGCAGGGCAACCACGACGCCGCGGTGGTTCGGACCGAGATCGCCGACTCGTTCACCGCCAACGCCCGTTCCGCCGTCTTCTGGACCCACCGACACATTTCGCCGGAGAACCTGTCCTACCTCGCGCGTCTTCCGCTCCAACGAACGCTCAGCGACATCTTGTTCGTCCACGCCTCGCCCTGCGAGCCGGATCAATGGCATTACATCGTCGACGCCGAGGACGCGCAGACGGCATTCCGCTGCTTCACGGAAACGCTCTGCTTCGTCGGTCATTCGCATTTTCCCGGGATCTATGATCAACGGGGACGCATCGCGGCGCTCCATCGGAATGGCCGCATGCTTGTGAACGTGGGGAGCGTCGGTCAGCCGCGGGACCGCGATCCGCGTCTGAGTTTCGGCGTGCTGGACACGGAAGATTGGTCCTACCGGAACGTGCGGGCTCCGTACGACATTGAGACCGCAGCACAGAAGATCCTGAGCGCCGAATTGCCTCGGTCCCTCGCGAACCGCTTGTTCGTCGGGACGTAATCGGACGCTCAGCGCGACGCGAGGTAGTACAACAGGTCGGCTTTCTTCATTGTGGACGCCGCGGCACAGAGTGTGTTATTCTCGGTCCACATCACCACCGCGCATCGCGCGCTGTCCGGCGTTGCATACCACCCGACTGTTGCCAGCCGGCGCATCGCAGACGGGGGCAGCGCAAAATCCCCGTCCCGCCGCATCTCCTCCTCCCGCACGCCAAAGACATAGATGTAATCCGATCCGACACGGCAGACCAGGTGGGTGAGCTTGATGCCTTCGTGCTCCGTCACGGAGCCGCCGTACCAGCTCCATCCCCGGAACGATCGCACGCACGACGCCAACGGAGCGCCCAGGGTATGAAGATATCCGCACAGCGAGTCCGGCTTCGTCGTGATCACGGCCGGCTGAAGCTGTCCGGTGCGGAACAGTTCGAGATTGACCGCCGCTTCACGCACGACATTCATCGCGATCGGCCGGTAGGGAGAATGCTGCACCATCGCCGGCTGGAACGCGATGAACGCCAGAAACATCGCCGTGGCGAGTCCGCCGAAGAGTGCGGGTCTCGCGGTCAGAGTATGCGCCAGCATTCTCACGGATCGGCCAATGACACGTTGGATCGGTCGCTCAACGGCGATTACCTGCAGAACTCCGCGCCGCACGTTGGCGGGAGTGGGAAGAGAGGGGAGGGCCCGGCGGATGGCAAGGCGGGTAACGGCACCCAGCTCGTACGAACGCCGGCACGACGGACACGCCTGGAGGTGCCGGAACAGCGCGTGCCGGACATCGGCGGGAAGCCTGCCGTCGATCTCGTCGACAGCCAGCCATTGTGCTTCTTCACACTTCACGAACATCCTCGTCCGCACCGTTTGACCGCTTCACCATGCCGTTGCCTCCCCGGGATGTTCAGTCCGAGGATATCAGACCGCGGTCCCGCGCGTACTCGAAGAGCTGCGTTTGAAGCATCTTCCGGCCCCGATGGAGACGCGATCGGACCGTGCCGATGGGACAGTTGAGGAACTCCGCAACCTCCTCGTAGCTGAGGCCCTCGATGTCGGCCAGGATGACGACCGTCCTGAAATCCCCCGGCAGCGATTGCAGCGCCTGGGTGACCTCGTCACTCAGGAGGTTGCCGAACAGCTTCTCCTGAAGATCGTTGGTGTCGGTGCTGTCCGCCCGGATCGAGTCATAGAAGTTCTCGACATCCTCGTAGTCGACCATGCCCGGTTCGCGTGTCTCCTTGCGGTACCGGTTGATGTACGAGTTCTTCATGATCCGGAACAGCCATGCCCGGATGTTGGTTCCCTTCTCGTACTTATCCCAGAAGCGAAACGCCTTGAGGTAGGTTTCCTGCAGGAGGTCGCGGGCATCGTCCGCGTTGCCCGTTGTGCGGAGAGCGAAATTGTACAGCAGGTCCATGTGCGGAACGGCTTCCGCTTCGAATTCCTTCTGCTTCAGGCGTGTGGTCTGCGGTATGGGGGTGCGCGGGGTCGACATTGCGTGACCTGCATTCCCTCCTCGGCTCCGGTCTCCCGCACACGGTCTCCCCGCGGCAGGCGCGGGAATGCTCTTTCAACATAGGGAAAAGTCCGGCCGGGGTCAAGGCGCGGAAAACAGCAGATCCGGAATTAGTTCCCGAAGATCCGGTTCAGCTCTTCCGCAGGAAACGGCGTCTCCAGCACGATCCCCGACAGATCCACGCGCTTTCCTTCCAGGTCTCTTTCGGTGAATCCGGAGAATGTGCTGAGATCTCCCACATCCTCCACAGTCGCTGTCTGCCCTTTTCCGACGGTGGTGTCAGCAGATGCGCCGGTTACGTTCACTCCCACGTCGACGCGAACCGGCGGCGCATCCGGGACCGCCTGGTACGTGGCATTGCGGTAGATGACATCATAGATGCGTTTTGTGTTGAAGGGGATTGATTCGTACACGCCCGCGTCGACCTCGTCCGTCCGTCCGTGCGCGATGCCATCCAGCGTGGCAAGCAGGCCGGTGCAGTTCAGCTTTCGGAGAAACATCTTCTCCGGATCATCCGCCCACCATCCTGATTCGATGAGCACCGTGCTTGTCCCCCGGCGCTGGATGTTATCCCCGAACGCGCGGGGTTCAAAGGTGTCATCCCACTTCGCGACGTGTCCCGGGACGAACTGCTCGAGGGCACCGCGCAAGACGGCGGCGACGCGTTTGGCCCGGAGGCGGACAACATTGTCCGTCTTCTCCTCGTTCACGGGCGGCGCGAGCAGTGCGATCACGGTGGGCTTTCGGGTCGTGCCGACGGTGTAGTGCCGGTCCTGATCGTGAAGGTTGAAGCCGTACGCCGGCGCGAAGGCGTCGCAAGCCGATTTGAGAATGACCGCTTCCGGTGTCACCAGGGACCGCGCGTCACGGTTGAGATCAATGTTCTGCGCGGTCCGTCGGGTGAAGCGCTCGGCGCCGTCCGGATTGAGCATCGGGATCATCAGGAGTGTCAGACGCTCGCGGATCATGCGGGCAACCGGGTGATCGGAATGTCGCGTGAAGAATCGGAGCATGTCGATCAGCGCCATAGTCGCGGTTGACTCGTCACCGTGCATTTGCGACCAAAGCAGAACGCGAATCGGTCCGGTGCCGTACGAATACAGGCGGATCATGCGGCCTTCGGCGGAGCGCCCGAGATCGGTGGACCGGATGTCCGACGATTGCAGCAGTGGCGTGAGCCAGTCGAACATTTGCGCCTGGGTGAATCGGCGTTTCTGAATATCCGGTTGCATGAACTGCTCGTAGAGCGTGAACAACTCCCGGGCAACCGATGAGTCGGATGCAGAAGACATGTCAGGATCTCCGGTGGCCAACATCACTAGTGCGAGGAATGCCATCATGGCGATAATATACTGATTTTTCGCGGCGACGCCGGTTGTGCGGCGCTGCGCTTCGCGGAATCGATGCAACGTCATTGCATGCCGCAAGCGGACTCGCCGGATCGGTTCTCTCGTTCTCCGGCCGTGCGTGCGACCGCCAACACACGGTCCGGAAGGATTTTCGGACTGGAAACTCCTTTGTTTTTGGGGCTCCCCTTTCATTTATACTCCTCCGGATTGTATTCTCACGTCTGCAAAGGCACTGCAATTAGCCTCCCCATTTCTAATAAACGGCAAGCGAATTGAACGGGCGGGGCCATTTTTTGTTGATATAATCAACGTTTTCTGCGTATCGCAAAAATCGGACTTTGGTACAGTTCTTGACCCTTCCCGCGCGACTGTTCGGCGATTAGCCGTTCAGGCTTATCACCAACTCTTCGGGCATTTCGCCGAAGAGATTCACACATACCATCCCTCTGAGGAGGCTTTATGAGCAGATTGGCGCAATTTTGCCTTGCCCTCGTTGTCCTCGCCTCCCTCGTTTTTGCTCCTGCAGTAGTCACTGCCCAGTCAACCGGTAAGATTGTCGTTGTCGGCGTTCCCGACCGGTTCAAAGGAAACAAGGAAGCAACTACGGGGTTGACGGACGTTCCTGTCGGCACACGCGTCGTGATGAAGCCCGTCGCGTGGTCCGGCACCGGACAGAAGTACAGCGACGCGCTTTTGACTGTCACCAGCGCGACGTGGACGCTTACGGGTCCGGCGACATCAACCGCGACCATCCAGGACACATCCGGCGGGACAAGCCTGAACGGTCTCGTCACCTATTTCATCCCCGATACCATTGGCACGTACATCGTCACAATGACCGCGACCACAGCCAGCGGAACGGCAACGCAGGCCACGGATACTATTCGGGCCGCGAAGTTCGTCGGTGCGGGGTGGAGCCTTGTGTATCCGGCCACCGGCGTCCCGGCTACCTGCGGTTGCCACGGCACCAATCCCACCGTCTTCACCGATTGGCAGAATACGAACCACGCCCGGGCCGTCCGACGCAAGATGAATAATCTTGACTTCAATGACGTTCCGTTGACGACCGCCGGTCACTTCGGCAGCAGCTGTATGTCGTGCCACTCTGCCGGCGGAAACAAAGCCTCTGCGTTCAGTTCGGACCCGAACGGCGGCTATGCCGAATATGCATCGAAGCTCAAGTTTACCGTTCCGCCGAACCATCCGGGCGTCTTCGACTCCCTCGTGACCGTCGCCAACAGCGGCGCAAGCTCCACGACCGACTCGTTGAAGATCCTCATGGCGTTGACCGGCATTCAGTGCGAAAACTGCCACGGTCCCGCGGGTGAGCATGTGAAGCAGTACTCCACGCCCGGCAACACCAAGATGGATAAGTCATTCTCTTCCGATGTCTGCGCGCCCTGTCATTTTTCCGGCGACCGTCACGGCAAAGGTTACTCGTGGGCCTCTTCTAAGCACGCGAACTCTCTCGCCGAGGGTGCCAGCGGCCAGTACATGGATCGCTCCGGCTGCAACTCTTGCCATACCGCCCAGGGATATGTGAATCAGACGATTCACGGCAACCCCGAGCCGGTGGTTCCCGCCGGTCAGGTCATCTGGGACAACCCGCAGCCTATCACCTGCCAAGCGTGCCACGATCCGCACAATGGAAACAATGCGGCGCAGCTTCGCCGTACGTCCATTGCCGAAGCGTGCACCGGTTGCCATACGGTCCGCTTCAGCACCTACAGCGGCCTGCATCATGCCCACCAGGGTCCGATGCTGATCGGTGCTGACGGTACGCCAATGAGCGCGGCCATTCCCCTCAGCGGAACGTCCAGCGCCACCGGCTGGGAGTTCCCCGGCTACAAGTACGCCAACTCTTCGCACTCGCAGATCTCCGAGCGTTGCGTGGTGTGCCACATGGCCAATTCGCCGGACTACGATCCGACGTACGCGTCGCCCGACACCCTGCTGAACAAGCTCGGTGGCCACACCTTCAAGATCGTGTACCTGCTGCCCGACTCGACCGAGATGCTCAATGATGTCGGCTGCCGCGAGTGCCACGGCACCGTCTCGATGGAGTTCGTCAATCAGTCGCAGGCGAAGATCGACACGCTTCTGGCTCAGCTTGCCGCCGCGCTTCCAAAGCGCGACTCCGCGAATACCACGCCGGTGTATCCGATGGATCCGACGCGCTACGCAGCGTGGAAGAATGCACCCACCGCCGTCAAGCTGAAACTTACGACGACGGAAAGCGCCGCCTCTTACAACTACTACTTCGTCCTCAATGATGGCAGCGAGGGCGTGCACAACCACGAGTACGCCAAGGAGCTGCTGCAGTCCTCCATCGAGCAGCTGAGCCTTGGCAGCGGTGCGGTGTCTGCGATCTCCGTCACCGACCGTCCGAACGACAACGGCCGGTATGTCCGCGTGTCGTGGCAGCCGTTCCCCGCGGAGAAGGCCTCCTACGGCGCGGTTGCACAGTACTTCGTCTTCAAGCGTGTTCTGAACGCCGGCACGGCACCGAGCGCGAAGGTCAACTCCTTCGCCGACATGATCGGCCAGGCGGCTCCGGGCAAGCTCTTCAAGATGAATGATTACACTTCGTGGGTGTCGTACGGTCCGTACGCGCCGACCGGTACGATCCTCTCCGCCGACGTCCCGACGGATGCGGATTCCGCAGCCTACACCGCCGTGTATGTTGCCGGATTCTCGAACGGCATGCTGACGAAGTACATGAGCCCGGTGGACAGCTTCTACTCCGTTGCCAACCTGGTGCCCAATGCGCCTTCCGGTCTCGTCGCATCGGCCGGTCCCAACGGCATCTTGCTGAAGTGGAACCAGCCCGACGTGATGCCCGATTCGCGCGGTCTCGTCGCCTTCACGTATTCGGTGTATCGCTCCACCACCACCGGCTTTAGCGTGAGCGGCCTGACGCCGATCGCCGCGAACATCAAGGACGTCCAGTACACGGACAACAGCGTGACGGGCGGTCACACGTACTACTACAAGGTCGTTGCTCAGCAGGTGCAGAGCAGCATGAAGAGCGGCGCCTCGTCCGAGGCGGCCGCAACAACGACCGACGTCAACGAGACGGGCGGTATCCCGACCGAGTTCGCGCTCGGCCAGAACTACCCGAACCCCTTCAACCCGAGCACCGAGATCCGCTTCGGCCTTCCGACCGAAGAGCATGTCCGGATCACGATCTACACGATGTCCGGCGTTGAAGTGAAGACGCTCGTGAACGGTACGATGAGCGCCGGCAACTTCTCCGTGCGGTGGGATGGCACCAGTGCCTTCGGCGAGCACGTGAGCAGCGGCGTTTATCTGTATCGGATCCAAGCCGGTTCCTTCTCGTCTGTGAAGAAGATGGTGATGCTCAAGTAGTTCTCCTCCTCAAACGAGCATCATTCAAGCCCGCGGATGGGTTGGGCAGAGCCCTCCGCGGGCTCTTTATTTCTATCCGGCGTATCTTTTCGCACGCACGAGAATTCCGCCTTCACCGTGGGAAAGGCCGGACGTGCGAAGACGTAATATCCGCGCGACCCTCCTTCAACCTGTTGGCCTCTTCATCATTCTCTTTCTCGCGGTGTTGTAGTCCTCACCAGCGTTCAGTGGTACAGATGTTGACCCCCGTCGTGGTTCCCTCCAACAAGAAGTCGAGCCCGGACTCCTGCCTACTCCTGCTCTCTTCCGGGGGGATTCACTGCACACACCGATCGTACCGACGGTGTGTGTAACCCGCATCATCCACTACTCACTTCAAGGGAGAGCTCTTCCATGAAACGATTGGCTATCGTCTGCCTCGTGCTGTTGGCGGCCGGGATCGCCGCTTCCGTTGACCTGCTTGCTCAGACGGTCAACGTGACGGTGAAACCCCTGTCGCCCGGACGGCGCAGTGTTATTCCCGCCGCGTACTCGGCGCCATCGACGGTCAACAATGTCGCTACGGGGCTTCGCGTCGTCGGGACGGGGATGCGTGTCTATCTGTCCGCCGACACCGCCGGCTCCGGCACCACAACCGTTTCCACGTTCGCATGGTCATTCGTGAGCAGGCCGACGTCTTCCACGGCGTCGTTCGTGCGCACTGACACGATCTTCACATCCTTCATTGCGGACCTCGCCGGTCAGTACATCGTGCAGGTGACCGTGAACGGAACGGTGAGCGACGTCGATACCATTCGTGCCAGCTCGTACGTGGGCATCGGCAGCGGTGCCGGCGGCTGCGGATCCGGATGCCACGCCGCCAATATGACCGCGTGGGCGACGACACCGCATGCGCTGGTCTTCAAGGAGGGTATTACCGGAAATCTCGAGAACGACCCGGCGCATGATAACAAGGGCGCGTACGCCAGCGGCTGCATCAAGTGTCACACGACCGGATGGGAGCCGACCGTTAACAACGGCAACTTCGGCGCTCTCGCCGCCCAGACCGGATGGGACACGACCTGGTACAAGGGTCTTCAGTTCGACGGTGATTACTGGATCCCGAAAGATACGATGGCGCTTTGGGACGCCCTGAGCGCCGCCCAAAAGAATGTCGCCACGATCGGCTGTGAAAGCTGTCACGGCCCCGGAGGAGACCACATGACCGGTGCGTATCTTATGAAGAGCGGCATCGGCAAGAGCCTGGACGCCGGCGTCTGCATGCAGTGCCACGACGCGCCCAAGAAGCATCGTCTCGGCAGCTACTGGGCCGCATCGAAGCACGGCACGCTTCCCGAGGGCGGACACACCAGCCAGAATAACTGTTATCCGTGCCACAGTGGCGCAGCCTTTGTGAAATTCGCCGCCAATCGTCTGTCTCCCGGCTATGCCGGCGCGGCCGATGGCAACATGCCCATCGGCTGCTCCGTGTGCCACGAACCGCACGGCAACGCCAATCCCAACCAGCTCCGCACGGTCGTCGTCGATTCGCTCATGAACGGCTACGTGCCTACGCTCGGCGGCAAGGGGCAACTGTGCATGAACTGTCATCGCGGTCGGTACAGCGTCAACGCCAAGATCACGGCCGTCGCTCCGTACTACGGATGGGGAGACCGCTTCTATAATCACTACAGTGTGCAGGCCGATATGCTGTTCGGTCAGAACGGCTACCAGTACGGCGGCACCGTTGCCAGCACACAAAGCGTTCACCTGACTGTGACGGCAAACAGCTGCGTCACCTGCCACATGCAGACACGCACGAACGGATCCAGTGTCCACTCGAATCACGAAATGACGATGGACTCCCTCGGCGTCGATTTTGCGGGCGTCTGCACGCAGTGTCATGCGGAGGTCACCACGTCCTTCAGCCAGAAGATGGCCAAGAGCGACCTGGACGGAGACGGCACGATCGAACCGTTTGCCACCGAGGTCGACGGATTGCTCGCGAAGCTGAAAGCGAAGCTGCCGATCGATCCCGCCACCGGCGAACCCGTAAACATGAAGAAGGACTCGCTGGCGGTGAAGAACCGCCCCGAATTGATCCAGGGCGTCTGGAACTATTATTACGTCAAGAACGACTTCAGCCACGGCATTCATAATCCCGCGTATACCGTGGCGCTGCTGAACGCCTCCATCGGTGCGATCACCGGCGTGGAGCGCGTGGATCCGACCGTGCCCGCGACTTTTGCGCTCGGCCAGAACTACCCGAACCCGTTTAATCCGACGACGGAGATCAGCTTCTCCGTCCCGCAGCGCTCTGCCGTGACGCTCGAGGTGTTCGATATGCTCGGCAAGCACGTCTCGACGCTCGTGAATGACGTCAAGGACGCCGGCTCCTATCGCGCCACCTGGAGCGGTCTGGACAAGAACGGCGAGCATGTCGCGAGCGGCATTTACATCTACCGCCTGCAATCCGGAATGTTCACCGCATCGAAGAAGATGGTGTTGCTGAAGTAAGCGCCTCTTCACGAATATGTTCGCGCCCGCGGTGCGGATCCCGGTCCCGCCGCGGGCGTTGTGTTTCTTCGCGGTGTTTGCATTCCCGCGTCGGAGGTTGCGGTGAGCTGCTTTGGTGCACTCACGGCGGGCGCTCACCGGTTCACAAACGGGCATATTGGGTCGTACACGCCGGCCCGTCCGTCCGGGCAGCCCCGCGTGCTCTTCTCAACACGCGGAGATGGCGGCCTGCCGGCGTGTGCATCCGCCGTGTTGCATAACTCCCTCCAACTCGCTATTTTCTTTCGGATACACTCCTCCCACCGATCAACGGAATCGCCATGTTCTGGCTCAACATCCTCACCAACTTCATCAAGATCCTGCGCGAGGGCCAGACGCCCCGCCAGGTGGCCGGCGGCTTCGCCCTCGGCTCCATCGTGGGTCTGTCGCCGACGTTGACGCTTCAGGGATTGCTTCTCTGGCTGATCATCCTCATCCTGGACGTCAACCTCTCTGCCGCCATTCTGGCATTCACGCTCTTCAGCCTCTTCGCGTACGTGTTCGATCCGCTGTTCCACCACCTGGGCTACTTCCTTTTGGTGAACGTCGAGTCGCTCAAGGGTCTGTGGACCACCCTTTACAATGCGCCGATCGCTCCGCTGACGCGATTCAACAATACCATTGTGCTCGGGAGCTTCCTGGCGGCGATCGTTCTGGCCCTCCCGGTGTATTTCGGGATGAAGAAGTTCGTCATTACGTATCGCTCGACTCTCGGCGCCCGCATTGAGCACTGGAAGATCTACCAGATCATCAGCAAGAACTATCTGGTGCGCTGGTACTTCAAGATCCGCGACCTGGGGGTGTGACATGCGCAAGAACTTCATCCTGTTCGTTCTGATCCCGCTTTTCATCCTTGTTCTCGTTGTGTACTTGTTCATCGATGGCTGGATCGAGTCCGGCCTGGAATATGCCGGCGAGAAGGCTGTTGGCGCCAAGGTTGAGATCGACGGTCTGCGTGTTACACTCTCGCCGATCGGCATCCGCTTCGAGCGCCTGCAGGTTGCTAATTCCGACGACCCCTGGAAGAATCTCTTCGAGACGGGAAGAGTGCAGTTCGCCCTGAACTTCGGCCAGTTGTTGCGCGGCAAGTATATCATCGAGACGATGGAGGTCAACAACTTCATTCTCGGCACGAAGCGGACAACGGACGGCTCGCTGCCCAGGGAGGTTGTTCCCACCCCTCCGCTGCCCGGTACGGCAAGTCTGACCGCCGCCGCCGCGCCCGCGCTGAAGAAGGACGAGAAGAAAGCTCCCGTCTTCGATATCGCAGCGATCCGCAAGACACTCAATATTGACAGCCTGGTCAATCCGAACAACCTGGCATCGTACCGGCAGATTGACACGCTGAAACGGCAGATTCAGGAGGCAAGCGCTCAGTGGGACAAGTCCACCGCGGAGTTTGATGCTTCGAAAGCCAGGTTGGCGCAGATCGAATCCAACGTTCGCTCCATCGACGTCAACGCGATCAAAGACGTCCAGAGCGCCACGAACGCATTGAACACGGTGAAGGGCGCTGCTGACGGCATCAACGACATCTCCAAGTCCTTCCAGCAGCAGAAGGATGCACTGACCCGGAACGTGAACCAATTCTCCGGCTCGATCGGTCAGATCGATGATCTCGCCCGTCAGGACTACCAAAACGTGCTTCGCATGGCGCGCCTGCCGGACGTCTCCATGAAGGGCCTGGCGGGTCTGCTGCTCGGGCCCGACATTTTGAACAAGGCGTACACGTATCTCGGCTACGTGCAGATGGCCAAAGACAAGATCCCGTCCACGTCCTCCAAGCCGGCGGAGGAATCGCCCCGGCGGATGAGGGGACAGGTGATCCATTTCCCCGCAGATCGCGCCTATCCCAAGTTCTGGATCCAGAAGATCCTCCTGTCCGGCGGTACCGATCAGAAGCAGGATCCGCAATACTTCTACGCGAAGGGCCAGATCCTGAACATCACGAACGACCAGCGTGTCACGCGAGTGCCGCTGACCGCCTCCATCCTTGCCACCAGGGGCGGAACCACGACGCTGACCCTCGATGCATCGTTCGACCGACGCGGCGACATCCCGGTGGACGACTACAAGGCGAAGCTGACCGGCCTTGCCGTCGATGACATGCAGGTCGGCAACTCGGGCTTCCTGCCGTCAAAGATCACCAACGCCACGGCGGATGCGAGCATCACCGTCCACACGCCGGGGAATCAGTTCGACTCGAACACGCGGATTGACTTCCGGGGGATGCGGATCGTGTTTGCCGCCCCGCCGAAGAACAATGTCGAGCGCATCGCACACGACGTTCTCGCCTCCATCAGCGGCTTCTTCGTCAACCTCCGGATGTGGAAGGACACGGATAAATTCGACGTGGCCTTCTCAACCGATCTGGACGATCAGCTGGCGTCACGCACCAAGAAAGTGCTGGGAGACGAGCTGGCGAAGCTCCAGAACGAGCTCCGGGCCCGCGTGGACGGCGCGATCGCCGCCAAGCGCCGCGAGGTCATGGCGCTCTACGATCAGAAGCGGGCCGATGTGATGGCCAAGGTGAAGTCGTACGAGACGATGATGAACGAGAAGGTCGCAATGGTCGAGAAGAAGAAGAAGGAGCTCGAGGATAAGGTGAACGCGGAGAAGAAGAAGCAGGAGGATGCGCTGAAGAAGAAGGCGGGGGACGCCCTCAAGGGGCTGTTCAAGTAGCGGGATTCCGCCGGTTGGTCCGGACAGCATGCCTGCCCGGACCGGATCCGACGGAGTACAGATTACTTCCGCTTTTTCGCGGGTTTCGCTTTGGCCGCTTTGCCTTTCGGCGCTTTTGCCGGAGGCGGAGCGGCTTTCTTTTTCACTACCGGAGCTTTCGGGGAGGCAGGGGCCGGCTTCGCTTTCGAATCAGGTCTTGCGGGAGGTGCGTTCGCCAGGGCGGGCTCTTCATGCGCTCCGGGGCCGCTCGTTCCGTTCTTCCCGTTCTTTCCGTTGCTGCCGTTCGCACCGTTGGACTTCATCGACGCTTCGGCGATCTTGTTCTCTTCTTCTTCCTCGGCAACGACCGCGGCAACATCGGCGACCGCATCGCCGTCGCCCAGTCGGATAAGGCGCACGCCCTGCGTGTTCCGTCCCGCCACGCGGATGTCCGACGCGTGCTGCCGGATGATCATGCCGTTGGACGTCACGATCACCACATCATCCTTGTCCACCACTTCTTTGATCACCACCATTTTGCCCGTCTTATCCGAGGTCTTGACGGTGATGATGCCTTTGCCCCCGCGGTGACTGATGCGGTATTCGGCCTCTTCGCTGCGCTTGCCGAAGCCCTTCTCGGTGGCAACCAGGATAGTGGTGCCGCGCCGGGCCAGATTCACGGCGCCGATGACCCGGTCGTCTTTTCCCAGGCGGATGCCGCGGACGCCGGCCGCCGAACGGCCCATGGGCCGGATCTCGTTCTCGTGGAACCGGATCGCCAGCCCGTTATGCGTGCCGATAACGATATCCTGTGTGCCGTCGGTCAGTTTCACATCGCGCAGCACGTCCTTGCCCTTCAGGTTGGCGGCTACAATGCCGCTGCGACGGGGATTGCTGAACTCGGAGAGCAGGACTTTCTTCACCAATCCGTCCTGCGTAAACATGAAGACGAAATGCTTATCGTCGAACTCCTTCACCGCAATGAAGGACGCGATGGTCTCGTCGGGTCCCCTGGAGATCAGCGTGGTAATTGATTTGCCCTTCGTCGTGCGGCCGCCTTCGGGGATCTCGAAGACCTTCAGCCAGTAGCACCGGCCTTTGTCCGTGAAGATCAGAATGTAGTCGTGCGTACTGGCGATAAACATGTGCTCGACAAAGTCATCTTCGCGCGTTGCTGCTCCCGTTACGCCGCGGCCGCCGCGCGATTGCCGGCGATAGCCGGACACCGGGAAACGCTTGATGAAGCCGCCGTGGCTGATGGTGATCACAACCTCCTCTTCGGCGATCATGTCCTCGATGCTGAACTCTTCGGCTTTATAGACGATTTCCGTCCGGCGCTCGTCGCCGTACTTGTCGCGGATCTGCGTCAGCTCTTCCTCGATGATCTTCATCTGGAGTTGCTTGTTCTTCAGGATGGCCTTCAGACGCTCGATCAGCTTGATCGTCTCGCGGTACTCTTCCTCGACCTTTTTCCGCTCGAGACCGGTGAGCTTTTGCAGGCGCATGTCGAGGATCGCGCGGGCCTGGATGTCCGACAGTTTGAACCGCTTCATCAGTCCAATGCGGGCGGATTCCACGTCGCGCGACTTCTTGATGAGGGCGATCACCTCGTCGATGCTGTCGAGCGCGATAATGTACCCTTCGAGGATGTGCGCCCGTTTCTCGGCTTCGTCGAGCTCGAATTTCGTGCGACGCACGACCACATCGTTGCGATGCTCGATGAAGTGCCGGATGAGATCACGCAGTTGCAGGATCTGCGGACGACCGTCCACCAGCGCCAGCATGATGACGCCGAACGTCGTCTGCATCTGCGTATGCATGTACAGATTGTTCAGCACCACCTCGGCGTTCGCCTCGCGCTTGAGCTCCACCACCATGCGCAGGCCGTCCCGGTCGGACTCGTCCCGCACGTCGGAGATGTCTTCCAGCTTCTTCTCGGAGACGAGGTCCGCGATCTTCGCGATGAGACCGGCCTTGTTCACCTGGTAGGGAAGCTCGGTCACCACGATGCGCTGGCGGTCGCCCTTGGCCGACTCGATTGCCGCCCGGGCGCGCACGACCACACGCCCCTTGCCCGTTGTGTACGCCGACCGCACGCCGTCATACCCGTAGATGATGCCGGCGGTGGGGAAGTCCGGCGCCGGGATGTATTTCATCAGCTTTTCGTTACCGATGCTGCTGTCGTGGATGTATGCGATGCACCCGTTCACGACTTCGGTGAGATTGTGCGGTGGAATGTTCGTGGCCATGCCCACGGCGATGCCGCTGGTCCCGTTGACAAGCAGGTTCGGCACCATCGCCGGCAGCACGCTCGGCTCCTTGAGCGTATCGTCAAAATTCGGCACGAAGTCGACGGTATCCTTGTCGAGGTCGCGGAGCATCTCCTCCGCCACGCGGGTGAGACGCGCTTCCGTGTACCGCATCGCCGCCGGCGAGTCGCCGTCGACCGATCCGAAGTTTCCCTGACCGTCGACAAGCATGTAGCGCATCGAAAAATCCTGTGCCATGCGCACCATGGTGTCGTACACCGCCATGTCGCCGTGCGGATGGTATTTCCCGAGCACTTCGCCCACGATACGCGCGCTCTTCTTGTAGGCGCGGTTGCTGGCCAGGCCCAGATCCTGCATGCCGTAGAGCACACGGCGGTGGACCGGCTTCAGGCCGTCCCGCACGTCGGGCAGGGCCCGCGCCACAATGACCGACATCGAGTAGTCGATGTACGATCCCCGCATCTCGTCTTCAATATCAACCGGGACTATCTTCTCATTCACAGTTGCCATGGACTCGTTCGATTGTGATTCAGATCGTGGAACTCGTGTGCGTATTTAGTGAGCCTGCCCGCTCACACGTCCAGGTTCCGGACGTACTTCGCGTTCTTCTCGATGAAATCCCGCCGCGGCTCGACCTCATCCCCCATCAGGATGGAGAATGTCCGGTCCGCGTCGGCCGCGTTTTCGATGGAAACCTGCAGGACCGTGCGCGTCTCCGGGTTCATCGTCGTCGACCAGAGCTGCTCGGGATTCATCTCGCCCAGACCTTTGAAGCGGGAGATGACGATGCCGCCCTCCCGGACGACCGCTCCTTCTTCCACCTCGACCGGGGTCGCTTCGGTTTCTTCTTCCTTTGCGCTCTTCGCTTTCTTTTCGCTCTTGAGGCGCTTGAGGACCTCGTCCCGCTCCCCGTCGTCGTAGGCGTACGTCTCCTGCTTTCCCTTCTTCAGCTTGTAGAGCGGCGGCTGGGCGATGTACAGGTGGCCCAGGTCAATCATCTGCCGCATGTAGCGGAAGAAGAGCGTCAGCAGCAGGGTGCGGATGTGTGAGCCGTCCACGTCCGCGTCGCACATGAGGATGATTTTGCCGTAGCGCACTTTGGCGGGATTGAAGTCTTCGCCCACGCCAGCGCCGATGGCGGTGAAGATCGCCCGGATCTCCTCATTCTCGAGCATCTTGTGCAGGCGCGCTTTTTCGACGTTCAGGATCTTTCCCTTGAGGGGAAGGATGGCCTGAAACCGTCGGTCGCGGCCCTGCTTCGCGCTCCCGCCGGCCGAGTCTCCCTCGACGATATACAGCTCACAGTGCTCGGGGTCCTCGATGGAGCAGTCCGCCAGCTTTCCCGGCAATCCGCCGGAATCGAACGCATTCTTGCGCCGGGCGATATCGCGCGCCTTGCGGGCCGCTTCGCGTGCTTCCGCCGCCCGCAGGCACTTGTCGATGATCCGTTTTCCGTCGGGGGAATTCTGTTCCAGCCAGTCCGCCAGCTGCGGACCCACCACCGACTCCACGATGCTCTTCACCTCGCTGTTGCCCAGCTTCGTTTTTGTCTGCCCCTCGAACTGCGGTTCCGGCACTTTCACGCTGATCACCGCGGTCAGGCCTTCGCGAAAATCGTCGCCCGTCAGCTGGATGCCGCCTTCTTTCACAAGATTGTTCTTCGACGCGAAGTTGTTCAGCGTCCGCGTGAGCGCCGTACGGAACCCCACAAGGTGCGTACCGCCTTCAAGCGTGTTGATATTGTTTACATACGTGAAGATGTTCTCGTTGTACTGATCGTTGTACTGGAACGCAACCTCCACCTCGACCGCACGGCCGTTCTCGTCCTTGTCCTCGCCCTTCGCGTACACCACTTTCTTCACGACGGATGGACGCGTGGCGTCGATGTACTTCACAAACTCGATCAAGCCCCCTTTGAAGTGAAACGTCTCTTCCTGCTTCGATTTGGTCCGCACGTCCTGGATCGTGAGCGTGACCGCCGGGTTGAGGAACGCGAGCTCGCGGAGGCGCTCGGCCAGTGTCTCGAATTTGAAGATGCGGTTCTTGAAGATCGTGCCGTCCGGCAGGAATGTGATCTTCGTGCCGGTCGCATCCTTCGGCGCCTTGCCGGCGACCTTCACCGGCGCAACCGGATCGCCCTTGCGGTATTTCTGGAAGAAGACCTTGCCGTCGCGCGTGACCTCGACCTCCAGCCACTCGCTCAGCGCGTTCACCACCGACACGCCGACGCCGTGCAGACCGCCGGAGACCTTGTACGTATTCTTGTCGAACTTTCCGCCCGCGTGGAGCACCGTCATCACGATCTCGAGCGCTGAGCGCTTCTCTTGTGGATGGATGTCGGTGGGAATACCGCGGCCGTCGTCGGTCACACTCACTGAGCCGTCCGGATTCAGGACGACGCTGATCTCGTCACAGTACCCCGCCAGCGCTTCGTCGATGGAGTTGTCGACGACCTCGTAGACCAGGTGATGCAGGCCGCGCGCGCTGATGTCGCCGATATACATCGCCGGCCGGCGTCGCACCGCTTCCAGGCCCTTGAGGACGGTGATGTCCTCGGCGGTGTAGCCATTCGCACCGTTCTTTGGCTGGCCGTTCTTTGGTTCCTGCTCGTCCTTCACGCTTTTTCCGTTTCGTGCCACGTGTTCTCGATCCTTCTCTGATCCGTTACACTCGTTCCCGCCTCATCGGAAGCGGATATCTTTCACGACCTCTTCACCCAGATCTTCGTTCAGCCGGCGGATGATCTCCGTCTTGCGCAGCGTCAGTTCCTGGCGCCACGCGCTTGCCGTGACGTGCACCACCAGCACGCCTTTGACGATCTGATCCGGGCGCGTCACCCGGGCAATCTGTTCACCCACAATCTGTTCCCATCGCACGACGGCATCGTACTCGCGGAGCTTCCGGTCAATTCCCAGGCTGCGCACCAGCGCGTTCATCGCCGCACCGAGCGACATGGTCGATCCGCGCTTTTCACTCATCGGCGGTCACCTGTCCGGCACGCACACTGAATCGCCGGTAGCCCGTGGCGCCGTACGTCCGGTCAAACATCGTGGCCTCCGTCGCCGTGATAAACGTCTGTCCCAGCGATGATGCTTCGGTCAGCAGCCGCGTTGCCCGCTCCGGATCCAATTCACTCACCACGTCGTCCAGCAGCAGGATGGGTGCCTCCCGGCATCGTTCGCGCAGAAACGCCACTTCCGCCAGCTTCAACGCCACCAGGAACGTCTTGTGCTGACCCTGCGACGCATATCCGCGCAATTCCAGGTCATTGATCGTCATTCCCAGCTCGTCTCGGTGCGGTCCGACCAGCGTGAGACCGGCGCGCTGCTCCTGCGGCGCCACACGTTCCACGGATCGCGCGAACGCACTGCGCACCGCATCCGGTGAGGCGTCCCCGTTCAACTCCACGGTCCCGCGGTACTCCAGCGCCGGCGCTTCATTCACCGCCGCAACGCGGCCAAACGCCGTGCGCACTTCCGGTTCGAACTCCTGCACGAACCGGATCCGCCGGGCCACAATCCGCGCACCGCAGTTTACAAGACTCTCCGTCCACGGCTCCAGTGCTGCTGTCACGCTCCCGGGCCGCTCCCGATTATCCGCCAGGATCCGGTTCCGCTGACGCAGCACGCGCCGGTACTCCAGCAGATCTTCGAGATAGCCGCGGCTCGCCTGGGAGATGACCAGATCGACAAAACGTCGGCGGTCACCCGGTCCGCCGAAGGTGATATTGCTGTTTTCCGGTGAGAGGATAACGACGGGAAACTGCCCCACCATCGCTGCCATCGATTCCGGCGCCTGACCGTTCACGGTCATCACCTTGCGCCGCTCGGCACCCTGGTACGAAACGACGGTGTCGAACGTCAGCCCATCCGCCGCTTCGAACGATCCCTGCGCCGTGAACGCTTCCGTGCCCAGCTGCAGCGCAGTCGCGTCACTCGCGGCAAAGAAACTCTTCGTCAGACAGAGATACGATATCCCTTCCAGGATATTCGTCTTCCCTTCGCCGTTCTTCCCCACGAAGACGTTGACGTCGGGGGAGCAGGTGAAGGCGGTCTCCGCGTGGTTCCGAAAATGCACCAGCCGTACGTTCCGCAATCTCACCGGCGCATCCCGTTATGAGAACGCGATAGCCCCATCCTGAGTGAGGAGTGGGGCTATCCGGTCTTCCGTTCCGCTCACACCGGCGCTCATGTGTTGAGCCGCATCGGCATGACAAGCATCAGAATCTCCTCGTTCTCGCGTTTCACCGTGGGCATCACGATCGCCGCACGCACCGGGCTGCTGAACTTGAAGAGCACATCATCCGATTCGATGTGACTGAGGATGTCCACGACATAATGAGCGTTGAAACCGATTTCCAGATCGTCCGCCTCGAATGTGCAGTTGATCCGTTCCTTCGCTTCGCCGCCGAAATCCACATCTTCCGCCGCCAGTCGCAGCTCGTTTTTGCGCATCGAGAAGCGTACCTGGTGCGTCGAGGAGTTCGAGTACAGCGACACCCGCCGTACCGCCGCGAGAAGGGCGTGCCGGTTCACAATCATCTTCTTCTCGTTATCGAGCGGAATGACCGTTTCGTAGTTCGGATAATTCTCGCCGATCAGCCGGGATGTGAGGGTCACGTTCTTGAAGGCGAAGCGCGCATGGGTGCTGCTCACGGAGATCACACAGGTTTCATCTTCCGTCATTTTCGAAACCAGCATGAACGCTTTCGACGGAATGATGATGTCTTTTTCCGGATTTGCATCCTTGAAGCTGCTGTACACCACGCGCACCAGCCGGTGGCCGTCGGTTGCGACTGCCCGCAGCTCCGTTGCACGCAGCTGCAGCAGCACACCGGTCATTGCCGGCCGGAGCTCGTCGGTACTGACCGAGAAGATTGTCCGATTAATCAGGCCGGAAAGAACCGCACCGTCCATCGCGATCTCATTCTCCGCCTTGAATTCCGGTGTCGCCGGAAAATCCTTGCTCGATTCACCCACCAGATTGTATTCGCCGCTCTCTGTGATCATCTTCACTTTATTCGACGCCTGGTCGGCGTGAAACACGATCTGCGTATCGGGAAGCGCGCGAATCGTGTCCATGACGCGGCGGGCAGGGACCGCAAGCGATCCATCCTCTGTACCGCGAACGTCCACCGTTGCCGACATGGATATTTCAAGGTCGGTCGCGACAGCGTGAAGCGTGTTCTTCGAGAGCGTCAACAGGAAATTTTCGAGTATCGGGAGGGTCGATTTGGACGGAACGACGCCGCTGATTTTGTTCAGCGCCCGCTGAAGTTCATTGCTGTTGACGGAAAATTTCATTCCGAATTCTCCTCTGGAGGGTGGAGGTTCGTACGAGTTCGAATCTACTCAAAAAAGAGCGCAGATACAAGAATATCGGCGTGTTCTGCTCTGCATTCGTGGTGCCAAAAGCTTTCAATCCTGTTATTTCGGTCAACACACTGACAGCAGTTGGAGTTTTGTTTCAGTTTGTTCTCATCGTGGTGCTGCGGGAAATATTATCTTAAATAAAGGAAAGAAAGAAGAAAGAAGATGATTATAGATACGGTGGATTCTGTGGATAAGGTTAAGCTCACTGGTACACAGCATCCGGGTGAACAGCTGTTGTGTGGATAGATATTGAATTATAAACATCGATGTGGATGAAGGGGTGTAATACTGAAATTGAGTTTTCGCCTCCACAGCATCCGCACATATATTCACACGTTATCAACGTCCCATACGAGCAACGTCAGTAAGGATTCGCGAAGAATGCCCAAACGACAGCGAACGCCATCCACGCGTACACACCGCGCATAAGCACGGGATGCTGCCGCTTCAGCCGGTGCCAGCCTTCGGCAAGCACGACAACAACCGGGATAAAGGCAACAATGACCGCAAAGGCCGCGGGCCACGACAGACTCGGACCGAAATACGCGCGAACGTTGCATGTAACATTTGTCGTCCAACCGCACAGAAGCAAGAGATGAGTGACATACACAAAGAATGATTCGATCCCTAGGAGGACGATCCAGCGCGGAAGCCAGGGAACATTCCGCCGGCTCGTCGCCTGTTCCAGCCGCCAGAGGGCGCTCAGAAGCAGCAACAACACCCCGAGCCGGATGCCGAAGAATGTCCGATCGACCGACCAGAACGTTCCCACGGAAAACGGCACAGGCTTGAAAAGTTCCGCCGCCAGTGAAGCCCCGACCAGAATAAGGCCAACCGCCAGAAGCATGCGCTGGAACAGGCGTTCGCGCTCCTGCTGAACGGCTCGCAGAAAAAGCCACGAAACGAGCGCGCCGGCAAGGATAAACGCCGAAAACGGCGCGATCGGATAGGGTGATCCGGAGCCGGTATTGAACATCGCCGCAACGGGTGACGGGAGTGTTCCGGCTTTTGACCACGACCAGAGTGCCGGAGTCAGCCACACAACAGCGGCAAGCGAGAACAGAATGCCGATCATCAGCGCCCGTTCATCGCGGACGATGAATACCAGGAGGTACAGGAACAACAGGGTTACGCCGATGCACTGCAGTACGCCGAACGCCCAGAACGCAGCCAGCTGATCCGCAGATGCGGCTGCAATTGTCTTGGTGAGCGAGAGGAACGGAACATGCATGGCGTAGCCGAGGCCGATCAGCAGAAGGGCGCGACGGATGCGCCGGAGAAACGGGAGTCCTGCGTGCGTAACCTGATCCCACCGGCGCTGCGTGGAGATCGTGAATGCGAATCCGGCGCCGAAGAAGAATCCCGGACCGGTGATGCCGTGAAGGATTTCGTGGATCGTGAATAACCCGCCGGTTCGCGCGCCCGCCGAAAGCAATTCACGAGTGATGTGGCCTTCGAGCATCAGAAGAACGAACAGGCCGCGGTACAGGTCGAGGAATCCGTACCGCGGCGCACTCGAAGAGGCCGGGACCGCGGAGGAGCGTGTGGGTGTGGAACGGGTCAAACGCTTCCCACCACAGCGTTGATGGCAACGACGCTGACGATATCGTTGACGCTGCACCCGCGCGAAAGGTCGAACGCCGGCTTCCGCAGCCCCTGAACGACCGGACCGACGGCCTCGGCGCCCGCGAGACGCTGGGTGATCTTGTAGCCGATGTTGCCCGCGTTGAGATCCGGAAACACGAATACGTTCGCGCTGCCGGCGACCGGACTGCCGGGCGCTTTCTGCTTTCCCACAGACGGGACGACCGCGGTGTCGAACTGCATCTCACCGTCCACAATCAGTTGCGGACGCTTCTCGCGGACGATGGCTGTGGCGTTCTGAACCTTTTCCACCAGCGGATGGCTTGCGCTTCCTTTTGTGGAGAACGAAAGCATCGCCACGCGCGGCTCCTCGCTGAGCAGTTTGCGATGGTTCTCGGCGGATGCAATGGCGATGTCCGCGAGCTGCTCGGGTGTGGGATCCGGAACGACAGCGCAATCGGCGAAGGTGTACACTTTCTCCGGGAACACCATGAGGAAGAAGCTGGAAACGATGCTGATGCCCTCCGCCATACCGATGATCTGGATGGCGGCGCGAAGCACATCGCCGGTGGTGGAGAGCGAACCCGCGACGCTGCCGTCAGCGAGGCCCTGGCGAACCATCATCGCTCCGTAGAACAGCGGATGACGCAGAACCTTCTGCGCCTCGTCAGGCGTCATGCCTTTGGATTTGCGCAACTCGTAGTAGAGGGTTGCGAACTCGTTGAGGCGAGGTGACGCCGCAGGATCGACGACGGCGATCCCGTCAAGAGAAACACCTGCTTCGGCGGCGCGGGCACGGATGGCAGCCTGGTCGCCGATGAGTGAAACGGTCGCAAGCTGTTCGTCGGTGCAGATACGTGCGGCGCGGATGGCGCGTTCGTCTGTCGCATCGGGAAGCACGACGTGACGCTTGAGCGCCTTGGCCTTGGCTTTCAGAGATTCGATGAGCGGTGGCATAGGGAAGAGCTTTCTTCGGTATTGAGACTGTCGATTGAGGGAACTTCAGGTGAGCCGGTCGGGCACGAGGTCCGACTTCTGGCGGACCTCCCAAAGACAAATATACGATTGCGTCTCTCGTCAATCAACGGACCGGAATTTGGATCGTGGGACAGCGCCACCTGACGAAATGGCAAGCGCAGAGGCGATTTCTTGCCGATCGCTCAAGAAACCCTTTAGGATTAAAAGGAGTTAATGTCCTCCTGTCTCAATTGTGAGTCTGCCAATCTTTCATTACTTTTGTAAGGTGATGGAGAAATCGCGGAAAGTGTATGTCGAGACGTACGGCTGCCAGATGAACGTAGCCGATACGGAGTTGGTCCTTGGAATTCTGAGCCGGGAAGGATATGTGAAGGTGGACGAGTCGGCCAACGCCGACGTCATCCTGATCAATACCTGTGCGGTTCGCGAGAATGCCGAGCAGCGCGTATTCGGGCGGGTGGCAGATTTTCGCACCTACAAGAAGTCAAATCCCGGCGTGGTGCTTGGAATCCTGGGATGCATGGCTGAGCGCCTGCGGAAGGACCTGCTCGAGTCGGAAAGCGCCGTCGACCTGGTCGTCGGGCCCGACGAATACCGGAAGCTCCCCGCCCTGATCGACGGGGCGCTGGAAGGTGAAAAAGGAATTGCGGTGAAGCTGTCGCGGGTGGAGCGGTATGAGGATATCGAACCGCTTCGGACCGAGGGCATTGGTGCGTGGATCTCCATCATGCGCGGGTGTGACAAGTTCTGCACCTTCTGTGTGGTTCCGTACACGCGTGGCCGGGAGCGGAGCCGGACATTGGCGGGCATCGTCAACGAGGTCCGTCAGCTGAGCGTGCGCGGGTTCCGGGAAGTGACGCTGCTCGGGCAGAACGTCAATTCGTATCGGGACGGCGAGTACGACTTCGCGGACCTTCTCGCGGCATGCGCGGAAGTCGATGGGTTGATGCGAATCCGCTTCACAACGTCGCATCCTCAGGATGTATCTGACAAATTGATTCGAACCATCGCGGATCATTCGAACATCTGCAACTACATTCATCTGCCGGTGCAATCGGGTTCGGACCGGATTCTGGAACTGATGAATCGCTCATACACGGCGGATCAGTATCTGCGACTGGTGGACCGGATCAAGGCGACTATCCCGGGCGCGAGTCTCTCGACGGATATCATTGCCGGCTTCCCGACCGAGACAGACGCGGATCACCGCAAAACGCTCGATCTTCTCCGTACCGTGGAATATGACGGGGCGTTCACCTTCAAGTATTCACCGCGCGAGCACACGAAGGCATGGAAGATGGGCGACTCGGTGCCGGAAGCCGTGAAGATCGGGCGGCTCAACGAGATTATTGACGTGCAGCGGGCCATATCGCTGCGCAGGAACCGGGAGGAGGTTGGCCGGACCGTCGAGGTACTGGTCGAGGGTGAAAGCAGGAAGTCGGCGCAGGATTTCTGCGGCCGCACAGACACGAACAAGATGGTCGTCTTTCCACGCAACGGCTTTGCGCCGGGCTCCTACGCCCGGATCGCGGTCGAGCGCGCCAACGCGGCGACGCTCTTCGGCCGCCACGTCGTGGAAGAAACGGCCGGGAGTATGTCATGAATGCACGTGCCGGACTTCTTTTCCTGATGCTTCTTCTTCCCGGCGTGGGGCTGGCGCAGACCACGACGGCGGGCGAGCCGGACATCCGGCGGCGGCTGGAGATGATCGAGCAGGGTCAGGCGGACGCGGTGCGTGCGGAGCTGCCCGCGCTGATGACGACGTATCAGAACGACCCCGGTGTGATGTATCTGCAGGCCGTTTTAACCACCGATGGGAGCGAAGCCGCGAAGCTGTATCAGAACATCGTGGACAACTTCCCGAAAAGCGAGTGGGCGGACGACGCGCTCTATAAGCTGTATCAGTACTACTATTCGATCGGACTGTACAAGACCGCCGATCAGAAGATGACGCAGCTGCGGGAGCAGTATCCCTTCTCGGCATACGCACGGGAAGAGTCGCCGAAAGAATCACCGCCGCGCGCCGACGAGAAGACGGCGGTGGCCGAGCCGAAAGCGCCGGTGGCCAAGTACGGCACCAATTTCACCGTGCAGGTGGGCGCCTTTTCGACAGTGCAGAACGCGGAGGATCTCCGCGCCAAGTTCGAGAAAGAA
Organism: Bacteroidota bacterium; assembly: GCA_021813905.1. Lineage (GTDB taxonomy): Bacteria > Bacteroidota > Ignavibacteria > UBA10030 > UBA10030 > JAKAJH01. Next base: position 71,613 of record JAKAJH010000002.1, on the reverse strand, counting down.
GGATACGTCTCGAACATCTTTACGATCGTCACCAACGGCCGCAAGCTGCACAAGGTCTGGGTCGGTGAGTTTCAGTCGATTGCCGAGGCGAAGCGGTTCACCGCCGAGATCCAGAAGAAGTTCGGCCTGAATTCCATCGTCGTTTCCCGCTAACACAAAGGCATCGATCGGGATGGACCGGGACGCGTTCCAGCGCGCATACGGCATTATCGGAGGATCTCCGGAGATGCTGGAGATCGTGGATGTGGTGCGCCAGGTGGCGCCGACCGATCTGACAGTGCTGATTACCGGCGAGAGCGGCGTGGGAAAGGAAGTGATTGCCCAGGCACTGCACGGCGCGAGCGAGCGGTCGCAAAAGCCGATGGTGTCAGTCAACTGCGGCGCGATCCCGGAAGGATTGATGGAGAGCGAGCTGTTCGGCCACGAGAAGGGCTCGTTCACGAGCGCGGTGGACATGCGCAAAGGCTACTTCGAACTGGCCGACGGCGGGACGATCTTTCTGGACGAGATCGGCGAGATGCCGCCGGCGACGCAGGTGAAGCTGTTGCGCGTGCTGGAAAGCGGAGAATTCATGCGGGTCGGCTCGTCCACGACCCGCCATGCGGACGTCCGGGTCGTCGCGGCGACGAACAAGACGCTGGAGTACGAGGTGCAGCAGAAGCGGTTCCGGCCGGACCTGTATTTCCGGCTGCGGTCGGTGAATATTCAGATCCCGCCGCTGCGCAGCCGGAAAGAGGATATTCCCGCGCTCATCGAGGAATTTGTGCGACAGGTGACGGAAAAATCGGGCATTCACTTCTCGGGCTTCACCGACGACGCAACAGCGGAGCTGATGGACTACGACTGGCCGGGGAACGTCCGCGAGCTTCGCAATGCGATCGAGAGCATGATCATCCTCGAGCGCGGCCGCGAACTGGATGCGGACGATGTGCGTCGGGCCCTGCGTCGCCCCCCGACGGTCGTCAGCGACCGGAATCTGCCGGTGGTGGCCAACAAGACGGTCGAGCAGGCGGAGCGGGAGCTGATCTACCGCGCACTGGTGGACCTCAAGAGCAATATCATCGACCTGAAGAACCTGCTTGCCGAGCGGCTCCCCAACGGCGACGCCGCCGCGGAAGCGGAGCATCATGCCAACGGCAACGGCGCCATGACGCTCGACGAGATGGAGCGGCGCATGATCTCGGGCGCCCTGCACCGGCACAACGGCAACCGCCGGCTCGCGGCGAAAGAGCTCAACATCAGTGAGCGAACGCTCTACCGGAAGATCAAGGATTATGGACTGCAGTAGGAGCACTCGCTGATGCGCGGGACGGAATGGTGGCGGCGCCTTCTCTTGCTGCCGGCGGTACTGCTGCTCTCCGGATGCTCGGGCTGTCCCTACTCGTTCACGGGCGCCTCGGTGCCGCCGCACATGAAGACGATCGCCATCCCCGTGGTGGACGATCAGAGCGGCTGGGGCGATCCGACGCTGCGGGACGCATTCACGCGCGAGCTGGTGCAGAAATTCGTCAACGACAATACGCTCCAGGTGACCGACCGCACGACGGCCGACGCGGTACTGGAGGGCGCGATCACCGACGTGCGGGATGTGCCGGCGGTGGTGCAGGGGAACGAACAGGTGTCGCAGCGCCGGATCACGGTGATGGTTCACATGGTGTTCCAGGATTTGAAGCTCCGCAAGAAAGTGTGGGATAAGACATTCAGTGAATGGGGCGATTACCCCTCGGGCGGCGGTCTGACCCAGCGAAATGATGGTGTGCAGGAGGCGGTGCGCAAGCTGACCGAAGATATTCTTAACGATACAGTCGCAGGATGGTAACCGTATGATACTCGCTATGACGATGTTTCGCCAGGAGTTCGTCGAGAACCCGGTGTTCACGGACTTCGTCCTTTATCTCTATTTCATCTCGCTCCTGATCCTGTTCGCGTTCGGCGCGCACGGATTTGTGATGGTCTATCACTATCTCAAGCACCGAAAGAACGAACCGTCGCATCCGCCGCTGACGAGCACGCCGATCGTGACCGTTCAGCTCCCGATGTTCAACGAGCTGTACGTGGTCAACCGGATCATCGATGCGGTCTGCGCGATGGAGTATCCGAAGGACCGGCTCGAGATCCAGGTTCTGGATGACTCGACCGACGAATCGGTCGAGGTGGCGGCGAAAGCGGTGGCCCGCTATCGCGTGATGGGCTACGACATCACACACGTGCGCCGTGGCGACCGGAGCGGCTTCAAGGCGGGCGCGCTGAAGTACGGCCTCGCCTCCGCCAAGGGCGAATTCATCGCCATCTTCGACGCGGACTTCGTGCCGAATCCCGATTTTCTCCAGAAGACCATCCCCCATTTTTCCATCGACCCGCGCATCGGCGTGGTGCAGACGCGGTGGGAGCACCTCAACGGCGACTACTCGCTGCTGACGCGGACGCAGGCATTCGCGCTGGACGGCCATTTCGTGATCGAGCAGGACGTGCGGAACAAGGCGGGCTACTTCATCAACTTCAACGGTACCGGCGGCGTGTGGCGCAAGGAAGCCATTCTGGATGCGGGGAACTGGCAGTCGGACACGCTGACCGAAGACCTGGATCTGAGCTATCGCGCGCAGCTCCGGGGATGGAAGTTCCGCTACCTGGCCGACGTGACGTCTCCGGCGGAACTGCCGGCGGAGGTGAACGCACTGAAGACGCAACAGTTCCGGTGGACGAAGGGCGCGATCGAAACCGCGCGGAAGATGCTGCCCGAAGTGTGGAAAGCGAAGATCCCGCTGCGCGTGAAGATCCACTCGACATTCCATCTGACGAACAACATCGTCTTCCCCTTCATCATTCTGGCGGGTGTGCTGAACGTGCCGCTCATCTTCATCAAGCAGAAGGGAGGACACGAAGCGTACTTCGCCATGATGTCCGTCTTCGTGCTGGCGTTCATCGGGTCGTTCCTGTTCTATCTCTTCTCGCAGAAGTCCGTGTATGCCGACTGGCGGCGGCGGATCCTGCTGTTTCCGCTGTTCATGGCGGGGAGCATGGGCTTTGCGGTGAACAACTCGCGCGCGGTGTTCGAAGGATTGTTCCGCCGCAAGAGCGAGTTCATCCGAACGCCGAAGTACGCCATCACGGAGAAGCAGGATTCCTGGATGGAGAAGAAGTATGTCGCTCGCCGCAAGATCGACTGGGTGCTGATCATCGAGATCGCGCTGGCCCTGTATTGCTTGTTTGGCGTGATTTCGTCATTATACTATCTGGAATTCGCAGCCGTGCCGTTCCAATTGCTCTATTTCCTGGGCTTCTCGTTCGTATCGTGGCTTTCCATCCGCCACTCGCTGGAAACCCGTAAACTCCGGCAGCAGATGCCGCGCGCATGAGCGCACCGCAGGAAACAATCTCGACACTTGAAAAACGGGTTGGCCCCGCGGGGACGTCCCCGCTCTTTGCCCGCCTCGCCAACGAGTATCTGGACGCGGGACGCGCACAGGATGCCCTGAAGCTGTGCGACACAGGCATCGCGCAGCATCCGTTCTACACCACGGGCCACCTGGTGAAAGGTAAAGTGCTTCTGGCGCTGCAGATGCGTGCGGAAGCGCGGCGTGAACTGGAGCTGGTGCTTGAGTTGCTCCCCGGGAACGAATGGGTGCAGAAGCTGCTGGAGAGCATTCCGTCCGCGCCGGAAGAGTCGCTGGTTGTCGAAACGCCGTCGCAAGAGGCCCCGGTGATTGAGGCCGTGCCGGAACCGGTCGCCGAAAAGCCCGCACCGAAAAAGCCGGAGACCGCAGACCCGTTCGGCGGCATCATGGGATTCACACCATCCGCAGCGCCGGAGGTCGACGAAGTGCCGCCGCCGGCTCCGCCCGAACCGCAGGTGTTCCAGGGATTTGGAGCCCCGGCCGAGACCACGTCGGATCCATTCGGCCTGGCTGGCTTTCCCGCTCCGGAAGTTCCACCGGCGACGATGACGACCGTTCCGGATATGACAGCCGTCCCGGAGACGGAAACGTCATCCGATCAGGGCTTCGACATCCCCGCACCCGAAACTCCGGTCTTCGCCGGCGTTCCCTCTCCGGAATCGCCGACGTCCACCGAGCCGCCACCGCCTGTTGAATCAGCAGCCGGCATGGAATTCTTTGTCGGACCGGGCGAAGGCACCATGGCGCCGCCGTCCGGTGAGGAGACCTTTGAGCAGTTCGCCGTGCGCATGCGTCCTCAGCTCGAGGGAGAGAACACGATACCGATTGAGGAGTACTTCGGCGGACAATCCGAGACGCCTGCGGCACCGCCGGTCGCCAATGCCATCGAAGAGATCGCTGAGAAGCTGCAGAGCGCGAAGAAGATCACACCCGTGATCAATCTGGCGGAGAAATCCGCATCAGCGGCGTCCGACCAGGATACGGCGACGAGCATGGGATTCGTTACACCGACGCTTGCCGAGATCTACGCGAAGCAGGGTTGGTTTGATGACGCCATCAAGGCGTACCGGACGCTGGCGATCAACAAGCCGGCGGACCGGGAGCGGTTCGAGAAGCGAATCGCCGAACTGGAAGAGGAGAAGCAACAGCAGTCGCCGGGATCGTAACCGGCGGCAAACGAAATGACAACGCCCGACCATTCCGGCCGGGCGTTCGTGTTTTGTCGGGACGCGCGTACACGCAAAAGCCCCGCCGGACGGCGAGGCTCTGCAGAGAAGTTCGAGAATCCGGATCAGGCCAGCTTATTGACGAGCTTTGTGAGGCTCGACTTCAGATTGGCCGCCTTGTTCTTGTGGATGATTCCCTTGGCGGCGGACTGGTCGAGATACTTGACCGCGACGGTGAGCGCCTTCTGACCATCCGCTTTGGCTTTCGAGGTCCGAACCTTCCTGACGAGCGTCTTGAGGCGGGATATCTGTGCCTTGTTCCGGATTGCGCGATGTGCGCTCTGGCGAACCCGCTTCACTGCAGACTTGTGTTGTGGCATTCCTTTCTCTCCTTACGCGCCGTTTCCGGCGGATTGCGATCTCTCGCTTGAATATTCCAACATAACCAAAAAACCGCAGAATTCAAAGCGATTTTCCCTTTTCTACTTTCTACAGCACGATTCCCGCCGCACGCAGCTCCAGCAAGAATTCACGAATAATGGCCGCTGTCGCTCCCCAGATTTCGTGCCCCTCAAACCGGTACCGGTAGACGCGGCGGCGGATCCCGTCGCGCTCAACGTCAAACGACGCTTCGTTGGCGGCATCAGTGAAGACGCTCAGGGGGACGAACAGGATCTCGGAAACTTCCTGCGGATGCGGCCGAAGGTCGGGCAGGTGTGCGATCATTCCCACGACGGGGGTGATGATGAATCCCGTCGGTGTGGCGAGATCATCGATCGACCCGAGGACTTCGACGGAATCGTGCGGAAGGCCGATCTCCTCCTCGGCCTCGCGAAGCGCCGTCGCAGTCGCGGAAACGTCGCCGGTATCCCGAGTGCCGCCCGGGAACGAGATCTGTCCCTTGTGATGCTCTACCGTATCGGTGCGCCGTGTCAGGAGCAGGTGCAACCGTCCGTCCCGCTCGAAGAACGGTACGAGCACGGCCGCGCGAACCAGCCGGGGATCATCGATCTTCTTCCGGCGGCGGGTGCGGAGAAAAGCGGCGACCGATTCGAGTGAGGAGCGCATGAAGCTCGTCAGATGCGATGGAGCGCCTGCGAAAAATCGGCGATGAGGTCGTCGATCCCCTCGACACCCACCGAGATACGGATCATTCCCGGTGCCACGCCGTGCGACTGCAGCTCGGCGGCCGACATGAACACGTGCGAGGAATACACCGGAATGCTCACCAGCGTCTCGACCCCGCCGAGCGACATGGCATTGACGGCCACGCGCAGACCGTCGGTGACGGTAACGGCGGCTTTAACCGGGCTCATGCGCCGGGACGGCTTGACCTCGACAGTGACCATGCCGCCGAATCCGGTCATTTGCTTCCGCGCCACCGCATGGCCGGGGAACGACGGAAGTCCGGGGTACAGGACGCGACGGACGCGGGGATGGCGCTCAAGGGCGCGGGCCAGCGCGAGCGCATTGTCATTCTGGCGATGCACGCGCAGCTCGAAGGTTTTGAGGCTGCGTGAGAGCAGGAATGCGGCGAACGGGTCCGCGCAGCCACCGTGATACTTCGCGAGTGTACGCACCTGCTTGAGGAAATCGGCGGGACCGGAGACCGCACCGGCCACGATATCACTGTGACCGCCGAGATACTTGGTGGCGCTTTCCACGACGATGTCCACACCCATCCGGATCGGGTCCTGGTTGAGGATCGTGGCGAAGGTGTTGTCGATCATGATCAGGATGCGGCGTCCGGTGCGCCGTTCGGCCTTGCGCGTCGCGCGGACGACAGCGGCGATGTCGACGATCTCCAGGGTGGGATTAGTCGGCGTTTCGAAATAGACGAGTGTGGTCTCGCGAGTCGCGATCTGCGGGATGCGGTCGATCTCGTTCGCGTCGATGAAGTGGACGCCGATCCGGCGGCCGGGCAGGTCGTCGCGCATCCACCGGTACGAGCCACCGTAAAGCGCGCGCGTGCTGATGATGTTCTGACCCGCGCCGGTCACGGCGAGGATGGCGGTGGTAATAGCCGCCATGCCGGAGGAGAACAGCACTGCCGATTCAGTCCCGTTCATGAGCGCAAGCTTCTCTTCCACGTCATGGACGGTGGGATTGTGGTAGCGGGTATACACGTAGACCGACGGATCGCCCTTGGCGTAGCGGATGGCGTCATCGGACGTGCGAAACCGGTACGTGGAAGTCTGGTAGATCGGTGTCGCGACGGGACCTTGAAACGGCTGAAGGCTGTTCCCGTGGATGGCGCGCGTGGCGACGGAAAGCGGTGATTTGGCACGAGGGCGTTTCATGGTCGAGGTTCCTGTCAGAGTCCCGGAATGATCGGCTGTGCGGAATGCACAGACGATTCTAAGGTAGCGATTTGACCGCGGTTGTTCAATGCGAGGGAGACACGGGGACCGCCGCCAGGAGGAGACGGTTGCTCAGACATCAGCCGGAAGAAATGGAATGAGCAGATTATCGCTGTCAGGCGTGTTCATGGTCGGATCGGTGCCGTGCGGTGCAGTGTTCGCGTGGTCCCTGATCATGAATGTGAGGGCGTGGTACCGACATCCGTCTCTGTTGAGCCTGTTCCGGCTGGTCATTCCCCCGCAGAGCTTCATTCTGTGGTTGGGACCCCCCCGGGGCTGCCGCTGTCCGTGGTTCGGTCCCATCGAGGAACCCCTCATCTCACCGCTGGTCGGGCCTTCTCTGTGCGTTGCGGATCGCCTTGTCCCGCGGTGCAAATCTCTGTACCTTCTCTCTGGCGCCCGGCTTCCAGCGTGATCCTGCTGCGATGACGCGGCCGGCGAACCAACGACGTTCCCGTTCCGATCTGAAAGGATATCCCATGCCGTGGTGCGTTCGTGAGCGAGACCGGCTCCTTCTTCCCCATTCCCGGCACACCGTTGCGGTGGGGAGGTCCGTCCGGTGATCGAAGCGGCAATTCTCGACATGGACGGTCTGATCATCGACTCGGAACCGTTCTGGCAGGATGCGGAGATCGAGGTGTTCGGCGCGCTTGGAGTGCCGTTGACGCGGGAGATGTGTCTGCAGGCCACAGGAATAGGGGTGGGACAGGTCATTCCGTACTGGCATGCGCGTCATCCGTGGAAAGGGATGTCGTTTGCGGAGGTGGAAGCAAAGATCCTGCACGGTGTGGAGCAACGCGTCCGCGAGCGTGGTACGGCATGCAACGGCGTGGAGGCCCTGATCGATTTTCTCCGGGCGCGAAGCATCCGGCTTGCACTGGCTTCCTCCTCGAACATGCATCTGATCCGGACAGTGCTGGAGAAATTATCTTTGACCGGTGTCTTTGAGGTCGTGCATTCGGGCGAGAAGGAAGAACTCGGCAAGCCGCATCCCGCGGTCTTTCTGAGTACTGCCCGGCAACTGAACGTGGAACCGACCCGCTGTCTGGTCTTCGAGGATTCGTTCGCCGGCCTCGTGGCCGCAACGGCCGCACGGATGAAGACCGTCGCGGTTCCCAGTGCGGCACAGATTGACGATCCACGCTTTTCCATTGCCGGCCTCAAGCTGCGTTCCCTCGTCGAGTTCGGCGAGGCCCAGTGGGACCGGATCAACCGGCTGTAATCGGGATACGGAGGCTCACCATGTTCATCGGACTGCTCGTTGTGAACTTCCTGATCGCCCTGACGGTCTGTTTCATTGTAGCACGGGTGTTCCGGAATCCGATCAACAACATCCTTCACCGTCTCATCCAGGAAGAGATCTTCGCCACGTGGGGCAAGTATATGGTCTTTGCCGTCTACGTGGTCGGGATCTCCGGCGGCGTGCGCATCTGGGACCTGGAGAAATATATCACGCCGCGCAATCAGGGTGGCGTGATCCTCGACCTGACGACTGACCGCTGGGTGCTTGAGGTTTATCGGACGGTCATCGAAACACTCCAAAGCATCGCCTGGATGCTGCTCCTGTTCTTCATGTTCGCGCTGATCGCCTACGTGATTGTGCGCGGCATGGAGATGCGGCACCCGGCGGCGAAGTAAGCGTGGTCACAAACAAGGAGGCGCGGGCCGTGCCTCCCGGAAAGGTTGCCATGCATTCTTTTCTTGGCTTCAGGCGACGCTCGTTCACCGTCGCGATGATCCCATTCCTGCTGTTGCTCGCCGGATGCCTGATCAGTGAGCGGGATGAGTACAGCATCCATCTGAACGCGGACGGCAAAAGCGGCACGGTCACAGTGGTGAAGCGGAATATTCAATCCGATCAGCCCGATCCCGCACGCCAACAGGCGGATTTCGAGGAGTTGGTCCGGGACTGGCAGGGGGATGAATACCTGCTGGACAAGACCGGTCAGGGCGTGTACGTGAAAGATCGACGTCTTGATGTGGAGGGCGGCGTGCTGGTATGGCGGGAAACGTCTCTCTTTTCGGACTTCCGGAAGCTGTTTCAGGAGGCGATCAGCGGCGACAGCGTACGGATCGTGGTCGGAGCGGACGAGACGGTCGTTCGGACAAACGGGGACGTGGTGCAGACGCGCGACAGCACGACGATCTCGTGGCCGCCGAGCACCCGGGACTTCGGCCTGACGCTGCAGAAACGAAACTTCACGGCGGCGTCAGACTTCACCGCGAAATTCCGCCTCTTCATGCAGCAGTCAAAGGAGCATCGTCGGGAGCGTCAGCAGCAGAATCCTGACTCATCCCGCGACGCGATGCTTCAGGTGCGGTGAACCAGCGTCGTGGAAGCCTGCGCCGTCGGCAGAATGAGAACCTCGGCGATCTGTACATGCGCCGGTCGCGTAGCAGCGTAGATTACCGCATCCGCAATATCGTCGGGCGAAAGCGGCGTGTATCCCTGGTACACCGCCTGTGCGCGTGACCGATCGCCCCGAAACCGCACCTCGCTGAACTCGGTCTGCACCAGTCCCGGATCCACTGTGCATACCCGCACGGGCGTGTCCATGAGATCCATCCGCAATCCCTTCGTCAACGCATCGACCGCATGCTTTGTGGCGCAGTACACATTGCCGCGCGGATAGACCTCGTGACCGGCAATCGATCCGATGTTGACGATTGTACCCCGTCCCCGCTCCACCATCCCCGGCACCACGGCCCGGCTGACGTACAGTAATCCCTTCACGTTCGTATCGATCATCTCCTCCCAGTCATCCAAGGAGCCTTCGTGCAGCTTGTCCATGCCGCGGCTTAATCCGGCATTGTTGACGAGGATGTCGATCGTTCGCCATTCTGCGGGCAAATGGGAAAAGAAGCGGTCGACGTCGGTGCGACGGCGCACATCTAGGGATGCCACGTGGCTCTGGGTCTGGTACTCTTTGCGGAGTTCCGCCGTGAGGGCGTCGAGGCGCTCCTTGCGCCGTGCGACGAGCAAGAGCCGGGCTCCGGCGGCGGCGAACGCCTGGGCACAGGCGCGTCCGATACCGCTGCTGGCGCCGGTGATCAATACGGTCTGATGGGCGAGTTTCTTCATGGTCATCTCGGTGTTCTGTGAAAGAATGTTCAGGTGCGGCCGCGGAGGATCGGCCAGGCATCAATAATCTCCTCACCGCGAACGACGGTGTACCGATCAAACTGCGCGGCGGTGAGACAGGAATGATGCTCGAGGATCCTGATGCGCTCTCCGACGCGCCAGGGGCCGTCTGCGTGGACGGAAAGCGTGCCGTGTTCCTGCGAGAGCGACCGGATCTCGAGCTCGGTCTCGGGAAACAGATCCTTTTCAGCGTAATTGCGGTACACGCGTCCCATGCCGCGCGTACGCCCAAGATGCACCGCTCCGCGGTCTTCTGACAGCGCGAGCGCACCCGCGTCGGTGATGACAATATCCGATCCGGACCGATGAGAGATTACGGAGGCGAGCACCGTGACGGCGCAGTTCGCCACGTCGCAGACGCCAAGCTCTGCCTGCGTCAGATCGAAGAACGCATAGTTGCCCGGACGGATCTCGGTGATGCCATCCAGCCGGTCGACCGTGCGCATCGTCGGCGTAGAGCCGATGCTGATGCCGGGAACGGCGATACCGTTGCCGCGAAGATGTTCGGCGAAGGACACCATGACATCGCGCTCGTGGGCCGCGATGGCCGCAAGTTCCGGACGATTCGTGGCGTTGTACGACTGACCGGCGTGCGTGAGGATGCCCTCGAAAACAAACGGACCGTCCGCGATCCTGCGCGCCATGTCGAGAGCCGCGGCGGATGCGGGATCCACACCGGCCCGGTGAGCGCCGCAATCGACTTTGAGCCAGACGCGGGGTCGGGCTCCGGTCCGGCGGGCTTCCGCGCCCAGCGCATCGAGCGCTTCCGGCGAATCGACGAGGAGCCGGAGCGTCATGCGTTCCGCGAGCGCCACCGCCTGCCGGGCATAGACCGGCGGGAGAGGCAGCGCCCAGGTGAGATCATCGAATCCGGCTGCGGCGAATTGCTGCGCTTCCCAGAGGGTCGAGACGGTCAGTCCGCGGGCGCCGTGACCGATCTGGCGCCGGGCGATCTCGGGGGACTTGTGTGTTTTGATGTGCGGACGGAGTGCGACGCGGAGGTGGTTGGCCCGCTCCTGCATGGAAGCAAGATTCCGGTCCAGGATATCGACGTCGAGGAGGAGGGCAGGAGTCGTCAGATCATTCAGCGGCATAGGGCCCGGTGTCGTTCCTCCCCGCCCGTTACGCGAAGAGCTTGATGAAGTCCTGGTTCATTTCGTAGAGGCCGAGGAGCTTCTGTTCGACGGCATCGGCGTTTTCGTCTGCCATGCGTGGGAACGACCGCCGCAGGAGCGTCCAGCTCTGATCGGTACTGAGATCGAAGTTCATCTTTTGCTCGCCGATTCCGCTGCCCCACCGTTCGCACAGCAGATCGGCGAAGCGGGTCAGCGCCACGAGCGGACGGTTGAGTGTGGCGGTGGCGGGATCGTGGTGACACCGCATCACCTCGACGTACACCGGAGGAAGTCCCCAGCGTTCGCCCAGTTGGCCGCCGATCTCGGCGTGCGTGACCGCAACCGTCTGCATCTCGGCCTCCACGTCCCGGGCGTCCAGCTCCGCGGTCATCCGCTGGATCATGGCCATGGAGTCGGCGAAGTACTGCACCAGCACGATCTTGCCCATGTCATGGAGAAGACCGGCGGTGAATTCCTTCCCTTCCCCCCGGAAGCCGACCAGCAGTGCCAGCATGCGCGCAACGGCACCGGTGGAAACGCTGTGGCGCCAGAGTCGCTCGAGATATTCGCGCTGCTCGGGGCTGAGGGCGAACACGCGCTGCTTCATCTGGTAGATCAGCACAAGACGGCTGACCTCTTCGAATCCCAGCAGTACGACTGCGCGCGAGATGCTGTTGACTTCCCAGCGGAGACCGTAATACGGTGAATTAGCCGCCCGCAGGATCCGGGCGGTGAGCACCGCGTCGGTCTCAATCAATTGCACGATCCGGTCCGTCGCCGTGTCGTCCTTAAGGAGCTCGGACATAATCTGCGCCACGACGGTCGGGAACGGCACGATCTCGTTGATCTTCTCTATTTCGCTGCGGATGTCTCTCATGGGCGCGGAGTTGTGAAGGGGTGTATTGAAGATAGGCATCTTCAGCTTCTTTCACAACCGCCGGAAACAGAAACGACGCTCCGCAGAGCGTCGTTTCCTGAGGAGAATGCCGGACGCGTTCAGCGTGCGCCGGATCCTGCGAGTACCCGTGCGCGGGTATAGGCGATGAGACCACCCGCCTCCATGATGTCCCGGCGAGCCGGCGGAAGCGGCTCGATCCGGAACGACCTGCCGCTGGTCCTGTTGATCACCTCGTGCTCCGCGATCTCGAGCTCGTCGCCGTCTTTCGCGTCGATATCCGGTGCCGCGACGGTGCGGAGACCGAGATTAATGCTGTTCTGGAGGAAGATCCGGGCGAACGAGCGGGCCACGATGACCAGATCGTAGCCCTTCAGCGTCGAGACCGCCTGTTCGCGTGAAGAGCCGCAGCCGAAATTCTTCCCGCCGACGAGTACGCTGCCCGGCGGGACCTGCTTCGATTTCAGCTTGGCATTGAATTCCGCGTGATCCGCGAAGGCGTACTGCGGCGTTTCCGTGGGGAGCACCGTCGCCATGTAGCGGCCGGGATAGATGACGTCCGTCGAGACGTCGTCGCCAACAGTATACACGACCTTTCCCATCTTACTTCACTCCTTTCGTCGGATCGGTGATAACGCCCTTGAGCGCGGATGCCGCCGCGACCGCCGGAGAGCAAAGGTACACGCCGGCCGTCGGATTGCCCATCCGGCCCTTGAAGTTCCGGTTCGTCGTGGACAGCGCGACCTCGCCGTCACCCAGCGCTCCTTCGTGCACGCCGAGACAGGGACCGCAGCCGGGATTCATGACCACGGCACCGGCCTTCATCAGGTCGCCGATGATCCCTTTCGCCAGGGCCTGGTTGTAGATACGTCCGGACGCCGGGAACACAAGCATGCGCGTGCCGGCAGCCACTTTGCGCCCCTTCAGGATCTTCGCGGCTACCACGAGATCGTCCAGCCGCCCGTTCGTGCACGAGCCGATCACGATCTGATTGACCTTTGTGCCCTTCACGTCCTTGATCGGTTTGACGTTGTCGACCGTGTGCGGACAGGCGATCTGCGGCGCCAGTTTCGACACGTCGATTTCGACGATCTGGTCGTACGTCGCGTCCGGATCGGGGGCGACCAGAGCGATCTTGCCGGTCACGCCGGCTTCTTCGCGCAGATAGCGCACGGTTTCATCGTCTGCCGGAACGATGCCGGACGTGGCACCGGCTTCGACGGACATGTTGCAGATGACGAGGCGACCCGACGTGGACATCTTGCGGATGGTGGGGCCGTGAAACTCGATCACCTTGAAATTTGCACCCTGAGCACTCAGCCGGCCGATCAGGTGGAGGATCAGATCTTTCGGGCCGACGAACTTCGGGAACGTCCCCGTGACCACCACCTTGATGGTCTGCGGCACTTCGACGTTCAGCACGGTCCCGAGCGCCCATACGCTGGCCATCTCGGTGGCACCGATGCCGAATGCGAACGCGCCCAGCGCGCCATGGCTGGTCGTGTGCGAATCCGTGCCGACCACGACGGCGCCGGGCCGCACATAGCCGTTCTCCGGAAGGATCTGATGGCAGATCCCGCCGAGATCGCCGCGGATATCGTGAAACTTACCGATGCGATTGGCGGCGACGAATTCGCGGATCTTCTTCTGATTTGTGGCGGTTTTGGATGACTCGGCGGGAACACGATGGTCAAAGATGATGGCGATCTTCGAGGGATCCCAGATCTTCGGCGTTACGGAAGTGTCTTTGTAGATTTCGAGGAACTGATTGATGACCAGCGCGCCGTTCTCGTGCGACATCGCCAGATCGACCTTCGGCTCCACGACGTCGCCCGCCTTCACGGATTTCAGTCCGCTCGCACGTGCGAGGATCTTTTCAACAACCGTCATACCCATACCATGGGCCTTTCGATGTGTGTGATGGTGAGACGAAACCTTGCCGCGCCGCTCAGACGACCTTGCTCTGCCGAAGGCCGGCGATCTGTTGATCGTTATACCCAATGCTTTTCAGCAGCTCATGCGTATGCTGTCCCAGCGTCGGCGGCGGGGCGGTCACGCCGCCCGGAGTTTTCGAGAATTTCGCGGTCATGTTGAAGAGCGGGAAGTCTCCGATGCCGTCCACATGGACGGTAGTGAAGGTCTTGCGATGTTCCACCTGCGCCTGCGTCATCGCCTGCTCCAGCGTCAAAATGGCGCCGGCCGGGACGTCGTGGGCGTTCAGCTCATCCACCCACAGCGCGGTTTCCTTCCGCGTCAGGCGCTCTTCGAGCAGCGGCGTGAGCAGGGTGCGATTCTTCTTGCGCGTGTCGCGTTCCTGGAAACGGGGGTCGGTCTTTAGGTCCGGCACGCCGAGCACGTCGGCGACCGCTTCCCACTGTTCCTGCTTGTTGGCGGCGATGTTGATAAATCCATCCTTCGTCCGGAATACGCCCGATGGAGCGGCGGTGAAATTATCGTTGCCCATCAGCACCGGCTGCTGGCCGCCGATCATCAGGTTGGCGACGACCCAGCCCATCAGCGGCATGATGGAATCGAGCAGCGCCACGTCGATAAACTGCCCCTCTCCCGTGCGCTCCCGATAGTACAGCGCGGCCATCACGGCGAACGCCGCGTTCAGTCCGCCCACGGTGTCGCACACCGGGAAGCCGGCCCGCAGCGGAGTCAGCCGGTCGTCGCCGTTGATCGCCATCTCACCGCTCAATCCTTGGATGATCTGATCATACGCCGGCTTCAGCGCGTCGGGACCGGTCTGTCCGAAACCGGAAATGGCGCAGTAGACGATCCGCGGATTGATTTCTTTCAGCACGTCGTAGGACAATCCGAGGCGTGTCATGACGTCGGGGCGGAAGTTTTCCACGACGACATCCGTGGTGGCGACGAGCTTCTTGAAGATCGCCTTCCCGTCCGGGGACTTCAGGTTCAGCGTAAGGGATTTCTTGTTGGCGTTCTGGGCGAGGAAACTTGTGCCGAGCAGCATCTGATTGTACTTCGGCACACTGCCGAGCTTCCGTGCGAGGTCGCCATCCGTCGGATTCTCGACCTTGATCACCTCCGCGCCGGCGAGCGCCAGGTGCAGTGTGGCGAAGGGACCGGATAGCACGTTGGTCAGGTCGAGTACCCGAATACCGTCAAGCAGTTTCATGTCAGAGGATCCGATTCGTCAGAAGTGATTCGCTCAGTGCACCGGCGCCGGTGTCGGAATCGGTCCGGATTTGTACACCATGCCGGGCAGATCGCGCGCGAAGTACTGCGCGACCGATGACGCCGTTTCAAGCAGCCGGTCGAGATGAATGTCCGCGCGGATGCCGATGCGATGGAGGTAATGGACAAAATCTTCCGTGCAGACATTGCCGCCGGCGACCTTCGTGTGCGGACAACCGCCGAGGCCGGCGATAGAGGATTCGAAGTACTGTACGCCGGCGTTCATTGCCGCGCGACAATTGGCGATCCCCAGCGCGTAGGTGTTGTGGAAATGACAGGTGCATTCGGCGGAGGGATCGAGCCGGTGAATGGCCCCGAACAGCTGCTCCACCGCTTCCGGCGTCGCATGCCCTGCCGTGTCGGCGAGACTGATGTTCTTCAGGCCGGCGTCGAGGAATTTGCGCACGATGCCCAGCACACGCTCGGGCGGCACATATCCCTCAAATCCGCACCCGAATGCCGACTGCACGGACACCTGCGCGCGTTTTCCGAACGCCACTGTTTGTTTCCCCATCGCGATGATCCGTTCGGTCGCCTCGGCGATGGACATGCCGGTGTTCTTCCGACTGTGGGTCTCGCTGGCGGAAACGCCCATGCAGAACATGTCGACGCCGCATGCCATGCCGCGCTCCAAGCCCTTCTCGTTCAGCACGAGTCCGGCGAGAATCACGTTCGCGGGACGCCGCCCCGGCTCCTGATAGTGCCGGAACAATGCGTCGGTGTCCGCCATTTGCGGCACCTTCGTCGGATGCACGAACGAACCGAGCTGCAGAATATCCACGCCCGCAGCTATCAAGGCATCCGCCCATTCGATCTTCTTCTCTGTGGGGACGGTCTGCTTTTCCATCTGCAGGCCGTCACGCAGCCCGACTTCATGAATAATGATCTGACCCATGTGTGACTCCGAGATGCCTCCCGATCCAACCGTCAGAGGATCGTGTTCCGGGCGCTGCTACAGTTTGGCCGCGACGGCCTTCGCCATGTCCAACGTCGAGGCTGATCCGCCCATGTCGTACGTCCGAACCGCGCCCTCCTTGATCACGGCGGCGACGGCTTGTTCGATGGCCGCACCCTTCGCGGTCTCGCCGAGCCAGTCGAGCATCATCTTGGCCGCGAGGATCGTGGCAATGGGATTGACCTTGTATTGTCCGGCGTACTTCGGCGCGGATCCGTGCGTCGGCTCGAAGACCGCGAGCTTCGTCCCGATGTTGCCGGAGCATCCAAAGCCCAGCCCGCCGACCATCTGCGCGCACAGATCGGAAATGATGTCGCCGTACAGATTGGGCGCCACAAGCACGTCATAGTTGAACGGATTCTTCAGCAGCCACATCGTCATCGCATCGATGTTGGCTTCATCCATTTTGATCTCGGGAAACCCTTTGGCCACCTCTTTTGCGACCTCGAGGAACAGACCGTCGGTGGCCCGCACGACGTTCGCCTTATGGACGATCGTGACCTTTTTGCGCTTGTTGGCTCGCGCAAACTCGAACGCGGCGCGCACGATGCGCTCGGAACCGACGCGCGTGTTGATCTTGCACGACACGGCGTACTGATCGGCAGGGAGCTTGGCGAAGGGTGCGAACGGTTTGGAGACGTTGGTGAGCGCTGCGGCGACCTCGGGCGGCACAGGGGAGAACTCCACGCCCGAATAGAGATCCTCGGTGTTCTCACGGAACACGACAAGGTCGATACCTTCCTTGAAGTTCAGCGGGTTGCCCGGATACGCTTTGCACGGGCGAAGACAATTGTAGAGATCGAACATCTGTCGCATGCGCACGATCGGCGACCGGTAAATCCGGCCTTGGGATTGCAGTGCAGGCGCGAGTTCGGCCTGGGCGGCCTTGACCGGTTTGGAAGTGATGGCGCCGAACATCGCTGCATCGACGCGCGTCAGCAAATCAACAGTGCGCTGCGGGAATGCGTCGCCCTCCGTGCACCAGAACTCCCAGCCGATGTCTCCGTGAATGTACTCAGCGTCGAGCGCGATCTTCTCGAGAACGATCTTCGCCGCTTCCAACACTTCGATGCCGATCCCGTCACCCGGTAACCATGCGATTGTGAACTTCGCCATTGCAGCTCCTTGACAATTTGTAGGTAGAGGGAAGTCTGCTCGGACTAGGCAATGCGTATGCCAACAATCAGAAGGTGCGGCTGTCGGAAGGCGTGACGAATCCGGCGTCAATCCGACACGCAGCAATACCTGGTCAGCGGAGCCGGCCGGGGCTTCCCAATCCTAAAAAGAGAGCGGAGAGGCTGTTTTCAGAATTGGGAAAGACGGGAAACGCCGAAATCTGTTGCCGGCGAAATGCGGGAAGGAGGGGAGGATCGCGA
Organism: Bacteroidota bacterium; assembly: GCA_021813905.1. Taxonomy (GTDB): domain Bacteria; phylum Bacteroidota; class Ignavibacteria; order UBA10030; family UBA10030; genus JAKAJH01. The sequence continues at coordinate 54,008 of JAKAJH010000002.1, read as the reverse complement.
GGAGAACGCGGTACCGATCAGCGCTCCGATCGCATCAGCACTTCGCGACGATACCGGCGCAGCACATCCTCATGGCGGATCAATCCAACGTATGTGCGCTGTGCTTCGTCGTTGACGACCGGAAGCGTATCGACATCGACGAGCTCGAACAGCTTCAGCACTTCGTCCAGAGACTCCTTCTCTTCGACGATGGGCGCGTTCTTTGTCATGATGTCTTCGGCGACCATCGTGTCCTGCATGTGCGGCTGGGCGTACACCGGCCGGCAATCCTGAAAGCGGATGATGCCGATGAGCCCCTGGTTGCCGTCGAGCACAGGGAGAATGTCCTGCTCGTGGTTCTCGAACAAGGCGAGTACGTGGCGGATCGACGCTGTCCGAACGACCGTGAGAGAATCGTGATTGACGAGCGCGGTGATGGGGAAGCGGTGCACAATGGAAAGATTGATGCCGTAGGCGACCTCGATCCCTTCCCGCTCCAGCGGCAGCGTGTAGATGGATTGCTTGAGGAAGATTTTGGCGACCGTCACCGACGCGACCGCAGCGAACATGATCGGCAAAATGACCTGATAGGTATCCGACACCTCGAACAGCATGATGATCGCGGTGAGCGGGGCGTGCATCGTGCCCGCAAGCAGCGCGCCCATACCCACGAGCGCATACGCGCCGGATGTCGCCGTCGATTGCGGAAATGCCCAGTGCAGAAAGACCCCCACGATGCCCCCGAATGCCGCACCGGCTTTCAGCGCCGGCGCAAAGACGCCGCCGGATCCGCCCGAGCCGAGCGTGAGTCCGGTCGCCACCGGTTTGAGCAGGAAGACCGCCAACAGCACCAGCACGTCCGCCTGTCCGAGGATCGCCTGGTTGTTGATGTCGTACGAGAACCCGGCCAGCGACGGAAACCAGATCAGCATGACGCCCACACCAAGGCCACCCAGCGCCGGCTGCAGAATGCGCGGCACGCGCCGGATCTTCGCGAACAGATCCTCAGCCCAGAACACGGCCCGCGTGAACCAGACGGAGATCACACCGGCCATGAGCCCCAGCAGCACGTAGAACACCAGCTCGCTGTTCGAAACGAGCTGGTAATGCGTGGAGACAAACGTCGGATGGTTGCCCAGAAGACTGCGCGCGACGGCGGTTGCGACGACCGACGAAACAACGATCGGACTGAATCGTCGGATACTGAATTCGCCGATGATGACCTCCAGCGCGAACATGACCCCACCGATGGGCGCGTTGAAGATGGCGGCAATGCCGCCGGCCGAGCCCGCGGCGACCAGCGTCCGCACGTGATCAGTCGAAAGCCGGAAGAACTGTCCCACCGCGGATCCGACCGTGGCGCCGATCTGCACGATCGGTCCTTCCCGCCCCGCACCACCGCCCGAACCGATGCTCAGCGCCGAGGTGGCGATCTTGGGCAAAAGCAGCGAGGACTTGATGTACCCGCCCTTGGCGATGACCGCCTTGATCACGTCGGGAACACCGTGACCGCGCGCCTCCGGTGAGACGAAATGCAGGATGATGCCGACCAGCAGACCGCCGATGGCGGGAAAGAACATGATGAGATACGGCGCAAAGGCGGAAGAGCCGCCGAGACTGTTGAGATCGACGAACAGGGCGATGCGGACAAATTCAATGGCCTGATGGTACAGGTACGCACCGTAGCCGGCACCGAGTCCGACGAGGACAGCCAGAAGAATGAACGGCAGATCCTGAGACAGGTCAAACTTGACAAGCGCGCGCGCCGCATTGGCCCGCAGCCGGTCGAACCGATCTGAAAGGATGGTGAACAGAGGACGAACGATCCTTGCGATGCTCACGGTATCGGAATATACGATGATCTCCGGAGTCCTGAAAGCGCGATGTGCCGGCTACTCCCCCCGGTGCTTCCGGGTCTGAAGGAACGTGAGAATGGCGTCCAGTACGATCGTCGCGCCGACCGACGGCAGCCAGGCAACCCCGGGATGGCTGGTGCTCCAGAGCTCGATCAGGAAATTCACGATCAGACAGACGATCAGGAGCGGCAAGAACAGCAGCGCGAAATGCGTCACAGCGGTCTTTGAGATCATGGAGCTTTCCCTTCTGTTGTGGTGATCGGAAGAGCGGTGAGGGGCGGCACGGTGACCAGGTTCTCCAGTAATGTCAGCACATCTTCAACGCCGTGCACCGTGTACTGCGCGCGGGTGGTGGTGACGCCGACGCGGATCGTCCACGCCTGTTCCGGCAACGCCGCGAACAGGTCCTCGTCCGTCCAGTCATCGCCCACCCCCGCGACAAAATCAAAGCCGCCCTCACCAAGCCAGTGCGTCGCCCCGGACCCCTTGTTGACGCCGGCGACACGCACTTCGATGACCTTGTTTCCGAGCAGCGTCTGCACATCCAGATTTGCCGTGAAGTTGACGAGATGATCCATCACCTCCGCGGAAAGCGGCCGGGCCTGCTCCGGATCCGCCGCGCGGTAATGCCAGACGAGCGAGTAATCTTTCTCCTCCACGAACGCTCCCGGCAGACGGTCCGCATACTGCTGAAGGATCGCGAGGACATGCGGCTTCCAGTCGGTCTGGACGTGTTTCGCCGGCGTCCAGCTGCCGCCGGCATCGCGCAGCCAGAATCCATGTTCGGCTGCGAGCCCGACCGGCAGGGGACCGAACCACCGCTCGAGCGAGGGCCGGTCTCGCCCGCTTAGGATCACAGTGGTATTCCGCGGTTCGGCCGAGAGCAGTCCGAGAAGCTTCAGCACGCGCTCGGACGGCGCTGCCATCGACGGACGTCGCACGAACGGCGTGAGCGTGCCGTCGTAGTCGAGGAAGATGAGACGGCGGGCCGCCGCGGCATACGCGGACAGGAGCGACTGACGAGCATGATGCGTCAGCAGCTTGATGTTGAACTGTTCCCGCACCGCACGCATCGATTGCAGATCGGAGAGAATATCCTCCGCCCACCGCACGACATCGTACCGGCTCAGGCGCTGTCGCATGATGGCGTTGCGCCGCTGCTGTTCCTCCGGCGGCATCTGCAGTCCTTCCGCCAGCGCGTGGGCGATCTCGCTCCGGTCGTTGGGATTGATGATGATGGCCTCATTCAGCTCCTTGGACGCGCCGGCCATTTCGCTCAGCACGAGCACACCGGTTTGATCCGGGCGGGAGGCAAGATACTCCTTGGCGATCAGGTTCATTCCGTCCCGCAGCGGGGTGACGAGCGCGACATCGCTGATGCCGTACAGCGCCACGAGCTGATGCAGCAGGAGATGCCGATACTGATAAATGATGGGACTCCAGCCGACCGATCCGAACCGGCCGTTAATGCGGCCGACCAGTTCTTCAATCTGACGTTTCATATGTTCGTACTGGTCGACGCCGATACGCGACGGCACCACGACCGCAATGAGCACAATGCGGCCGTGAAACTCCGGGTGCTGCTCGAGCAGCAACTCGAAGCCTTGCAGCCGATTCAAAATGCCCTTCGAATAGTCCAGCCGGTCCACCGACAGGATCACTCGCAGGTCGCGAAGGGTCTCGCGCAGCGAGCATTTCTCCGCGGTGGTCTCCTCATGATCGGCCGCGCCGGCAAAGCGATGAAAATCAATGCCCATCGGGTAGGTCTCGACGCGCGTGACGTGACCGGAGAGAATGAGTCGGCCCATGGAGTGGTCGATCCCCAGGATGCGCAGGACCGCCTGGAGAAAGTGGCGCGTGTACTCGTACGTGTGGAACCCGACCAGGTCGGAGCCGAGCAGGCCTTCCAGCAATGCGTGGCGCCAGCGCTGCGGCAGCAGCCGGAAGATCTCAAAGGAGGGGAACGGAATGTGAAGGAAGAATCCGATGACGAGATCCGGATGGCGCTGGCGGAGCAGCGCCGGGAGCAGCATGAGATGATAGTCCTGCACCCAGACGACATCGCCGGAACGGACGATCTCATCCAGCGTCTCCGCGAAGCGCCGGTTCACCTGCTCATACCGTGCCCAGTATTCGTCTCGATACTCCGCATATGAGGGGAAATAATGGAACAGCGGCCACAGCGTCTTGTTGCAGAAGCCGAGATAGAACTCGTCCATTTCCTGTTCCGACAGGAACACCGGCACGGCGTGGTGTTTCCCGAGCGCCAGTGTCCGGAGCGGCTCCTGCCACGCCTCGTCAATGGTGCTGCCGGGCCACCCGACCCACAGGTCGCCTTCCCGCGACGGCAAATGCGAGCGGTACGAATCCAGGAACGCGCTCAGTCCGGTCGCGAGGCCTCCCGCGCTCTCGCTCACGGTCAGCGCGTTGTTCTCCACGCGCGCCGTGAACGGTAATCGGTTGGAAACGATGATGAGTCGCGCCTGTTCAGCCACGGGTCACCGTGGAGGATGCGCCGGCCGACAGATCCACCACATCGCCGTCGTGGAAGAGCGACAGGAAGAGCAGCAGATAATCCCGGATGTGGCGCGTGATGAGATAGTTATGCTTGATGTGTTCGTGGCCGTTGGCCCCGAGCCGTTGAGCGAAGGCCGGCTCGTGCAGCAGCTGCTTGATCCAGAAGGCCGTTCCTTCGATCGAATGCGTCAGGATGCCGGAGTACTTGTGCGCGATCTGCAGCGGAATGCCTCCGACCGCCGAGGCGATGGTCGGCCGGCCTTTCCAGAGCGCCTCCGCGACGGTCAGCCCGAATCCCTCGCGCAGCGATTTCTGAAGCACGATGGTCGATCCGCGCTGCAGGGCGTTGATCTCGATGTCGCTCGACGGCGGCAGGAACAGGACGATGATGTCCTTGTCCTTCTCTGCTTCCTCCCGCACGGTCTGCATAACGGCCGGGCCTTCGGGGTCGTCGGTCGCTCCGCCGCCCGCCAGCACCAGCTGCACGTCCAGATGCTTCTTGACGAGCTTGTACGCTTTGATCACGCCGAGCGGATCCTTGAGATAGTCAAAACGCGAGATCTGCGTGACCACGGGCCGGCTCCGGTCGATACTGAACCGGCGGAAGACCTCGTCGATTGTTCCTTCGGGAAGCGCCCGGTTCTTGTCGCTCAACGGATCGATGGAGGGAGAGATGAGCGCCTGCGGAATCGACAGGCTGCGCGCAAACGCCGGCGCCGAGAAGACGGCACTGTCGTACCGCGCAATATACTTCTCCAGAAAGGTCCACACGTTCTTCACCGGACGGGAGAAGTCGATATGGCAGCGCCACAGCCAGCGTCCGCCGCGCAGCTCCCGTTCCTCGACCAGTGCGATCGGCTGCGGGTCGTGGACGAAGACGATATCGTCGAACGTCATGGCCGCCGCGTTCTCACGGTCCACCTCCAGAAAGGCGTTGAATTCCGCGTCCGAGATATCCACCGGAATGCCGTGCAGGCCGTTGTGGAACTTCTTCGTAGTCGCAAAGAATCTTTCGTCTCCGCGGATCACATCCCACCGCGTTTCGACGCCGAGCTGATTGAGCAACGGCACCATGCGGGTGAGGATCTCCGCCACGCCGCCGCCGACAGCGGTGGAGTTGATGTGCTGCACGCGTCGTCCGCGGAGATGCGCGGACAGCATCATGAGTTCGTCGAGGACGGAGTCGCCGACGATGGGCCGGTAATCGTCAATGTGTACCATAGGCATCGATCAGTGTGACAAGCGTGTGACGCAGTCCTTCCAGTGTGTAGGTGTACGGATCGAGCCGCTCGACACGGGTCGCGAGATCGGCGAAGCCGTTGTCCCGAAACCAGCGGGAGAAGTCGTTCTGTCCCCGTTCCAGCCGCAGTTTTGCCTCGAAGATATGATAATAGAGCGAGTTCACCGAGATCCGCTGGAGGATCGACCGGAACTCGTTCATCGACGACGCGCTGAACGGCGTGCGAAAGACGAAGGTGCGCGATGCCATGAAATGAAATTCCTGGCCGGCCGGCGCCGTGGGAATCCGGGTGGCGTCCCGCAGATGCTCCTCGATGACGCGGAGCAGCTCGGTGCGCAGATCTTCCAGCGAGTGGTATTGAACGATATCCAGACTGGAGATGCGTTCGCCGAGCGCCGGCTCGACAAGCACCTCGGTGATCCAGTACGCGAAATCGTTCGGCGGTTCCGGAGAAAGGAAATGATGCTGCCGGAGATACCGGTGCGTATGAAAGTACAGGCACGACTCGGGCACCTCGCGCAAGCCGGCTTCCAGCTCCTTCAGATTCTTCGCGTGCCGACCGAGCAACAGCGTCTGGTCAAGCTTGGTGTGAAAGAGAAACGGTGTCATAACGCCGTCTCCGTTGTTGGTGACTCGGCTGCCGATGGCCCCGTCCGCATAATAACCGTCCGGGTGGGATAGGCCAGGGAGATTCCCTGCTCCGTGAATGCCCGCAGAATGCCGAGATTAATCGCCTGCTGAATATCCATGTACACGTTATAGTCCGGACTGAGCGTATAGTACACCACTTCAAAGACGAGCGCCGACTGGCCGAACTCCTTGAAATGCGCCCGGTCGAACCGCGTCTTCGCCTGCTGCCCGATAATGCCGCGGACGATGCCGGGGATCCGTTCGACCGCGGCGGCGGGGGTCTCGTATGTGACGCCGAACGTGAAGACCACGCGCCGCTCGTTCATGCGCTGATAGTTCCGAATGCGGCTCTTGAGCAGATCGGTGTTTGAAAACACGATCTGCTCGCCGGACAGACTTCGGAGCCGCGTCGTCTTCAGGCCGATATACTCCACCGAGCCGAGATAGTCGTCGACAACAATGAAATCTCCCACCTCGAACGGCGTGTCCAGCGCGATTGAGAGCGACGCAAACAGGTCGCCGAGGATGTTCTGCAGCGCCAGCGCGATCGCGATACCGCCGATCCCGAGTCCCGCGATGAGGCTCGTGATGTTGACCCCGATATTGTCGAGGGCGAAGAGGGCCAGCACCGACCAGAGCAACAGGCGCAGCAGAAAACGGAACGTCCCGACGAATGCCGCGCCGGGCCGTCCCCCGCGGCGGCGGGCGACGCGCTCGGTGGCGTACCGGATGACCACCTGTAGCCACAACCCGAGCTGCAGAAAAGCGGCAAGGGTGATAGCGGAGCTCCGGATCCGTCCTAGGTGCGATGCGATCGGAACGGCCTCCAGCCCGACCGAGAGGGCAACGACCAGCAGCGTGATCCAGTGGGTATGCCGGAGGACATCGACCGCAAGGTCGTCGAGGTCCGTCGTCGTGCGCTGCGCAATGCGGTCCAGACGCCGCGCAATCGTTCGGATCGTCACCAGAAGGACAAGAAACAGCGCCCCCGCTGCTCCAAGGGCGATAAGCCAGTGGAAAAGGGATGCGCCGAGGTACGTTCGTTCAAGAATTTGCATGCGTCACCATTCCCGATTGAGTGTTGACCTTCTGCCCGTTTTTCTTCTACTTTCCTGTGGCCCGCGACAGGCGGCGAGACCATGGACCAACCGAACCTTCTGGAATACCTCGAAGCGAACCGCGAGCGGCTTTCCCCGCTCCTGGTGCTGACGCACGACTTTCCCGATCCCGACGCGCTTGCCTCCGCGTATGCGCTGCAGTATCTCGCGGAAAAGGTCGTCGGCATCCGGTCCCGGATTGCCTATGGCGGTTTCGTCGGACGCAGTGAAAATCGCGAGATGGTCCGCCTGCTGAAGATCCCGGCGTACAAACTCCGGCCGTCGGATTTCCGGTCCTCCGCTGCCGTCGCCCTGGTCGACACCCAGCCGGGATTCGACAACCATTCGTTTCCCCGGAATCGCAAAGCCGCGATCGTCATCGACCAGCACCAGGGAGCCGAAGCCCCGTCCGCGGATCTGGTTCTGCTGGACAATGATGCCGGAGCGACTTCGACGCTCCTGGCGCAGATCCTGCTCGACGCGGGCGTCCAGATCCCCGTGCGGCTTGCTACCGCGCTCGTGTACGGCATCCTGTCGGACACGCTCGATTTCTATCGGGTTGCGCACCGGGAGGTAGTGGAGACCTACCTGCGCCTTCTGCCGATGGGCGACGTGCATATCCTCGCGCGAATCCAGAACCCGGTGCGCCCCCGGCGATATTTCAACGATCTTCATCATGCGCTTACGAACGCCCAGGTGCGGCAGTCGCTGATCGTGTCGCACCTCGGACGCGTCGAGAATCCCGACCTCGTCTCGCAGATGGCGGACGTCCTGTTGACGTGCGAGCGCGTTGAGTGGGCCCTGTGTACGGGTCGCCACGGCGAGAATCTGCACCTGTCGCTTCGCACCACACGGGCCGATGTCACGGCCGGCGCGATTCTTCGTACCGTCGTCGACGCACCGCGCCAGGCGGGCGGGCATGGCCGCATCGCCGGCGGAAGAATGCATGTCGGCAAATCGCAGGACGAAGAGCGCTGGTCGCTCCTGGAGCAAACCGTCACCCAGCGATTGGTCGATCGGCTCAAGCTGAGAAAACGCGGAACGTTCGTGCCGCTCGTGCGAACGTCCATCCCCCCCGTGCCGGAAGGATAGCCCGATGGACATTCTCTCTCTCTTCGAAACCGTTGGCATTTCGGGTCTGCTCGACATCACGTTCATGTCGATCATCATCTATTCCACGCTCGTCTGGTTCAGGCGCACGCGAGCCGCCTTCGTGGTAATCGGCATGTTCATGCTGGGCGCGGCGTATCTGCTTGCGCGGCAACTGGATCTTTCGCTGACCATCAGCGTCTTCCAGGGATTCTTTGCCATCATCCTGATTGCGGTCGTCGTCATCTTCCAGGAAGAGATCAAGCACATTCTCGAGCAGCTTGCGAGTCGGAGCATGATCAGCAGTCTGCGGGCGCGCCGTCTGCTCATCGGATCGCGGCGCGAGATCGATATCCTCGTCAACACACTCCGGAACTTCTCCCGCGAACGCGTCGGGGCCATCCTTGTTCTCGCGGGCCGGGATCCGTTGGGCCGCCATCTGGAAGGAGGCGTCGAACTCAGCGGCGAGCTGAGCGAAGCGCTCCTTGGCGCGATCTTTCACCCCGGTTCACCCGGCCACGACGGCGCGACAATCATTGCCGGCAACAAGATCTCGTCGTTTTCCTGCTATCTGCCGCTCTCGCGAAATCTCCGCAAGCTCCAGAAGACCGGAACCCGCCACGCGGCGGCCCTGGGTCTGGCGGAACGAACCGATGCGCTGTGTCTCGTCGTCTCCGAAGAGCGCGGCACGATATCCGCCGCTCGCAACGGTGATATCACGGTTCTCTCGGACCCGAACGACCTTCCCACGCTGCTTGAATCGTTCTATCGCGAACTGACACCGCCCACGGGCCGGCGGTCGTGGGTGAGCGTATTCACGCACAACTACCGCGAAAAGCTCCTTGCGGTAACCGTAACGGTCATCCTGTGGTTCTTCTTTGTGCATGAGGCGCGCATCGACTACCGCTCCTTCACTGTTCCGGTTCAGGTGAACGGCGTGTCGGGCCAGTGCGTCGTGCAGAAGATCGAACCCTCCGAGCTGGAGGTGACGCTTTCCGGTTCACGCCGCTCGTTCTATTTTGTGACCGCTGACCGGATCCGCGTCGAACTGAAGCTCTACGGAGCCAAAACCGGCACCTATCGCCGGGTGATCACCCGGTCAAATATCTCCGCGCCGGAAGCACTCTATGTTGAGAATGTGCAGCCGGCTCAGATCGTTGTTCAGGTTGCCGAAAAACCCCGCTGACAGCCATCCCGATAAATTGAGCCTCACGCGTCAATCGCCGGGGATGAAAAGGGCGTCGCCCCTCGCTCGGGACCGCCCGGAATCAAAGGACCGTCAGATCAGAGCCAGCGGCGGAGAACGGGGCGATGATTCCCGAAAGCCGCTGAAGAGAGTTGGGAATGGAAGCGAAGAAGACTGAAGGACCGCCGGCTGGTCGCACCGGGGAGGAATCGGGGCAGGCGCCACAACCGCATTCGGAACACTGACCTTTTCGGCGGCAGGAATGTGCTTCTGCTGCGTCCAGACGGCCGGATGCTCCTGCGGCGGATTCTGGGGACCGCGCAGAAGAAGCTCCACCAGCGCGCCAAACACCGGCACCGGCTGCAAATAACCGGCGACGCCGACGGTCAGATAGACCGTCAGGATCAGAGTGTTCACGGCGTATCGAAACGCGGTATTCATGCGAAGAGACACTCTTTCTACTATAGGCACTGGCGCGCAGAATTGCAAGCAGAATCAGCCTCTCGGACGCTGATGTCGCGTACTGGCGCCAAAAATCGACATTCGTACGGAATGATATGAACGATCGGATTCGCTTCGGCATTCTCGGGCTCGGATTATTCGCCGAACGGGCCATCGCGCCCGCCATCCAGCAATCGCGCAACTCCGAACTCGTTGCCGTCCAGAAACGATCACCGGAGGCAGCGCAGGACGCCGCGCGGAGACTCGGCGTTCCGCAGGCGTTCAGTTCGCCCGAAGCTCTCGTGGCATGCCGGGATGTCGATGCGGTCTTCATCGGATCGGCCAACGTCGCGCATGCGCCGGAGACGCTCATCGCCGCCGGGGCAGGCAAGCATGTCCTCGTGGAAAAACCGATGGCCATGAATGTTGCCGAAGCAGAAACGATGATCCGTGCCTGCCGCGATACCGGCGTGAAGCTGATGGTAGGCCACATGGTGCGCCTGTCACCGGTGGTGACGCGCATGAAAGAACTGATCCGTAGTGGCCGGATCGGGCCGGTGCGTATGGTGCGCTCGGAGTTCGTCTATGATGCGCGGCTCTCGAAACGCGGGTGGCTGTTCGACCGGAAGGCGGCGGGCGGCGGACCCCTGTTCGACATCGCCGTTCACTGCCTGGATACGATCCGGTTCCTGCTGGACGACGAGGTAACGTCGGTGCGGGCGCATCTCGAGCCGACGCCGACAGCGACGCGAACCGAATCAACCGCACAGCTCTCCCTGCGCTTTTCCGGGGGCGTGCTGGCGACGATCGTGACCTCGTACGAGGCGCCGTACCGCCGGTCATTCCTGGAAGTGATCGGTACGGAGGGAACGCTGTCGGCGGAGGATTTCACGCGAAGCGGGATTTCGACGGAACTGGAGATCGTTACAGGGATTAACGGCGAGCGGGGAGACCGGACACGCGAGCCGGTCGTCGTGCACAATCTCTACGAAGAAGAGATCACGAGATTTTCCGCGGCGATCCTCGACGGGACGCCGCTCCCGGTGCCGGGGGAAGAGGGGTTGGCGAATCAGCGGGTGCTGGAGGAGGCGCTCCGGACGGGCGGTTCGTAAGCGCGGTGTTCAACGCCCCCCGATCAGGGTCTTCATCTCGCGAACAGCCTGCTCCAGTCCGACAAACAACGCCCGGACAATGACGGCATAGCCGATGCTCATCTCGTCAATATCGGCGAGTCGGGCGACGGGCGTGACGTTCTCGTAGTTCAGTCCGTGACCGGCATTGACGCCGAGGCCAAGCGATTTTCCGAAAGCCGCGCTTTCGCGAATGCGGTCGAACTGACGCCGCCGCTCATCCGGGGTGGGCGCGTCAGCGTACTCGCCGGTGTGCAACTCCACCATATGACTGCCGATCTCGTGCGCAGCGCGGATCTGGTCGCGCACCGGATCGACGAAGAGACTGACGGCAATGCCGGCATCGCGGAATCGGCGAACGACGTCCGCGAGCCGCGACTGCTGCGCGACGACATCCAGACCGCCTTCGGTGGTCAGCTCCTGACGCCGCTCGGGAACGAGGGTGACGAGATCGGGCTTCGTGCGCAGCGCAATGCCGACGATCTCGTCGGTCGCCGCCATTTCCAGGTCGAGCTTTGACGTGAGGGATTCGCGGAGGCGCGCGACATCGAGGTCGCGAATGTGGCGCCGGTCTTCGCGCAGATGGCATACAATTCCGATCGCGCCGGCAAGCTCGCAAATGCGTGCCGCTTCAACCGGGTCGGGAAACGTGCCGCCCCGGGCGTTTCGAAGCGTCGCGATATGATCGATATTGATCGCCAGCTGCATTACGGATCCTCCGTTCAACTCGCTGAATATAGCGAAATTTCGGGTCGAGGAGAAGCGGAACGCCCTGTTCCGTGCGGATTCGCAACCTTTTTGGATATCCGGGCGTAACCAACTGGGGGGAGTCTCCAAGTCTTTCGAGGTGACACCATGAAAACAAACAGGTCTTTTGGACTGATCATTCTCGCTGCGTCGACCATCGTGCTGACCGCTTCCGCGCAGGACGATCAGCGCGAGAAGCGTGCGAAGGATATCGGGGATCGCATCGGCACCGAGGTTGAGCGCTTCGTAAATCGCTTTACGCAGCGTTGGGATGCCCGCGTAGAGGATGACGCGTCGGTGCAGGACACGTCGCAACGGCGAGTGCGTCAGGCGGTCGACTGGGAGGATCTTGAATCGGAGAGCGATACGCACACCTATTCCACCGCGACGCTCGTTGCGGACTCGGAAGTGGTCAACGGAAATATTGTCGTGAAAGGCGCCGACCTGACCGTTGCCGGTAAAGTGGACGGCGACGTCGTGGTGGTGGGCGGGAATCTTCGCGTGCGTGACCGCGGGGTGATCACCGGTAATGCGCGCGTGATCAACGGCGATATCATCAAAGATGATGGCGCCACGATCGAAGGGTACGAAGACCGGACGAGCGCGCAGTCCACCCGCTATCGCGAGCCGCGGCGTCGCTTCACCCACGGAGCCACCTCCTTCGACGTGCCCTGGCTGACCGAATCCACGTCCTACGAGAATGTCCTTTTCCGGTACAACCGCGTCGAAGGTCTCTTCCTGGGGCTCGGCACGGAAAAGAAATACTACTGGGAGGGCCAGCGGCACTGGAACGCGTATGGCTCTGTCGGCTATGGCTTCAAGTCTCACGCGTGGCGCGGGAACCTCGGCCTGGCGCGTCAGTTCGCGCTGCGGAATTCGGACGGACACGAGCTGCTGGAATTGGGCGTGGAAGGCTACAGCCTCACCGACACAAAGGATCAGTGGATTATCCATCCGATGGAAAACACGCTGGCGGCGCTGCTGATGCACGAAGACTTCCGGGACTACTTCAAGCGGGAAGGATACACCGTGCACGTGGCCTACTATTCGGCGCGGGACAATTTCAGGAGCGAGGCAAGCGTTGCGTACAGCGCGGACCGGTACGATTCCCTGAGCAACAAAGTGGACTGGGCACTCTTCGGCGGCGACAAGCGATTTCGTGTCAACCCGGCCATCCAACCGGACCGGATCCACAACATCACGGGATCACTCGGGTTGAATACGGTGACACGCTACTCCGGCGGCGACGAAGGCTGGAATATCACGGCGACAGCGGAATTTGCCAAACGGTCCTACGGCGGCGATGCGGAATTCGACCGATACATCCTGGATCTTCGGCGCTTCCAGCCGCTGGGACGGTATGAGAATTTCAACATCCGCGTGCGGGGCGGTTCGGCGTCGGGCGTGCTGCCGCAGCAGCGGGTGTTCGATATGGGGGGATTGGGCACGCTGAACGCGTTTCCGTTCAAGTCACAGCCCCGCAACTCACAGCCCCGCAACTCACAGCCCCGCAACCGGATGCTGCTCATGAACGCCGAGCTGGTGCTGAACGGGGCGGCCCTCGATGACCTGGAGTTCTGGCCGACATGGCTGTTCCGGCACTTCAACTTCCTGCTGTTGAGCGATGCGGGCTTCACGCGCAGCGTGCCGACGCGGCTCGATCCGAACGAAGGATTCGACGGGGTGACATGGAAGGAATTCCGACATGACGTCGGCATTGCGCTCTCGAATCGCACCGGATCCTTCCGCATCGGCGTGGCATGGCGGACGGACGTCGCCGCTCCGGTTCAGTTCATCCTCCGCGTGAACCGACCGTTCTGATGAACCGTGCCGGCGGTGGTCCCGGCGTACCCTTTCCTCAGTACACCACAACGGGCGGCCAATGAGCCGCCCGTGCCGTTCTCTCCGCATCGCTGCATTAATCGATGCGTCGCCATTCGGTCACACCCGACACAGGATCTTCCACATAACCGATTGTCAGCGGGAGTGAGGGCGGACCGGCCTGTGATTTGGTCAGCGCGGTGATCCGGTAGGTATACGCGGATCGCGTCTCGAGCGTGCTGTCGGTGAACATCCGCGTTCCGGCCGGGACGGTTGCCAGCACGGCCGGCGGTCCTTCATCCTGAGTTCGCGTTATTGAGAATGCCTGACAGATATTTCCTTTGAACATCCACTGAAGGGCGACACACTGCGCCGACCGGTGCAGCGGATGAACCGAGATCGGCCGCTTGGGATCGAGATACAGCCGGAACACCGCCCGGGAGGTCCGCGCCCCGTCATCGTAGACGATCTGCAGACGGTAATAGTACGGTACGAATATCTGCTTGAGCCCGACGTCCACGTATGACCGTGAGACTGTCGCCGGGGATGCGATCACATGGAAGTTGAGCGTGTCGTCGTCCGAGCGCTCGAGAACGCAAAGCCGGGTGGTGGTCGGCAGCGTGGACCACGTCAGCGTGACAGAATCGTCGGTGAAGGTGTCGGACCACAGCGCCGGCACAAACGGTGTGGACAACGAATCGACCGCGGGGACGGGAGAGGGTCCGGTCGTTCCTGTCGGATCGATGCGATCCGCTTCAGGCAACCGGCAGTCGGAAACGCCCAAGGCCGCGGTGAACGCCAGGAGTGCACAACTCGTTTTGAGTCGCATACGACTTCCCCCGGAGTGAACACGCATCAATGTAGACGCTCCCCCGTCAAAACGCAAGCGCCACGTTCGGTCATTTGAAGTTCTTCAGAATAATCGTATTTTCCGGCGCCACCCGACGTTCACAGACGGTACCATGCGCACAGGAGACCGGCATGACCGGGCCGGATGAATCACTGCTTTCCTCTCTTGCCAGAGCCCTGCAGGGCGAGCTGGACCAGCTCACGGCCGCACGACGCGACGTGACGCTGTTCAGCGGTCGCCGGGTGGGTGCCTTCGCCGGATACACCTACTACCGGTTCGAACTCCCCGAAGAACTTCTGCTTCCGACAACGGAGCGCGCCACGCTCTCGATCGGTCGCGCCGAAACGATCGCGGTCGAGGGCAATGTCATCACCATCGACAATCAGTTCCTCACGATCGCCCTCCCCCGCGATTTCGGCCCGCTGCTCCCGGAGATCACCTGCCACTGGGACTATCAGCGCCAGTTGAGCCCGGTGATCGGCGAATTGCAGCAGCTCGACGAACATGCGGACCTGATCCGCGCGCTCTTCGATCCCGCCGGTGCGGATAACAGGCATGACACCGATATTCAGCCTCCGCAGATCCCGTCAACCCCGCCGGACCAGATCGCCGCAGTCACCAGGATCCTCCGGAACAGAGTTTCGCTGTTGTGGGGACCCCGGCGCTCCGGAAAGACGTACACGCTCGCGGTCACGGCAGCGGCGTATCTCAAGGCGGGCAAACGCGTCCTCTTCGTCGCCCCCGGAAACGACAACGTCGACGAGATGCTGACGAAGACCGTCGAAGTGGGAACGGCCATCGGCGTGAAGATGGAGAAGGTCACCGCCCGCGTGGATCTGCCGTCGCTGACGCTCGCGGAAGCGATCCGACCGTACTCCTTCGATCATCAGGTGGAATCCGCGCGGGAAGAGAAACGCAAAGTCTTCCAGGAGCGCGTCGCCCTCCTGCGGACCTACTGGAGCATCAAGTTGCGGCAGATCCTCCATGAGGATTACTACCTGCGGATCAGCGAGATGCGCGTCCGGCTGTCCGAAACCAAACGGCAGGCGGACTCCGTCTACAAGGACATCTCGCAACTGACCGAAGCGATCGGCCGCTTCGAGGATGCCTCGGTGCTCGAGCGGCTCAAGAAAGGATTCTCGCGTGACGACGTCGAAGCCGCCCAAAAGCAGCTCGGCGAACGGCAGCAACAGCATAAGCGCCTGACCGCGCTCCAGCAGGCACTGACGGACGAGATCGTGCGGTCCGAGCAGTCCGCCCCGATCCCCGCCGACGAAATGAAGGAATTCCGTGCCACGGTCAAGCGGATGGACGAACTGGGCGGGCTCGAAAAAGTCACGCAGGCGGTCGATGCGTTCATCGCGGTCGACGAGCCGGCGCTGCTCCACGGGAAGCAGTACATTGCCACGAGCGTCACCACGGCGTTCCTCGATCCGCTGGTCCGCAGCCAGCATTTCGACCTCGTGCTGGTGGACGACGTCCAGTCGGTGAACATGCCGACGCTCGCGGCCCTGGCGGGACTGGCGCGGGAAAAGCTGGTCCTCGCCGGCGATCCGTTCCTGGCGCAGCCCGAATCCGTCACGAACAACGAGCTGGCGCAGAAATGGCTCCAGCGAGACATCTTCCTTTTTGTGGCAGGAACGGAGGAGCTTCACCGCCTCTTCGACTGGACCGAGCAGCACAGCGAGTGTTGTATTCTCCTGGCGTCTCACTTTGCCACGACACCAAAGCTTTCCCTGTTCGCCGGATCGGTGCTGTACGACGACAAGATCAATGTCTTTGTCACGCCGGCCGCCAAAGGACGTATCTTCTTCATTGACACGTCGTCTCTGAATGGGCGCTGCAAGCAATACGTGGGGCGGAAACGGATCCTTCCGTACAACGAGCTTCAGACGCGCCGGACGATCGAATGCGTGAAACACGCGCTCATGGAGCCCGGACGCCACAGCGGGGACGTGGGCATCATCGCGCCGTTCACCGGTCCGACCCTCTTTACGAAGCTGTGGCTCCGTCTGCAGGCTATCGAGAATGTGCAAGTGGGCACGCCGGCCAGCTTTGCGAACATGCGGAAGAAGGCGATCATTTTCGATACGACCATGGCCGGGGCGGACTACACCGTCCGCGCCATCGACGACAGGAAGATCGGCGAACACCGCATTGCGCGGCTCTTCAATACCGTGTTCTCGTGCGTGGGTGAAGACCTGTACATCCTGGCCGATATGAAGCACTTCAAGACGCTCTACAAGGACCGGCTTTTCGTCCGGCTCCTGATGCTTCTTCAGGCCGAGGCCGACGAAAAGGATCCGTCGTTCGCAGCGGCGGTGAAGAAGTTCGACGAGCTGGATCTTGCGAAGCGAACGAAGCTGATGGCGCTGGGCGAACGGGAAACCGTGCTGCCTCCCGCCGGCGAAACCGCAGCACCCCAAACCCAAGATGCCGAGCTGAAACTGAAGCTCAAGATGCTGAATCGCCAGCGGGAAGGAAGACCGGTTGCCGCCGGCCGTGACTTCGAGCGGGAAACCTATCTCGGCGTGATGCGGGTGCTTGGCGAGCGCACCGACATCAACCTCCTTTCGCAATTCGTCGGCGGCGATCTGCTGTTCCGCAGCACGTTCGAGACCGAAGATGCCATGGGGAAACTTCCGTGGACGCTCTGCGAGAATGAGAAGCACTTCCGCGAGGTGATGGAGAAGTGGAATCTTCTCATCTACGAATCCTCCGGTGGTAACAAGACGGAAGTGACCGTGTTCGCGCACACGGGCCCTGAGGCGCGCGTGCGGCAGGAGATCCGCAACCTGCGTGCGTTCTACTCCGCGGATGTCCGCGCGGTCATGGAAGAAGGCAAACAGAAAATCGCCGTCGAGGTATCAAAAGTATTCCAGGATCTTCTCGGCAAGACGCAGCCGGCCAATCCGGTAGACTGGTCGACGGCCTATCTCAACTTCCTCGGACGACTCGAATCGTACCTGGGCTGGATCTCCGAACAGGTCCGCCGCTGAGTCGCAGCATATCCATCCTCCCGGAATGATGCGGCTGGCGCTTTCGCGCTGAAATCCCGCGTTTCCTTGAACCGCTAGGCATTTCCCCCTATATTTCTCCCCCAATGCGGAGACGGAAGGAATGAGTTTCTGGGAGATCCTCGCGGACATCCTGTTCGTGCTGCTCTTTGTTCTGCTGAACGGGTTCTTCGTGGCGGCGGAATTCGCCATCGTGAAGATCCGGATGACGCAGATCGAACCGCTGGCACAGCGGGGCAACTTCCGGGCCAAACTGGCAAGAGAGATCGTCACCCACCTCGATGCCTACCTGTCGGCCACCCAGCTCGGCATCACGATGACCAGCCTGGCCCTGGGCTGGATTGGCGAACCGGTGGTTGCCCGCATGATTGAACCGTGGCTTGCCGCCGTCGGCGTCATCAGTCCGCAGGTGGTGCAGGGCGTTTCCCTGATCGTTGCGTTCTCCGCGATCACGTTCCTGCACATTGTGCTGGGAGAACTGGCGCCGAAATCGATCGCCATTCAGAAAACCTTCGGCACGACGCTTCTGGTTGCCTCTCCGCTCCGAATCTTCTTCTTCGTCTTCCGGCCGTTCATCGTCGCGCTGAACACGGTCGCCAATAGCGTCCTCCGGCTGATCGGGATTCAACCGGCCAGCGATACGGAAATGCGTCATTCGGAAGAAGAGCTCCGCCTCATTCTGGCAAGCGAACCCGGCGTTTCTCCGATCAGCCGCGCCGTCGTCCTGAACGCGATGGACTTCCACCGGAAACAGGCCCGCCATGTGATGACGCCGAGAAAGGAAATGGTGGCGCTTTCCCTCGCGGCCCCGCCGGCCGAGAGCATCGCCGTCATGCGCACCAACAAGTTTTCACGATATCCCGTCTTTAAGGACACCATTGACAACATCGTGGGCATCGTTGTCACAAAGGATATCTTCAAACAGGACCGGCATCTGCAACCCGGCTTTACGCTGAATGCCGTCATCCGGGACGCCGTTGTGCTGCCGGAAACCGCGACGCTGGAAAAGACCCTGGAGACCATTCTCCAGAAAAAGACGCACATGATCGTTCTCGCCGACGAATACGGCGGCACCGCGGGACTGGTCACACTCGAGAATGTGCTCGAAGAACTCGTGGGCACGATCCAGGATGAGTACGACCGCGAAACGCCCGAGGTCGTCCGGATCTCCGACGACGAGTATGTCGTCGACGGAAGCGTGACGACGAATGACGTCGAGCGACTGATGAACACCGAGCTGTCGCCCATGGATATCCGGTCCATCGGCGGATTCATCATCGAGCAGTTGGGCCATATTCCCCGCGTGGGCGAAACGCTGCATGCGAACACCCTTGACCTGACGACTGAAAAGGTCGTGGAAAATGCCGTTGAGACCGTGCGTATCAAACGGATCATTCCACCGCCGGATGAGGACGCCGACGAAGATCCGTCCTGACAGGCCGTACCGCCAACCCGAATCATCTGGAGTCGTATGAATCATCGCTTCGTTTTCGCCGCCCTGACGGGCGCACTTGTATGGTGTACCATCCCGGCTCCGGCGCAATCGCAGCCCCCCGCCTGGGCCCGGGATGCGGTGTGGTACCAGATCTTTCCGGAACGCTTCCGCAACGGCGATCCGGCCAACGACCCGACACCCGCGGACATGGAGTTCCCCGCCTCGCGCGAATGGCACATTTCGCCCTGGACAAGCGACTGGTATGCCCTGCAACCGTGGGAGAAAGCCCATGATTCCGCTTTCTACCGGAATGTCTTCGACCGCCGCTACGGCGGCGACCTGCAGGGCGTGCTCGATGAGCTCGACTATCTGAAAGCGCTCGGTGTCAACGCCATCTATTTCAACCCGGTCTTTGACGCCTATTCGCTCCACAAGTACGACGCCTCGAGCTACCACCACATCGACCATACGTTCGGTCCGGATCCGGCCGGCGACCGCGCGCTCATGGCCTCCGAAACGGACGATCCGGCGACGTGGCACTGGACGTCGGCGGATTCGCTGTTCCTGCATCTCATCCGCGAGGCGCATCGGCGCGGCATCCGCGTGATCATCGACGGCGTGTTCAACCACAGCGGCACACGGTTCTTCGCGTTTCAGGACGTGCTGGAGCACCAGCGGCGCTCGCGCTATGCCGATTGGTACGACGTGACGCACTGGGACGACGACCGCACACCGCCGAACGAGTTTGCGTATCGCGGCTGGTGGGGCAACAGTGATCTGCCGGAGTTCCGGGAGGATTCGAGCGGATTCGTACCGGCGGTGAAGAAGTACTTCTTCGCCGTGACGAAGCGGTGGATGGACCCGAACGGCGACGGCGATCCGTCCGACGGCATCGACGGCTGGCGGCTGGATGTGCCGAACGAGGTCTCGCAGGTCTTCTGGCGGCAGTGGCGCACCGTGGTCAAATCGGTCAATCCGCAGGCCTATATCGTGGGGGAGATTTGGGATGATGCGAACGCCTGGCTGAAAGGCGATATGTTCGATGCGGTGATGAACTATCCGTTCGCGCGTGCGTGCGTCCGCTTCTTCGTTGACACGAATGATCGCCGTCTGACCCCGACCGGATTCGACCACGAACTGGAGCATGTCCGGAATTCCTGTCCCGCCGATGCGGATGCGGTGCTGCAGAATCTGCTCGACAGCCACGACACGGATCGGCTGGCCTCGATGATTATGAATCCGAACCGGCGATTCGACGCCGACAACGGCCTGCGCCAGAACCCGCATTATACCGTTGCGGCGCCATCGGCGGATGCACGGCGCATCCAGCGGCTGATGGCGCTGTTTCAGATGACCTATGTCGGCGCACCGATGATCTACTACGGCGACGAGGCGGGCATGTGGGGTGCCGACGATCCGGACGACCGGAAGCCGATGGTCTGGCCGGATATGACGTACGACGACGAACGCTCGCATCCGATCCCGGGCATGACGCGCCCCGACGATGCGGTGCGATTCGACTCTTCCCTGTTCACCTGGTACCGCACGCTCGTCGCTGTCCGGACGGCGAGTCGGGCGCTGTCCCACGGCGCGTACCGCACGATCCTTGCGGATGATGCGAACGCCGTCTTCGTCTTTGGCCGCACGACGGTCAGGGATTCGGCCATTGTCGTCCTGAACAACAGCGACGCCGAACGGACGGTCCGGATCCCGACGACCGGAGCCTGGATCGATGCGCTGACAGGAACTCGGGTCCATTCCTCCGGCGGGAATGCGGAGGTGACACTGGCGGCCCGGAGCGGGGCGATTCTGCGTCCGGAATAACCGCGGTCCATGGAAAACGATCCCACATCAACTCCGCCGTTGGCTACTCCCGCGGCACCTGTCGAACCCGCCCCGGATGGTCCCGGCGCCCGGCGGGGCATCACGCTGCCGCGAACGTTTGCCGCGCTGAAACACCGGAACTATCGGCTTTTCTTTTTCGGCCAGCTTATCTCCCTCGTCGGCACCTGGATGCAGAATGTCGCCCAGGCGTGGCTGGTGTATCAGCTGACCGATTCGCCGTTCTATCTCGGCGTGGTCATGTTCGCGTCCGGCGTTCCGGTACTCGCGCTGTCGCTTTGGGCCGGCGTGGTGGTGGACCGTGTACCCAAGCAGCGCCTGCTGATCGCCACGCAAACATTCATGATGCTGTTGGCGTTCGTTCTGGCCGCCGATGTCTTCCTCGGCACGGTGGTGTGGTGGCATGTTGCGATCATGGCGTTCCTGCTGGGGACCGCAAATTCCTTTGATGCCCCGGCACGCCAGGCATTCGTGGTGGAGATGGTCGGACGGGCGGACCTGATGAATGCGATCGCGCTCAACTCCGCGATCTTCAACTCAGCCCGGATCGTCGGTCCGGCGGTTGCCGGCGTTGCCCTGGCGGCCGTCGGTACGGCGTGGTGCTTCATTCTCAACGGCGTAAGCTTCCTGGCGGTCATCGCGGGGCTTACCATGATGAACGTCAAACCGTACGTCGGAGCGACGTCGAAGGAATCTCCGGTCGCCCAGATGCGGGAAGGGGTCCGGTACATCTGGCACCACGCGACCATTCGCGTCCTGATCGCGATCATCGCGGTCTCGAACGTGTTCGCCTTCGGCTACTCGACGCTCCTGCCGGCCTTCGCGCGTGATGTGCTGCATGCCGGCGAGGTCGGCTACGGCATGCTGAGCGCGTCCATCGGCATCGGGGCGCTGGCCGGCGCATTGCTCATTGCCTCGCTGGGCGAGTATCAGCACAAGGGCCGTCTGCTGACCGCAGGAAACCTGCTCTTTCCGGCGATGGTGCTGGGCGTGGCGTTCTCCACGGCGCTTCCCCTGACCATGGGCCTGCTGGTTTTCACGGGACTTGGCTTCATGGTGCAGAATGCCACGGTCAACACGCTCATCCAGACCAGTGTGCCGGACAATCTGCGCGGCCGCGTCATGAGCGTGTACATGATGGTGTTCCAGGGGTTCTTTCCGGTCGGCGCCCTGCTGATCGGTGCGTTGGCGGAGCGCTTCAGCGTCCCGATCGGTGCCGGCATCGGCGGTGGAGTGGCGTTGGCATACAGCCTGTACCTGCTGTGGCGCGCGCCGTTCGTCCGACAACTTGCCTAGCCAACACGCATGCCGGCCGATTCGTCACAAGAGATCATCGTCGGCATGGGGGGATGGGACCTGCCGCCGTTCGACGGGCGCTTCTATCCGGCGGCACAGGAGAAGGGATTCCGCAAGCTCGCGTACTACGCGCGGTTCTTCGATGCGGTCGAGGTCAACGTCACGTTCTACAACACCGCACTCGCTCCCTCGCAGGCACGGCGATGGCTTCAGGATGTCTCCCCGAACGCCCGCTTCCGCTTCACGGTGAAACTCTTCCGCGGATTCACGCATACCTTTGACGCCACCCAGCGTGATGCGACAGCATTCCGGAGGCTTCTGGAACCGCTCCGCGAATCCGGCCGGCTCGCGGGCGTGGTGATCCAGTTCCCGGGATCCTTCGCGCGGACCAAAGACCGGCTTCTCTATCTGGGAAAGTTGGGCGAGACGTTTGGCGATGATCCGCTCTTCGTTGAAGTGCGTCACCGCTCCTGGGATGATCCGGCTGTGTGGGAATTTCTCACGTCCCGGCAAATGTGTCCGGTCAACACGGACCTTCCGGCGATGCGCACTCATGTCCCGTTGGGTAGCCGCACCGCGGCGGGCCGCGCATATTTCCGCATGATGGGCCGCAATGCCGAGACGTGGAATCATCCTGAGAAAGGGGATCGCTACCTGTACCGCTATTCGGAGGCGGAGTTGCGGGATCTGCTGGAACGGATCCGGTCGGTGGCGGCTCCTTCAACGTTCGTCGTGTTTCACAATGATCCGCAGGCGAACTCGCCGGTGAACGGATTTCAGTTCCGGCACATCGTTGACCCGGCGAAGAAGCTCATGATTCCCGCGCCGCTTGTGCGTCTTTCCCCCGAGCTCGGAGTGATTGGAACAGCAGTTGAGTCGGAGGAATCGCTGTTCAACGGATCCATGCAGAGGCCCTGACGATGCGGCGCAAATCAGTCCCGTCCGTGAAACAAACGCTCCCGCCGGCAAAGCGGGAGGCTCTCATGGCAGCGCTGCACGCGTTGTTTGCCGCATACGGAAAGCGGAAACATCCGCTGGACTATCGGAATCGCTATCAGTTGCTGGTGATGGTCGTCCTGTCGGCGCAGACGACGGATGAGCGGATCAATGCGCTGGCCCCGGCGTTCTTCCGGCGCTTCCCGTCGATGAAGAAGCTTGCGGCGGCAACAGTGGAGGACGTGGTGCCTCTCATTGCCTCAGTACGGGGATGCATCAAGAAGGCGACGTGGCTGACGACAATCGCCCGAACAGTTGGAACGGATGACGCGATCCCGACAACGCTCGAAGACCTGATCACATTGCCCGGGATCGGACGAAAATCAGCGAATGTGATCATCCGCGAATCGGGGGGAACGGCGGAAGGGATCATTGTGGACCTGCATGTCGATCGTGTCGTCCCGAGGATCGGGATCACGGACAGCGATAAACCTGACGCGATTGAGCGTGCGCTTATGGACCTCATCCCTCGGAGGGATTGGAACAAGGCCGGCATGTCGCTGTCGTATCTCGGCCGTGAAATCTGCCGCCCCACCGATCCCAACTGCGGCCTATGCCCGCTCCGCCTGGTCTGCTCCTACGCAACCCGACGCAACTCGGACTCCTGAACACGACTGCCGTACCCTCGTATCCACCCATCCTCTTCCTCATCCTCATCTGCCCCTGTCGTTTGAGCGCACGAGAAAGATGCCGGGCAAACGCAAGCCGGCGGCGGAGCGGCACGAGAGCGCAAAAAAAATCCCGGCCTGCCATGCAGACCGGGATCGCAGAAAAACACCCTGCGCGAGGTCAGGAAACCTTCGTGACCTTCGACGCCTGGAGGCCCTTGGGGCCCTGCTGCACTTCGAATTCAACCGAATCGCCTTCGTTCAGGCTCTTGTAGCCGTCACCGACGATAGAGTTGAAGTGCACGAACACGTCATCGCCGCTCGCGCGCTTAATGAATCCGAAGCCTTTTGCTGAGTTGAACCATTTGACGATTCCACGTTCCATGGAATGTCTCCTTGTGTTGAGTACTGTCGATCCGCAACCGGCGGACAGGCGGTGGAAGTGAACAGCCCGTTCCTTGAAATGAAAAATCCCGGCATCGTGGGTTTCACCATGGCCGGGATCGTTTGTTGAGGTCGACAACTGCTCAAACACAAACCGCCCCCTGTTGCTCGGGGCTTCAAAGGTCTCTAACGGTGAACTGTACGTCCTATACCAAGATACGAACTCCCAACGACAAATGCCATTGATTCCAGTAAAACCTTTGACCCAAAAAGGCTGTATTTCGCGCGAAATTCAGGATCACCGGGACCAGAACCGCCCGCCAAGCGCTCCGGCGAGATGAAAATCCGTCGACGGGGCAAGGTCAAGCTCGGGGACGGCTTCGAGAAAAATGTCAAACGGTGCCCCGGCAAAGAGGTAGACAAATCCGACCGGGATCCGCACACCCACTGTCCCCGCGTAGCCGGTGACAATACGACCGCCAATACCGTAGAATATCGGGAGTTGTCCACTGCGCACGTGCGCAACGTCGAAGTTGTGAAGGATGCAGTCCGCGGGAGGCTGCATCGCCGAACCACCGCCGTTTCGTGCGCCGCACGAAAACGTCCATGCGGCCGCCATGTCCAGCGCTGACGATCCGCTCAACTACGCTTTTGCATTGATTCCGGTCGGCTCCTCCAGAACGATGCCCGCACCCCACGCCCGGCGCTGAGCATGCGCACTTCCCACGAACAGAACGACCGCGAACATCGCAGTGCTCAAGGTTCGTACTGTCATTGTACCGTCCGCCTTTCCGCCTCTCCCGTCATTCCCGCGGCAATTGCTCCCGATGAAATTGTCCGAATTGCAGTTTTCGGGATCGTGATCCGGCGGCAGATCGGTCGGGGGTGCGAAGCAGGGGAAACGGAAGTGCGGATTAATGCCCGCGGGCGAAGCGCTCTTCCTGAAAAATGAAACAGAGGGAAATGCGGTGTGTGTCGCCCAGATCGTTCTCCTTCCCCATCCGGGCGAAGGAATAATCGATGTCCAGTTTGCGCAGGTGCAACCCCGCGCCGACCGTCAACTGGCGGACATCGCTGTAACCGACCCGAAGGGCCACCGTGTTCTTGTAGTCGAACTCGAGGCCGGCGTGCGGATCGATACTGACTGGTCCGAGGTGAGCGATCGAGGCGTACTGACGGTTCTCGAACCGAACATCGGCATCCACTGTCGGGGCGAAGCGGCCGCCGAACAGATCGAACAGATACGCGGTCCCGATCTTCAGGGTGGGGCTGATCAGCTCGTTCCGGCCGGTGGACCAGGCGACCAGCGTGGTGGTGATGTCCTGCGCGTTGGCGCCGATGAACAGGTTCTCCATCGGGGAATACAACGCCCCGACGTCAAAGCCGATCCCCGTGGCGCTGTACTCGGCAATGGAGCGGCGGATAAGCTTCAGGTTGATGCCGAGCTGCAGGTCGTCGGACTGCCGCCAGGCATAGGTAAAATACCCGGCCCAGTCGGCCGAATTGAAATAGGTGACCTTGTCGTAATCGATCCGGTCAAAGGCGTCGAAAACCCCGTTGTTGTTCGCGTCGATCCAGGCGTTCCGCGTGTCCGGAATGCCGTCCACACCCAGCCGCATCACGCTGATGGCAAGACTGACGTCTGGACCGGACGGGATCGCCACGGCGGCATAATCGTAGTTCATCAGCCCGCCGAAGCGTTCGTCGTGCATGAGCATCACTTCGGGATACGTGAGGCGGGCGAGGGCGGCGGGATTCCAGTAGCCGGCGGTCGCATCGCTGACCAGCGCCACATGCGCGCCGCCGAGACCGAGCGCGCGCCCGCCGACACCGATGGAAAGGAATTCACCGGCGTATTTCGCGATGGATTGGGCCGTCAATCCCGTCGGGGCAAGGATCGCAAGCGCCAGAATGATTCGTCGTGCCTTCATGGGTACCCGAAAAACGAAAAAACCGAATGTGCGGACTCCTGCGACATTCGGTTCGTGGCAAAAGTCAGAGTCGTGTGATGGTCAACCGCCGGAACTGCACCTCACAACGCTCTTTCAATTGCCGGTACGCGTGCTCCTGTTGTCTCTTCGAAAGTAGGGGAATTCGGTCCGAGAGTCAAGAAGGGTCCACGCGCTCTGCGCCGAAGTCGCGGCGGAGAATCGTGAGGAGTGGGTGTTCGGCCTCCCCGTGGCCGTTGCCGGGAATGCCATGGGTCGGTTCGGATGCATCGTGTCCGTTCCCGGGGGACGCGGAAGTGAGGGGTGTTCCCTGCAGGACGGGCTCGAACATCGCCCGCGCACCGAAGAACTGCTCGAACGTTTCGGCCAGATAATCCTTGTGCCGCTTCAGCGTCGCCAGGTGGAAGTCGTCCGGACAGGACAGACGTAGCGTTCCGTTCCGTGTGTCGAGCAGCGAGCTTTCGCTGAGTGTGGTCCCGAGAGCGATCTTCTTGGTCCGCACTGAGCCCACGAAGTCTTTCCAGCGGTTCAGCACATCGTCGGGCGAGAAGACCGGCGTCGCGGACGCGGGCCGCGAGAAATTCAGGATCGTTGCCGATTCGGATGCCGGCGCCATGGTCCGGCGCAGACGCTCAATCTCTGCATCTGACGGCGGCGGAGAGGTTGACGGATAGCGCACGGCGGCCGGGCTTTTCAGATACCCGGCATTCACCTCTCCGGCGACGCGTACATTGTTCGCGGGCGGGGCGGGTGCGTGTGAGGCCGTTGGGCGGGACGGGGGATCGGCGGGGACAGACGCGGACCGACCGTCATTCAGTTTTTTTTTCAGCTCGTCCAGTTGCCGGAGGAGCTGGTGGAGCTGGACCGCATTGTCCATCTTCACCATTTGCAGCAGTCCGGCCTCGAGCCGGTAACGCGGCTGGGAAGCCCAGCGCAGAGACTGGTCGAGATCGTTCGCCTGCCGGATGAGCCGCAACAGGTCGGCCTCAGCGAACTGCGGCGCTTCGGTCGCATAGCGCTGGCGCTCACCCTCGGACCCTTCAACCAGCGTGGCCGCGCCGGTCGACCGGACGATGAGAAGGTTTCGCAGATGCTCAATCAGTCCGCCGGTGAACTCGCGCAGGTCGTATCCGCTGCGGATCACCTCATCAACGAGCTCGAGGGCCCCCTTGGAATCATGCTGGAGGAACAATCCGGTGACGCGGAAATACAGATCCTGATTGACCACGTTGAAGGCCTTCAACAGGTCGGTCGCATGGATGTCGTTGCCGCAAAATGACCGCACCTGGTCGAAGATGCTCTGCGAGTCGCGCAGCGAGCCGTCGGCACGCCGGGCGATAATCGCGAGGGCGTCGGGCTCGATCGTGACCCCCTCCTGCCGCGCGATGTTGCCGAGACTCTCGACGATCTCATCCACAGCAATGCGCCGGAAGTCGAAGCGCTGGCAGCGGGAGAGGATCGTCATCGGCACCTTGTGTACTTCCGTCGTCGCGAAAATGAAGACCACGTGCGCCGGCGGCTCTTCAAGCGTCTTCAGGAGCGCGTTGAACGCCTCCTTCGTCAGCATGTGGACTTCGTCGATGATGTATACCTTGTGCGAGCCGTGCGCGGGCGTGTAGCGGACGGAGTCTCGCAGGTTACGGATCTCCTCTACGCCGCGGTTCGATGCACCGTCGATCTCAATGACGTCGAGACTGCGTCCTTCGATGATCTCAAGACAAATGGGGCAGGTGTTGTCGGGATTCTGATTGACCGGCGACTGGCAGTTGAGAGCGCGCGCCAGGATGCGGGCGGTCGTGGTCTTGCCGCAGCCGCGCGTGCCGCTGAAGAGATACGCATGTGCGACGCGACCCGCCGCGATGGCATTGCGCAGGGTGCTGGTCACATGGGTCTGGCCGATGACGTCATCGAACACCATCGGCCGCCATTTTCGGGCGGTGACTTGATACGACATGGGTGGTCCTAAAATACGAATTCCCGGATGAAAATCGAAACGGGAAATGGGCAAAGAATCGGCGGGCTCAGGCCCGGCGCCGTCCGCGCGCGGTGTGCCGCGTGCGCGGAGCCGCCGTGGCTGCCCGGTCGAACACGTACGCCATGGCCTCCCCGATGGTTTCGACGGGGACGATCTTCAGTCCCTCCTTGACCTTATCGGGGATCTCGGTCAGATCTTTCACATTCTCTTTCGGGATCAGAACAGTCTTGATCCCGCTGCGCTGAGCGGCCAGGAGTTTCTCGTTCAGGCCGCCGATCGGGAGCACATTTCCGCGAAGAGTGATCTCCCCCGTCATGGCCACATCGTTGCGGGCCGCCCGGTTGCTGGCGGCGGATATGATCGCCATCGCCATCGTGATGCCGGCGGAAGGTCCATCCTTGGGAATCGCACCCTCGGGAAGATGGATATGAATCTCGCGCCCTTTGGTGAATTCCGGATCGATGCCGAAGAGCTTCGCGTTCGAGCGGATGTAACTCAACGCGGCTTGGGCGGATTCTTTCATCACATCGCCCAGCTGGCCCGTGAGCGTCAACCGCTCGGAGCCGCGCATGATGGTGACGTCCACGTTCAATATGTCTCCGCCGACGCTCGTCCAGGCGAGTCCCGTCACGGAGCCGACCCGCCGTTCGTGCTCGGCCGACTTCTTCCGGAATTTGGCAACGCCCAGGTATTTCTCCACACTGGTCCGGTCCACGACGATGGGAAGGCGTTTTTTCGCGGCACCGGCCTTTCCGTTCTTCTGACGTGCCAGCACTTTTTCCTTTGCCACTTTGCGGCAGATGGAGGCGATCTCCCGCTCGAGATTGCGCACACCGGCTTCGCGCGTATACTCCTGAATTACACCGAGGAGCGCCTCGTCCTCAAAGCGCACGTCCTTCTCGGTGAGCCCGTGTGCCTCCAGTTGTTTCGGGAGGATATGCCGCCGGGCGATCTCTTTCTTCTCGTGCTCCAGATATCCGGGCAGCTCGATGATCTCCATACGGTCCTGCAGCGGAAGCGGGATCTGGTAGCGGACGTTCGCTGTGGTGATGAACATGACCTTGGAGAGATCGTAATCGACCTCCAGATAGTGGTCGTTGAATGCCACATTCTGCTCCGGGTCGAGCACCTCCAGCAGAGCTGCTGACGGATCGCCGCGGAAGTCCATGCTCATCTTGTCCACCTCATCCATCAGCAGCACCGGATTGATCACGCCGGCCCGCTTCATGGACTGGATGATCTTGCCGGGCATGGAGCCGATGTAGGTGCGGCGATGGCCCCGGATCTCGGCCTCGTCCCGGACGCCGCCGAGGGAGATGCGCACGAACTTCCGTCCGAGCGCGCGGGCGATCGACTTGGCGAGCGAAGTCTTGCCGACGCCCGGAGGGCCGACGAAGCACAGGATCTGCCCGCGTATTTCCTTGACGAGGTTCAGTACCGCGATGTGCTCGAGGATGCGGTCCTTGGGCTTTTCGAGGCTGTAATGATCGGTGTCGAGGATGGTTCGCACGTGCTCGATGCTGAGATTGTCCTTGGTGCGCTTCCGCCAGGGAACCGCCGTCAGCCAGTCGAGATAGTTACGGGTGACCGTGAACTCGGGCGACATGGTCGGAGTCTTCTTCAGCTTGTTGAACTCCTCCATGGCCTTTTCCTGAACCTCCTTCGGCATCCTGGCCTGAAGCAGCTGGTCCTTGAGCTTCGCAAGCTCCGGAGATGCCTCGTCTTCCCCCAGCTCATCCTGGAGAATGCGGATCTGCTCCTGGATGAAATACTTTCGTTGCGATTTCTGGATGTTGTCCTGGACCTTCGTGTCGATATCCCGCTCGATCTTCAGGATGTCGACTTCGGTCGTGAGAATTTTGGAGAGCTCGTACATCTGATCGCGCAGCGCATGGATCTCCAGGATGCGCTGCTTTACCTCCACGCTCTGGACGAGATTCGAGGCCATATAGAAGAGCTTCCGCTGGGGCTCCTTGATGCCTTCGTAGGCCATCAGGACCTCCGGTGGGAGATTCCGGTTCAGGCGGACGTACTCGGTGAAGAGATTGGACGTGTGGCGCACCAGCGCTTCGAGCTCCCGACCGGTCGGTGGCTCCTGGCGGTGGATGGTCACTTCGGCTTCGAGGAAATCGGTCGTCGGGAGGAACTTCTTCACCGTGGCGTGGACCACGCCGTCCACAAGGATCTTCATGAGTCCGTTGGGAAGCTTGAGCATCTGGAGGATCTTGGCGGCCGTGCCGTCCCGGTACAGATCGTTCTCGGTCGGCTCGTCCACCGAAGGGCTCTTCTGTGCGAGGAGAAAGATGTTCTTTCCCCGCTCCAGCGCTGCGTTCGCGGCCCGCAGCGACGTCTCCCGGCCCACGAGAACCGGGAAGATCATGTACGGAAACACAACCACGTCCCGCAACGGCAAAACCGGAAGGGTCGTTGGGATATTGTCCAGCGTCTCGATCGGCTGGTCGGATGTACTGATGGTGGTGTCGCTCATCGCAGGAACCGTCCGCTCCAAAACAAAAAGGGGGTGCATCCAAATCGCCGGATCCACCCGCACTGTGTGCAAACAATATACCGAGGAAAGGCCCGACTGTCAAGGCATCCGCGGGCGCTGTTCCTTATTATTTCAAATTTGAATTAACGTGCGATCGCGTCGTTGAGGAAGCGGACAAGCGGCGCGAGCGTTTCGCCCGTGCGCGCGAGCCGATCCACGAGCGACGAAGAGAAGCACACCGACTCCGGCCAGGATGCGCCGGCAAAGAACTGTTTGTACTTCAGCCATCGGGCCATCGGATGCGTCTCATCGTATCCCGCAGGAATCCGCTTCAACTGCTCCCCCTCCAGCGCGCCGAATGCGCGCGTGAACTTCCGCGAGGTGACGATCGACGCGAACGCGTCTCCGTGATCGGCGATCGCACGCCGGATCTTCTTCAGCTGATCCGAATCCGGAATATAGATGCCGCCGCCGAAGAACGCTTCGCCGGGCTCGATCTGCATGTAGTAGCCTGAGCCGGCGATGCCTTTCGGCTTGCCGCCAAGAACGAAGTGCGCTGCAACGTGTGTCTTGTACGGAGATTTGTCCGTGCTGAACCGGACGTCGCGGTAGATCCGGAAGATCGCCCGCTTCGGATTCAGGTCGAACTCCGGCGCGAAGCGTGCGAAGTGCGGCTGCAGCGCGGCGATGAGCGCGAGCATCGGATCGCGTACGAACGATTCGTACTCGTGCTTGTGCTTCTCGAACCAGTCGCGCCGATTGTTGCGCTTCAGACTGCGAAGGAAGCGCAATCCCTCGCGCGGAAAGCCGTCGAACGGAGGATAGACATCGAGATCGATGTCGGGGATGGGGGCTCGGGGTGTCAATGCAGAATCCGGTACTCTTTGCCTTCGATGGCGGCGCGAACGAATCCGTCGGCGCGCTCAAGTCGCCGGCGCGCCTCATCCTTCGATACGCCGGCGCGAATCATGACGAGCGCGGTCTTCACATGATAGTCCGCTTTGTCAAGATGGTCGGCCGCTTCCTCATACGAAACACCGGTGATCGTCATGACGATCCGCTTCGCACGCTCCCGGAGCTTCAGATTCGTCATCTGCAGATCGATCATCATGTTCTCGTACACCTTGCCAAGCCGGATCATCGCCGCCGTGGTGATCATGTTCAGCACCAGCTTCTGCGCCGTTCCGGATTTCATGCGGGTCGAACCCATGACCACCTCGGGGCCGACTTCGGGACAGATGGCGACATCGATGGCGCGTGCAAGCGCTTCGAAGTCCGGCTCGGACAGCTTCGTCCGGGGATTGGTGGTGACGTAGAGCGTCTTTGCGCCAAGCTGCTTGGCCCGCTTGACGGCCCCGACCACATACGGGGTCCGGAGGCTCGCGGCGATCCCGCACACGAGGTCGTTCGGTCCAACGCTGCGGCTGTCCATTTCCCGTGCGCCGTTCTCTTCCTTATCCTCGGCGCCCTCCTGGGCGCGAAACATGGCCTGCTCTCCCCCGGCGATCATTCCCTGGATCATCTCCGGCGGAGTGCCGTAGGTCGGGGGACACTCGGCCGCGTCGAGGACGCCAAGCCGTCCGCTGGTGCCGGCTCCGACATAAAGCAGCCGGCCGCCGGATTTGAATGCACGTACCGCGAGCTCGACCGCCTGTGCGATCCAGGAGATCTGGGTCTCGACGGCAAGAGCCACCCGCTTGTCTTCGTTGTTGATGATGCAGACGATTTCCTCCGTTGAGCGGGCGTCAATATCCATGCTCGCCGGATTCCGCTGTTCAGTGGAAAGGTGCTTGAGTTGTTCAAAAAGGGCTTTGGATTCTGACACGGGATGCCTGGAGTGAGGAAGGATTCAGAATTCAACTACGAGAATTTTCTTGTCTGAAGCAAGGAATGCCTCGGACTCCGCAATATCGATCGTAATGGTCGTAATCTTCCGGATGGATTGCACATGGTTCACCTGGCGCATCTCGCTCTCCAGATCGCCGCCCTTCAGCGTGATCAGCGCGGAGCGTACGGGGAAGCGAGACGAAGCGCTTGCGGCGGGAGTTTCTCCGGCTCCGGACCGTGCGAGAAATGGTTGGGACCACTTCACCAGGTCCTTCAGTGATGCCACGGCACGCGCGATGACAATGTCGAACTTCCGGTGGAAGTCGTTCGACCGTGCGACTTCTTCCGCGCGGCCCCAGACCGAATGAACATTCGAAAGATCCAACCGTGATGCCATGTCGGAGACCGCGTCGATCTTCTTCTTCGTCGAGTCAAGAAGCGTAAAGCGGAGATCGGGACGGACGATAGCCAAAGGAATTCCCGGAAGTCCACCCCCCGTGCCGAGATCAAGCACGGCCGAGCTGGCCGGAATATCGAGCTTCATGAGAATCGACAGGGAATGAGGGATGTGGTATGTCCAGAACGACTCCTCGTCCTTTCGGGAGATGAGATTGACCTGCCTGTTCCAGCCCAGGAGGAGCTCAGCGAACGTCATCAGCCGGGAGACCTGCCGGTCGTCAAGTGAGAGCCCGTGGTGGGCGCAGACGGTTCGTAACCAAAGGACTTCGTCATTCATGCGTGTTCCACGTGGAACGTGATTATCCTCGTAGATAGACCATCAATACCGAGACATCTGCCGGCGTTACGCCGCTGATACGAGCCGCCTGCCCGATGGAGACGGGGCGGGTCCGGACGAGCTTCTCCCTCCCCTCCCAAGAGAGCGCTTTTACCTTCTGGTAATCGAAGTCGGGAGGAATGTGAAGTGCCTCGTGCTGTTCAAACCGCCTGATCTCGTCGGACTGGCGAGAGATGTACCCTTCGTACTTGAGCTCGATCTCAACCTGCTCGATCACCTCCCTTTGCATCCGTGCATCTTCCAGCCCCCGCAGTCGGGAAAAGACGGGACTTGTGCGAATGGGACCGAGATCGAGCAATGCTGACAAAGCGGCGTTTGGCCGCCGGACGATACGTACAAGACGCTCGGTCCCGTCCAACGGCTCGCACCCCAGAACGGCAAGGATCGGGTTCGCATCGTCGGAAGTGAGCGGCAGTCGCTCGCACTCCTGAAGGATGTCGCGGATGAGGTCTTCTTTTCTGAGCAAACGCCGATAGGCAGGAGCCGGCAGAAGTCCGAGCCGGTGGGACCGGTGCATGAGCCGACGGTCAGCATTGTCCTGACGCAGCACCAGTCGATACTCCGCACGGGAAGTGAACATGCGGTACGGCTCGTCGGTCCCCTTGTTTACCAGGTCGTCAATGAGAACTCCAATGTAGGCCTCGGACCGGCTGAGCGTGAACGTTTCTTCACTGCCTCTCGACCGGAGCGCTGCGTTGACGCCCGCCACGAGGCCTTGCCCGGCCGCTTCTTCGTAGCCGGAGGTGCCGTTGATCTGCCCGGCAAAGAAGAGCCCCTCTGTCAGCTTGGTCTCGAGTGTCAGCTTGACTTGGTGTGGCGGAAAGTAGTCGTATTCGACCGCATAGCCCGGGCGAAGCATCCGGACGCCCTCAAGGCCGGGAATGGTCCGCAGTCCTTCAAGCTGTACGTCCTCCGGCAAGCTCGTCGAAAAACCGTTCACATACACGACATCGGTATCATACCCTTCCGGCTCAAGGAAGATGTGGTGCTGATCCTTGTCCGCGAATCGGTTGATCTTGTCTTCGATCGAGGGGCAATAGCGTGGGCCGAGGCCTTTGATCCTTCCTGTGAACATCGGGGATCGGTCGAATCCCGTTCTCAGGACGGCATGCGTTTCTGCCGTCGTGGAGGTGAGATACATAGGAATCAACCGATTGGAGACTGACGCCGTCTGGAAAGAGAACGGCCGTGGATCCGGGTCACTGAGCTGTTCTTCAACCTTTCGGAAATCGATGCTGTCACGATGGATCCTCGGCGGGGTTCCCGTCTTCAATCTCCCGCTGACAAA
Organism: Bacteroidota bacterium; assembly: GCA_021813905.1. GTDB lineage: Bacteria > Bacteroidota > Ignavibacteria > UBA10030 > UBA10030 > JAKAJH01. The sequence continues at coordinate 19,524 of JAKAJH010000002.1, read as the reverse complement.
GCCCATCGCCTCGAGCCGCTCAGTCAGTCCGTCGGACGGGGGTTCGTTATATCTTCCACCCACCGTCATGCGGTCTCCCGTATGCATGAGTGCCCGCATGAACGTCCCCGCGGCGAGAACCATCGCGCGGCAGCGGATCGTTCTTCCGGATCGGAGCCGCGCCCCTGTCAGGCGAAAAGGAGAAAGGCCTTTCCAGGTTTCTGTCAGGACATCGACGACAATGTCCACCAAAATAGTCACTCCGGGCTGTGAGGCAAGCCGGCGTTCGGCCGACTTGGAATAGAGCTCGCGGTCGTTCTGAGAGCGGGGTGACCAGACTGCCGGTCCTTTTGACCGGTTCAGCATCCGGAAGTGAATTCCGGTCTCGTCTGCGATCTTCCCCATCTCGCCCCCCAGCGCGTCGATCTCCCTGACCAGGTGTCCCTTCGCCGTTCCCCCGATTGCGGGATTGCACGACATGCGCCCGACGGCTCTTCGGTCCATTGTCACGAGCAGGACATCTGCACCGAGCCGTGCCGCCGCCAGCGCCGCCTCGATTCCCGCATGTCCCCCACCTGCGACAACAACGTCATATGAATCTCTCAGCCCGTCCGTCACTCTATCCGCCGAAGGGTTTCACGTGGAACAATTCTACTTTCCGATACAGAATCGCGCAAAAATATTGTTCAAAATGTCGTCGGTCGTAACCGCCCCCACGATCTCGCCGAGGTTCTCCAGGGCTGCCCGCAGGTCGACAGCAATGAATTCCCCCGACCTTCCTTGGTCAAGCGAGTCCAGGCACAGCTCCAACCGGGACTTGGCTTGTGTAAGAGCATGAAAATGCCGGGAGTTCGTGACCACCACGGTTTCTTGTGCAGGTCCCACCATGCCCGCCCGGACGATGGTGACAACGGCCTTCTTGAGACCCCGTAGCCCCTCGCCTGTTCGGGCGGACAGCCGTACAATGTTCAAATGAGGAAGTGAGTTCAGCAGCGCGTCAACCTTCGCGGATGGTGCAGAAGGAATGTCCGTCTTGTTCAGGACGACGATAGACTTTCGCCGGACGCTTCCCCCCTCTTTGATGAGCTTGCGAAGCCAGGTCAGCTCCTCGTCGGCGATCGCCCGGGACTGATCCAGAACGAACAGCACAATGTCTGCTTCATCACTCAACCGGACGGCTCGGTCCACCCCCTCCCGCTCGACCGGATCCTCGGTCAGACGCAACCCCGCCGTGTCGGTCAGGCGGCAGGTAATCCCGTCGAGATTGATCGACTCATCGATGAAATCGCGTGTTGTCCCGGGGATGTCGGTAACGATCGCCCGATCGGCGTTGAGCAATGCGTTCAGCAGGCTCGACTTGCCGACATTCGGTGAGCCGGCAATGACGATGTGAACGCCTTCGCGCCAGATCCGGCCGTACCGGTATGTGCTGGCGAGTTCGTCGATCCGCGCGATCGTTTGCGTCAGCTGGCTCCGCAGGACATCTTTATCTTTGAACTCGTATCCGTCGTCCACAAAATCCAGTTCGAGCTCGATGAGTCCCGCCGTATCCATCAGCTGACGGCGCAACGCGTCGACCGACTGCAGCACGCTTCCGCGCAATTGCTGGATGGACGCCCGGTGTGCCATGTCCGAGTGCGCATGGATCAAGTCGGCCACCGCCTCCGCCTGGCTCAGGTCCATTCTTCCATTAAGGAACGCGCGCTGCGTGAACTCTCCCGGCCGCGCGTGGCGCGCCCCCGAATCGAGGATTGCCTGGAGCACCCGTTGCGACACGAATGTTCCTCCGTGGCAGCTCACCTCGACAGTATCCTCCCCGGTGTAGGAATGCGGTCCGCGAAAAACGAGACACACGACCTGGTCGAGTACGAGATGCTTCCCGTCGACAATCTCGCCCACGTGCGCCGTGTGGGAAACGACCGAAGGCAACGTCACCTTGCCGCGAAAGCTGCGATCGACGAGGTTCAGTGCATCCGGGCCACTGACCCGGATGACCGCGATTCCTCCTTCACCGGGAGGTGTGGCGAGCGCAGCGATTGTGTCGGAGAGCGGATTCATGAGCGGGGAATCGGACAGCCAATGTACGAAACGCAGGGAGGTTTTACAACGGGGCCGTACATGAACGTGCCCCGCCGGAGGACGGGGCACGAAGTGAACAACGAATGCGGCGTGCTACTTCTTGAGCCGCGGCATATCCTTGGTGAGTTTGAAGATGCCGCCGCGCGATTTCTTCTTGGGCTCGACTTTGCGCAAGGGCGCGTCGTCATGCTGCTTGTTGACGAAGTACTGCTGGCCGATCGAAAGCAGATTGAAAACCGCGTAATAGAGGTTCAGACCGGCCGGGAAGCCGTTGAACAGCAGGGTCATCATGATGGGCATCATCCAGACCATCGCCTTCTGGCGCGGATCCTGGACGCTCATCTTCTGCTGAACGAACATGGTCACACCCATCAGCAGCGCAATGCCGCTGATGTCCTTCACCCCAAAGAGCGGGATATGGAAGGGCAGGGAGAACGCGACATCGGGCACCGAAAGGTCGGTGATCCACCAGACGAAGCTTGCCTGGCGCAGCTCGATGGCGGAGCGGAACACGGCGTACAGGGCGTACATGATCGGGAGCTGCAGCAACAACGGCAGACAGCCGCCGGCCGGATTGACGCCGTAGTCGCGGTACAAGTTCATGATTGACGAGTTCATCTTCTGGGGATCGTCCTTGTACTTCTCCCGGATCTCGTCCATCATGGGCTGCAGTTTCTGCATCTTCTTCATCGAACTCATGCTGCTCTTCGTCAGCGGATGCAGCGCGATCTTGATGATGATGGAGAAGACGATGATGACCAGGCCCCAGTTCGGAATGAAGTAATGGATCCCGCTGAAGAGCGGGAGCATAACGTATTCGGAGATGGGCCGGATGAGCCACGCCCAACCGAGGCTCATGATGTTTTCGAGCCCCACGTTGTACGACTTGAGTAATGTGTGTTGCAGCGGACCGAGGAAGACGGCGAGAGAGGAAGTCTCATCGGCATTGCCTTTGAACGGCATCTTGAGCGCGATGGCGTACGATTCGACGGCTCCGTTGTCCGGCGCGGCGTGGCGGATGCCTTCAAGGTATGCACCATCGCTCTGCGAGGAGCGGGGGATGAGCGCGACGCCGAAATACTTGTTCCGCGTTGCGACCCACTCGATGGTCCCGGCGAGTTCCTTTTGTTCCTTCTGATCGACCTTGGAGGCATCGATCTCCGTCAGCTCGCCGCCGGCGTACGCATACGCCGCCGCGAAGGATGATTCGTCGATGCTGTTATGTTCGGCATAGCGGATACCGTGTTCCCAGACGATCTGGTATTCGTATCCGGAAATGACGTCAGCCATGTTCACCAGGCGCACATCCGCGGTGAATCCGTACTCGCCGTTCCGGAAGCGGAACACTTTCTCGATCCGGCCGCCGTTCGACGCAGGCAGAGAAAATTTTAGTTCAAATTCAAAATTTCCGGTGAGTGCGATGTGATCCGAACCGGTCGGCGCGTCAAAATACAGATCCCGCGTGTTGACCACCCGGCCGTCGCTGGTCGTGAACAGCAGGCTGAAGTCGCCCCGCGTATCCGATCCCACCAGGTCAACCGGACCTCCGAACCAGGTCTTGTAGCCCTTGACTTCCCACGATTGGATTAGACCGCCGCGAGTTGAAAAGACGGCTCGGAACTCGTCGGTTTCGACGGTGATCAGCCGTTCCCGGCCCGTCGCGCGGGCCGAAAAATAGGTACCAAAGGGGTTTGGTTCGGCCTTGTCGGCTGCCGACGCTTTGACCGTCGGACGAACCGGCTGAACCGTATCCTGCACCTGTGCCTTTGCGGGGGGCTCCGCAGGCTTCTTGGCCTCGGGAGCGTTCATCCACATCCACACAAGGAGGACGACAAAAATCAGGATAAATCCGAATGTCGCTTGACGATCCATACAAAGTACCAGTCGTGAACAGTGATCGATTACCGGCTATGGCACCGGGTCATAGCCGCTGGAATTGGAATAGGGATGGCACCGGGAGATCCGCTTGGCGCCAAGCCACAAGCCTCGCAACGTGCCATGTTTCTCCACGGCCTCAATGGTGTATTGGGAGCAGGTCGGGTAGAATCGGCATTGATTGAACGGCAGCAGAGGGGAAATCAACATCTGGTAGCCGCGGATCAGAATGACGAAGACCTTTCTCATGATTTCGGGTTCGCCAGTTGATGATCGATCCGTGTCAGGAGTTGGGCGATCGCTGCTTCCACCGTGGCGAGGTTCACGCGGTTGGGGGGCGACGATGACGGACCGGAAGGAGTAAAGAGCGCGACCGCCCGAAGTGTTCGGCGCTGAAGTCGAAGATCGGCGTCAAGCGTCTGCCGATGCAATCGCACCGCTTCGCGAAGCACCCGTTTAATGCGGTTGCGGTGCACCGCGCCTTTCACGCCACGGGCGACGGCGAATCCGATCCGGAGCCTCGGATCGGACGATTCTTCCAGGATGTAATAGAACCGGACCGGCCGCTCCACAAGCAGAGCGCCGTGCGAAATGACGGTTGAGAAGGAGCGATATCCGCGGAGGATATTCGATCGGCGCAGCGACTGACGCATGAGCATTTGTTCGCCGCGCGTGCGGCGTTCTACCGGTTGTCGCTGACGGTCAGTCGCTTGCGGCCTGCCTTGCGGCGCCGGTTGAGTACCTTGCGGCCGTTCTTGGTGGCCATGCGGGCGCGGAATCCGTGGGTGTTGCGACGTTTCCGTCGGTGGGGCTGATACGTCCGTTTCATGCACACTATCCAGATAAAGGTTCACGATACGCGAGTCAATAGAACAATTTACGAAAATTGTTCCGGCGATACAAGGCTCATCGCTCACCTTCTCCCAAAACTGCACACGGGCCCGAGCCTCGCATGCAGCGTTCACTATCCCGTGTCATTGTAATAATTCCTCTTGCAAACTCGATGGATCGGTGTTATAATACACGCCCCCTTTTGGAACGCCTTGCGGGCTGTTGACAACGTGTGGATAAGCTTGCGTTCCAGGCGGGAGGTGCTGAATCGTCCGCTCTGATTGTTGGTTTTGCCTCTGTGTGTGAATGTTGATAACGGTGTGCACAGAGGAAAGTTCATCAAGCCCCCGCAAGCAGTTCGGACCGGATACTCAAGTGAAGTACGCAGTGAACGCCGTCCACGATTGAAGTTCGATCGAACGGCTTTGTGCGGAAGTTTGTGAATAAGTTGTGCGTTCTTGTTACGAACCCCTGACGCGTTTCTCCGATCAACATGACACTCCCACTCCCGGTTTCCGAGCACACGATCATTCCCGCACGCACGGCATCTGAGGTCTGGCAGCAATGCCTGAACATCCTGAAAGATCAGGTTTCGACCCTCAGCTTCAAAACGTGGTTCCAGCCGGTCACACCGGTGCGGCTGGCAGGGAAGGACCTCACCATCCAGGTGCCCAGCCAGTTCTTCTATGACTGGCTCGAGGAGCATTACAACGCGTTGATCCGGGATACCATCATGGCCGTCCTTGGCGAAGATGCCCGCCTCTTCTATGCGATCAGCGCGGACAATCCCGAGCCGGCCTCGGCAGCACCCGAAATTGCCCCCCCGCAAGCCGTCGAGCAGCACCGTCCGTTTGCTCCGCACGTCGCGCTTCGGTCCGAGAATATGCTCGCGGTGCGGGACAACCTGAATCCGCGGTACACCTTCGACAACTTCATCAAAGGCGACTGCAACCAACTGGCGCGTGCTGCAGCCATGGCCGTGGCGAATAACCCCGGCGGCACTTCGTTCAATCCGCTCGTGGTCTACGGCGGCACCGGCCTCGGCAAGACGCATCTGATGCACGCGCTTGGCAACCATGCCCTGGCGACCGGCAAGGCCAAACGGGTCATCTACGTGTCGAGCGAGAAGTTTACTGTGGACTTCGTCGAGGCGATCCAGTCCGATACGCTGGCAGAATTCTCGCAGTTCTATCGGAGCATGGATCTGCTGATCGTCGACGACATCCAGTTCTTCGCCGGCAAGGAAAAGACGCAGGACAATTTCTTTCACACCTTCAACGCGCTGCAGCAGATGGGGAAACAGATCGTCCTCTCGTCGGACGTGCCGCCGAAAGAACTCAAAGGACTTGACGACCGGCTCATTTCCCGTTTCCAGTGCGGTCTGACGGCCGACATCCAGGCCCCCGATCTGGAAACCCGCATTGCGATCCTGCAGAAGAAGAGCCAGGAAAACGGCCTCGAATTGCCCCAGGACGTGCTCGAATTCATTGCGGCCAATGTGACGAACAATATTCGCGAGCTGGAAGGCTGCCTGATCAGCATGCTGGCCCGCGCATCGCTGGAGAGCCGCGAGCTGACGATCGATCTTGCGAAAGATGTGCTGCGCATCGTTGTACACGAACTCCGCGCGCCGCTCACGATCGAAGAAATCCAGCGGAAGGTGTGCGAGTACTACGACCTTCCCGTTGACCTCGTCCGCGCGAAGACGCGGAAGCAGGAAGTGGTCGTTGCGCGGCAGACGGCCATGTTCCTTGCCAAGGAACTGACCAATTCCTCGCTGAAGACGATCGGCCTCCATTTCGGCGGGCGGGATCACAGCACGGTCATCCACGCCTGTCAGGCGGTGGAGGAGAATGCGAAGCGGGACGACGCCTTCCGCCAGCAACTGGAGCGTCTCCGGAAGCGCATCACGATGAATGCGTGACATCGTTTCGCTGAGTGTGTGCATCGTGCGCGCCCGGAGAGCTCCTCCGGGCGTTCGCGTTTTCTCCCGCGTTGACACTCGCGCCTCTTTTGCGTACCATCGTGCAGTCGTCAAATGGCGGCACCCAACCCTGGCCGCCGGGGAACGGCCAGATCCGCACGGACAACGTCTACCCATGAAGCGAACACGACCACGCAAATCCGACCCGCCGATCAAACGGGCCTCCGTCCATCCTTCCGTACCGTTGAAGCAGCTCCGCTGGCAATGCGACCCCAAGTCGCTCGGCGTTCGCACGACGAGCGATGTGAAACCGTCCCGGGAGATCATCGGTCAGGAACGCGCCTTGCGATCCCTCCGCGTCGGCCTCGAAATGAACCATTTCGGCTACAACATCTTTGTGAGCGGACTGTCCGGTACCGGCCGTACGACGACGATCAAGCGGATGCTCCAGGAGTTCGAGCAGAAACGGGGGGAAGCGCTCGATCACGTCTACGTCTTCAACTTCAAGAATCCAGACACGCCGACCGCCATTGCCGTGCCGGCGGGACAGGGACGCGCGTTCCGGCAGGATATGGAAACGGTCCTTGCCGACCTGCTGCGTGACATTCCCGCCGTCTACGAAGGCCAGCGGTACCAGCAGGCCCGTAAGAACACGATGCAGCATTTCCAGGACCGCCAGCGCAGCCTGTTGCAGGATTTCGAGCGTCGGGTCAAGGAGCGGGGGTTGGACCTCATTCAGGTGCAGGTTGGTCCGGTGACGCGACCGGAGATTGTGCCGTTGATCGGCGGCAATCCGACGCCGCTCGAGCAGGTGGACCAGCTCGTGCAGAAAGGGGAAATGACGCACGAGCAGTTCGATGCGCTGCGCGTGGAGTTGGGGGAGATGGAAAAGCAGATGGGTACGGTATTCCGGGAACTGCGGAACATTGAGAAGAAGGTGCAGCAGTCGCTCCGGGAGCTGGAAGAGCAAATAGTCATGCCGACGGTGGACGAAGTGCTTCGCGTCGTGCGGGCGACGTATGATCATCCAAGGATCCACCAGTACCTGGACGACGCGCGGGCTCACATCGCGGCCAACCTGGATCGGTTCCGGAAATCGCAGATCCAGACCCCCCAGGATGACGGCGAGGAAGAGGCGGCGGCGGACGATTTCATCGAATTCAAAGTGAATGTGCTCGTGGATAACGCCGACACGCCGCACGTACCGATCATCATCGAAACCAACCCGAAGTATAAAAATATCTTCGGCACGGTCGAGCGCCAGTGGGACAAAGGAGGCGTGTGGCGGACCGATTTCACGCTGATCAAGGCGGGCTCTCTGCTGCAGGCCGACGGGGGCTATCTGGTGCTGAACGCACTGGACACACTCATCGAGCCGGGCGTGTGGCAGGATCTGAAGCGCTCGCTCCGGACCGGCCTGGTCGATATCCAGACGTATGAGACTGCCGTCGGCATCCCGGCGACCGGCATGAAACCCGAACCGATCCCGATCAACGTCAAGGTCATCATGATCGGTGATTCAGAAGTGTACCACATGCTGTACGCCCGTGACGACGACTTCAAAAAGATCTTCAAAGTCCGCGCGGATTTCGACTTCGAGATGCCGAAGAGCGCAACCGCGGTCACCCAGTACGTCCGGTTCGTGAAGATGGTGTGCGACGACGAGAAGCTGCGGCCGTTCGACGCGACGGCGCTCGCACAGATCATCGAGTTCGGCGTCCGGCTGGCCGGCAATCAGCGCAAGATCTCCACGCGCTTCAACGTGATTGCCGATGTGGCACGGGAGGCGAACTACTGGGCCGGCAAACGGCGTTCGGCGGTCGTGACCGGCGACCACGTGGAGAAGGCCATCGCCGAGCGGATCTACCGGATGCAACTGGTGGAGGACAAGCTCCAGGAGATGATCGAGACGGGATCGATCATGATCGACACGAGCGGAGCGGTGGTGGGACAGGTGAACGGACTGTCCGTGTACGCCATCGGCGAGCACGAATTCGGCAAGCCGGCCCGGATCACGGCACGTACGGCGGTCGGGCGCAGCGGCGTCATCAACATCGAACGCGAGGCGGAGTTGAGTGGTCCGACGCATACGAAAGGCGTCGCAATCCTGGGCGGGTTCTTCCGCAGCCGTTTCGCCCAGGACAAGCCGCTTGTCATGGATGCCAGCATCACCTTTGAGCAGTCCTACGGCGGTGTGGACGGCGACAGCGCGTCGTCGACCGAGATTTATGCGATTCTTTCGAGTCTTGCGGATGTTCCCATCCGTCAGGATATCGCCGTGACGGGGTCGGTCAACCAGAAGGGTGAGGTACAGCCGATCGGCGGCGTGAATCTGAAAATTGAAGGATTCTACGACATCTGCAACGCGCGCGGACTCACCGGATCGCAGGGCGTGATCATTCCACGGCAGAACGTTCCCGACCTGATGCTGCGCGAAGATGTGTACGACGCTGTGCGCCGGGGGAAATTCCGCATCTATGCCGTGCGGACGATCGATGACGGCATCGAGATCCTGACCGGCGTGAAGTCGGGCTTGCAGAGGGGCATGGCTTTCGAGCCGGGAACGGTCTGTGCGCGGGCCGATGAGAAACTGCGACGGTTCGCGACGGAATGGCGCATGTTCGAACGCGGGCCGATCACTGACGGCGGAGCCGTGGCGCAATGAGCTCAGCCCGACATGGCCTTCAGATTGTCGGCCTGCTGGTCTTGATCCTGCTCGCAGGCACGCTCGGCTATCACCTGATCGAAGGCTGGTCATTCTTCGATGCGCTCTACATGTCGGTCATCACGCTCGCGACGGTGGGATACGGTGAGACGCATCCGCTTTCCATGCCGGGCCGGGCGTTTACGATCTTTCTGATCCTTGGAGGAATGGGGATCATCCTCTACGGGATCTCTGAAGTGACGCAATTCGTCGTTGAGGGCGGGATTGCGGGAATTCTGAGGAGACGCAAGATGGAGCGTTCAGTCAAACGAATGACGAACCACTACATCATTTGTGGCGCGGGCAGGAACGGGTGTTATGTGCTCGATGAGCTCGTCCGGACGAAACGGAAGGTTGTGGTGGTGGAAAAGGACGTAAAGAAGGTGCAGGATCTGATCTTGCGGGAGATTCCCGCGATCGCGGGCGAAGCCTCGGACGACCGCGTTCTGCAGGAAGCCGGCATTGACCGGGCGGCGGGACTCATCACATCGCTTCCGGAGGACAAGGACAATCTGTTTGTGGTTATTACCGCGCGGGGCTTGAATCCGAATCTTCGGATCATCGCAAAGCTGGACGACGTAGCGGTCCGCGAGAAGTTTCTGCGCAGCGGCGCCGATGCTGCCGTCTCGGCCAGCTATATCGGCGGGTTACGCATGGCGTCGGAACTCGTCCGGCCGGAAACGACAACCTTTCTCGACACGATGCTCCGGGATGATGCCGCCCTGCGGGTCGATCAGGCTCGCGTGGCGGAACATTCGCCGTGCATCGGAAAGAGGATCAGCGAGTGCGAAGAGATCTCCGCGGCGGGAGTCGTTCTGGTCTCGATGAAACGCGGCGACGAGTCGGGGCAGTACCTCTTCAATCCGCCGCCCGATACGATCATCGGAGGCGGCGACATCCTCATCGTGATCGGAACCGCCGAGCGGGTCACCGCGTTGCGGGCGACGCTGTCCGGGGCCTGATCGACGCGGGACAAAAAGAAACGGCGAGAACCGAAGCCCTCGCCGTTCTGAACGTCCTGAAATCGCAGAGAATTACTTCTTCTCTTCTTTCAGCTCTTTCTTCTCTTCCTTCATTTCTTTCTTTTCTTCCTTCAGTTCCTTCTTCTCTTCCTTTACCGCCTTCTTTGCCTCTTTCGTCTTCAGTTCGGCCTTCTTCACTTTCTTCTCGGCCTTCTTCGCTTTCCTTTCAGCCTTCTTCGCCTTCATCTCGGCTTTCTTTGCTTTCTTCTCCATCTTCTCCGTCTTCTTTTCCGCTTCCGGCTTCTTCTCGGCAGGTTTTTCCTGAGCGAGCAATGCCGGTCCGGCGACCACGGCGAACGCAAGCGTGAGAACGAGCAAAAGTTTCTTCATGGCAGATTCTCCTCTGAAATGTGTTGTGACAGACCGATTGTCGAACGACCTCATGACTGTTGCGGGCATGTTAGCCAACCGCGAAGGGAGAAGCAAGGCGGGTGCAATTAAATTTTGTTAATTGCAGCGTCCTGGCAAACGGTGCGAAATGTCATAATTGCTGAAGCAGCGCGGAGATACCGTCGGTTATTTCCCGCTTTGGGGGAAGGAGACTGATGACCATGAGCGCATCATCGTCCGCATCAAAGAAATGTCCGGGATAGACCAGCACGTTTGCGTGTTGAAGCACGTGCATGGCCCATTCGTCATCTGTCTTCGTGCGGGGGAGACGCAGCATGGCGTACCACCCCGCGTCGGCGGGAAGGAGCGTCGCGGCCGTATTGCGGCATGCGGTCCGCACGGCACCAAGATTCCGGAGAATGCGCTCGCGAATGGCCGCGTGGGCGGTGGGTCCCAGCCGGAGAAGATCGGGCAACGCTACCTGGACAGGCGTATTGACGGAAAGGAACGTGTCCGCGATGACGTCCAGTCGCTCAAGCGCTTCGCGGCGCAGCGATGCGGGACCCGCCAGTGTGATCCATGAGAGCTTCAGCTGTGGAAGTCCCACCCATTTCGACAGGCCATTCAGCGAAAACGTGAGCGCCGGCGTTTCACGATCGTATCCATGCGTCGGATCGCTGCGGTCGGACCACGTGTACGGTGCAAAGACCTCGTCCCGAATGATAGCGCAACCCTCGCGAGCGGCGTGCCGGCTGATCTGCGCGAGATCCTCCGGACGCACCCACGTCCCGGTGGGATTGTTAGGATGCACGAGGATCACCGCGCGTGCGCCGGCGTCGATGCACCGAAGGACCGAAGCCACGTCGAGCGACCATTCGTCGTCGAGCGAAAGGCGGTACGGCATCGGTTCTACATCGGCAAGATCGCACAGGTATTCGAGCAATGGATAGCTGGGTCGCGGCACGGCGATCCCATCGCCGAAGTCGCACAACAAACGGAAGAGCATTGCATACGCGTCACTCGTGGAGGCTGTGAGAACCACATCCGCGGGGGAAAGGATGCGGCTGTCCGCATACAGCGCGGCGACGGCCTTGCGTGCGGTCAACAGACCGCGCGGGTGCGGCTCGTACTGCCGGGCGGCTGCCTGTGACAGCGGGGCCAGGGCGTCAGGAGGGAGATAGGAGAATCCGCAGCGGGTGGGATTGGAGCGCGTGAGATCGATGACCGTCTCGCCGCAGCGCTGCTTCTCTTCGAGCAGCGTCGTCAGGGCGTTGGGCCGGGTGTTCCAGTGTGTCCGTCGGGCGAACATGGATACGGCGGAGCGGAGACATTGCTCCGCTCACGCGTCGTCGTCGGTCAATTCTTCGGTCTTCTTCCGGGCGCGCCGGTTACGTTCGTTGTGGTCCAGCCAGCGTTTGCGCAGGCGGATGGATTTGGGCGTGACTTCGACAAGCTCATCGTCGCCGATCCATTCGATCGCCTGCTCGAGCGTCATGATGTGCGGCGTTTCCAGGCGGATCGCTTCGTCGGCTCCTGAGGCACGCATGTTCGTCAGATGCTTTGTCTTGCACACATTGACGACCATGTCCTGCTCGCGGGAGTTCTCGCCGACGATCATGCCGGCATAGACCCGGGTCCCCGGGTCGAGGAAGAATACCGACCGCTCCTGGAGTTTCCACATGGCATAGGCGACGGCGGTGCCGTCTTCGAGCGCGATGAGCGCGCCGCGAGTCCGGTGGGACAAGTCGCCTTTGTACGGCTCGTAGCCGTGGAAATTATGATGGACGATACCGGTGCCCTTGGTCTGGGTCATGAATTCGGACCGGAATCCGATCAAGCCCCGGGCCGGCACGACAAACTCCAGTCGCGTATTCCCTTGGTTCTGGATCATGTTCCGGATCTCGCCCTTGCGCTGGCCGAGATTCTCCATGACGACCCCGACGAACTCGTCCGGCACATCGATGATCACGTGCTCCACCGGCTCGCACAGCACATCGTCGATGCGTTTCATGATCACTTCCGGTCGTGAGACCTGGAATTCGTAGCCTTCCCGTCGCATGGTTTCGATCAGCACGCCGAGGTGAAGTTCGCCGCGGCCGCTCACCTTGAAGATATCCGGAGAGTCGGTGAGCTCGACACGGAGGCTCACATTGGAGCGCAATTCGCGCGCGAGGCGTTCGCCGAGGTGCCGGGTGGTGACGAATTTGCCTTCCTGTCCCGCGAACGGCGAGTTGTTGACCACGAAGTTCATCGAGAGGGTGGGCTCTTCGATGGAGACGAAGGGGAGCGGCGCGGGATCGGAGGCGTCGGTGATGGTCTCGCCGATATCCACATCCTCCATTCCGGCCACGGCAATGATATCGCCGGTTCCGGCGGTCTCGACCTCGCTGCGTTTCAGGCCCTGGAACGTGTAGATCTTGGTGACGCGGGCATCCTCGAGTCTGCCGTCGCGCCGGATGACCTTGAGCGGCTCTCCCAGACGGATCGTGCCGCGATTGATGCGTCCGATGCCAAGACGACCGAGATAGTCGTTGTAATCGATGGTTGTCACGAGCATCTGGAAAGGGAGCGCGGGATCGCCGGCAGGCGGCGGCACATGCTTGATGATGGTCTCGAACAGGGGCAGGAGATCTTTGCCTTCGTGCTCGAGCTCGTGCATGGCAATTCCCTGCTTGGCCACGCAATAGATGGTCGGAAAATCGAGCTGATGATCGTGGGCACCCAGGGCGAGAAAGAGCTCGAAAACCTCGTCCAGAACCTCGTGCGCCCGGGCGTCCTTGCGGTCGATCTTGTTGATCACCACGATGGGGTGCAGGTTGAGGTCGAGCGATTTCTTCAGGACGAACTTGGTGCCGGGGAGCGGTCCTTCAGCAGCATCGACCAGCAGAAGCACGCCGTCGACCATCTTCAGCGTCCGTTCCACCTCTCCGGAAAAATCCGAGTGGCCCGGCGTATCGACAATATTGATCTTGTAGGTCTGCCCATCGGTCGGCGACGAGTAGAGTACCGCGGTATTCTTCGCGAGAATGGTGATTCCCCGCTCGCGCTCGAGCTCGTTCGAGTCCATCACCCGCGTGCCGACCTCCTGGTTGGCGCGAAAGGTCCCTGTCTGGCGCAGCATGTAATCCACGAGCGTCGTCTTGCCGTGGTCCACGTGTGCGATAATGGCGATATTTCGTATTTGTTCCTGAGAAGTCATCAACGTCCGATCCGATAGGAAAATAAAAATGCCTCAGACTGCATGAGCGTCTGAGGCATTTCTAAGATACGCAGATTTTCGCCGCGGGGCAAGCGCTCCGGACGGCGCAATCGACGCGGTTAGCGCAGGGTGATGCCGACTCCGGCCGCCAGGACAGGCATCTTGGCGAAGCTGTACTCCACGTGGGCGTTGATGAACAGCAGCAGCAGCCGCGCACCGACGGTGAAGCGGGACTTATTCTTGCTCTCGATGGTGAAACCGGGAACGGTGCCGGTGACAAGGGACTGCGATGCCGGATCAACATACGTTGCCTTGAAATCCGAAAGCTCGAACTTGCCGCTTTCAATCTGCAGACCGCCGTAGAGTGTCAGGATGAACAGCTTCTTGCTCACCTCGACGCCGAAGGCGGTGCCCGAGCCTGTCAGGATATTGCTATCCGCCGAGTCCTTGAGGGTGAACTTCTGCGTCATAAAGTGGATCGCGATGTCCACCGGGCACATCGGGATGTACTGATCGATGTCATGGCGCAGTCCGAAGCCGAGGAAGTTGATCTTCCCGTAGTCGCCAAGCTTGACGGTCGGAATAAATCGACCGATCACTTCGAAGCCAAGCGGCAATCCAATGGCAACCTGGGGAGCCACAAGCGGCACACCGATCGCACCGGGGGCAAAGCCGCCGGGCAGCCTTACGATCTCCTTCCCGTTCAGCGCGCTGGCGGCGCCGGTCAAATTGCGGATCGTGATCGGAACCGCATCTTTCGCACCGACCGCAGTAGGGGCCGTGGTGACCAGATCGTAGTTGCCGGAACCGTTGGCGCCGCCCGTCAGAACGACACTGCCGAATCCCGGATAGCTGACCGTCAACGTCGAAGGCATCGTGAACTGGTAGGTCTTGTCTTCATCCTGGATCCGCGCTGCGCTGATCTTCACGCCGATGTCGAATCCCAGAATGTCGTGGAGGTCGGCCGAATGATAGATCGCCGAATTCAGATCCGCCGCCCATCCCTGGAACAGGGGCGTGACGTAACTGACGGCGGCATTGTGACCCAGTTTCGCGATTTGCTGCGAAAGGTCTTGCGCGGTTGCCATGGATGCAACAAGGAAGAGCACAGACAGCACTACTACAACAGTTCGCAAAGTTGAACGCATAAGACGCCTCCTCAAAGATGATAGGTGGTGGAGATGGCCCGGCCGATACCTATCGGCCATCAATGGGTAGCACAAATATACGAGAAGACAGTGGAAAGGCAAGATCCCAGACGTGGATTTGCTGCACGTGTGAGCTTGGCCACGGCTGATCGGCCAAGGGGGAATGGAGTATCGGAGTGGCGCGGTAATCGCAGCCAGGCGGGTTCCTGGTTCGGTGGCGGTGAATCCGGACGTCCGCACTGTGCCGTGATGACGGGGCGGAGCGTTGCGGTGGATTCAGAACTTTCCTTCCCTCTATACCAGGAATGTGAAACGAGGATGGAGGATGTTATGGTGGTACCACGGGGAGGGCTTCGCGTCCGAGCGGCGCTGGTGTCCGATCAAGCCTTCCGAGCCAGCCAGATCGAGGAGGTGACACAATTGCGCAAAGAGCATATCCGGAAGCTCAGTTTGCTCTTCAATGGCGAGGGCATTGAGATCCTGAAGCGAAGGCAAGGCTCCGGTTGCCGGCCGAGGATCAGCTCAGAGGAGCAGACCAAAAGCAGGTGAAGGCTCGGGAAGCTCCGTCGGTTCCTGATCACCCGCAAGGCGGTTCGTTCCATCGGACTTCAGACCTTGGCGAGGATTGTGGACGCCAAGAAGGTGCGGCTCCAACGGACGAAGACCTGAAAACTTTCGAGCGAGCGGAACTTCGATGTGAAAGGAAGCGGGTGGTCCGTTTGTACCGACGCTACATAGAGGAGCGTCGTTCTGTGCTTCGATGCGTTCGGACCGCTGGAACCACGGCCCTCACATGACTACGGTCGGGCTGACACAGGGCAGCCGAACCGCTTGCCGGCCGACTACACCAAACCTCCCGGCGTTCAGCACTTCTTCAAACGGTTGGTTGTCCATCACGTCCGGACGCGGGGATGGTTCAGAATTCGCAAGTGTTCGAAGAGAATGCTGGAAGTGGTCGAGCGAGTTCGTCTGGCCATCTCGTCCGCGAACGGATTTGCCGATCCTGGACAAGTTCTCGCCTTACCAGACGCCAGCGGTATTGCGATGGATTCGACAATGCAAGAACGACATTCGACGCATCTTGAAGCCAACGAAGGCCTGGTGGCGCAGCCACATCGAATACTGATTCACAGACACCAAAAACTCTGTCGTGACCAACACCTACCTTGGGTCACACCAGGGCGTCTATCGGGTGCTCAGGCGACACTCACACGACCGCAGCAAACAGAAGAAACATTCTGAGAATTGGCACCAGCAACCCAAGGGGTGATTTGGCTTGAGATGTTCATTTGCTGACTTTCAATACTGGCGCCTCTTTCCACGTCAGCTTGAGCGACCTGTTAGACAGCGCGCCTGCTAAAAGAGCCACTGGATGCCGATTCTTGCCGCAGGCGAACTCTCGGTACCATAGTCGAGCGCGCGGTAGTATACTCCGATGGGGAGCAATAGTCTCTGGCAAACTGGAACGGCGTACCGAACGCCGATACTGAGATATGGTACGAACTCCGATTTGCCACCACTTGCCCACGCTCCGGAGTGCCCGTCCGGGGAAGTATATGTGACGGCGTCAGCCTCGGTGTGGCTCACGCCGAATCCGATCTCGACAATATGTACGATCACGAGACCTCCGTATAGGGAGATGTCATGTCGCCGAGCTGAGGGAGTGGAATACGTCGACAAACCACCGTTTTCACCAAGCCTGTAGTGCGAATACTCTAGATGGGCTCGGAGCGTCATCCGCTTATCCAGAGACAAACCATAACCCGCACGAAGAGCTATTGTCGGGATCCAATCGTGTACTCCAGCTCCGGGAAAAAACGTGACTGTAAAGGCTGCAATCTCGGATGGCGAGACTTTCTTCTGCGCGGTAGAATCAGCCGGCGATTGTGCGGCGCCTGCAACCGCGCACGGCAAGAAAGAAATGACAAATATGAGCAGCCGGCGAATTCTCACCGAATCTTTCATTAAAGGTGTAAGCGCGCTGCCCAGCGTGTGGGAGCTAAGCTGCGCGCGAGCTGAAAGGCTCGAACGGCAGCGTGATAACCTAAACTTGTGATCTACTTCCAATCTTGCCAGCTAACGGCACCGAAGCCTCATTCGCGCGTCAGCTTGAGCGACCGGTTAGCCCGCGCAACTAGTTGGGCAGATCTGAAATCTCGAGTACGGCTGTCTTTGGCAAGCCGCCCGGTGAGTCGGTTGGCTCACGCTCCTTTGAGACGTAATACTTTGAGTCTGTTTCAGCGACGATGAAGACGTCGAGCGAGCCGCCAGCAGTGCGGATCCTAACGTGACGGCGCTTGTCGACGGGCAATAGAACTACTGGTGGAGTAGTATGAGATGCACGAAGCTCCGTTCGGACGGAGTAATTGTCGCGTACAACTCGAAACACACATCTAGAGGAGGATGCGTCTATGATATCAATAGCGTACTTGCGAAAGACGATGTGCTTGTCCGTTGAAAGATCGTACATGATCGGTAGAGAGAAGGCCGGACGAATGTACGTACCGCGAATATCAGTTTCGTACTCGCGGTACGTCAAGTGGATTACCGAACCGGAGGTACCCGTATACACAAGTTCTGCCTCGTAACCGAAGAAGTTCGTAGAGTCGGTGCTTGGTATGTAGCCATTGCAAACGGATATCAAGGCTTCGCCCACTGCGCACGAATCGACTTCCATCAGTCTGTAGCTTGTCGAGCGATACGGCAAGAACGACACGCATGAGACGAGAAGCGTGGTAAAAAGGAGGGGCACAATCGCATGCTTCATGACGGGCGCCTTCATTGACAAGTTGCGCGGGCTAACGTGTGGGAGCTAAGCTGCGCGCGAGCACGAAAGGTGAAACGGCGCTGTCGGCAGCAAAGCTCATGATCTTATCTGTGTGACATCCTTTGTTGGCTTTCGGCACTAAAGCCTTCTTCGCGCGTCAGCTTGAGCGACCTGTTAGGCCGCCGGCGGCTTTGGAATTCGGTTTGGAAACTCGAAGACGAAGCGAAGAAGCATTTCGCTGAACTGAACCAAGTCTTCGGCGTCGGACTTGCCCATCAGCTTGATCTCGTGATTGGCTTCGTTACCTTTCTTGCGGATGTGGTCAACCCAGCCAGTACCGTCGGGAGGTACGAAGCCTTTTGTCGCTAGGAATTGGACGTAGTCGAGGAAAGACTTGTCAAGTGATGCGCCCTTTGAAACGGCTATGTTCATAAGAAGCTTGCGGGAAGCCATAACTGAAGCGGTATAGGCTTCGACGGCCATGCATCTTCGTGCTTCAAGGTACAGCCCTGCGACCTCCTGCGGCAGATGCGTGACGTCAGATCCCGGTATCGGGCTTGGGACGAGAGAATTGTAGTCCCAGTAAGTGGGCTTCTGGCAGTTGGGACAAATGTAGACATGTCTGTCTGCGCCGGTGCGAGATTTTGAGTAGTAGCCGACGGTCGAAGCGACAACGTAATTGCAGTACCCGCATTTGTACTTGAGTGAAGAGAGACTTGATGTGTTCTGCCATTCCATTCTTCGAGTCCTTTCGGCCGCCGGCGGCCTAACGTGTGGGAGCTAAGCTGCGCGCGAGCTGAATGGCTCGCCTGGCACTGTCGGCAGCAAGGCTCTTGATCTCATTTGTTTGATATCCTTTTGCCGGCTTTCGGCACTAAAGCCTTCTTCGCGCGTCAGCTTGAGCGACCTGTTAGGCAGCGCGCCTGCTAAAAAAGCCACTGGATGCCGATTCTTACCGCAGGCGAACTTTCGGTACCATAGTCGAGTGCGCGGTAGTATATGCCTACAGGCACCGAGAGCGCGTGGGTGATTGAAATTGCATAGCGAACGCCCACAGAAAGATAGGTCCTGAATTCTGCTTTGCCCGCATTGGGCCAGGAGCCCGAATGCCCGTCTGGAGTATTGTACGTGACATCATCAGAGGCCGAATAAGCCACCCCAAAACCAATTTCGATCGTTTGCACCATTGCCATAGACGCGTACAGGGCGATGTCAGTGCGCTTCGGCGAAAGCGAGGAATACGAAGACAAGCCACCACTTTGACCAAGTTTGTAGTGATCGTATTCCACAAAAGCGGAAAGCGTGGTGCGCTTGTCGAGGTAAAAGCCGTATCCGGCACGAATGGCAAGTGTGGGAATCCAATCGTGTGTTCCGGCGCCGGGGAAAAGCGCACACGTAAATGTCGCGACATATGAGGGAGAGAACTCTCTCTGTGCAAGCGAGTCTTCTGGTGTCTGTGCGGTACCCAGAGCCGCGCACGGCATGAGGAAGAATAGAAGCGTGAAGAGCCAAAGAGATCTCATCGAAGGTTTCATCACAAGTAAAGGCGCGCTGCCTAACGTGTGGGAGCTAAGCTGCGCGCGAGCACGAAAGGTGAAACGGCACTGTTGGCAGCAAAGCTCATGATCTTATCTGTTCGACATCCTTTGTTGGCGAATGGCACTAA
>JAKAJH010000084.1 GCA_021813905.1 Bacteroidota bacterium | reverse complement strand
CCTTCAGCGGATTCGTCTTGTACTTCATCACCTCGTCACCATCGCTGAGACCGTCGCCGTCGGTGTCGGCCTTCAACGGATCGGTCTTGTACTTCATCACCTCGTCACCATCACTGAGACCGTCGCCATCGGTATCCGCTTTCAACGGGTTCGTATGGTATTTGTTCACCTCGTCGCCGTCCGAGAGGCCGTCTCCGTCCGTATCCGCTTTATCCGGATCGGTCCCGAGCTGTTTCTCCTCGCTCTTCTTCAGCCCGTCATTGTCCGCGTCGTTGTCGGTTCCACCGATCACATAGCTGATGCCCACGTAGATCGCCCACCAGGCATCATTCCCGGTGCCGATGCCCGTGTTCAGGAGCCGCGTTGATACGATGTCACCGGAGAATGCGTAATTGAGATTCGCATTCGCATCAAGGGTCCAATCATCATCGATGGCGTATTCGGTCCCCAGGGCAATCGGCAGGAACGCCACATAGCCATCCTTCGACACCGCGGGATCGCGCAAGTTGGCATTCGCGAAGTAGTTCACAACGCCGAGTCCGATCCCTCCGTATGGCTCCCACGCATCAAATGCGAACGGCTTGTAGAGAAGCTTGTATTCCGCCATCCACAGATCCGATTGATACGCATCTCCGTGGACGCTTCCCGCGGAACCCGAAAGATCACCGTCGAGGTAATCCACAATATTGTGTCGGAGGAAGATGCGAGAGGCAAAATCGATCTTGTTGCTGTTCGTTTTGGTGAGACCGCCAAGGACGCCGCCGGCCACACCGATGCGCACGCCTTTATCTTTGAATTGCGCCGGCGCCCGGGCCGTCATTCCCGCCACCACGAACAGCACCGCGACCACAATCAGCATGAAGTGTCTCATGGTGAACCCTCCTTGATTGGTGAGTCCGAATCGAACTGCGGTCACAAACAACTCTGGTGA
This sequence comes from Bacteroidota bacterium, assembly GCA_021813905.1. GTDB lineage: Bacteria > Bacteroidota > Ignavibacteria > UBA10030 > UBA10030 > JAKAJH01. Next base: position 7,220 of record JAKAJH010000084.1, on the reverse strand, counting down.
GTGTCGGATGGAATAGAAACGCGCATGCCCCCATCATCGTCGACATGAATCCGGGGGCATTCGAGGAGAGTCTGCAGCACGAATCCAACGGATTCGACTGAAGCACACGCGGCAGACTGTAGCACAATTTCACGCCAATAACAAATCGGGGACGGATTTTTTGGACAAACGATGCCCGCAGAGATCCCCGTTATCTCCTGTTTGGGCCCGAATTCGGCATGATTCGTCGGTCGACCACCCGTGGTCGGAAAATGAAGACCGAGCCCACCTCCGCGACGAATGGTAGACCCGGTGACGTGGCGGGACACGATTCTCTTCCACCATACGACGCTTCCGTCAAGTCATTTCCACTTCTCCGTCATCTCGTCTGGCTGTGCACTCTCTTCGCTCTCCCGAGTGATGATGTGGCTACTCGGGATTCGCGGGTGCGATTCCGGCGAAACCTCAGCGCCTCAGGAGAACTCTGCTCGTCGATCGGTATTTCAGCTCGACGATCCCGTGATACCACGCGTGCCGTCTTCCCCCGACGCTCAGATTCTTCCACCAGACGACCCTCCGGTTCAAATTCCACATCTCGAATCAGGACCGGGGATTTCGGCAGCCGTCCGATCGATCCGGAGTACCCCCCATCTCCGGAATCGACTCACGCGGCACGCAGGACATTTCTCGTCGCGCCTTTCCGACCCTGCCTTCGGCGACGCCCGGGCTTCTCGGAGACGACAGCAATCTTACGCCTGACGCATTCAGGCTTTCCGTTCTCTGTGGTCGGCCCCAAGCGACAGTCGCGGCGGATACTGTACCGACAATGCGTGGCGCGTACGCCGGGATTGTCCTGCCTTCACCCGCCTGAACATTGGCCCGCTCCGATCCGGCGTTTGATCTCTTTTCGACATCTGCGCAATAGTAACCACTTCTCTTCGTGTCCCCCACCCCCGGACTCACCGGACTGCACGAAACTGCCGCTATTCCGCGCATCTTCTGCGTTCGCAGCCATCAGGTGGCAGGCACAGGATTTGCAACGAGAGGACCCGCCGCACAAGCAATGCGGCAGGCAACAGCCGGTTGAATCGTCGAGCATTTTCACTGGAAGAGTGCGTTCATGAGCGTGCGGAGAAGAGTGTTCGGTTGGCTCGCAGCCACTGCAGCGCTTGCCCTTCTCTGTACGCCGACTATCGCGACAGCGGCTTCGAATACCAGATCCCCCGCCATTCACATAAACGTCCTCCCCGCGCATCAACGGGGATTGAACGCGTCCGCGGGCGCCGAGCTGGTTCCGTTTGAACACGTCATCGCGGCGGAGCTCGATGATGACGACGAAATCTGCCTCGCCGGCATTACCTGCCAGCTTGGCTCAGATGTTCCGTCGTTCGTCGCGGCCATCAGCCCTTCGTGGCACCATCACGATCGCCCCGGAGACAGAGTGGATGACTTCCCGTCGCGACTGTAGAATGATGCCGCAGCACACGCGCCAACGTCGAGGGAGGCTCACCGGGTGCCGGTCTTCCCTTCTCCCACGCGGGGGCGCACACATTCCCGGCACGGCAGGTCCTCTCTGCGTTCAGTCGTCCTCGAATTCCACGGCGATCACCCCACGCCGTCTGTCCAGCCAAGCCCCTGTGTCCCTGTGCAAGCCATCGCGCAGACTTCTCACCAGCATTTCACAGTACGTACGATCTATCCGCATCTCCATGCAGAGCGGCCGGACTATCGTCCCCGTGAATACTCCGCCGTCGGCGCTTTTGGCCCAACGCACGGTGAGGCATTCACACGTGGCGCAGATGCTTTCGCTCCGCGTGCATCGGCGAGAACATGGAGTACACTTCATCATCCCCAGAGCATCAGCGCCATCGCCGGACGCCGTGTTCTCATCATCGGAAGGAGGCTACACCTCATGAAACGGTTCATCGATCTCCCCATTGCGGTCAAGCTCATGGCCAGCTTCAGCGTCGTTGCGGCCATTGCCGGATTCATCGGCTACACCGGCGTCCGCAACATGTCGCTCATGAACGACAACGCCAAACAGATGTATGACGAACGGACTGTCCCCATGGTGCAGCTCTCCAACGCGCAGCAGGATGTCTATGAGATCCGGCTCACGACCGGCAAACTCATCGCGGCCACGGATGCAGCCCAGGAGACCGAACTGGACTCGCGGCTGCAGAAGCTGGAGAAGGAAGAGGAGGAACTGATCGCGCGATGCGCCGCAACGAATCTGGGCGCGGACCAACGACGACTGCTGGACGAGTACCAGCAATCCTGGGCGCAGTTCAAGCCTGAAGTCAACAAGCTCTCACAGATGATGGCATCCGGCGATCGTCGCAATGCGGCGCGGTACCAGGCCGGTGAATTCACCCTCATCGCCGAACGGATCACCGAAGAAGTGGATAGCCTCATCACATCGGAAGAACATCTGGCCGACTCCCTCGACCAGGAGATCGCGAAGGAGTACGAGGCGGCCAGTCTTGAGATCTTCGTCATCCTCGCGATCGGGGTTGCGCTGTCCCTCGGTCTGGGCGCAGCAATGGCCCGCATGCTCAGCAAGCCCGTCAAGCACCTGGCACTTCAGGCCACAGCGATCGCGTCCGGCGATCTTACGGTGGAGGTGATCCAGCGTTCCAAGGATGAGGTGGGACAACTGACGGGATCGTTCCGGACGATGGTTGAAAGCCTGCGGACCCTCATCGGTCAGGTCGGCGAATCCTCTTCCGCCGTCGCCAGCGCAAGTACGGAGATTTCTTCCAGCACGGAGGAACTGGCCGCCGGCGCACAGGAACAGACGAGCCAGGCCGGCGAGGTCGCCAGCGCGGTCGAAGAGATGACCAAGACCATCATGGAAAACTCGAAGAATACGGCCACCACGGCGGAGACAGCGAAGAAAGCCCGCAATGCCGCGGAGGAAGGCGGCCGCGTCGTTCAGGAGACGGTCGCCGGCATGAAGAAGATCGCGGAAGTCGTGTACCGGTCGGCTGAGACGGTCAAAGCGCTCGGGAAATCGAGCGATCATATCGGCGAAATCATTGGCGTCATCGACGACATTGCTGACCAGACGAATCTTCTGGCGCTGAACGCCGCCATTGAAGCGGCCCGTGCCGGAGAACAGGGCCGTGGCTTCGCGGTCGTCGCCGACGAGGTCCGCAAACTGGCTGAACGCACGACGAAGGCGACCAAGGAGATCGCCGGCATGATCAAGACCATTCAGAGTGAGACCGTCGGGGCTGTCCAATCCATGGAAGAGGGGACGAAACAGGTCGAGAACGGCATCCGCCTTGCGGACAACGCCGGCGTGTCGCTGAAAGAGATCGTCGACATGTCGCAGAATCTGACGGATATGGTGTCGCAGATCGCCGTCGCCAGCGAACAGCAATCGAGCGCCAGTGAGCAGATCAGCAAGAACGTGGAAGCGATCAGCTCCGTGACCAATCAGACCGCGGGCGGAACACAGCAGATCGCACGGGCGGCCGAGGACCTGAACCGGCTGACGGAGAAGCTGCAGCAGCTGGTCAGCCGCTTTCGGCTCACGACGGACGCCCGGCGACCGCAGGCAGCCTCCGGCGAGACCGGACACTTCCCACCGCACTCTGCCGAGCCATGGAAGTCGAACCTCGCCGTCGAGGAAAGCGGCACGCTCGTGACGCACGCGTAGGGATTGTTCTTCCCGTGCTTCTCCCACCGGGAAAGCACGGGATTGTCATTCGCGTGCGCATGACGCATGGGGGACCACTATTCAGAGTCCCCTACGCGGTGGTGCCCGGACAGCGGCCGGGGGCCACCGCGGCTTGTTTTCTTGGCATTCGTGTCATTTTCCGCGCGCAAAGAAGCTTCGGGAACGACTGTCGAGGAGGTGGGCACTTCGACGGCATTCCGGGAGTGGTCTGTCGGTGGTTGGCAGCGTCCCGGGAGCATGTTGCTCCTCGTCAATCAAACTCTTAGTTTAGTTTGGAGATAGTTGTTCAGATTCCGCGCGAGTGAGAGGACCGGCGGATCACCGTCCGGGCCGGATGATTGAAGTCCACCCTGCTCAGCAGAGAGGCTTAGCCTATGCCTATCTCGAACTTCCACAGTGCTCGAAAGTGGCTCGCTGTGACTGCCTCCCTTCTGGGCGTCCTGGGATTGCTGGGATGGATCACGGGAATACGTCTCCTGGCAAGCGGCACGGCGATCTCCATCCCGATGGCTGCATCCACTGCCCTGTCATTCCTTGGCCTCGGTCTCACGCTGCTACTCACCGAACCGGGATCGCCGGCACGCTTCCGCACCGGGAGTACGATCGTCCTGGGAATCGTTTCGCTCTACGGATCTCTGACCCTGCTCGGCTCTCTTTTCCATGCCAATCTCTTTTTTGCTGATGCGCTCTTCCCGACCGCAGAGACATTCGGACCGTACCCGATCGGACGGATGTCTCCCGTCACCGGCGGGCTGTTCCTCCTTTCCGGCATTGCCCTTCTTCTGTGGAGATGGAACAAGATCAGCAAGCGAATCGCTGATGCCGTCGGCGGCGTGGGGGTGATCACTCTCGTCACCGGATTGATATCCGCGCTGGGCTATGCGTACGGAAGTCCCGTGTTCGCCCCGGACGAAGTGATCCCGCTTTCGATCACAACCTCGGTGGGATTCGTCGTTCTCGGATTTGCAATGCTTCTGTCAGCCGGTCCGGAGTGTTTCATCCTGCGGCCGATGATCGGAGACTCCCCCCGTGCGCAGATCCTGCGCTCGTTACTTCCGGTCATGATCCTTTTTGTCCTCATCGAGGGTTTCCTGGATGAGCGTGTTTACCGGCTTCTGAACTTCTCGCGGCCGTACAGCGTCGCCATTGAAAGCATTGCCCTCTCGATTCTTCTGACGGTTCTGGCATTTCGGATCTCCCGATCCGTGTTCCGTGCAGCCGAAAAGACACGGACAGAACGGGATCAGGCAAACACGCAGCTGGAGATCCTGGGCCACACGTTGAGAAGCGTCTCAGAATGCATCAGCATCACCGATACTGAGAACCGCATCCTCTTCGTCAACGAGGCGTTCCGGAAGGCATACGGTTATGCGGAGGTCGATTTACTGGGGAAGGATATCGCCGTTCTGCATCCTCCCGGAACCGATCCCGCCCTGGCCGCGACGATCCGCACCGCGACGCTTGCCGGCGGATGGGAAGGCGAAGTCCTGAACCGCCGAAAGGACGGCACCGACTTCCCCGTCCATTTGTCGTCGTCGACCGTCCGGGATCAGCAGGGCAGGACGATCGCTCTCGTGGGCGTGGCCACCGACATCACGGAGCGCAATCGAACGGAAGCGGCCGTCCGCCTCCGGAGCGAGATCACGAGAAACATCGCGGAAGGCGTTTATCTGGTGAGCGTGAAGACGCTGGAGATTCTGTATGCCAATGAGGTGATGGAGCACATGTTCGGTTACGCGCCGGGGGAGATGATCGGAAAGCCGGTCTCGATCATCAACGCTCCGAGCGGAGGCGATCCGGCGCAAACGGCGAACGAGATCGCCGCGGCAATGGCAGAGACCGGCTCATGGCGAGGCGACGTGCTGACCGTGAAAAAGGACGGCACGCCCTTCTGGAGCCATGCGACCATTTCCCTGATGCACCATCCGGAGTACGGCGACATCTTCGTCTCCTTGCAGTCGGACATTTCGGAGCAGAAGCGCACGAAAGAGCTCATCGCGGAGAGCGAGCACCGGCTGTCGATCGTATTCAACAACACGACAGATATGCTCTGTCTGGTCCAGGCGGATCCCGACGGTGTACTGCGCTTTGCGGCAGTGAACAGACCGTATCTCGACGCGGGGCGTGCACAGAACTACGAGCTCACCGAAGGCGATTTCGTCGGGAAAGAAGTGTCGCAGGTCCTGTCCGATGTGCTGCGATTCGAAGCGACGACCGTCGCAGACGAAATGGAGCGCCTCCGGCAGGTCATCCGCTCCCGTGAGTTGTTGCGGTTCGAGCGGGCCATCCCCACACCGGCACGCACCGTTTATCTCGACACCAGTCTGATTCCGATCGTTGAGACGTCCGGCGTGTGTACACACCTTCTCTGGTCATCGCGGGACGTCACGGAGCGTCAGAGGGCGGCGCATGCCCTCCGGGAGAGCACGGAGCGGTGGGAGAGCCTGTTCAACAACAGTCCCGACTCCATCGCCGTCTATCGGGCCGTGGACGACGGGAAGGACTTCATTTTCACTGATTTCAACCGGACCGCGGAGAAGACCGATCACATCAGCCGGGAGGATGTCGTCGGCCGGAGGATCAGCGAAATGTTTCCCGGGGCGAATGAGCTGGGCTTCCTGGACGTCTTTCGACGGGTCTGGCAAAGCGGCACGACCGAGCACATGAGTAGCACGCTCTACCAGGACAACCGCATTTCCGGGTGGCGCGAGAACACCATCTACCGACTGACCACCGGAGAGATCGTCGCTATCTACAGCGACATCTCCGAGCGAATGAAGGCGGAGAATGCCTTGCGCGACAGCGAAGAGAAGTTCCGACGGCTGTTCCACAATCACTCGGCGGTGAAGCTAATGATCGATCCGGCGACCGGCATGATCGAGGATGCGAATCCGGCCGCTTCCGAGTTCTATGGATGGACGCTGGATGAACTCAAGGGGATGACCATCCATCAGATCAACATCGCGCGGCCAAACGAGATGATTGATGTGATGATGCAGAAGGTCGTCACTCATCGTCGTGAACGATTCGAATTTCAGCATCGACTGAAAGACGGATCACTCAAGGACGTCGAAGTATTCAGCAGCGCGATCGACATCGCCGGGAAGACGCATCTGCATTCCATCATTGTCGATATCACCGGTCGCAAGCTGGCCGAAGTCGCGCTGAAGGAAAGTGAAATGCGGTTCCGCTCCCTGTTTGAGAACGCCGCCGATCCGATCCTGCTGGTCAGCATGGAGGGACAGATCCTTCAGGTGAACCCCGTCATGTGCCAGCTGCTCGGCCGCACGCATGCAGAGCTGGAATCCATGAGGACCATCGACCTGAACACGGACGAGTTCAAGCCAAAGGTCCGTGAGCGCCTTGAAGCGCTGCGCCGCAACGGAGCGCTGTCGTTCGAGACCGCCCATCGGGCGAAGGACGGCACCCGCCTCCTGTTCGAGATCAACAGCAAGGTGATCGAGCTGCAGGGCCGGCAGGCGATCCTCAGCGTGTACCGGAACATCACGGAGCGGAAGCGCGCCGAGGAGGCTGTGAAGGAGTCCGAGGCGAACCT
>JAKAJH010000033.1 GCA_021813905.1 Bacteroidota bacterium | reverse complement strand
ATACTATCGCGATCTGAATTTCTATTCCGGGAGCTTCAACCTCCGGCCGGGATCGAGATTTCGCATCGAAGGATACGTCCGGCAGGAAGAGCGGAATCTTGGAAGGGACACGAACCAGATTTATGCCCCGCGAGACCGGTACCTTCAGATCGGCGGCGGCTATGCAGACCTGATCACGCTCTACTATCGGTACACGAGTCAGGAAGATCTGTTCCCGGCATCGAAGTACCGAAGGCATGAAGACGCGGTGCAGGCGCGCGTTGGCCACAACTTTGACGCGGTCAGCATCTTCGCGGACGCCGATGTCGGATCCGTGCGTGACGACTTGCAGGCACGCGCCTTCCCGTCCAGCCGGTACTCGCTCTCGGTCGGGCTTCGACCGGCGGGTACACTGAATATGACCTCGTCCATCGAATATGCGAGCGACCAAAGTGTCTACACGAACGAATCTCAGGACCGGACATCCGCGGCGATTTCGACCTCACTTCTGCTGGGACAGGCAACGATGGCGGAGGTGAACGGCTATCTGAGTCGCATCCGGTCGTCCACGGATCAGACCTATGCGCTCGTGGAGGGATCCGTCGAACATGTCTTTCCGTTCAACCATACGATCTCCCTGCGGGGACGGTACAGCGCGATCGCGACTACAACGACCGTGGCCGATGTCGCCTATGTGATCGAGTATGCCATTCCGGTGGCGATCCCGGTTCGCCGGATCACCTCAGCCGGCACCGTGAACGGACGGATCACGGATGAGGCGGGGGGGCCGCTTCCGAATGTACTTGTGAGTGCGGGAACCGGTGCGGCCGTGACAGGCGGACAGGGTGAGTACTCGCTCACCGGACTGAAGCCGGGAGCGGTCTACCTCACAGTTGATCAGGCCAGCATCGGCCTGGACCGCATCACGCTTGAACAACTGCCAATGGAAGTCCTCATTGAAGGCGGGATGGACGTGCGGCGGGACCTCCATGTGACGCGAAGCGTCGGCGTTCAGGGAAGCGTCCTGTTGTTCGACAACGCGGCGCGCGAATTCGGCGGGGATTCGACCGCGATCGTGGAGCGGGGCGGTCGGGCGGGGTTGTTTGTCGAGCTGAGCAACGGCTCGGATGTGCTGCGCCGTGTCACCGACAATCGAGGCCGGTTCGCGTTTGCGGATCTCCGTCCCGGAACGTGGATCGTGCGGATCGCTGGCGGAGATGTTCCGCCCCTGCACGTGGTCACGCCGGATTCAATTCGTCTGGTACTCCGGCCGGCCGAGCGCACAGAGGTTACCTTTGAACTGCGACCGCGTCGTCGCGCGATCCGTATGCTGGAGCAGGGACAGGTGTTGAAGGAAGAGAAATCAGCAGCGCCGGTCACGCCGGTTCGTCCTCCCGAAGCGCCGACGCCTGCCCCGCGTGCGTCCGAAAGCGCAAAACTTCCCGCGCCTGCGCAAGTTAAGTTGATGGAAGCATTCCGTCCGACGTGTCTGGTCTACTATGATGCGCGGCGGAAGGGTTACGTTGTTCAGACATCTTCGTGGACTACTCGGTCGAAAGCGAATCGCGTGGCGCGTGAGATCGAAGCCATCATCGGCTATCCCGTTTCTGTTGAGCCGGCGACGGTGCTGGAACTCGGGATCCGCTACCATGTGCTCATCGGTCCCTTCCGCACGCGCGCAGAAGCGGTGGCCCTTTGTCCCGAGATGTCGAATCGTTCCGGTCTGCACTGAGGGTTCCCAAAAGAGTATGAAACCGCCCCTCGCGGAGAGTGCGATTGTAGAATCTTCCCGGTAGCCTGTGGCCGGGCCTCTCTGCTCTTCCAACCTCTCGTCAACTCTTTCTAAATCAAAGCGTTAGGCGGTCGGGATCAAATCCGTTGCCGGATCTCCCTGGCATTCGAGTTGTATGAAAAAGGGGAGAACGACAATGGAACTCCGAAAGACATCAACTGCCAACTTTCGCTTGACTCTTGCGCGGGACTTTCATTTCTTGCGAGTGCCATTCCACCGCGTGCGAACGCTCTCGACCATAGCGTCGATCCTTCTAGTTGTCTCAATTTCGGTGCGGGCACAGGATGCCGGAAGCACCGCAGCGCAATCCCTCACCCTTGAAGTCAAGCCCGTGGCCCGTCTGGTCGTGAACGGCGACCCGGGTCTTCTTCTGATCAATGATGCCGTGCCCGGTTCTTCGCTCACGACCGTCAGCGACTATTCCACGCGGTACGATCTGGTCACGAACGTTGATCAGATGAAGATCGTGGCTTCGATTGACGATCCGATGCCGAGTGGCACGAGGTTACTTGTCCGGCTTTCGACCGCCAAGGCGGTGAGCACCGGCGACGTCGACCTCTCCGGCGCGGTCAGCCCGGTGGATGTCGTGACGGCGATCGGGCGGGGAAGTGAACGGGATCAGCAGATCACCTACACGTTCGCGGCGGACGCGGAGGTCGGGCAGATCCCGACGCAGTCGCGGACCGTCACACTCACACTGACGAACTGAACCCACGATGACGCGCGCGGCCATCATCATCCTGTTTGCTTTTGTGCTTTGGGGCTCGGCGAGTGTAGCGCGGGCGCAGGACAATCCTCAGGTCAAACAGATCGTGTCGTTCGGGGTGCAACGTCCGACACTTCGCGTGACGAGTGTGCAGCTGAACAGTCTTTCTTCCGATCAACCCACGGGCAATTTTGTGCAGTCCTTGTCGCTTCTGAAGTTTACGGTTACGCCCGTGCCGAATTCGGATGACGGCAACGTGGGGGATGAGCCCGCGCCGACTTCAACCGAAATTCCGTCCGACGCCTTCCAGGAAGCGGTTCACCGACCGTCCGGTCCTGTGATTGTGACTGTTACCGAGTAAGCCTTCTTCTTTGCCGTATTCGTTGCGGCCACAGCGCTGCCAGCCTTCTGCATCTCTTGATTTGTAGTGTGGCACCTGGATTCTGCAATGGCGTTTCATCTCTCCGAATTTCTCCCTAAATTACCTCCCAGGAATGCAAGATTGACTTGCGCGGCTGCGACATTCCGCCGTACGGGTCTTGTTCCCTTGGTGTCGGTGAGCTGGCAGAATGGTCCGATCCCTTCGGGGTCGAGATCTCGTCTGTGGGGCTCGCAGCGCCACGAGACGGACTAATGCACCGGTCTTGTTTCTTTGATGTCGGAGAGCTGGCAGAATGGCTATTGCACCGGTCTTGAAAACCGGCGTCCCGCAAGGGACTTGGGGGTTCGAATCCCTCGCTCTCCGCAAATCCGTTATGACTCGTTGACTTTGGGGACAGTTTTGAGTTAATTGAAGCTGAGATGTGAATTGAAGTATTCACATCTCATCGTGTTTAAGAGGGAAGTTCCTTGGCAACTGATTGAGGTGGAGACGTTCTCAACCCGCGCGGAGGCGATGCAACGCGAGAGATGGTGGAAGTCTCCCGCAGGTCGCAGAAGGATCGCGAGTATCCTCAATCAGGAGATTGTTCCGGAGAGGTGGCCGAGTGGCTGAAGGCGGCGGTTTGCTAAACCGTTATAGGGGTGTAAGCCCTTATCGGGGGTTCGAATCCCCCCCTCTCCGCTGAAGTAATCCCCCCGAATCTTCCTCCAGCAGATCTTCGTTTCCCCCTTCTTTCGAGCAGTACGACTTACCCCGGCTTTCCTTTTTGCTCGATCTTCGCCCAAGTGTCTTTCAGCGTGACAATCCGGTTGAAGACCGGTGCTCCCGGTTTCGAATCGGCGCTGTCGGCGCAAAAGTATCCCATACGCTCGAACTGGAACCGATCGCCGGGAGCCGCCGAGCCGAGCATCGGCTCGAGCTTGCAATAGCGCAGGACTTCCAGAGAGTTGGGATTCAGATTCGAAAGGAAATCCTTCCCCTCTTCCGCGTCGTTCGGATCTTCCTTCATGAACAGCCGATCGTAGAGCCGCACTTCCGCATTCACCGCGTGCTTCGCCGACACCCAGTGGATCGTGGATTTCACCTTCCGATTCGCGGCCGGTGAGCCGCTTCTTGTCTCGGGATCATACGTGCAGTGCAGTTCCGTGATCGCCCCGCTCGCGTCCTTGATAACCTTCTCGCACTTGATGATGTAGCCGTAACGGAGCCGCACTTCGGTACCCGGGGAGAGGCGATAGTACTTCGGCGGAGGGACTTCGCGGAAATCGTCCTGCTCGATGTACAACTCGCGACCGAAGGGAATCACGCGCGAGCCGGCGGACTCATCTTCGGGATTGTTGACAGCGGGCAATTCCTCGGTCTGCCCCTCGGGGTAGTTCGTCAGAACGACCTTCAGCGGACGCAGAACGGCCATTGCCCGCCGGGCGTGGGCGTTCAGATCTTCGCGAATGCTCCACTCCAGCGTTGCCACGTCGATGATGCTGTCCTTCTTCGATACGCCGATCCGATCGCAGAAGACCCGGATGGATTCTGCCGTGTAACCGCGCCGCCGGTAGCCGGCAACGGTCGGCATGCGGGGATCGTCCCATCCGGAGACGTGTCGTTCCTGCACCAGCTGCAGGAGCTTCCGCTTGCTGAGCACGGTATAGCTCAGGTTCAGACGCGCGAACTCGATCTGTTGCGGGTGATAGATCCCGAGCGCATCCAGGAACCAGTCGTAGAGCGGCCGATGGTTTTCGAATTCCAGCGTGCAGATCGAATGGGTGATGCGCTCGATCGAATCCTCCAGTCCGTGCGCCCAGTCATACGTGGGGTAGATGCACCACGCGTCGCCCTGACGATGGTGCGCCTCGTGGACGATGCGGTACATGATCGGGTCGCGCAGATTGATATTCGGCGACGCCATATCGATCTTTGCCCGAAGCGTTTTGGAGCCATCCGGAAACTCGCCACGGCGCATGCGGTCCAGCAGGTCGAGATTCTCGTCGATACTCCGGTTGCGGTACGGGCTTTCCTTGCCGGGTTCCGTGAGGGTTCCGCGGGTGCGCCGGATCTCGTCGGCGTTCAGATCGCACACGTACGCTTTTCCCTCGCGCACGAGCGTGACGGCCCAATCGTACATCTGCCGGAAGTAGTCGGAGGCGAAATAGATCCGTCCCTTCAGGTCGCCGGCAAGCCATTCGACGTCGCGCACGATCGAGTCAACGTACTCCTGCTCCTCTTTTTCCGGGTTCGTGTCGTCGAACCGCAGATTGCAGAGGCCGTTGTGATCGCGGGCGATGCCGAAATTCAGCTGGATGGACTTTGCATGGCCGATGTGGAGGTATCCGTTCGGCTCGGGAGGGAAGCGGGTGTGAACGCGTCCCTCGAACTTGCTGGTCTGCAGATCGCTGGCGATGATATCGCGGATGAAGTCGTTTCGTTCAGGTGTCGGCATGGGCGGAGAGGAATGATGTTGGTTCATTTTCAAAATAGGAAAAAACCGCACGATTATCCAACGACCTCCGGCCGATGCCGGCGATCCGTTCACCTTGCTTTTCGAGGCACTGAACGGTATCTTGATCAGGAATCACCGCAGTCTCCGAAGAGAACTTCCTCAGGCACTTCCTGACGGGCAAGCGTTTCGAAGGTCGAGACGCTTTTTTTGTGCGGTGCATCGACGGCTCCCATGAACGATCAGATCCGCGTGCGCTTCGCCCCCAGCCCCACCGGCTACCTGCATGTCGGCGGGCTTCGCACCGCGCTCTACAATTACCTCTTCGCGCGTCGGCATAACGGACGCTTCGTGCTGCGCATCGAAGACACTGATCAGGCACGCAAGGTGGAAGGAGCGGTCGAGAATTTGATCGAAACCCTCCGCTGGGCGGGCATCGAGTATGACGAAGGTCCCGGGCGGGAAGGGGACGTCGGGCCGTACGTCCAGTCGCAGCGCCTTCCGATCTACCATTCGCACGTTCAGCAACTCATCGATGCCGGCACGGCGTACTCCTGTTTCTGCACGCCCGAACGGCTCGATGAGATTCGCCAAAAGCAGATGGCCGCGAAACAGGCGGTGGCGTACGACCGGCATTGCCGCGATCTATCACCGGCGGACGCTGCCCGGCGGATCGCCGCCGGCGAGAAGCGCGTCGTCCGGATGAAAGTGCCGCTCACGGGGGAAATGACGTTTCACGACATCATCCGCGGCGATGTCACGATCGGCTACAACGTGCTGGACGATCAGGTGATCCTGAAGTCGGACGGCTTCCCGACGTACCATCTGGCGGTCGTGGTCGATGATCATCTCATGGGCGTCACGCACGTCATTCGCGGCGAGGAGTGGCTCCCGAGCGTGCCGAAGCACATCCTCCTCTATCAATATTTCGGATGGTCCGTCCCGCAGATGGCGCACCTGCCGCTGTTGCTCAATCCCGACCGGTCGAAGCTGAGCAAGCGCCAGGGGGATGTGGCGGTCGAGGACTATCGCACCAAGGGGTATCTGAAAGAGGCGATGGTGAACTTCATCGCCTTCCTCGGCTGGAATCCGGGCGACGAGCGCGAGATTTTCTCGATGCAGGAGCTCACGGAGGCCTTCACGCTGGAGCGGGTCGGCCAGTCGGGTGCGGTGTTCAACGTCGATAAACTCAACTGGTTGAATCAGCAGCATTTGAAACTCAAGCCCGCGGCCGAGATCGCGGCGATGCTCCGTCCGATGCTCGCGGCCCGCGGCATCACCGACGTGACCGATGAGTACCTGCAGCGGGCCATCGGACTGATGCGCGAGCGCGTCACGCTGCTGCCTGAGTTTATCGAGAACGGTCTCTACCTGTTCCGCGATCCCGACGAGTACGAGGACGCGGGCGTCAAGAAGAGCTGGGATGCGGAGGCGGTGGGACGGATCACGACGCTGGCCGACGAGCTGGCGTCCCTCGCGATGTTCGATCATCCCTCCATCGAAGGCTGTGTGCGCCTGCTCTCGGAGCGGTGGGGAATCAAAGCGGGGAAGATCATTCATCCCACGCGGCTGGCGGTCTCCGGACGCACGGGAGGTCCGGGATTGTTTGAGATGATGGAATTGCTGGGCCGCGACGCGGTGGTGCGACGCTTGCGGAGCGCGGTCGAACGTATTCCTGTCCGGTGAGCGAGACGATGGCGAAGAAACGTCCACTTGATATCATCCGTCTTCAGAACGCGGTGTTCTACGCGTATCACGGTGTCCTGAGCGATGAACAGAATCTGGGCGGCAAGTTCCAGGTGGACGTGGAGCTGCAGTGCGATCTTTCGAAAGGGGCAGTGAGCGATCACCTGAAGGACACGGTGGACTACGAGAGAGTGTACGACTGTGTCCGACGCGCCGTGGTGGACCGAAAGCACTTCCTGCTGGAGGCGCTGGCCCGATCCGTGACGTCCACCATCCTCAAGGAATTCCGTCGGGTGGTGCAGGTGACGGTGCACGTGCGCAAGCCGAATGCGCCGATCAAAGGCGTTCTGGATTACGTGGAAGTGGAATACACGGAGCGACGGCGATAAGCGATATGGCGGTACGTGCGTACGTGGGGATGGGATCGAATCTGGGCGATCGGCTGGAGTATCTGCGCCGGGCGGTGGAGCGGTTGCGGTCACTGCCGGACGTGACGTGGCGGCGCAACTCGCCGGTGTATGAGACGGAGCCGGTGGGGATCAAGGAGCAGCCGGCCTTCCTGAACATGGTCGTGGAAGCGGACGTGGACTCCGACGCCGCGTCGTTCCTGGCGAATCTGAAATCCATCGAAGCGGCCCTGGGCCGGACGGCACGCGAACGCTGGGGACCGCGGGAGATCGACCTCGACATTCTGTATTTCGGGTCGGAAGTGATCAATGATGGACCGCTGCGTCTGCCGCATCCGGAACTGGCGCGCCGGCGATTCGTGCTTGTCCCGTTGCGGGACCTCGCGCCGGATCTGACGGATCCGCTGCGCAAAAAGAGCGTCAAAGAGCTGCTGCATGCCTGCCCCGACAGCGGCGTGGTTCGAACGACACAACTGATCGTCCCATGACAATGCAAGGACCCGGCGTGGAACTCCCCAACGAGATCCGCTACATTGCCATCGAAGGTGTCATCGGTGCGGGAAAGACATCCCTGGCCCGCATGCTTTCGGAGCGGCTCAGCGCGCGCCTGGTGCTCGAGCGGTTCGAGGAAAATCCGTTCCTCCCGAAATTCTACGAGGACCCGGAGCACTTCGCCTTCCAAACGCAGATCTTCTTTCTGCTCAGCCGCTACCGGCAGCAGCAGGAGCTGTTTCAGGCGGATCTGTTCCACGCGCACGTCATCTCCGACTACATCTTTGAGAAGGACAAGATCTTCGCCTATCTCACGCTGCAGGATGAGGAACTGAAGCTGTATGAGAGCATGCTCAGCGCTATCGAGCGGAATATCCCGCAGCCGGACCTGGTCATCTATCTGCAGTCGAGCACCGAGCGGCTCATGGCGAACATCACGAAGCGCGCGCGGGAGATGGAACGGAATATGTCCGAAGAGTACATCAAAGAGCTGAATGAGGCGTACAACTATTTCTTCTTCCGCTACAAGGCCACGCCTCTCCTGATCGTCAAGGCCACGGACATCGACTTCGTCAATAACGCATCCGACTTCGAGGATCTGCTTGATCAGATCCTGCGGCCGAACAAGGCACCGGTGGAATACTACAATCCGCTCGTGAAAAAGTGACATGATCAGCTTCCTGATCGGCGGCATGCTCCGGCTTCTGCTGTGGTTCTTCGCCTTCTACCTCGTGGCAACGGCGATCCGGGCCATCGCGCAGGCGCTGTTCCCGCCGATGCGGAAGAACCGGGCAGCGCGGGAGTCGGACGGCGTGCCGAAGGGATCGCCGGTGAGCCAACCCGAGTCGTACGGCGACGTGAAGGATGCGCGCTACTCGGACGTCCCTGCCGCCAAGCAGCAGACACCGCGGAACTGACCCTCTCCGCCATCATTTCGTTTGAACATCGTCCGTTCCTTTGCTATATTTTACGGACGGCATCTACTCATCGGTGACTGGAATGGCTCGAACCTACATTGCGGACCTCCATCAGCACGTGGGCAAGGAGGTCCAGCTGCATGGCTGGCTCTACAATAAGCGCTCAAGCGGAAAGATCCGGTTTCTCCTCCTTCGGGATGGAACGGGAGTGGTGCAGTGCGTCGTCGTGAAAGCCAATGTCCCCGAACAGGTCTTTGCGGTCACCGACACGCTGACGCAGGAATCCGCCTTTTCCGTGCGCGGAACGGTTCGGGCGGACAGCCGCGCGCCGGGGGGATTCGAGCTGGACGTCACCGACATTCCCAAGGTCTATCAGGTCGCGGCCGAATATCCCATCACCCCAAAAGAGCACGGCGTGGAATTTCTGGCCGATCGCCGGCATTTGTGGCTTCGTTCGGCGCGCCAGCACGCGGTCCTTCGCGTCCGGCACCGGATCATCAAAGCGATCCGGGACTTCTTCGACGGCCGCGGCTTCACGCTCGTCGATTCGCCCATCCTGACGCCGGCGGCCTGCGAAGGCACCTCGACGCTGTTTGAAACCGATTACTTCGATCTCGGCAAGGCGTTTCTCACGCAATCCGGACAGCTCTACGCCGAAGCCGGCGCCATGGCGATGGGGAAGGTATACTGCTTCGGGCCGACCTTCCGAGCCGAAAAGTCCAAGACCCGCCGCCATCTGACCGAGTTCTGGATGGTCGAGCCGGAGGTGGCGTTCAACGACCTGAACGACGACATGGAACTGGCGGAGGAGTTTCTCGAATACATCGTCCAGTCCGTACTGAAAGACTGCGCCGGGGAGCTGAGCGTCCTCGAGCGGAACACCGCGCTCCTGCAGAACGTGAAGAAACCTCTTCCGCGAATTTCTTACGATGAAGCGGTCGAGATCCTGCACAGGAAAGGGCAGCCGTTCGAGTGGGGCAATGACCTGGGCGGCACGGACGAGACGGTCATCTCCGAACAGTTCGACCGGCCCGTGATGGTGCACCGGTATCCGGCCGAGGTGAAGGCCTTCTACATGAAGCGCGATCCGCAGAATCCGAAGGTCGCACTGGCGGTCGACGTGCTGGCCCCGGAAGGGTACGGTGAGATCATCGGCGGCAGTCAGCGTGAAGACGATCTGGATGTGCTGCTCGCGCGGCTGAAAGAGCACAACCTGCCGCAGGAGGCATTTGAGTGGTACCTGGACCTGCGGCGGTTCGGTTCGGTGCCGCATTCCGGCTTCGGCCTCGGCGTGGAGCGGACCGTCGGATGGATCTGCGGCCTCGATCATGTGCGCGAAACGATCCCGTTCCCCCGGATGATTTACCGGATCACTCCCTGAGCCGCCTGCGATCGGCGGGAACGGACCCCTCATCCATGCTCACTGTCAGGAATCTTCGGAAGGAATTCGACACCGTCATAGCGGTCGACGGCGTCTCTCTGGACGTCCGCCGGGGCGAGCTTTTCGGCCTCCTCGGCCCGAACGGCGCCGGAAAGACGACGACCATCCGCACGGTGCTGAACATCATTCAGCCGGACAGCGGATCGATCACCTTTGACGGGAAGCCGTTCACGCCGGAGATGTGGAACATCATCGGCTATCTTCCCGAAGAGCGGGGACTGTACCGCAAGACGAAGATCCTGAACGCGATCCTGTACTTCGCAGCCCTGAAGAACCTCACCCCGCACGAAGGACGCGCCCAGGCGCTCTACTGGCTTGACCGCATGGGACTGAAGCAGGATGCCTACCGCAAGGTCGAAGAGCTGTCAAAGGGCAACCAGCAGAAGGTCCAGCTGATTATCTCCATCCTTCACCGTCCGCAGCTGCTCATCCTCGACGAACCGTTCTCCGGGCTTGACCCCGTCAATCAGGTGCTGTTGAAAGATGTGCTGATGGAACTGCGTCAGCAGAACGTGGCGATCATCTTCTCCACGCACCAGATGGAGCAGGTGGAGAAAATGTGCGACGACATCTGCCTGATCAACAAGGGCAAGCCGGTGCTGAGCGGCGCTTTGGCGGACGTGAAGAAGCAATACGGCACAAACTCGGTGCATCTCGAGTATGACGGCGACGGCACTTTCCTGCGGACGCATCCGCTCGTGCAGCGGGCGGACGTGTACCAGAATTACGCCGAACTGGAGCTGAAGGACATCTCGCAGAGCTCGCGCCTGCTCGGGGACATCACCCGGGACCTGGCGCTGCGCAAGTTCGAGGTGGTCGAACCGTCCCTCAATTCCATCTTCATCAATGTCGTCGGCGGACCGGAGAAGCTGGACGAAGCGGCGCACAAGCCGATCGCAGCCGCACCGGCGGTCCATGCCGAAGTACCGTCGCCCTGGAAGGACAAGCGCGTCATGAAAGCGCTGTTCGGCTTCGGCGTCATCGTGCTGCTGGCCATTGTGATGGCGGCGAAAGAGCTGGCAGCCGACACGCAGAACTGGAACACGGCGCTGTTGCTGGGCGGCGTGGCGGTGGTCAGCGGATTGCAATTGTTCAAAGCGTATCGCGATGCGGCGCGTTCCGGTGCATCGCCGCAGAAGGGAGCGGGATCATGACCGCCAAAGCCTTCAGCGTCGCCCGCTGGGAATTCGTCGAGAAGGTGAAGTCCAAGGCGTTCATCATCTCGCTGGTGCTGATGCCGGTGATCATCGTCGGCTTCGGTGTGCTGCCCGGCCTGCTGGCATCGAAAGAAGACGACAAAACCATCGCCATCGGCATCATCGATGAGACGGGGCGGCTGACAGCGCCGTTGGGGCGTCAGCTGGACGAGCGATTCCGTCTGAACAACAGTCAGCCCAACTACGTCCTGCGTGCGATCGGTGAGCGCGGCGATCTTGCGGCGGCAAAGACGGAAGCGAACGGGATGGTGGCGCGCGGGACGATCGAGGGATACTTCACGATCCCGCCCTCGGCATTCGACAGCGGCCGCGTCGAGTACCGGGCGGAGAACGTCGGCAACTTTCGCATCCAGGAGCGCTTCACGCGCGTCCTCGAAGACATCATCATGGCCCAGCGGCTGGAAGCGCGCGGGCTCGATCCGGCGCTGGTGAAGAAGCTCAAGACGAACGTCGACGTCAAGTCGATCAAGATCTCGGAGAAGGGGACGGAGAAGGAGTCGGGATTCCTTGAGACTTTCTTTAGCGCGTACATCGTCATCATGATGCTGATGTTCCTCGTGCTCACCTCCGGACAGCTGCTGATCCGCAGCGTGGTGGAGGAGAAGTCCAACCGCGTGATCGAAGTGCTGCTCTCGTCGTGCTCAGCCCAGGATCTGATGGTCGGAAAGATCCTCGGCCTGAGCGGCCTGGGTATTCTCCAGGTACTGGTGTGGGGATTGATCGGTCTGGCGGTCTCGATGAAAGCGGGGACGACCATCTTCACGCCGGAGTATTTGCTCCTGTCGCTGGTCTATTTTATCTTCGGATACCTGCTGTACTCCGCGGTGTTCGTGGCGTTCGGCTCGCCGGTGACGACGGAGCAGGAGGCGCAGCAGCTGACGAGCTATCTGAGCCTGTTGCTGGTGTTCCCGATCGCCTTCGCGATCCCGGCGATGCAGCATCCGGATTCGCTGTTCATCCGCATTCTGTCGTTCTTCCCGCTGCTGACGCCGACGATCATGGTGCTGCGCATCCCGATCCAGATGCCGGCCACATGGGAGATCCTCGGCACCGTCGCGGTGCTGCTGGTCTCGTCGGTGGCGATGATGTGGGTGGCGGGGAAGATTTTCCGGACGGCGATCCTGGTATACGGGAAGCGCCCGACGATTCCCGAACTGATCAGCTGGCTCCGTCGTGCGTGACGGCGGCCGGATGACGCAACCGTTCATTCAAGGATGAAGAAGTGACTCTGGAATCCATTCTGTTCATCGTGTTCGCGGCCGTCGGCCTTGCCTCCGCGCTGCTGCTGGTGACGCGCCGGAATCCCATCATCTCCGCGCTCTACCTCATCCTCAACTTTTTTGCGCTGGCCGGGCTGTATCTGACGCTGCACGCGCAATTCATCGCGGTTATTCAGATTCTGGTGTACGCCGGTGCCATCATGGTGCTGTTCGTCTTCGTCATCATGCTGCTGAACCTGCGCGATGAGCGGAGCCTGCGCGAAGGGCTGTCGTGGAAGAAGGTCTTCGCGGCCGGCGTGTCCTTTGGACTGCTGATGGAGGTCATCTACATTCTCATGACCTCCGCGTCCGGGATGACCGAACTGCTGCCGGCGAAGGCGACCGAGATCGGCACGGTGGAAGCGATCGGCAGCCGGCTCTTCACCCGCTTCCTGTTCCCGTTCGAAGTGACGTCGGTCCTGCTGACCGCCGCCATTGTCGGCGCGATCCTTCTGGCGAAAAAGAAATTGGACTGATTATGGTCACACTCACCTCGTACCTCATCCTCAGCGCTGCCATGTTCATCATCGGCGCGACCGGCGTGCTGGTCCGCCGGAACGCCATCATCGTCTTCATGTCCATCGAGCTGATGCTCAACTCGGTGAACCTGACGCTCGTGGCATTCTCGGCCTTTCTGGGCGACAGCACCGGACAGGCGCTCGTCTTCTTCGTCATGACGGTGGCGGCGGCCGAAGCCGCGGTCGGACTGGCGATCGTCATTGCCCTGTTCCGGCGCAAGCAGACCGTCAACCTGGATGAGATCAATATTCTGAAATGGTAAGCGACCGCGAGGTCCATGAACTACTGAACAACGGATGGCTATGATCGCGTATACTCCTTTGCTCGTGCTGTTTCCGCTCGCGGGATTCCTGTTCCTCGGTCTCGCGGGACCGCGACTGCGGAATGAAAAGCTGATCGGCATCATCGGCAGCGGCATGGTGGGCCTGTCGTTCGCGCTGGCGCTTGGCATTCTGATGCAGATGCTCGGGTCGGCGCCCGAAGAGCGCAAGGCCGTTGTCGAGCTCTTCCCCTGGATCTCGTCGTTCACCGGAACGATGGGCAGCTTCTCCGTCTCGGTGGCGTATCAGATCGACCAGCTGTCGATCCTGATGACGCTCATCGTGACGGGCGTGGGCTTCCTGATCCACGTCTACTCCATCGGGTACATGCACGGCGATCGCGGCTTCTGGCGGTTCTTCTCCTATCTCAATCTCTTCATCTTCGCGATGCTGAACCTGGTGCTCGCGGACAACTTTCTGCTGATGTTCCTCGGGTGGGAAGGCGTCGGCCTCTGCTCGTATCTGCTCATCGGGTTCTGGTACGAGAAGAAGTTCACCGGCGACGCGGCGAAGAAGGCGTTCGTGGTCAACCGGATCGGCGACTTCGGCTTCATCCTGGCGATGCTGCTGATCTTCGTGACGTTCGGCAGCCTGCGGTTCGACACAGTCTTCGCGGCCGCTTCGATCCTCTCGCCGGGCCGGACGGTGATGGTGTGGATCACGTTGCTGCTCTTCCTGGGCGCCACGGGTAAGTCGGCGCAGATCCCGTTATATGTGTGGCTCCCGGACGCCATGGCCGGTCCGACGCCGGTCAGCGCGCTTATCCACGCGGCCACGATGGTGACGGCGGGCGTCTACATGATCGCGCGCTGCTCACTGCTGTATGCTCTGGCGCCGGTCTCGCTTGAGGTCGTGGCGTCGGTCGGCGCGGCCACGGCGGTGTTCGCGGCGACGATCGGACTGGTGCAGAACGACATCAAGAAGGTACTCGCCTATTCCACGATCAGTCAGCTGGGGTACATGTTCCTGGCGATGGGCGTGGCGGCGTTCGGTGCGGGCATTTTCCACCTGATGACGCATGCGTTCTTCAAGGCGCTGCTCTTCCTCGGCTCCGGCGCGGTGATCCATGCGATGCACGAGGAGCAGGACATTCAGAAAATGGGCGGGCTGAAGAAGCATTTGCCGGTGACGTACTGGACGTTCGTTGTCGGCGCCGTGGCGATCGCCGGCATACCGCCGTTCGCCGGCTTCTTCAGCAAGGATGAGATCCTCTGGAAGGCTTTCAGCAGCGATTTCGGCTCCTGGGTGCTCTGGCTGCTGGGCGCGCTGGGCGCCGTGATGACCGCGTTTTATATGGGGCGGCTGGTGTTCCTGACTTTCGAAGGGAAAGAACGCTTCGGTCACGACCTGCACCCGCATGAGGCGCCGAAGACGATGACCGTGCCGCTCATGATCCTGGCGGTGCTCTCGGCCGTCGGCGGCTTCCTGGGCGTCCCGAAGAGCCTGCTGGGAAGCAACGCCATCGAGCATTGGCTCGAGCCGATCTTCGATCCCGCCAATCACAAGCTGCTCATCACCGAGCATGACATCGTCTGGTCCGAGTATGTGCTGATGGCGGTGTCGGTTGCGATCGCGGCCGGCGGCATTTACGTGGCGTGGGTGATGTACCTGAAACGGACGGGGATGGCGGATCGGCTGGCGGCGCGCTTCAGCCGGATCCACCGCGTGCTGCTGAACAAATATTATGTGGACGAGATCTATGACGCCTCCGTGGTCAATCCGATCGTGACGATCTCCGACGAGTATCTGTGGAAGGGCGTGGACACGACGATCATTGACGGTTCGATCAACGGGTCGGCCCGGGGAATCGGTGCGATCGGTTCGGCGCTGCGGCGCATTCAGACCGGCGTGGCGCAGTCGTATGCGGTCGTGTTCGTCGGCGGCATCGTGTTGGTCGTCGGCTGGTTACTCCTCCAATCCCATTGAATGCAGGATGTCCCGGTGATGATCGAGAACTTCATACTCACACTGACCATCTTCCTTCCGCTCGCGGCGGGCATTGTGGTGCTTCTGCTGCCGTCCGGAAACACGCGGCTCATCCGCATGGCCGGCGTCGCGGGTTCGCTCGTGACGTTCATCGTCTCCCTCGCGCTGTATGTGCTGTTCGATCCCGCGCGGGCGGGCTATCAGCTCGTGCAGCACGCGGACTGGATCCCATCGCTGAATATCAGCTACCTTGTGGGGATCGACGGACTCTCGCTCCTCCTGATTCTGCTGACGACGTTTCTCACACCGCTGGCGCTGATCGGCACCTGGAACTCGATCACCGTGCGGCTGAAGGAATACACGGTGATGGTGCTTCTGCTCGAAGTCGGCATGATCGGCGTCTTCGCCTCGCTGGACCTCGTGCTGTTTTACGTGTTCTGGGAAGCGATGCTCATACCGATGTACTTCATCATCGGCATCTGGGGCGGACAGGACCGGGTGTATGCGGCTGTGAAGTTTTTCCTGTTCACGCTCTCCGGCAGTCTGCTCATGCTCGTCGCTATCCTGTCGCTTGGATACTTTGCCTCCATCGTGCCGAACGGACACTTCACGACGAATCTTGTCGAGCTGTATCAGGTGGGCGCCAGTCTTCCTGTCAACGTGCAGTTGTGGCTGTTCGCGGCGTTTGCGCTGAGCTTCGCGATCAAGGTGCCGGTCTTCCCGCTGCACACGTGGCTTCCGGACGCGCACGTGCAGGCGCCGACCGCGGGCAGCGTGATCCTGGCCGGCGTGCTGCTGAAGATGGGAACATACGGATTCATCCGGTTCTGCCTGCCGCTCTTCCCGAACGCGGCCATCCAATCGGCGCCGTTCTTCAGCGTGCTGGCGGTTATCGGCATCGTGTACGGCGCGCTGGTGGCGATGGTACAGACGGACATCAAGAAGCTCGTGGCGTATTCGTCCGTGTCGCACCTTGGATTCGTCGTGCTGGGAATCTTCTCGCTGACGGAAGAAGGCATGCAGGGCGCCATCATTCAGATGGTGAATCACGGACTGTCGACCGGGGCGCTCTTCCTCCTGGTCGGAATGATTTACGATCGCACGCATACCCGCGAGATCAAAGCGTATGGCGGCGTTGCCCGTCTGATGCCGGTCTATGCGGCGTTCCTTCTGATCATCTCGCTGTCGTCCATCGGATTGCCCGGCCTCAACGGATTCGTCGGTGAGTTCCTGGTGTTGCTGGGCGCGTTCCGTTCGGTGACGCTGCAGAGCCCGGCGTATGCGGCCGTTGCCGGTCTCGGTGTGATCTTCTCCGCCGTCTATCTGCTCTGGATGTATCAGCGGGTGATGTTGGGCCCGGTGCGGGAAGGCGGACTGTATGGCGGTCACAAGCTTACCGACCTGACGAAGCGCGAGATCGCGACGCTCATTCCCATCGTGATCTTCGTGGCGTGGATCGGGGTGTATCCCCGCACGTTCCTGAGCCAGTCGGCACTCGTGTCGAAGCGAACGGTTGAGTACCTGCAGGGCGTGCAGCGCTCGGCGCCGGCACCGCTGACGATGCGCGCGGCAGACGGATCCATGCAGGAGCTGCGTTCGCGCTGATGTCGTCTCCCGGTCGACAACGGCGGCGTGTTCTGGCCGTGTACGCTCTGGCCTCGGCAGCGGCGCTCGTGCTGTTCAACGTGCTGCGGACGGTGACGGATGACGTGGCGATCCTTCCGGTGGATCCGTGGTACATCCTGCCGTTCGTGACGCTCCTCGCCGGAATCGCGGTGATGCCGTTCATCAATCGCGAATGGTGGGAGAAGAATTATCCGCTGGTGGCGTTCGCGCTGGGATTTGTCGTGGTGGTCTACTATGCGGCCGCCGTGCACAATCTGCCGCGACTGCTGCTGACAGCGTCGGAGTACATCAGCTTCATTTCGCTCATCGGCTCGTTGTTCGTGGTGGCGGGCGGCATCCACGTCCGCATCCGGGGACGCTCGACGCCGGCCGGGAACGTGGCGCTGCTGGCCACCGGCGCAGTACTCGCGAACATTCTCGGCACGACCGGCGCTTCGATGGTACTCATCCGGCCGTATTTGCGGATGAACAAGTACCGCATCCGGCCGTTCCACGTGGTGTTCTTCATCTTTGTCGTAAGCAATATCGGCGGCGCGCTCACGCCCATCGGCGACCCGCCGCTGTTCCTTGGCTATCTGAAGGGCGTTCCGTTCTTTTGGATCATCACGCGGGTATCGGAGATCTGGGCGCTGACGATGGCGGTGCTGCTGCTGGTCTTCTTTCTCATCGACCGGCGGGCATTCGCGCAGCAGTCGGCGGCGGTGCGGCACCAGGCGGAAGAGGTGGACGAGCCGGAGGTGTCGGGCCTGCACAACGTGATCTTCCTGATCGTCATCATCGCGGCCGTGTTCATCGATGATCCGGCGCCGCGGATGCTCCGTGAAGTGGTCATGTGGGGTGCCGCGCTGGCCTCTTACTTCACGACGAAACGCGAGATCCACGAGAAGAACGATTTCAACTTTGTGCCGATCGAAGAGGTCGCTATTCTCTTTGCGGGGATCTTTGCGACGATGGTGCCGGCGCTCGACTGGCTGGAGCTCAACGCGGCGCACATCGGCATCGTGACGCCGGGGCAGTACTTCTGGGGCGCAGGCGCGCTTTCAAGCGTGCTGGACAATGCGCCGACGTATCTGAATTTTCTGAGCGCCGCGTTCGGACTGCACGGTGCGTCGATCGACAATGTGCATCATATGCAGGCGATGCTCGGGCTGGCGACGCCCGAGGCGCTGGGGCTGGCCAATCCGCTTCATGCGGGCGCGCAGATGATCACGGCGGCCTCGTGGCGGTACGTGCAGGCGATCTCCATCGGTGCGGTGTTCTTCGGGGCGATGACGTACATCGGGAACGGTCCCAATTTCATGGTGAAGTCCATCGCCGAACAGTCCCGCGCCGAATGCCCGAGTTTCTTCGGTTATGTGTTCCGGTACTCGATCCCGGTGCTGCTGCCGGTCTTTGTGCTGATCTGGCTGTTGTTCTTCATTGCTTGACAGGAATGCTGGTATGAATACGTATCTCACGGACATCCTTCAGAGTGGCGCGCTGATGATCACGACGATCACCGGCATTGTCCTGCTTCTGGTCGAGGCCAACCGGCGCGGGCGCCCGGCGACGTCATTCGCGTTGGCGATCGTCGGATTGTTGGCGGCGGGGATGACGGCGCTCATCCAGATGCCCGCGCATGGCACCGGTTTCAGCGGCATGGTACAGACAGGAGGATTTGCGAGCTTCTTTGCTGCGCTCTTCGCGGTGGCGGGAGCGATGACGATCGCGCTTTCCCGCAGCTATCTGGCGCGCATCGGCTGGTTCCGCGGTGAGTACGCGATTCTCACGGTCTTCGCCGTGGTGGGGATGATGCTCATCGCAGCCTCGAACGACCTGATCATCCTTTTTCTCGGGGTCGAGCTGATGTCGGTGTGTCTTTATGTCCTGGCCGGCCTGGCCCGGGTGCGGGACCGTTCCAACGAAGCCGCGCTGAAATACTTCCTGCTTGGCGCGTTTGCGACCGGATTCCTGCTCTACGGCATCGCGCTGATCTACGGCGCGGTCGGCTCGACGAACTTCGAGGCCATCAGTGCGGCTTTCCCGGCCATCTCGGCCCACATCATGTTCCTGGCCGGCGCCGGCCTCGTGGTGGTCGGCCTGTCGTTCAAGGTTTCGGCCGTACCGTTTCATATGTGGGCTCCGGATGTGTATGAGGGAGCGCCCACGACCGTCTCGGCGCTGATGTCCACGGCCGCCAAGGCGGCGGCGTTCTCCGGATTCCTCGTCCTGTTCGTGCGGACATTCCACTTCGTCGGCGCGGGATTGAATACCGTGCTTGCCGTGATTGCGGCGGCATCGATGATCCTGGGTAATGTTGTAGCCATCGCGCAAACGAATATCAAGCGCATGCTGGCGTACTCGAGCATCGCCCATGCCGGTTACATGCTGGCCGGCGTCGCGGCGGCGAACGCGATCGGACTGATGGGCGTGGCGTTCTATCTCGTGGCGTACGCATTCATGAACATCGGTGCATTTGCCGTTGTGAGCATGGTGGAGGACGACCATGAGCAGCATCTCACACTCGATGACTATGCCGGCTTGAGCAAGCAGCGGCCCCTGGTCGCCGCGCTGATGGCGGTCTTCATGTTCGCGCTGGCAGGGGTCCCGCCGTTCGCCGGGTTCTTCGGCAAGTACTATGTGTTCCTCGCCGCGGTCGAAGGGAAGATGACCTGGCTCGCGATCGTCGGCGTGCTCACCAGCCTGATCTCCGCATACTACTATCTGCGGATCGTCGTGTTGATGTATTTCCGTGACGGCGCGGCGGATGTCGCCGCGAAACCGTCCGTTCTCACAATGGTCACCGTCGTGCTGGCCGCCCTTCTGGTGCTTCAGCTCGGCATCACTCCTTCCGTCGTCGTGCAGGCGGCCCAGCGATTCTTCTGATCACTCGGGCGGAGGTTCCCATGCAGCGTCTCCTCAGCGTTGAAGAGATGCGATCGTGCGATGCTGCCACGATCGACGGGCTTGGTGTGCCCGGCTTGCTTCTGATGGAGAATGCGGGCCGGAGCGTCGTTGACTATCTGCACCAGGAATTCGGTCCCCTCACCGGAATACACGTGGTCATCGCCTGCGGCAAGGGGAACAATGCGGGAGATGGACTCGTCGCGGCGCGTCATTGTGCCACGAGCGGCGCGCATGTGACTGTCCTGCTGGGTACGGCCGGCGAATCCCTCACCGGCGATGCCCGGTTCAATTTCCGTCTCCTCAAGTCATTCGCCCGCGATCCACGCAACGGACTGACGATTCGTCGCTTCTCGAACCGGGCCGTCGCGGATCTTTCGCCGATCGATCTTATCGTGGATGCCGTTTTCGGCACGGGCTTTCGGGGTCGTCCTCGTTCGCCGTTCTCCCGGATGATCGAATGGATGAACGCCCAGAGCGCCCCGGTGGTCGCCGTCGATATCCCTTCGGGGATCAACGGAACGACCGGACGGGCGGAGGACCTGGCGGTCGAGGCTACGGCGACGGTGACGTTCGGCGCGCCCAAGTGGGGACTGGTGTGCAATGAAGGACGGGATGCGGCAGGGCGGGCGGTCGTTGTCGATATCGGCATCCCGCCGTCAGTCATCGAACGCGTCAAACCGGCGACGCTGCTCGTCGGCGCCGACGATGTGCGAAGCGTGCTGCCGTCCCGGCCGACCAATGCGCAGAAATACAGCGCAGGAAAGGTGCTTGTAGTGGCAGGCTCTCGCGGATACACCGGCGCGGCGGCGCTGTGCGCGATGAGCGCGCTGCGGTCCGGGGCAGGCGCTGTTGTCCTGCTGACACCGGATGCGATCTATGAGGTCCTGGCGAAGAAAGTCAATGAAGTGATCGTCCAGGGGGTCGCATGCACCGCCTCGGGAAGCCTGTCACGTGCCGCGCTTCCCGTCATCCGGGAGCGGATCGCCTGGGCGGATGCAGTTGCGGTCGGGCCGGGTCTGTCGCGCGATCCGGAAGCGCAGGAAATCGTCCGGACCCTTATCCGGGAATCGGCGGGGAGGCTCGTACTCGATGCGGATGCCTTGAATGCCGTCGCTGCGGCTCCGGCCCGACTGCTCCGGACGTCGACCACCGAGATGATCCTGACACCGCATACCGGCGAGTTCTCGCGTCTCACGGGCCGGATGCCGGCTGCGCTCGAGGAGGAACGGATTCCTGCATCCCGCGAGTTTGCGAAGAAGAACAAGGTCTGTCTCGTCATGAAGGGCGCTCCGACCGCCACGGCGGCGTCGGACGGAACCGTGTATGTGAATTCCACCGGCAATCCCGGCATGGCCACGGTCGGATCGGGGGACGTTCTGACGGGACTGATTGCGGGGTTTTGGGCGCAGGGAATGTCGGGAACAGATGCTGCGTGGGCGGGTGTCTATGTGCACGGTCGTGCCGGTGATCGGGCAGCGCAACGGATGGGAGAGCGGAGCCTCGTGGCCGGCGATCTCCTGGAGGAAGTGCCCGCGACGCTAAAGGAGATCGTGTCGGGAGAAAGTGCGTGAAAGAATTTTCGCTGAACCAATTGCCGCTGCTGATCTGGATGGGGTTGATCTTCTGGCTGTCTTCAATCCCGCGCATTCCCGTCATCCATGCCCCGATCGAGATCGATAAAGTGGTCCATACGTCGGTCTTCTTTGTGCTGTGCTGGTTCAGTTATCGGGCGTTCCGCTATCAGTCGCGATTCCTATCGGTTCAGAAGTATGCGCTCGTGCTGGCGCTGGTGCTGACGGCTCTCTACGGCGTCACTGATGAGATTCATCAGCGGTTCGTGCCCGGGCGGACGTTTGACTACTTCGACATGCTCGCGGACGCGACGGGCGCTGTGGCATTCGCGATCCTGCTGCAGATTCGCACGGCGGTGAAGCGCCGCGCCGGTCTCCGGGAAACACCATCGACCGGCGGTTGACAGAGGCGGGAAATGTCGGTATATTTCGGATGACAGGACCGCGAAACGGTCGCCCCAGCGCCGCAGAATCTGATTCTGCGGTTTTTTATTGCACGTGCACGAACGGAATCAGGCGGACAGTCCATTGACATTCGAGCTCCAGGCGACCGACGGCACGGCACGGGCAGGACGGTTCATCACCGACCATGGCTCCATTGAAACACCGATCTTCATGCCGGTCGGCACGCAGGCCACCGTCAAGGCCGTCGAGCAGCGCGAGTTGCAGGAGATCGGCGCGCAGATCATTCTCGGCAACACGTACCATCTCTATTTGCGGCCGGGGATGGAAACAATCCGCAGCGCCGGCGGGCTGCACCGGTTCATGAACTGGCCGGCCGCCATCCTGACCGACAGCGGCGGCTATCAGGTGTTCAGCCTGACGAATCTGCGCACGATCGATGAGGAGGGCGTCACCTTCCGGTCGCACCTCGACGGGTCGTCGCACCTCTTCACGCCGGAAAGCGTGATCGGCATCCAGCGCGACCTCGGGTCGGACATCATGATGGTGCTGGACGAGTGTGCGCCGTATCCGTGCGATGAAGCATACGCGCGGAAATCCAACGAGATGACGCTCCGGTGGGCGGCCCGCTGCCGCGAAGCGGTGGATCGGCAGCCGGCGCTGTACGGCCATCGTCAGGCGCTCTTCGGCATCGTGCAGGGCAGTATTTATCCGCAGATCCGCGAGCAGAGTGCCCGCGCGTTGACCGCGATCGACTGCGACGGCTATGCGGTGGGCGGTCTGGCGGTCGGCGAGCCGGCGGAGACGATGTACGAGATGACGGCGCTGTGCACGGCGATCCTGCCGGAACAGAAGCCGCGGTACTTGATGGGCGTCGGTACGCCGCAGAACCTGCTCGAATCCATCGAGCGGGGCGTTGACATGTTTGACTGTGTTCTGCCGACCCGGAACGGCCGGAACGCGATGGTCTTTACGCGCCGCGGGACGATGAATCTGCGCAATGCCGCGTACCGGACGGACTTTGCGCCCATTGACAGCGAATGCGGATGTTACACGTGCCGCAATTTCACGCGGGCGTATCTGCGGCATCTGATCTCCGCGCGGGAAATCCTGGCGCTGCAGCTGGCGACGATTCACAATCTTTCGTTCTACCTGTGGCTTGTCCGGCAGGCCCGGGCGGCGATCCTGGAGGGGCGGTATGCATCCTGGAAACAGCCGATGCTGGCGTCGCTTGCGGGTCCGGTATCGGCGAATGAAACTCACACATCCTGAACATCATATTCAACGGAGGATACCTTGACACTTACGACGATCATTCTGATGGCACAGCAGGCCGGCCAGGACGGCGGGCCCGGTCTTGTGGCCAATCTGATCCTGTTCGGTTCAATCATCGCCATCTTCTACTTCATGATCATCCGCCCGCAGCAGAAGCGACAGAAGGACCGGCAGAAGATGATCGATGCGATGAAGAAGGGAGACAAGGTTGTGACGGCCGGCGGCGTTCACGGCACCATTGCCGGTTTCGATGACAAGACGGTGCTGGTGCAGATTGCCGACAACGTCAAAGTGAAGGTGGACAAGGGATCGGTCACGGTCCTCAGCT
The DNA here is from genome assembly GCA_021813905.1 of Bacteroidota bacterium. Lineage (GTDB taxonomy): Bacteria > Bacteroidota > Ignavibacteria > UBA10030 > UBA10030 > JAKAJH01. Next base: position 13,235 of record JAKAJH010000033.1, on the reverse strand, counting down.
CGGAAACGGAGCCGGAAAAGAAGTAACAACGAGCGGGTGGATACAACAGCTATGGGCAGAGCGCAAGATACGGGATTCAGCACGATTGACGAGGCCATCGCGGAAATCCGCGCCGGCCACATCGTGATCGTGGTCGACGACGAAGACCGCGAGAACGAAGGCGACTTCGTGGTGGCCGCGGAGAAGGTGACGGCGGAGCACATTAACTTCTTCACCCGGGAAGGGCGGGGACTGGTCTGTGCGCCGATCACCGAGGAACGCGCCGTTGCTCTGGATCTCGATCTCATGGTTGAACCCAATACGTCCCTGCACGAGACGTCCTTCACGGTTTCGGTGGACTTCCTGCACGGGACGACCACGGGCGTCTCCGCGGCGGACCGGGCGGCGACGGTGCGGGCCCTGGCGGATCCCAAGTCCAAAACCAGGGATTTCGCGCGCCCGGGGCATATTTTTCCGCTGCGCGCCATGGAAGGCGGTGTGCTGCGTCGTGCGGGGCACACCGAAGCGGTGGTGGATCTCTGCCGCCTGGCAGGACTGACCCCGGCCGGCATGGTCTGCGAGATCCTTGATGAGGACGGCACCATGGCGCGGGTACCCGCTCTCCAGATCATGGCGAAGAAGTTCGGTTTAAAGATCATCACGGTGCGTGATCTCATCGGGTACCGGATGAAGCGGGAGAAACTCGTGCAGCGCGTCGTCACGACTACGCTGCCGACAGAGCATGGTTCGTTCGTCCTTCATCTGTACCGGAGTCTCACCGACCAGAAAGAGCATCTTGCCCTCGTGAAAGGTGACATCACGCCGGACGAGCCGGTGCTTGTACGTGTGCATTCGGAATGTCTCACAGGAGACGTGTTCGGCTCGCTTCGCTGCGACTGCAACCCCCAGTTGAACGCATCGTTGGATTTGGTGCAGGCGGCGGGCAAGGGTGTTGTCGTCTATATGCGGCAGGAGGGACGCGGGATCGGCCTGCTCAACAAGCTGAAGGCGTACCGTCTGCAGGACGAAGGTCTCGACACCGTCGAGGCCAACGAGCAGCTCGGATTCCGGGCTGATCTCCGCGACTACGGCATCGGGGCGCAGATCCTTCGCGACCTCGGCGTCGGCAAGATGCGCCTGCTGACGAATAATCCGAAGAAGATCGTGGGACTGACGGGATACGGACTGGAGGTTGTGGAGCGCGTTCCCCTCGAAATTCATCCCAACAGTCACAACGAGCGGTATCTGCGGGTGAAGCGGGACAAGCTCGGTCATCTGATCCTCGCGGACCGGCACATCGGAACACCGGGGCACAAGTGATTTTTTGCTTGCGTATCGGTGGAGATAATGATACCTTGCCCTTAGACCAATCAGCCACCATCCCCGGATGATGGCTTTTGTTTTTGGGACTGCCCTTCAGGTGTCACAGCCCTGAGGGGATTTTTTTTCGTGCGAGGAATCGCGTTATGGGTGACAACAACAACGGCAAGATTTATCTGACGCGCGAACGGCTCATGGAACTCGAGCAGGAGCTTCGGGATCTCAAGTCCACTGGCCGTGCGGAAATTGCCCAGAAGATCGCCGAGGCGCGCGGCTACGGCGACCTGAGCGAGAATGCGGAGTATGATGCGGCGAAGGAAGCGCAGGAGCATCTCGAGATCCGGATCGGAAGGCTCGAGGCGACCCTGGCGCGGGCGCAGCTGATCGGCAGCAACGACCTTCCCACGGACAAAGTGTACATCCTTTCGCTGGTGAAAGTGCAGGACACCCGCACCAAGGAGATCATCGAATACCGGCTTGTTGCGCCGGAAGAAGCGGATTTCGAGAAGAACAAGATTTCCGTGACCTCTCCCATCGGCAACGGGCTGCTGGGAAAGGCGCAGGGCGATCTGGTGAAGATCAAAGTCCCGGCGGGAACGCTCGAATACAAGATCATTGAGATCAGTCGCTGACAAGCGCGGATCCGCGCCGGTTCCCGACGGCGTTTGCTGTCTGAAATTCTCTCTCCGTTATGCCCCGGAATCTGGAACTTAAAGCATCCATCGATTCACTTCGTCGCGCCGAGGAAACAGCACGCTCCCTCGGTGCCCGGTTCGCCGGTACGCTCCGGCAGGTTGACACGTATTTTGCCGTTGTCCGCGGGCGGATGAAGATTCGCTCGATCGACGGCCGCCGGCACGAGCTGATCAGCTACCAGCGGCCGGATCGACGATCGGGGCGTTTCTCGGACTATGTCGTGACTCCGCTCGACGATCCGCGCGCTCTCCGAAGGATCCTGGCGCGCCAGCTCGGCATTCGGGCGGTCGTTCGCAAGCGGCGCCGGCTCTATCTGTATCGGAATGCGCGCATTCATCTCGACGCGGTCACAGGTCTGGGCGACTTCATCGAGTTCGAAGTGCTGGTCACACGGGGGACGGCGCAGGCGAAAGCGCTCTTTGCTGAGCTCAAGAACGCATTTGACATTCGCGCATCCAGGACCATCGGCGGATCGTACAGTGATCTCATCAAGAAGAGCGACGCGCCCGCACGGCCCCGGCGGCGGAAGGCTTGACTTTCGAAGGATTTTCCTGTTGTTTGTCCGGCCGGCTCTTGCGCTGTGAGGAGGATTTTGCTATATTGACATCGGTTCACGCGGGAATAGCTCAGTTGGTAGAGCGCAACCTTGCCAAGGTTGATGTCGCGGGTTCGAATCCCGTTTCCCGCTCGGTCCCGCATGTCGGGACACTCTGGCGGCCCGCTCCCAAGTGGCTCACCAGGGACTCTCATCAGTGATCGTGCCCCGCTGCCACTTGTCTCCCACCAGGTAGCGGGGCTTTTGTTCTTTGGGAGGGTGGATGGTGACTGCCGTTCTTCTCATTCCTCATCCTCCGTTCGTAATTCTTCATTTTCAGGGCGCCGTACCCAAGTGGTAAGGGAGAGGTCTGCAAAACCTTTATGCGGCGGTTCGAATCCGCCCGGCGCCTCTTTCGAATTTTGAGTGCAGAGTGAAGGATGAAGATGAAGACTGGGGGATTCACTCGTGCGCAGCCCAAGGATATTCCTGAAGGCCTTCCCAACGATCTCTCCAGGCTTCCACGCAAGTTCTCCTCCAAGGGACCCGATTTCCTGGCCTGCGGAGTTTCCTGTGGTCGTATCCGAGCAATTCCTGCTATTCTCTGATCCTTCCGTCTATTGCCAGTTCTCCGAGTCTCCATACTCCATATTCCCCATTCTTCCCTGCCTTGTCTTCCCTCTGAAACTTTGGTAGATTATTGCGTGGATTCGCCTCGCCGGGATGGCGAAACTGGTAGACGCAAGGGACTTAAAATCCCTTTTGCCGCAAGGTGAGTGCGGGTTCGAGTCCCGCTCCCGGCACGCCACCGTCGGATCCACAATTTTCAGTATCCATCGAATATCACCGGAGGCACCGTGAATATCCGACTTCTCCTTTCTGTGATGCTCATCGCCCTCGTATTCTCCGTCGCTCCCGCCCGTCAGGAGGGAGCGCCACCGGCAACAGTCCACGCGAAGTTCGATCCGACCCGCGACCCCGCGAGGGATCTGAAAGACGCTATCGCGCTGGCGCAGAAGACCGGCCGTCGCATTCTGCTCGACGTCGGCGGCGAGTGGTGCATTTGGTGCCATCGGCTCGACAGTCTCTACATCAGGAACCCGGAACTGGATAAGTATCTCAATGACCACTATGTTGTCGTGAAGGTGAACGTCAGCAAAGAGAACAAGAACGAAGCGTTCCTTGCCCAGTATCCGAAGATCCCCGGATATCCCCACTTGTTCGTGCTTGATTCGGACGGGAAGTTCCTCCATTCGCAGGATACCGGAGTGCTCGAATCCGGCAAGGGACACGATCCGGCAAAGGTCCTTGGCTTCCTTCAGGAGTGGGCTAAGCCGGTGAAGAAACTCTGAGCTTCCCCGACCCGAAGGAAACGGAATGACATCGGTCGAACAACGCCGGATGATCCAGGATCTGGCGCGATATGTTCGCTCCATGACGCGCGATGAGCGCTTCGCGTATGACATGATGGTCAAGCGCGTAAAGGACGACGAGGATCTCGATGCGCTGACCCTGCGGATGCTGGAAGCGATGCACGCGAACTTCGTCCCGCGGCGCTCAAAGGATGTGCTGAACGACGCCTGGAGAAAGCTGACGGGCGGAAATGACAGGAAAGGATCGAACGAATGAAGTCTCGGACGCTGGGCAGAACCGGTATCAGCGTTTCAGAGGTCGGATACGGAGCATGGGGGATTGGAAAAGCCATGTGGCAGGGGGCCGAGGACACCGAATCGCTCCGCGCATTGCACCGGGCGGTGGACCTGGGACTGAACTTCATCGACACCGCGCTGGTGTACGGCGACGGCCACAGTGAACGACTAGTGGGGCAGGTGGTGCGGGAACGGAAGGAGCACCTGACAGTCGCCTCCAAGATTCCCCCCAAGAACAGCCGCTGGCCGGCTCGCCCCGGCTCGAAGCTCGCGGAGGTCTTTCCGTACGATCACATCATCAAATCCACCGAAACGAGCCTGAAGAACCTCGGCCTCGACACGATCGACGTGCACCAGTTTCACGTCTGGCTGGACGATTGGGCGGACGAGTCGGAATGGAAGGATGCCATCGCAAAGTTGAAGGAGGAAGGGAAGATTCGGCACTTCGGCATCTCGATCAACGATCACCAGCCGTCCAACGCCCTGAAAGCGGCCGCGACGGGACTGGTGGATACGTTTCAGGTCATCTACAACATCTTCGATCAGTCGCCGGAAGATGAACTGTTCCCGACATGTCAGAAACTGAATATCGGCGTCATCGTCCGGGTGCCGCTGGACGAGGGGGGATTGACCGGCATGATCACGCCTGCCACGACATTCCCTGAGGGCGACTTCCGCAATCACTACTTCCGCGACGAGCGGAAGCAGCAGGTCGTCGACCGGGTGAACGCGATCAAAGGACTGATGGGATCGGAAGCATCCACGGTCGCGGAGCTTGCCCTGCGATTCTGTCTTCATCATCCCGCAGTGTCCACGATCATACCCGGCATGCGCTCGGTGGCCAACGTGGAGCGCAACTGCGCGCTCTCGGACGGACGCGCACTTTCTCCGGAGCTCGTAGGCAGACTGCACTCGCATCGCTGGGTCCGCGATTTCTACCACTAGCGGAGCAGGAAACCGAAGGTTTGGCTTGTTTTTCAGCCGATTTTTCGGTATCCTATTACCCCGACGTTTTACAGGGGGGCTCTTAGCTCAGTTGGTTAGAGCGCTACCTTGACATGGTAGAGGTCATAGGTTCGAGTCCTATAGAGCCCACACGCGTGCAGATAGATCAGCGTTCGCGGCCCGATGGGCCGACGGAAGCCATCAGTTGTTGAATCGGAGCCGACTCCGATTTTTTTTGTTCTACAGTCATGGATCAGATCACCATCATATTTCCGGATGGCAGCCGCAAGGAATACGAGTGCGGCATCACCGGACTGAAGATCGCGGAAGGGATCAGCAAAGGCCTGGCCCGGGAAGCCCTTGCGATCGAGGTCAACGGCGAGATCCGCGATCTCAACCGACCGATCACGGAGAATGCGTCGCTTCGCATCCTGAAGTGGACGGACGACGGCGGAAAGGAAGCCTACTGGCACAGCTCCGCCCATCTGATGGCAGAGGCCGTGGAGTCACTCTATCCCGGAGCGCGGTTCGGTGTCGGACCGGCGATTGAGAACGGCTTCTACTACGACCTTGATCTCGGCGATCATGCGCTGACGGGGGACGACCTGCAGCGGATCGAAGAGAAGATGGTGGAACTGGCCGTCCGCGACACGCCGTACGTGCGCGAGGAGGTTCCGTGGGAGATGGCGGTCGACTACTTCCGCCGGAAGGGTGATCAGTACAAGCTGGAGCTGCTCGAAGATCTCAAGGGGCAGCCCATCAGCATGTATCATCAGGGGAATTTCACGGACTTGTGTTACGGTCCGCACATTCCCTCGACCGGTCGGATCAAGGCCGTCAAGCTGCTGAACGTCGCGGGCGCCTACTGGCGCGGCAGCGAAAAGAACAAGATGCTGCAGCGCATCTACGGTGTCACCTTTCCGACGAAGAAGGAGCTCGACGAGTATCTCTTCCTCCTCGAGGAGGCGAAGCGGCGCGACCATCGCAAGTTGGGGCAGGATCTGGAGCTGTTCCTGCTTACGCCAAAAGTGGGCAGCGGCCTGCCGCTGTGGCTGCCGAAGGGCACGGTGCTCCGCGAGCAGCTGGAAGCGTTCCTCCGCGAAGAGCAGCGCAAGCGCGGGTATCAGCCCGTGATCACGCCGCACATTGCGAATCTGGAACTCTACAAGACATCGGGCCATTACCCGTACTACAAGGATTCGCAGTACCCGCCGATCCAGTTCCCGGACGGCGAGGCGTTCCTGCTGAAGCCGATGAACTGCCCGCACCATCACCAGATCTACATGGCGCGGCCGCGGTCGTATCGAGATCTGCCGATTCGTCTGGCGGAATTCGGCACGGTCTACCGGTATGAGCAGTCGGGCGAGATGAGCGGGCTCATGCGCGTGCGGGGATTCACGCAGGACGATGCGCACATCTACTGCGCGCACGACCAGCTCAAGGCGGAGATACGGGCGACGATCGAGCTCACGCAGCTCGTGTTCCGGACCTTCGGCATGGATGTGCGGATCCGCCTGTCGTATCGGGACGACAAGAATATCGGGAAATACGGCGGGCAGGCGGAATTCTGGGAACAGGCGCAGCGCGAGATCCGCGAAGTGGCGGATGAAATGAAGCTTGATTATTTTGTCGCGCCCGGCGAAGCGTCATTCTACGGCCCCAAGATCGACTTCATGGTCCGCGACGCACTGAAGCGGACGTGGCAGCTCGGGACGGTTCAGGTGGATTACGTTATGCCTGAGCGCTTTCAGCTGGAATACGTCGGCAGCGACGGCGCAAAGCACCGGCCGGTCATCATTCACCGGGCGCCGTTCGGGTCGATGGAGCGCTTCACCGGCGTGCTCATTGAGCACTTCGCCGGCGAATTTCCGCTCTGGCTGGCGCCGGTGCAGGCCGCGATCCTGCCGATCACCGATGCGCATGTGGCATACGCGGCGGTGTTGCGCGATCAGTGCCAGGCGGCGGGTCTGCGCGTGGAGCTGGATGACCGGAACGAGAAGGTGGGATACAAGATCCGCGACTGGGAAATGAAGAAAGTCCCCGTCATGCTGGTCGTCGGAGAGAAGGAAGCGGCACAGGGCACCGTGTCCGTGCGTCTGCACCGCAAGGGCGATCAGGGATCCAGCCGGGCCGATGAGTTCATCGCCCGGATGCAGCGCGCGGTCCGCGAACGATCACTCACGTTGGAGGAGGCTGTACCATCAAGCAAGAACGAGCACGCCTGAACTCCGAAATCCGGGCGCCGCGGGTGCGGGTCGTCACGGAAGAAGGAGAGCAGCTGGGGATCCTGACGATCGCCGAAGCCCTGAAGGCCGCCACCGAGCGGACGCTGGACCTGATCGAGATCGTCCCCAACGCGGATCCGCCGGTCTGCAAGCTGATGGACTTCGGCAAGTACCGCTACGAGCTTTCGAAGAAGGAGAAGCTCCAGAAGAAGCATCAGCACGTGACCCAGGTGAAGGAAGTGCGGTTCCATCCGAACACGGACACGCACGATTTTGAGTTCAAGGTCCGTCACGCGCGCGAATTCATTCTGGAGGGCAACAAGGTGAAGGCGACCGTCGTGTTCAAGGGCCGTCAGATCACCTATCAGGACCACGGCCGGGAGCTGCTCGGCCGGTTCGCGGAGCGCCTCTCGGATATTGCCCGCAACGAGCAGGAGGCGAAGATGGAGGGCCGCCAGATGGTGGCGTACTACGTGGCCGATAAGACCAAGAAGAAGAACGCTGAAGCAGCAAAACAACCGAAAGAGGGTTAACAGCCATGCCGAAGATGAAATCACGGCGGAGTGCCGTCAAGACGTTCAAGCTGACCGCCACCGGCAAAGTGAAGCGCCGGAAGGCTTTCCGCAGCCACATTCTGACGAGCAAGACCACCAAGCGGAAACGCCATCTGCGCAAGCCGACGCTCGTCGACAAGACGGAAGCGCGCAAGGTCCGCACATTTCTGTTAGCGTAGAGAAGAAGAGGAAGAACGAGACATGCCACGGTCGCAAAACAAAGTCGCATCGCACCGGCGGAGAAAGAAACTTCTCCAGCAGGCGAGAGGATACTGGGGCCGCCGTTCAAAGGTCCTGACGGTCGCCAAGCACAGCGTCGAGAAAGCGGGCGTCCACGCCTTCAAGCATCGGCGCGCCAAGAAGCGCGAGTATCGCACGCTCTGGATCGCGCGGATCAATGCCGCCGCCCGGCTGCACGGGACGACGTACTCGAAGCTGATCGCCGCGCTCGAGAAGAAGCAGGTCGGCATTAACCGCAAAGTCCTGGCGGACCTCGCCGTCAGCCACCCGAACGCCTTCGCTGAAGTCGTGAAGTTCGCCGCTGCGTAAGCCGTGCGTATACCGCGGACGGTCCCGGTCACTGCACGGTGTCCCGGGACCGCCACGGTGTCGGTCCTCAGCGTTCGCCGTCCAGTGCCGGGAGCCACGCCCGGACGCCCAGGAGGTTCCTCCATTCGATCCATCGCGAAGGCACAGACGCCATGAGTGATTCCACTGAACAGATCCGCCAGGAATTCCTGCACGACCTCGATGCGGCGCGCGATCTTCCGCAGCTGGAGCAGGTGCGCATCACGTATCTTTCCCGCAGCGGCCGGATCGCCGTCCTCTTCGACGGCATCCGCTCCGCCAGTCCCGCCGATCGCCCCGTCCTCGGCAAGGCGCTGAACGAACTCCGCACATTCGCCCAGGCACACTTCGACGAACGCAAAGCGGCGTTGGAAGCGGCCGCGGGTTCCTCCGAGCCGGCGTTCGATCCGACGCTCCCCGGACGCCCCCGTTGGGTCGGATCGCGCCATCCGGTCACGCAGACGCTCGACGAGATCAAACGCATCTTCGTCGGCATGGGCTTCTCGGTCGAGAACGGACCGGAGATCGAATCCGATTATTACAATTTCGGTGCGTTGAACTTTCCTCCCGACCACCCGGCCCGCGACATGCAGGACACGTTCTTCATCTCGAAGGACATCCTGCTGCGCACGCACACGTCGCCGGTACAGATCCGCGTGATGGAGAAGCAAAGACCGCCCATCCGCGCTATCATGCCCGGCAAGGCCTATCGGAATGAAGCGGTGAGCGCGCGCAGCCTGGTGCAGTTTCATCAGGTGGAAGGATTGTATATCGACCGGCACGTGACTTTCAGTGAGCTCAAGGGGACACTGGTCAGCTTTGCGCATCAGTTCTACGGCGAGCGGCTGAAATACCGCTTCCGGCCGAGCTTCTTCCCGTTCACGGAGCCAAGCGCCGAGATGGACATCTCGTGCTACCTCTGCGGCGGAAACGGCTGCCGGGTCTGCAAATACTCCGGATGGCTGGAGATCCTCGGCGCGGGCATGGTGCATCCGCACGTGCTCAAGAACGGCGGCATCGACCCCGAAGAATACACGGGTTATGCGTTCGGGATGGGGATCGAACGGACCGCGCTGCTGCGCTACGGCATCGATGACATCCGGATGTTCTACGAAAGCGATGTCCGGTTCCTGCGGCAATTCTGACGACCGGACGGCGGAGCAAATCCATGAAAGTCTCACACGCGTGGCTGAAGAAATTCGTTGACGTCCGCCTGAAGCCGGCGGAGCTCTCGGAGCGGCTGAACATGCTCGGGCTCGAGGTGGAGTCGTTCGAAGACCAGGCGGCGACGTTCGACAAGTTCGTCGTCGGCGAAGTCCTTCAACGGGACAAGCACCCGAATGCCGATCGGCTGTCCGTGTGCTCGGTCAATACCGGCAAAGAGACCCGCACCATCGTCTGCGGTGCGCCGAACGTTGCGGCCGGACAAAAGGTCGCGGTGGCGCTCGTGGGTGCAACCATCCCGCACGATCAGCACGACGCGGACGGGAAGCCCTTCGTTCTGGGGCGCGCGAAGATCCGCGGCGTGGAGTCGGATGGGATGATCTGCTCCGCGCACGAACTCGGACTGGGAGAGGATAAGGACGGCATTCTCGTCCTCGACCCGAAGCTCCGCCCGGGTACGCCGCTGGCCAAAGCACTCGGTTCAACCGATGTCGTGTATGAGATCGGCATCACGCCGAATCGCGCCGACTGCCTGAGTCACATCGGCGTTGCGCGCGAGATCGCCGCGTTGACGGAACGGAAGCTGACGATCCCCCCGGTGCGGGTGATGGAATCGTCCACCGCCGCGTCCCGTGCCGCCACCGTCCGTATCCGGGACCGCGAGAACTGTCCGCGGTATTGCGCCCGCGTTATCCGGAATGTTCGTATCGCACCGTCGCCCAAATGGATGCAGGATCAGCTGACGGCCGTCGGTATCCGTCCGATCAACAACGTCGTCGACATCACGAACTATGTGCTGATGGAGACCGGACATCCGCTGCATGCGTTCGACTACGACCGGCTGGCGGGCCACACCATTGAGGTGCGCGGGGCGAAGGAAGGCGAAGTATTCGTCACGCTCGACGGAAAACAGCGCCCGTTGTCGGCCGGCATGCTGATGATCTGCGACGCCGAACGGCCGATCGCCGTCGCCGGCGTCATGGGCGGCGCCAACTCGGAGATCGCCGACACGACGACATCTGTGCTTCTGGAAAGCGCTTATTTCAATCCCTCCGGCATCCGGCGCACCTCAAAGATGCTCGGCCTTTCCACGGAAGCGTCATACCGCTTTGAGCGCGGCGCCGATATCGAAATGGCGCGCTACGCGGCGGACCTTGCGGCGCAGCTGATGCACGAACTTGCCGAAGGCGAAGTGCTGAAGGGCATCATCGACGTCTATCCGAAGAAGCGTCGTCCCGTAGAAGTGAAGGCGCGCGTTCAGCGGATCAACGACGTGATCGGTACGGCACTGACGCGTGCGCAGATCGTTCGCCTGCTGCAGCGGCTCGGTCTGACTGTCCGGCCGGGGAGAGGAAACGATCTGCACGTGCGCATTCCCAGCTACCGGAACGACCTTCTGGAAGAGATCGATCTCATCGAAGAAGTGGCGCGGCTTTACGGCTATAACCGGATCGAAACCCGGACGAAGGCGGCGATCGATTTCTCCGCCGGAATCCGAACCGATCGGTTGGAAGATGCGCTGAAATCCCACCTCGTCGGCACGGGTTTTCACGAGATGCTGACGCTGAGTCTGCAGCAGGAATCCCTCGCGCAGATGTCGGGGACCCCCGGCGTGAAAGTGCTGAATCCGGTCAGCGCGGAAATGACCACACTCCGGCCGAGCCTTGTGCCCGGTGCGGTCGAGGCGGTTCGCTTCAATCAGAACCACGGCTCGCGCGATCTGCGGCTGTTCGAGATCGGGCGGGTCTTCTCGCCGGTCAAGGGGAAGAACCCCGACACGCTGGAGGGATTTACAGAGGAAGAGCGGCTTCTCCTGCTGATCACCGGTGTCTCAGCACCGTTGGGACCCGGGAGCGGTACGCGCAAAGCCGATTTACTTGATCTGAAGGGCGAAGTGGAGGCTCTGCTTGGGAAGTTTGGCCTTGACAAAATTCGCTTAATTCAGTATGATACGCCTGAAAGTTTAACTGAACCGACCGTAGGTGTTGAAATTAACGGCACTTACGCCGGCTTCTTTGGAAAAGTCCGGAAAGAGATCGCCGCAACGTTCGATGTCGGGGAACCGGTGTTCGTCTGCGAGTTGAAGACAGACATCCTCGGCAAGAACTGGAATCGGGAGCGCAGGTTCGTGGGGTTGCCCCGGTTCCCGAGCGTCACGCGGGATCTGGCGTTCACCGTCGATGCGGCAGTCCTGCAAGGCCGGGTCGAGGAAGCGATCCGTGGAGCGGGCACGTCGTTGCTCACCGCACTGACGCTGTTCGATGTGTACTCCGGACAACAGGCCGGGACGGGGAAGAAGAGTCTCGCATACGCGCTGGAGTTCCGTGCGGCGGACCACACGCTGACGGATGCGGAGGCGGACGCGGTGATGCAGCGGATCATCGAAGCCGTCCGACGCGAGTGCGGTGGGACCCTGCGCGGCTGATACGCCAATCGGCCAGTGGACAGCACCCGTAAAGGAGCCAAGTCTTGCCTGAGCTGAAGTTCGACACGGAAGCGGCAAAGACGCACGACCTCCGTCACCTCGAAGAATCCCTCCAGAAGCTCTGGGACAAGGCACGGCTCGTCTCCGATGCGATCATCCGTCTGAAAGAGGAGAACAAGGAACTTCAGGATCGGATCGCAAGTTTAGAAGCGACAGAGGGCAGGCTCAGCTCGGAAGGCCGTGAACGCGAACAGGAACTGCAGCGGGTGCGTGCACAACTTCAGCATCTTCAGTCCAACGGGAGCGGCGTCTTCAACCGTCAGGAGCAGGAAGATCTGAAGGTTCGGGTCCGGGAGCTGATCGGAAAGATCAACTCACGACTGTGAATCGGGCTGATGGAAGAGGAGCGGCGACGCGGTGATTGAGACCGACGGAAAACCGCCTATGAACAGCAAAAGTATCAAGGTTCGGATATTTGGATCGGAGTATCCGCTCCGTGGAGAGAACGAAGACTTCACGAAGCGGGTGGCGTCGTACGTGGATGGCATGTTGACCCGCATCCACGACAAGATTCCCGAGCAGCCGCCGTTGACGGTGGCCGTGCTCTCGGCCTTGAACATTACCGAAGACCTGTTCAAGGAGCAGGAGCGTCGCGGAACCGATGTGGAGTACCTCGAGTCCGAGATCGAGAAGCTTTCCAACTATCTGGACAATTGTCTGTTGGCGCAGCCGTCGGACGTGCCCAAGGCGTGACACCGCCTCCTGTTCTTTTCCAGTTGCGTGCGGAACGAATGTGACAAGCCGCACCATCAGCCGTAATCAGCTCCATATTAAAGAACCTGACAAGTCGTTTAATATGGGAGCTTGACTCATAAGCGTGGAGCGCATGCCACCTCGCCGATCCGTCCGCCGCAAGCGGTCGGAGCGGAGCAGCCCAGCGATGACCTTCCGATGTCTGCGGAGCGAGCGGGTCGTGGAAGCGTGAAATGCTTAGGCAGGTACCCACTGTGTATGCATTGAGGTTCTTCAATACACATGATTACGGTCGTTGGTCGCGGCTTTTTGTTTTTGTGGTGCCCGGTATGAATTGAGGGATGGTATGGAACCGTATATTCTGGTTGTGCTCGGCGCATTGATCGGCGGCGGATCGTTCTTCCTGGGCTGGTTTCAGATCGG
>JAKAJH010000032.1 GCA_021813905.1 Bacteroidota bacterium | reverse complement strand
TTCAGCCGCAGGAACCGGGCTGAAGCCCTCTTGTTGGGCTGTGAGCGATGACCCCACGCTAAAGCGTGGGGAGAGCTGCACACGAACGCTGACACGCGAAGAGATGCTGACGCACGCTCGCGTTGGGGAAATCGCTCCCCCACACCGATTCAGCTTGAGAACGGTTCTCCTACCTCTCGTTGCAGCGTTCCAGCGCCGCAACGGAACCTTGATGACAATGTCCGGTGCGGATATCGTTCGAGACGTGGTTCGACGGGGCTCACCACGTACCTGCCTGTTGGTGTACCTAACAAACTCCAACCGGCTTCAGCCGCAGGAACCGGGCTGAAGCCCTCTTGTTGGGCTGTGAGCGATGACCCCACGCTGAAGCGTGGGGAGAACTGCCCACGGACGCTGACACGCGAGGAGATGCTGACGCATCGGGCAGCTTCGCTTTTGCGCTGAATATTCGTTCCCAAGCAGAGTTCGGGAGCGAGGAAACGATCACCGGATGAACACGGAGCCCAGGCCATGAAATCGGCACGTCAGGTCTGCTCAAAGGTCGATACACGCCGTGCATTTGAGCGTGAAAGGAGCCATCGGTAAGAATATTTTGTAGTCACTACAGAAAAACTCCGCTCAGAAGCGTTCCGGTGTGCCCAAGAACCGCTAAGAGACCATCCATGAAGCTTCCGGATTCCGTACCAAAACCCGAACAGATGTCAATATCCGTTCGTGTCGCCAAAATATTCCTTCGGAAAGTTCCATCAACCTCTCAGAATCGTCCCCTGACGGTCAAGCAGAGTCATGATTCGGCCCAAGAAGGTCCACAAGAGATGAAGGGATGATCATAAGCCTTTCAGAATTGACCCTGAGGCTCGAAGAGCTGCCAACATCGCCGCAAGCTCGCGCCGATACCGCAACAAAACGCTTTCAGTTGACCTCAGAGCGTTTCATGGAAGATTAAGGAGCCTCCTGAAAAACCGCAGAATTGCTCCGGCGCCTTTCAAACGTCTTCATAGACGAGGCGGAGACTGTCGCGGCGCGCCGCGAGATACTGCTCCGCCACAAGTTCCCTTTCCGATGCATGAGGCCGGCTTCCCGAGGTGCCGTCGTAGCTTCCTACAGAACGGTTCCTGATCTTGTTCGCGACGTGGTTCGACGAGCTCACCACGTACTTGGGCTTTTTGAAGGCTTGTCCCGCGTAGCCTAGTACGTCCTGAGTATGTCGAAGGACCTGTCCCGAGCGAAGCGAGGGACGATTCGAACCATAACTGTTCGCGACGTGGTTCGACGAGCTCACCACGTACCTGCCTATTCAGGACCTGCCGCCAAATATCCGAGTACGCCCTGAGCTGAGAGAAGCGATTCGAACTCCTACTAACCGCAGCCTTCAGGCTGCGGTTGGCGTACCAAAACAAACTCCAACCGGCTTCAGCCGCAGGAACCGGGCTGAAGCCCTCTTATCTGACTGTCGTCCGCCACCCCACGCTGAAGCGTGGGGAGAGTTCGCCTACCACTCGCTGCGATGCTCCCGCATCGAAACGGCACCGCGCAAACAGACTGCAGTACACGCTCCCAAACAGAGTTTGGGAGCGAGAAATGTCCGACCTATTCTCCTCCCCTCGTTCGCGCCCCTCGACGTGGCTCGGGGTGACGGGGAGGCCGGGTGGGGTGAACCCTTGACGGAAATCCTAATGACCAAATGCCATGCGCCAACGAAGCACCAAAGGCCAATCAAGGGACTTTGGAGGTTCGTCTGTCATTCTCGCTTTGTCACTTCATTGCTCATTTCCCATTGTCAATTGCGAATTGCTCCCCCTCCCAACTCGTCTCTCGTATCTCGTCATTCGTAATTGCCCTACAGTCTCGGCAGAAACTGCGTCGCCTTCGCCTGAATATCCGTCAGCTCAAATCCGAACAGCACACCGAGATAGAATCTCCACTCTTTCCCGTACGTCACATCCACGTCCCGAATGTTCCGCGTGAAGCGGTCGAGACCGTAGGCGCCGGCGAAGAAGATGCGCGTGGGAAACGCATAGAACGAGAACGCCTCCAGTCGCAACTCAAATCCCACATCCTTCTTCCACTGCTCCATGGCCGGAATGTCACCATCCCACGCGTTCCCGACATCCGCAAAGAAAGAGCCGTACAATTTGGTAAAGTAGAATTGGAGGATTCGGGTATTGATGGTCGACCAAAGGGGGAAACGGTACGTCAGATTGAACGTCGCGAGCTGATTGCCTTCGATCGAGTAGAACGGATAGCCGCGCATGCCGATGAATCCGCCGGCGTAGAAATTGAAGATCGTATCCGCCCGCATGCCCTGGATGGTGCCGCCGTGCACGCCAAGAGAAAGCGTCTGACGGTCCCACGGAAGCTTGATGTGCTCGTTCCACTGGAGCTCCACGCGGTTGAAATTCTCATTCCTGTAGATCGGAACGAGATAGCCCTGACTGTCGTCGTATTCCAGGTCGCGATTGTATTTGTTCAGTTCCCGCGAATAGCGCAAACTGATGGTCCGGCCGATGGGATTGATGTCGCGATCCACCGTCGGGGCAATGGCATTCAGCGTCCAACGAAGCGAAAACACGTCGCCGATAAGATAGACGTTTCGGAACGCCGACGACACGCCCCGCGTCGGGATGAGAAATGCACCGATACTGGCCGCATAACGGCTCAGCGCATACCGCGCTTCGAGTTTATCGAACTCGCTGAACAGGTTCTCACTCAGCGCCAGATCGAATTCGAATAGATCGTAGGTCACATCCGCCGAAAGATTGTATTCCCTGTCCACATATACCGGGAACGACACGTTCGTTTTGCGCGAGATGCTGTAGAGCTCCAGCGACGCCGCGGGTTCAAGTCCGAGCTGATACAGCAAAGGGAGCTTATCCTTGTAATCCAGCATGAAGAAGACGTCCCGCTCCAGCTCCCGGTTGATGGCCGCTCCGCCGAACATGTTCAGCTTGTCCAGAACTTCTCCGGAACTGAAGTACAATCCCGGCTTGATAATATCGATGCCGCGGCTGTGCTCGTTGTAGTTATCCACCCGAATGAGCGGAATGAGCGACAGGCTCGTGTAGACAGACCGGTAGGGACGGGATGAAACGGTCAGCGTATCATAGATTCCGGAATGCGCCACAAGGCTCGATTGCGGAACGTCCGGCAAGCCGGTCCACCACGACCGCTCCTCCGGGACGGGCGCCGGCTCCGCCGGAAGACGCATCTCGGCGAGCTTGAAACCGGTCTCGGTGTATTTCACGAACGCCATGACCGAATCGGGCGATCGCGTCGGCTGGAACGCCCCGCCCAACACATTCGTGACGCGCGAGATCTCGCCGCTGGCGAGACTCATCCGATAAATGTTGAAGATGCCCGTGCTGTCCCAGGAGAAATACAGGTGCCGACCGTCGGCGGAGAACTCCGGCGTCCGCGCGTCTCCGCTCAGCGGCATGTGCCGCAGCACGCTGCCCGCGGTGTCGGTCAGAACGATCGTCTGCCCGTTCGCTTCCGAGAATCCGAACGCGATGGTGCGACCGTCCGGCGACCAGACGGGCGAATAGACCTGCTGTCCCGCGGCGTAGCTCGTCAGTTTCCTGAGGTTTGTTCCATCGGCATCGATGACCGCCAGATTCGTCGATCCGTCTCCCGTCACGACGCAAACGATCCGCTTTCCGTCGGGCGAGAGGCGCGGATACGATATCCGGGCGGCGTGCGTCAGGCGCGTTTCCCTCTCCTCGGACAGATCATAGCGGTACAGATCGTTCAGCAGGGACCAGTGGGGATTGTCCCGCGTTCCTTTCACATAGAAAATCGACCGGCTGTCGGGAGAGAACGACAGCGTCGAGCGGACCAGATCCACGACTTTGCGGGATGTTCCTGTCTTCCGGTCCATTACGTAGATGCCGCTCGTGCCGAAGTAATCCTCCCCCTTGTTCGAGATGTAGGCCAGCATCGATCCGTCGGGCGAGAACGCCGGATCATCGTTGCCGAATCCCTCCCCGGCAACGATCTCTCCTTCCACTGAATCCGCCGCCACGCCATGCGCGACCTTCTCATACCGCACGCGCATCGTGTCCATCCACGCCCGATAGAGTTCGGGTCCGTCAATTCCGAGTGTCGCCTTGATGGCGCCGTCGATAGTCACGCGCGTGAGTGTGCCGAGTTTTCGCGAGATGCCTTCGAGCTTGTCCGCGCCATAGTGCTCGCTGATGTACGAAACAAGAGAGAATCCAGCATTGTATGCCGATTCATTGCCGAGACTTGTCTTGCCGAAGACGGCCATTTCTTCCCACGTCAGGGGCTTTCCGCGAAGAAGATACATCCGCAGGATCATGTCCCGGTGCGTGTCCCAGTAATCATATTGCAGCGAGGGATTGTTGTATTGCGCAACGCCTTCGGCGAACCAGCTGGGAACGACAAAACCGGAGAGCGGATACGAGACGAGGACATTCGGATAGCCGTACAGGACGTCGGGCCGTCTTTCTTCCTCGTAGCCGAGCCACTGCAGATAGATCGCCGGCACGCGCCGTCCGAATTTCAGCGACGTCTGGATCTGCACCATGTGCGTAAACTCGTGCGTGACGACATTCCACAGCCACGGATGCATGCCGCGCAGCTCGAAGTCGAGGGCCGGTGCCCAGAGCTCGATCTTGTTGTCGAAGAAGTACGACGCGCCGTTCGAATAATCGTCGTGATCGCGGATGATGAAGGAGACCTTCTGGTCGGGTTCGTGGTGGTACATCGATGTCACGGGTCCGTAGATGGTCTCACCGATGCGCGCCACCTGCTGCGCCGTCCATTCGGCGCCCGTGTGATAATGGACGAGGAAGTGCGGCGTCTCGATCGTCCGCCAGACGAGTTCCGGGTGGAAGGGATCATCCTGGGCGTGAAGCGGCAGAGCCAGCGCCACGATCGCGAGCAGAGGAAAGAGACGCCGGATAAGTGGACCAATCACGAAAGAACCTTACAAGCAGTTGAAAGACTCGTTGTTAGAAAGCATCGGCCTGGCCTTCAGGTCGGGCTCAGCACAAACCAAACACCTGAGGGGCTTCAGCCCCCGAATCTCTCTTCATCAGCGCGACCCCAGTGAAACGTCGCAGCCCTTCTCCTACAGAAGCACGGTGAGAACGGCGGTCTCGCCCTGGACAAGATTCACCGCCACAGTTTTGCTTTGCGCCGATGTCTCGACGGTAACGTACACCCGCGAAGCGATCGAGTAATTCCCGAAATAAAATGCGCTGTCGGCGGAATAAAGCGCGGCCGGATAGTAGCCGATCGGCAGGTTCGCCGCGGGTATGCTGAAGCGTCCCGACGAATCCGTCACGCTCACCTGTCCCCCCTCCACCACCACCGGATAGCTCGCCAGCATCGCTCCGCCGGATTCGTACCGAACGCTGTACACGCCGCTCGGCATGAGAACGCCGGATGAATCCGCGTGATCCCAGAGCACCCGAAAGGTACCGACGGGCGCAGGACCGCTGAAAATCTTCCGCCGAAGAACGTTCCCGGAATCGTACACATTCACCGCGACGATGTGCGTCGAATCGGCGACGGTACACGACGTCTCCGGCGCGGGACCTTCGTCAACAAGCGAGTAGTCGTAATTCACGAACACCGCCGCTCCGTCGATCGCATGTCCGAAGTGATCGCTCAATGTTCCTTCCACGCGATATGTAGCTGTTGGCGGGATCGGTTCGACAGGATTGTCGCGGCAGCCGTCGAAGGACGCAAGGAGAGGCAGCACAGCGATCGCGGCCGGCCGGACAAGGAAACGAAGGAACATCTGCTGACGCGCCGATGATGCATGGCGGTTGGCCATTCTCATTTGACGACAGCGATCTTGACGATCACGCTGCCGCTCCTCCCTGCCGCGGCGGCTTCGATATGCGCGAAGTACACGCCGCTCTCCACCCCGCTCACATCCCACGGGATCTCTCCGTCCATTCCCCCCACTGCCTTTCCGTGCAGCGTGGCCACCGAACGTCCGCCGACGTCGAAGATGCGCACGGTCACAACCGCATCCGAGGAACACAGATACCGGATCTGTGTGGTTCCGCCATAAACAGGATTCGGCCAGTTGTATGCGCGCTCGGCCGGAAGGAATCCTTCTCCCAGCGGCACCGGCATCGCCGTGCTTGTGCCGGCGTTCGAAGTCCCTTCGGGTGAATATCCGCGCATCGGCCACGGAAGTCCATCGGTTCCGACCGGCGTCCCCAGATCGTACGCCGCGATCCATCCGCCTTCGTCGGCCGTGAGCAATCCGGCGGTCGCCCCCGAACCGGTCCCATGCCGGAAGACGGCCATCGATGAAATCGGAGCACCCCCGAGCGCCGTGCGGAAAACCCGATACCGCCCGGAGGACCATTGCCAGTCATACACGTCTCCGGCAGACGTGCCGTTCAGCAGCACGGGATATCCCGCATCGCCGGTCGAACTGACGATGCCGTCGCCGACAGAGCCCGACGCCGGTTCCATGCGCACCGGAAAGCCGTCAGATAGAATTCCCTGCCAGGAGTACGCCCGGCACGCCGCAGTCGAGGCCATGATGATCTCAAGGCGCCCGTCATGATTGACGTCAGCGAGGAAAGGCCCGGATATCCAGGAGTCGCCCGGATGCTCCGTCCGCACACGGACACATCCCGACGCGTCGAGAACGATCAGCGAGCCAGCCGCCGTGGCCACGACGATCGACTGTGCGTGCGATCCATCGACATCGCCCGTGGCGATCCCGAGGACCGACGAACCCGCGTCAATCCGAGCAAGCGAACTCATCGTTGCGACATCCAGGATCTCCACCGTATCGCCCGAAGAGACTGCGACGGTCAAACCCGATCCCGCACGTGCAATTGCCGGGACGCCGCTGCTCCACGGACGCGCCAGACGAGAAAGCTCCATCCCCTGCGCATCGAACACTCGGAAGGAATCGGGAGACGCGACACACAGCAGCGAATCGAGGAAGATAAGACGGCTCTTTTCGGGCATCGTAACGGCAAGTTCCGCGACGCGATCCCACATCCCGTCTGAGTTCATGTCGGCACAACGCCACAGATAGACTCCGTCCGAAAGGACGGCCGCCAATCCGTCCGAACCCATCGGATGCAGGACAAGACTTCCCCGCAAAAGCGTACTGTCCGTCCCCGCCACGAGTCCGCTCGAATCACCGCTCGTAAGACATTTCGCTCCGTCCTGACGCCAGGCGAAGATCTCGCCGTGCGCGGATGACGAGGCGCCCGCATTCCGGGAAGCGACAAATTCCTGCTTTCCATCCGCGTCGACATCCACCGGAATCGGACCGTCCGCGATGCCATCCAGCTTCTTTGGGAAGCCGGCAATCGACTGGAAATGCGGATCGCCGAAGGAAAGATCAAATGTCATTCGCGGAGATCGTGCCGTAAATCCGCTCAGCGAGACAAGCGTGGCAGCCCCGGAGGTGCTCCGGCTTGCCGGCTGGGACGTCGCGTCGAAGCGATTCTTGTACAACGGCGAGCGGTTTCCGACAAACCAGCAGTCGAGCGGACTGCCGTATTCCAGTCCCGCCCCTGCATCGAGCTGTCCGTACGACTGTCCGATGTCAGGAGAACCGTCGGCTTCGACGAGTCCGACCCCGCGTCTCGACGGATCGGCATTGACGGTATTCGTCGCGCGTCCGGCGTCGATGACGCGCCCGTCGATGTGCCACACGAGCACGCCGCCGCCGTCGAAGTCATGCGTGCTGTCGATGGTTCCGGGCAGCGCCCAGTCATATTCGTCCACGCGAACGACCGAGCCATGGATGGCGCTGATATCGTACAGATTGAAGCCGGTCGTATCCGAAAAGACATGGATCGAATCAAGCGTACCGTCGGAACGGCGGAAGGTCACCGTGGCGCCGTCGTGATGCACGTCGCGATTCCGGTTCTCGAGCAGATAATATTCCGCGTCACTGATCGGAATGCGGTAGATCGTATCCCCCGTGGCCGGATGGAACTCCACCGCGGGGATGGGCACCGCCGCGCGCGTTGCGGGAAGATCGATCGGTTGCGTCCATCCCAATTCGATCTTCTCCCATGCCGACGGTTCGGGCGGGAAGAGTCCCGAAAACGCAAAGATGGACGCGCCATCCATGAGCCCGAACTGTCCGATGCCCGACCGCCCCGTTTTCGTGTCGAAGAGATCGGGAAGTCCCAGGCGACTGCCGATCATGGAGGCGAAGAGACCGTTGATGCTCAGGCGCAGCGTGTCGGAGCTCAGACCGGAGCCGAGGATGCGCGACTCCATTTCCGGCAGGAGAGCAGTGTTCGTGATGCGAACCCGTCCGCTGTCGACGAGAATTCCCTGCGGCGCGGATGCTCCGAGGGCGCTCTGGAGCGCAGTCGAATCGAGATAGATCGACGGGATATCGAACGGCGTGGGATTGTACCCGAGCAGGCTGACGAGATCGATGTCGCGTCCCGCGCCGGCATGGAAGATGACGAACAGATCGTACCGGCTGAAGTCGAATCGCGGCATGAGCGAGTCCGCACGGGTCCACGCTTCCTTTGCGAGACTCGCGAGGGGCGCATTGTCGGTACCGATGGTGGGCGGAGCGTAGGAATTCATCGCGCCGGAGAGCGTGACAACGCTGTCCAGCAGATGTCCGACGACCACGAGGCGGCCCCCCGAAACGCGGAAGAAGTAACCGCGGATAAAATCGTACTTGGACTGGAAGTACGCGCCGTCGTGCGGCGGCGGGTCGATCCCCCATGCATCGTCCGGTTGGAGCAGGAATTGCCCCGTTCCGGTCGTTTGCAGGTCGTGGTCCTGGGCGAATTCCACCCGCACGCCGAGAATTCGCAACGTATCGGGGGCGCCTGGAAACGGGAGCATGCGCGCGGATGCCGGAGGACCCGCGACCGCGACGCGAAGGTTCGGACGCGGCTGCGCCATGCCGATGCCGGCGAACAGCAGGACGGCCACAAGGCAACGCAGGGAGGTCACACCGACTCCTGAGGCTCGTGTCGCGCGGTGATGTCGGGCGGGCGGCAGATTACATCCCTCCGCCCCAGGCGATCGAAAGCGAAAAGCGAAGTGTCTCGCCGAGCGGATGCTGTGCCTCGAATGTGCTGATGTAACTGAAATCGAATCCGTACATATCCCAGCGGATGCCCGCGCCGAAAGTCATGAACTTGCGGTTTCCGGAGCGAGGATCCTCGTAGAAGTAGCCGGCCCGGAGGGCGATGAGTTTCGGCATGCCGTACCAGTATTCCACGCCGACGCCGGTGGTAAACTGCCGCAGTTGCTCGTTGAAGCTCGTGCCGGTCCACGTGGTAAAGAAAGCCTTATAGAATTCGTCGGAGCCGCCGCTCGTGTCCCTCTTGACAAGCAGACGGTTCACGTCCGTGATCAACGTGAGATTATTGTAATCACTCTCGATGATCTTGTACGCAAAGCCGAGGCGCAGATTCATCGGCAACGGATCTGCCTGCGCCTTGTCGATGTACGTCAGCTTCGGCCCGATGTTGGAGAGGTTCATGCCGAGGCTGAGGCGGTCGCCCATGTCGAGATCGGTGAACGGGACGTAGATCGTGTGCGGCTTGTAGAGCAGTCCCACGTCGAAGCTGAATCCCGACGCGACGCCCTGCCCCTGTTCTTCGGCCGTGCCGAACGGCGCAAGGCGGCTGTAGATGAAGCGGCCGTTGATGCCGAGGCCGAGGGTCGGCGTCACTTTTGTGCCGTAGCCGGCGACCAGGGCCAGCTCATAGCCGGTGAATTCTTCGAGGACGGTCGGATCGTTCAGGGTTCGCGCGAACTTGCCGAGGTTCAGATACGTCAGCCCGAAGCCGACCGTGCCGTCGAGCTGCTCGACCGAGGTCTTGAAGACGCTGTGCAGGATCCAGAGGTCGCTGAGGCCGAAGTTGGGCAGCCAGTCCGCGCGTGTCATCGAAAGTTCGGAGCCCTGCTGAAACGCAAATCCCGCCGGGTTCCAGTAAATCGCCCAGGCATCATCGCCGAGGGCCACGCCCGCTTCGCCCATGGCGCTGGCGCGTGAGTTCGGCGCGATCTCGAGGAACGGAACAGCGGTCGTTACAACACCTTGTGCAGGCAGCGTGCCCGTGATCAGCACGGTCAGCACTGCCGCAATACCTACGATCTTCTTCATGTACTGCTTCCTCCGGTGAACGATGAGCCGGCCGCGATGCGGCCTGTGGATAAAGTACTGGAATCCGTTTTGAGATTCAATTTCCCTGCGTGCGTCGAATCACGGACCTTTGCGGCCGTTCTAGCGCACGACCGCCAGTTTGCCGATGGCTTCGGCGTGCTGAGAACCGTCAATATTCCGCGCGCTGATCCGGTAGAAATACACGCCGTTGGCGACACGGTCACCCTCGCGATCCCGTCCGTCCCACGGCAGCTGCACGAAGCGATCGACGATGCCCGTTTCCGAGAGCGTCTGCAGCAATCGTCCCGCGACCGAATAGATGCGGACCTCGACGTCGATCGGATCGGTCGAGACACGCTGGAACGTAAAGGTCGTGCGCTCCGCGAACGGATCGGGGACGTTCATCGGGCGCAGCACTTCGAGCGCGCCCGCCGTGCGCACTTCAAACGCGATCTCCGCCTGCGACGAATTGTTCTGGATGTCCCAGGCACGGACGGTCACCGTATGCCGTCCTTCGGGAAGATCGGTCAGCGGATAGCGCACTTCGCCCGACCGGTATGTATCAAGATCGCTCCGGTAGTAATTCGACAGATCGATCGTCTCATCGGGATCGCTGATGCGCGCCTCCAGGCGATGTCCGACGCCGACCGTCGATGTATTGATGCCGCTCTGATCGCTCAGCCGCACGATGAGCGTCGTCGTGGGAGGAGTCAGATCACCCGACCGGAACGAGAGATCGCCGAGAAAGAGATCCACAGCCGGTCCGGTGGAATCGGGCGTCACGGTGGAGTCGATGCCGCTGATCTGGAGATTCTCCGTGTAGCCGGATGCGTCGTCCGCGCCGTTCCATCCGTAGAACGAGATGCGGGACGGCCCGCCGAACGAAACGTCCTTCGGAACCGGAAAGGCGGCCTCGTAGATCCCGTTGCGAATGCTCACTTCTCCCTGATACAGCTGGCTGCCGTTCTCGGTGAAGACGAACGGGGCCCAGCGCGGGATGGCGACGACACGCCGGGCATCAAAGAGCGTGATGATCCCGCGGCCGGTGAATCCGGTCGCCACCGTACCGCTGCTGTTCTTCACGGTCCCTTTCACCACCGCCATGCCGAGCGACGGCACGTACGACATCGAGGCCGTGCTTCTGCCGTTAACGCTGTCCACCGTGGCCGGGCTCTCGGGCATCCGCAGGCGCACGGTCGGATCGCCGAGCAGATGATATTTCTGATCGTTCACGAAGTTGCGGATCTGCTTCGTCTGATACATCGCGTCGCCGATGCGCGCCGGGCGGCCGTTGGCGTCCCGTTGGAACAGGTACCCGAAGAGAATCTCGTTCATCGCGGCATTGTCGGAGGAGTAGACTGCCCGCGAGGCCGTAACCTCGGCGATCGCCCCACCGGCCGACATGGTCAGGATCGCCTCGCCCGTGCTCTGTTCCTGCGGATCGTCGTACTGCGCGAAGTTGCACGTGGCGCCGACCAGGAACGTCAGCCGGTCGCGGTTCGTCAGCTGCGGCAGGTCCCCTTCCCGTGTGAAGACCGCCTCGTGCGCCCAGAGACGCTCGTTCCCGTGGCCGATGTAGTTGATGATCAGCGTCCCTTCGTTCAGCGCGTCGTCGATCGCCTTGTTCACGTCCGGCTTCCGCCGTCCGGCGGCACTGTTGACGGTGGGATACTCGATGAGGTAGATCTTCCGCTTTTCGAACGAGTTCGGCGTGAATTGATTCGCCAGCTGCTCCGATTGCGGCGTGTGCCAGTTCGGCTCATAGCCGTTCGATGTGATATCGTCGTCCGCCACGAAGGTAATACGGTTGCGCCACGGATCCAACGGCGCGGTGGTGGCGTACGAGATCGTCTTGTCCACCATCACGGTCGCATCGTCAAGCGTGCGGGCCGGGATGCGGCCGATCGCCATCGACACATGAGTATCGTTGGGCGTCAGAAAGACGAAGAAATCGTCGCTCGCATACGAATAGATCTGATAGTTCGATTCCGCCGTCTCGTACGGCGGGATCCAGTTCGGCGCACTCGACGCGATATTCTTGTAATCGTAGTGTCCGTTGCCGAACAGCAGCACATAGCGCGGCGCGACCGGCCAGGATGTCTGCGTGTAGCGCAGAAAATCCCGGACGGCCATCACGTCGGGCAGTCCCCCGCCGAACTCATTCCGGATCGTCGCAATGTCGACCACGAGCGTGCGCAGGGAGTCGTGCTGCTCGCGGAACTGCTTCAGCCGGTCCGCCTGCGGGAGGAAATCAGTTGGACTGATGATGATGAAATCCTCGGGCGTTTGCAGCCCGTGCAGGTTCGAATTCGGGACGCTCACGGCTGCTGCCGGTGTGCGCAACGAATTCGGTCCGGCGACCACGTATTCACGAACGCTCCCCGCCGTTTGCGGACGCGCGAAGCGGCAGATGCCGGCATCCGTCGCATCGAACGAAAGCTGCGTCACGCGCTTCACCGCGTTGTGATCCGTCACGTCGAACACCAGTGCATCGCGCGACGACAACCCGCTGATCGTGTAGGCGAAATCCGCGGTGGAATCGGGTGACGAGAACTGCAGATAATCCCCCACCGCTTCAAAGCGCCGGCGGTACAGAATTTCGAACCAGTCGAGCCACGCCTGTGCGGACTGATTGGTGGACGCAAACCGGAACTTCATAAGACTCCGGTTGTCGGGCAGTCCACCCGTGCGCGTCACGCCGTCGACGAGCGCCTCGTACGCGTACGGAGACTCGTTGTTGCTCGGCGAGACATCCACCGTGTACATCCGTACCGGCGACCCAAGCGGAACGTCGTTCTCCGTCACGATGAACGTGTCCACCGTCGCGGAATGACTCAACAGGTCGTACCGGTACAGAATAGGCGCGTCCGCCACAAGACCGTTGAGCAGATTCGTGTACGTGACCGCATTCGTGTACTGATCGAACAGCTGTCCCACCCACCGACGGCCCGAGCGGATCAGATTGTACCGTTCCTGCTCCAGGAAGAGATGTTCCTGGAAGTCATTGACCGCCGTTGCTCCCGCCTGCGGATCGGACGCCACCGTATCCATGCGCAGTCCGGTGCCGGGCAGACCCAGTGCGATGAAGTAGCTGTTGTGTTCCGTGTACGGATGGATGTGATGACGGAACGTCTTCTGCGCCGGGACGTAATCCCATCCCCGCACCGACCGGCAGAAGACCAGCAGATAGTCGTCGGCATCCAGGATGCCGTTGCCGTTCCGGTCCACAACGTAGCGCGGCACTTCCTGCAGATCGGCGGGACGAGCGGTGAGCAGATTCTCCGGCAGCACGCGCCCGCCGTTACCGAAGATGCGGATGCCGTCGATGGGCGTGGAAGACGGCAGCGAAACGCCCGATCGCTGGAGATAGCCGAGATCGATCCGATACACCCCTTCGTCGGTCACATCGAACCGATACCACGTCCCCTGGCTCAGCACGCTGTTGGTCGCGGTGACATTGCGAACGGACCGGACGTTTCCCGGAGGGCCCGATGTCGTCAGCAGCAACGCGCTCGCCGAACCGGCTCCGGACGCGGCATGGTCGATCTGAACGACGATCCGGCTGTAGATGCGGATCCGTCCTCCCGGAAGGATCTGCAGCGGGCTGATCCGAAGGCGTCCGACATACGAGTTGCCGCGTGGCGTCAGATCCTCGATGCGTGCAAGCGATTTCGACGGAGGAATGCTTCCGGACGAGGCCAGGTCCTTTCCTTTGAGCGTCCGGCCGAAGTCCGTCAGCGGCACCTGGACGGCCGTTGCGTAGATCGCATCATCCACGGTATCGCGGAACTGCGCCTCGACCACATGCACGCTGAAAGCGCGGGACGGAAGGAGGACCGGGAATGTGCGGGTCGGCATGAGGTCCACGAGGCTGTCGCGGCCGGGCGTCTCGCCCCCGGCGAGGGAGTACCACGCCCCGTCGCGCCCATCCGCGGACGGCATGCGGAGGCGGGTAAACTGCGGACGGAATTCGATCGTCAGCTGCTGCGCATCCTCCCGCACGACACGCCAATCCGCAGCCGGTTGGGCGAAGAGCGGCGCCGTCAGGAGAGACCATGCAGTAATAAGGATCGCGTTGCGCATAGAAACGGCAAGGCCGAATGCGGAACAGCCTCTGCTCCACATTCGGCCCTTCGGGAACAACAGACCGACGCGCGCAACGGACTGTTCCTGGTGAAACCGTTCACTCAGAGTGCTGCACACCGTGCAGCGGAACACGCCGTTAGCAAAGCGTCGATACGTTCTCCTGATTCACGATCGGCGGTTGGAACCGCCGTGAGACAGTGCCCGGAGCGAGACTTGAACTCGCATGCCCTTTCGGGCGCCGCCCCCTCAAGACGGTGTGTCTGCCAGTTCCACCATCCGGGCAATCCGGCGATCCGTGAACGGACCGCACACAAGCAAGATAGGAATGAATCGGGTGAATTTCAACGCCGGTCATTCCCGCTTCCTGTGAGCGCGGGTGGGCTCGAACCACCGACCCTCTGCTTAAAAGGCAGATGCTCTACCCCTGAGCTACGCGCTCGCCAACATCGATGATGACTCTAAATTAGGAAATGAATCGTCCAGTATCAACGGCCCGCGGTCGCTGCCGGGCTCTGCGCGTCGGGCACCGTGGTCGGCGCTGCTTTGCGCCGGTACAGAATGCCCACCGGGATCACTACGCAGTACCCAAGCACCAGCAGGATCGGCGCCACAACGAGCGCCATCGTGCCGTCCCAGGGTGGCTGAGCGAGTGCGACATATCCGAGCACGATCAGCAGCAATCCGACGCCCAGTATCTGGTAGTTGGTTTTCGTGAACGGAAGCGCTTCGACCATCGTCTTGCGCTTCGCGGATGCTTTCGTTTCAACGCGTGCCATAGCTCAGCTCCGTGACATAACAAAAAGCCCAGCGTCGGGGGGAACGCCGGGCCAGACCGTAGAATGAACAACAGTCAGGGGAGGAACTGTTGTTCTGGTCGGTGATAAATAAGCGTTTCTTTGCCATTTTGTCAAGTCCCCTAAAAAAAATATTTCATCCGTGCCGCACCGGCACGACCTTGCCATCCTGCAACCGAAGGACACGGCCGGCGCGCTTCGTCAGATCCGGATTGTGCGTCGCGATGACGAACGAGATGCCGTACTCTTCCGACAATCGCGTGAGCAGCCGGTGCAGCTGCAGGCCGTTCTCCTCGTCCAGGTTTCCGGAGGGCTCATCCGCCAGGACGAACTGCGGATCGTTCATGAGCGCCCGCGCCACCGCCACCCGTTGCTGCTCGCCGCCGGAGAGCTCATTGGGCTTGTGATGCATGCGCTGCAGCAGGTCGACATCCCGCAACAGCGTTTCTGCCCGCGGCTGCGCGTCCCGCAGCGATTCGCCTTTGATGAGCGCCGGCATGCAGACGTTTTCAAGCGCCGTGAACTCCGGCAGCAGATGATGGAACTGAAACACAAATCCCAATGACCGGTTGCGGAATCGCGCCCGGCGTTCCTCGTCCAGCGTGAAAATATCCTCATCCCCCACCCACACGTTTCCCTGCGACGGCGTGTCCAGCCCTCCCAGCACATGCAGCAGCGTGCTCTTTCCCGATCCCGATGGACCGATGATCACCACGATCTCGCCGCGCCGCACCTCAATGTCCACCCCTTTCAGGACCGGCAGAGACATCGTCCGGCCGGAATGATACTCCTTCCAGATGTTCTCTCCGCGCAGGAGAATGTGCTTGCGTGTCACTCCCATCGGATACTCTCCACAGGATTTAACGAGGACGCCCGCATGGCGGGGAATCGCGCCGCAATCGCGCTCAGCGCCAGGGCCGCCGCCGAGATCACCGCCAGATCGAGCACATGCACTTTCACCGGAATCGCCGGAATGATGTAGACGGTCGGATCCAACGGGAACAGATGATACCGGTGCTGCAGAAAGACGACCGCCAGTCCGACGATGTTCCCCAGGATCGTTCCCGCCAGTCCCACCGAAAGTCCCTGCCACCGGAACATGCGCCGGATGCTCCCGTCCGTGGCGCCCATGGCCTTCAGGATGCCGATGTCGCGCCGCTTCTCGATGACCGTCATCGTCAGCGACCCGAGCAGATTGAACGACGCGACCGCGATGATCAGACACAGGATGACATACGCTCCCCAGCGTTCGAGCTGCATGACGGTGTACAATTCGCGGTGCAGATCGTACCACGTCAGGACCCGGTAGCCGCCGCCGATCTCTTTGCGAAGCCGCCCGGCCACCCGCGAGGCATCCGTGTAGTCGTGCAAACGGATGTCGATGCCGTCGATGGAACCGGCCGTTCCGAACAGCGACTGCCCGCCCCAGAGATTCGTGACCGCGTAGTACGAATCGTAATCCTTGTTGTTCGACTC
Source organism: Bacteroidota bacterium (assembly GCA_021813905.1). GTDB lineage: Bacteria > Bacteroidota > Ignavibacteria > UBA10030 > UBA10030 > JAKAJH01. The sequence goes on along the minus strand of JAKAJH010000032.1, from coordinate 20,428 downwards.
GTACATGCCGACGAGCCGGAAGCGACGGATCACCGGCACCCCCATGTGCAGCGTGGCCTCTTCGGCCCCCGCGGGACTGATCACGGAGAGCGTGTCTACTACGACGACGCCCAGGCGGTCCGCCAGCACCATTCCCACCACGATGCCGGGAATGCCGGGACGGTCCAGATCGAGCGAACCGAGTACCATCTTCTTCGCCACGCCCGAAACCTCGCCGATCTTCCCGGGTTCCATGCCGACAATCGTGATCACGCGGTTCACGTTACGCGCCACCACCAGCGCCTTGCCGGAAACGAACGCCGCGGAGGCCTGAACCTCCTTCTCTCCGGCGATCGCGGCAAACACCGGCGCATACGCGGTCGTATCGGCCGGCGACTCCCGTTCGATGCGGATGTGCGGATCGAAGCTGATGAGGATCTCTTTTACGAGACCGGAAAATCCGTTGAAGACCGACAGCACCACAACGAGCGCCGCCACGCCCACCGTCACACCGGTGATGGAGATCCACGAAAGCACGTTCACAAATCCCAGCTCGCGGCGGGACAGCAGATAGCGGCGCGCGATGAGACGTTCGTAGTTCATGAGCCGAACCGGATCAGTCGGATGGGATCGAGTCGCGCCGCAATGCGGGACGGGATCACCGCAGCCAGGAGGCTCACGAGGACCGCCGGAATGCTGACGATGAGAAAATTCACAATCGAAAGATGGATGGGGACGTGGGTCATGAAATAGATATCCGACGGCAACGGAAAGAACCGGTAGCGCATTTACAGCCAGCAGATGATCAGCGCGAGCAGATTGCCCAGGAGAGTGCCGGTGATGCCGATGAGCGCACCCTGATTCAGAAAGATGCGGCTGAGCACCTTTCGCTCGATGCCGAGCGTGCGCAGCGTGCCGATCTGCCGCGACTTTTCCATCACCATCATCAGCAGCGTGCCGACGATGTTGAAGGTGGCGACGATGATGATGAGACCGAGGATAATGGGCACCGGCTTCTTCTGCAGATCGATCCACGTGAAGAGATTGCGGTACATCTCGTACATCGTCCGCGCGTAGTACGGATAGCCGAGATCCTCCGGAATGCGTCGCGCCAGCGATTCCAGGCTGTCTGTGTCGGCGACGAGCATGTCAAATCCCGAGACGGTCCGCCCGACCTGGAAGAGCCGCTGAGCCGTCTGCAGGTTCACATAGGCGACGCTCCCGTCATAATCAGCCATGCCCGTTTCATAGATCCCCACGACCTGCGCCTGCAGCACCCGCGATTGCGACAGCGTCAGCGACGCGCCGCCGAGCGAGTAGAGCAGTACCCGTCCGCCGACTTCCGCGTGCAGCTTGTCCGCCAGACGTCTTCCGAGAATGATATGCTGAATTCCCTGATCCGTTTCCTTCAGATCGTACGTGCCAAGGACTAGCCGTTTGCGGGCGGCGGAGATATCGTTTGTCGGGTCAACGCCCTTGATCAGCACGCCGTCGATGGAGGAAGCGGAACGGATCATGCCTTCGCGCGCCAGGTACGGCGCCATCTCGACGACTTCGGGATAACGCTCCATGACCGTGCGCCGCGTGGACTCGTACTCCGGCAGCACCTGATTCTGGAAGGCGAACAGCTCCATGTGGGCGGTGAAGCTGACAACGTTCTCGCGGATGGTCCGCTCGAATCCGTCGAGGATGGAGAGAGTGATGATGAGACTGGCGACGCCGAGCGTCACGCCGACGATGGCAATGACGGTGATGAGAGAAATGAACCCGCGGTTGTGTCGGGACGCAAGATGACGGAACGCAATGAACCGCGCAACCGCCGTCGGCGAGCGATCGGGGGTCCGTCGACGCTTCATGCGGTCTTCGTTTGCGCCATGGTCATCAGATAGCTGCGAATGAACTCGTCAATCTCACCGTCCATGACCGCCTGCACATCCCCCTTTTCGGTCCCGGTCCGGTGATCTTTCACGAGCTGGTACGGCTGGAACGTATACGAGCGGATCTGGCTGCCCCACTCGATCTTCTTCTTCGTGCTTTCGAGGGCGCTGAGCCGTGCTTCCTCTTCCTCCCGCTTAAGCTGGTAGAGGCGCGATTTCAGCATCTTCATGGCGCGCTCGCGGTTCTGGAATTGCGAGCGTTCCTGCTGGCACGCCACGACGATTCCCGTCGGCACGTGCGTGATCCGCACCGCCGTCTCCACCTTATTGACGTTCTGTCCCCCCTTCCCGCCCGACCGGTACGTGTCGATCTCCAGGTCGGCGGGATTGATCTCGATCTCCACGTCGTCCTCAACCTCCGGATAGACGAAGACCGAGGCGAACGACGTGTGGCGCCGGGCGTTGGCATCGAACGGCGAGATGCGCACGAGGCGATGGACGCCGATCTCCGCTTTCAGGTAGCCGTATGCGAACTTGCCCATCACTTCGACCGTGGCGCTCTTGATGCCGGCGCCTTCGCCTTCCAGCAGGTCGGCGAGGCTCACCTGAAATCCGTTGCGCTCGCACCACCGCGTGTACATACGCAGCAGCATCTCCGCCCAATCCTGAGCCTCGGTGCCGCCGGCGCCCGAATGGATCGTGAGGAGCGCGCTCTTCTCGTCGTCCGGACTGCTCAGCATGTTGCGCAGCTCGAGGCGCTCGATCCGTTCCTCGAGTTTCCGTATGTCGGAACCGATCTCCGCTTCGACGCTCTGGTCGCCCGCTTCGTCTGCCAGTTCGATGAGACCGGTGGTATCGTCCACGAGGCGCTTCAGCTCGTTCCACGATTCGATCCAGTCCTTGATCTCCTTGAGCTGCACGAGCGTCTTCTGCGCGGCGACATTGTCATCCCAGAAACCGTTGGTGAGCGTTTTCGCTTCCAGGTCCTTCGCCTGCTCCTCCTTCCGGTCGAGGTCGAGGTACTGGCGAAGCGAGACGAGACGTTCCCGCTGCTGGTCGAGTTTTGTCTTGAGTTCGGTCGCAATCATTTCAGGAGCAGGTCCTTATCCACATCCAGTTCCATCCGGAGCAGCGCGGCCGCGAGGGTCTTTCCCTGCGCATCGTTCCGGAGCGATAGCGTTCCGCCCCCGCCCAGCGCCTCGTGCAGGACGAAGTTCAGGGCGCCCAGGTTCGGAAGTTCATACCGCTCGACGCTGCCCCGCACAATCCCGGCGAAGTGGTTCCGCACGCGCTCCGCCGTGATCTCGCGGACGATCAGCGGAAAATATTCCGGCTTCCGCGCGATCAGTCCGATGTTGGCCGTATCGCCTTTGTCGCCCGACCGGGCATGACACAGATCCAACAGACGCACGCGCATGCTCAGCTCTCCAGGATCTGCACGCGCGGCTGCACAGCGGTCTTGGGCAGCAACGCGGGCCAATAGGAAACGACTTCCGCCGGTTTCGGCCGTCCGCCGGCGAATCCGGTCACCGACGGCGGGCCGGTGAGGATCAGCGGCGCAAGCTCCCGGCCGAACCGCTCCACGGCGTCGAACCGGTGATCGCGAACGCCGATGCGCAGGACGATCTCGTTGGCTTCCACCGGCAGCGGCGACAGCGGACCGTGCGACGAGTTGAAACCGAGGAATTCCGAGTGAATCTCCTCATAGGTCAGCCCGAGATCCTTCAGCCGCGTGCGCAGGATCTCATCGGCCTTTTGCGCCTTTGCCAGCGCATCGGGCCAGCTGTACGTCAGCGTGCCGATGGCGGTGTAGCCGTCGCTGAACGACGCGGACACTTTGTAGAATTCCGTCGACGGAGCGCCCGTGATCCCGAAAACCCGCACGCGATCGGGGCCGACCTCCTCGAGATGAATACTGCTGAAATCGGCGACGCAGTCGGGCGTGATGTACTGGCGCGGATCACCGATCTCATACACGAGCTGTTCCGTGACCGTTTGTCGCGAGACGCGCCCTCCGGTGCCGAGGTGTTTTGTGATGACCACCTCGCCGTTCGGATGCGCTTCGGCGATCGGAAAGCCGACACGCGCGAGATCGGGGACGTGTTCCCAGTCGGCGGAAAAATTGCCGCCGCTGGCCTGCGCTCCGCACTCCAGGATGTGTCCCGCGATCGTCCCGGCCGCAAGACGATTCCAGTCATCCGGCTGCCAGCCGAATTCCGCCATCATCGGTGCGAGCGTGAGTCCGGTGTCCGTCGTTCGTCCGGTGATCACAATGTTGGCCCCCTGGCGCAGCGCTTCCACAATGGGGCCGGCGCCGAAATACACATTCGCACTTTGCACACGGTCGCGGATGGAGCGCAACGGTTCACCCGTTTCCATGTGCCGCAATTCATGTCCCTGCGCCAGAAGAGCGTCGAGGGACGGCAGGATGTCATCGCCGAGCACTACTCCCACCCGCACGCCCGGGATGCCGTGCTTGCGCGCGAGGGCCAGCACCGCTTCCGAGCAGGCGATCGGATTGACGCCGCCTCCGTTCGTGATGACCCGGATTCCTTTTGCCATCACCGTCGGAAGGATCTCGTCCATCAGCGGAATGAAGTCCCGCGCATACCCGAGTGCCGGATCCTTCTTCCGCTGCTTCTGAAGGATCGACATCGTCACTTCGGCAAGATAATCCATAACGAGATAGTCGATCGGGCCGTTGCGCACCTGATCGACGGGGGCACGCTGGAGGTCGCCCCAGAATCCCTGCCCCGATGCGATGCGGATCATTTCTTTCATCACCGTCACACGATCCGGATATGCAGTTCGTCCAGCTGCCGCGGATCCACGCCGGAGGGTGCGTCATCCATGAGCGACATGGCGCTGCTCGTCTTCGGGAACGCGATCACGTCGCGGATCGACCGGCTGCCCGTCAGCAGCATCATGATCCGGTCGAGCCCGAAGGCGATGCCGCCGTGCGGCGGCGCGCCGTATTTGAACGCATCGAGCATGAAGCCGAATTTCAATTTCGCCGATTCGTCGTCGATGCCGAGCAGCCGGAACATCCGGCTTTGCATCTCCGTGCTGTGAATGCGGATGCTTCCGCCGGCGATCTCATTGCCGTTGAGCACGAGGTCGTACGCACGGGCGCGAACCTTGTCCGGTGCGCTGTCCAGCAGCGCCAGATCGTCCGGGTGCGGCGCCGTGAACGGATGATGCACCGCCACGTACCGCTTCTCTTCTTCGCTGTATTCCAGAAGCGGAAAGTCGGTCACCCAGAGCAGGTTCCAGGCATCCCTGGGAATGAGGTTCAAACGGCCGGCCATTTCCAGCCGAAGACCGCCCAGGATCGTGAGCGCCTTGTTCCAGGGACCGGAGATGAGAAGCACCAGATCGCCCGCCACCGCTCCTGCCCACACCGCGATGGCTTTGACCTCTTCCGGCTTCAGGAATTTCTCCGCGGAGCATTCGATCGTGTCGCCATGCACTTTCAGATACACGAGTCCACCCGCGCCCATCGACTTCGCCAGCGCGGTGAGATTGTCCATCTGATTGCGCGTCGAATCGGCCAGTCCGGGTACGCAGATCGCGCCGACGATCCCGCCTTTCGCGACGGTTTCCTGGAACACCCGGAAGCCGCTTCCGGCCACGACCTCCGAGCAATCGCGGATCTCCATGCCGAACCGGGTATCCGGCTTGTCGCTGCCGAAGCGGTTCATCGCTTCGCGGTAACTCATCCGCTCGAACGGCCGCGGCACATCCACGCCGAGGATGCCTTTGAAGATGTCTGCCGCCAGCCCCTCCGCGGTGCTCATCACGTCCTCTTCATCCACGAACGACATTTCCACGTCGATCTGCGTGAATTCGGGCTGCCGGTCGGCGCGCAGGTCCTCATCCCGGAAACACTTGACGATCTGAAAGTACCGGTCGAACCCGGACACCATCAGGATCTGCTTGTACGTCTGCGGCGACTGCGGGAGGGCATAGAACTTTCCGTGATGGATCCGGCTCGGCACCAGATAGTCCCGGGCGCCTTCGGGCGTGCTCTTCATCAGGATGGGCGTTTCCACTTCGACGAAGTCGTTCCGGTCGAAATACGAGCGGGTGATCTGATAACCGCGGTGGCGCGTGGCGAGATTCTGCTGCATGACGGGCCGGCGCAGGTCCAGATAGCGGTACCGCAGCCGGATGTCCTCGTTCACGTCGATGTCGTCCTCGATCGCGAACGGAGGCGTCTCCGCCTTATTCAGGACGACCAGTGAGTGCACTTCGACGTCCACCGTGCCGGTCGGGAGCTCCGGATTCTCCGTCCCCTCCGGCCGGGGCGCGACGCGTCCCGTCACCGAAAGAACATACTCCGAGCGAATATCCTTGGCGCCCTCGTAGGCGGCCTGGTCGACCTGCGGCGCGAAGAGGATTTGCGTCTTGCCAAAGCGGTCGCGCAGGTCGACGAAGATGACGCCGCCCAGGTCGCGGCGTGTCTGGACCCAGCCGGTCAGTGTCACGTCCTTGCCGACGTGCGCCGCGCGGAGTTCGCCGCAGGTATGTGTCCGTTTCGGGAATGTTGCCACTGCGTTGACCTTTCTTGACGATCCTCACGGCGGAAACAAAAATGCGAGAAGCCGCTGTGCGCGCGGACCTCTCGCATTTCCGTCTGTCGATCGTCAGTTGACGTGCTTCGTCACTTTCTCCACGAGCATCTTCTTCGGAACCGCGCCGACCACCTGATCGACGACCTTTCCGTCCTTGAAGATGAGCAGCGTTGGAATGCTGCGGATGCCGTACTGCATGGCCACCTGCTGGTTATTGTCCACGTCCAGCTTCCCCACCTTCAGCTTTCCCTGGTACTCGTTGGCCAGCTCTTCCACCACGGGAGCGATCATTTTGCACGGTCCGCACCATTCCGCCCAGAAATCGATCAGGACCGGCGTACCGGACTTAAGAACCTCGGTCTGAAAATTCGCATCGGTAATCTCGACAGGCTTCATTGCATCTCCTCCAGTTCTACGTTCCCTGCAGACGCACGCCGTCCGGCCCCAGCAACACGCGAACCGCCGCCGTGAATTCCGCGGAGGCGTCCACGGCGTACTTCCGGATCGAATATACCGAATTGTTGGCTAATCCGCCACCGGCCAGGTGCAGGTAGCACTGACACTTGCCGGGAAACCGTTCCAGCACCTTCAGCAACTGATGCAGCCCATCCTCCTTCAGCGCGTCGAGATTCAGGGAGAGCACCACGCTCCGGGCGAATCGTTTGCGGACGTCGTGGATGTCCACGACCTCGTTGACGATCACCTTGATTGCATCGGCGCCCCCGTCATTCTTGCCGATGAGCATGACGATGGAGCCGGGTTCAAGCAGGCGGCCGTACTTGCGGAACGCATCCGCGAAGACGATCCCCTCTCCCTTGCCGGTGAAATCTTCCAGCTTCACGAACGCCATCGTCTCGCCGCGCCGGTCCGGCTTTCGCCGCACGTCACCGACGATGCCGCAGACCCGCACCTGCGCATTTGCCCGGGCCAGCTCCGGCTCCCCGAGCCGGGCCGTGGCCAGTCCTTCCACTTCGTCGCGGTACTTCAGCAGCGGATGACCGGAGACGTAGAATCCGAGCACGGCCTTCTCGCGTTCCAGCTTCTCCGACTCGCTCCAGTCGGTCGCGGTGCGCAGTTTCGGCCGCGTGTCGACCTTCGCCCCGCCCGCATCGAACAAATTCGACTGTCCCTTGCCTGTCTGATCCTGCACATGCTGCCCGTACGCGATCGCCGATTCCACGGACGCGAACAGCGTCGCACGATTGTCGTGCAGCGAATCGAACGCGCCGGCCTGCACGAGACTCTCGATCGTCTTCTTGTTCGCCAGTCGCAGATCCACGCGGGAGCAAAAATCGAAGATGTCGTGGAATCGTCCCCGCTCGCTCCGGACCCGGACGATCTGCTCCACGGCGCTCTCGCCCACATTCTTGATCGCGCTCAGTCCGAACCGGATGCCCTTCGGTGACACGACGAAACTCACGCCGCTTTCGTTGACATCCGGCGGCAGTACCTCAATGCCCATCTTCCGGCAGTCGTCGATCAGCACGACGATCTTGTCGGTGTTGGCCATTTCGCTCGTCAGTGTCGCGGCCATGTACTCGGCGGGATAGTGCGCTTTGAGATAGCCGGTCTGATACGCGAGGACCGAGTAGGCGACGCTGTGCGACTTGTTGAAGCCGTACGAGGCGAACTTCTCGATCAGATCGTAGATCTCCCCCGCGGTCTTCCGATCCACGCCGTTCGTCGTCGCACCGTCGACGAACTTCTTCTTCTGCTCCGCCATGAGCGCTTTGTCCTTCTTGCCCATGGCACGGCGCAGCAGATCGGCTTGCGCCAGGCTCAGACCGCCGATCTCGCTGGCGATCTTCATCACCTGTTCCTGGTATACGATGACGCCGTACGTCTCCCGGAGGATCGGCTCCATCTTCGGGTGCAGGTACGCAATGCGCTGTCGGCCGTGCTTGCGGTCGATGAAGTCCGGAATGTTCTCCATCGGCCCCGGACGGTACAGGGCGTTCATGGCCACGAGATCGTGGATCGACGACGGCTTCAGCTTCCGCAGGTAGTCCTGCATGCCGGAACTTTCAAACTGGAACAGCGCCACCGTCTGCCCCCGCGAGAATATCTCAAGCGTCTCTTTGTCTGCGTCGGGGATGTGGTCGATGTCGAGGGCCACGCCGTGCCCCTGACGCACCATTTCCAGCGCGTCCTCGATGACCGTAAGCGTCCGCAGACCGAGGAAGTCCATCTTGAGCAGTCCGGCGTCTTCCAGATCCTTCATGTTGTACTGCGTCATGAGGTCCGTCTGCGTCGTCTTGTAGAGCGGCACGTAGTCCGCGATGTCGCCCGGGGCAATAACCACGCCCGCCGCATGCGTGGAGACGTTCCGGTTCATCCCTTCCAGCACCCGCGCGGTATCGATGAGGATGCGGATCTTCTCGTCCGCGCTGTCCTTGAGCCACTTCAGCTCGGGAATGGTGTTGAGCGCCTCCTCGATCGGCGTCACCTTGCCCATGACCACCGGGATCTGCTTCGTGATCGAATCGATGGTGCTGAGCGGGATGCCCAGCACGCGTCCGATATCCTTGAGCACGGCGCGGGATGAAAGCGTGCCGAACGTGACAATCTGAGCCACCGAGTTCTCGCCGTACTTCCGCTTCACGTAATCGATCACGCGTTCGCGCTTGTCGTCGGCGAAGTCGATGTCAATATCCGGCATCGAGACACGGTCCGGATTCAGAAACCGCTCAAACAGCAGGTCAAACTGCAGCGGATCGACGTTCGTGATCCCGAGCGCGTATGAGACGATGCTGCCCGCCGCGCTGCCGCGTCCGGGACCAACACGCACTCCCATCTCCCGGGCCGCGTTGATGAAGTCCTGCACGATGAGGAAGTAGCCGGCGTAGCCCATCTTCTTGATGACCGCCAGCTCCTGTTCCAGCCGCTGATCAATCTCGGGCGTAACCGAGGCGTACCGGCGCTGCACGCCTTCCCGGACGAGACGATCGAAGTACTCCTCCGCCGATCCGACGCCCGCGTCGACGGGGATCGGGAACGTGGGCATGTGATTCTGTTTCAGCACCAGCCTGACGTTGCACTTCTCGGCGATCTCGAGCGTCGACGTGACGGCCTCCGGGAATTCCCGGAACACCTCCGCCATCTCCGCGGCCGATTTGAAGTAGAGCTGATCGGTGCCGTAGCGGAGATTCTCATAGTCGGGTGTATTCGTGCTGCTGGCGTCGGGGATGTAGAGCAGAATGTTGTGCGGCAGCGCATGCTCGCGCCGGATGTAGTGGCAGTCGTTCGTGCCGACAATCCTGAGTCCGAGCTCTTTGGCGAGCTTCGGCGCCTGGCTCAGAATGATCCGTTCTTCTTCGAGTCCGTGATTCTGGATTTCGACGTAGAAATCATCGCCGAACAGATCTTTGTACATCGACGCGTACGATCGCGCTTCCTCGTAATTCCCCGCGACCAGATGCGCGCTGATCACGCCGCCCCGGCAGGCGGACGTCACCACGAGTCCTTCGTGGTACTGCGTGAGCAGCTCGAAATCGATGCGCGGCTTGTAGTAGAATCCTTCCGTATGACCCAGGGTCGAGAGCTTCATCAGGTTCTTGTACCCTGTTTCGTTCTTCGCGAGAAGGAGAAGATGATGATAGTTGCCGCGCCCCGCGGAACGTCCGTTCTTCTCGATCCCCTTCTCCAGCCGCGATCCCTTGGTGACGACATATGCTTCACAGCCGATGATCGGCTTGATGCCCGCCTTGGTAGCCCGCTTGTAGAACTCGATCGCGCCGAACATAACGCCATGATCGGTCAGGGCCACCGCCGGCATGCCGTACTCCACCGCCGCATTGACCAGCGACTGCACCGTCGCGGCACCATCCAGCAGGCTGTAATGGGTATGATTATGAAGATGGATGAACTGCGGTTGCATCACAGGATCGTTCCACGCCTCACAGCAAACACGTACTCAGGAAGGATTCATCACCAGCAGCTTCGGCTCGGTCATCGCTTCGATGGCGAAACGGAGTCCTTCGCGTCCGAATCCGGAATCTTTGATGCCGCCGTACGGCATCGGGTCCACGCGATAGGTCGGCGTGTCGTTCATCACCACTGCGCCGACGTCGAGCCGGTCGAACGCGTCCATCACGTGCCGGTAGTCATTCGTGAACACGCCCGCCTGCAGTCCGTAGCGCGTGTCGTTGATCCCGGCGATGGCGTCGTCGAATGACCGGAACGGATGGATGGTCGTGACCGGCCCGAACACTTCTTCGGTGTACACATCGCAGGCAAGCGCGACATCGGTCAGGACGGTCGGTTCGACCACGCGACCCGCTCGCCTTCCGCCGCACTGCAGCTGCGCCCCGGCGGCCACCGCGTCACGGATCCACCGCTCAACCCGCTCCGCGGCACTGTCGTCGATCAACGGACCAACGACCGTCTCTTCCTTGCGCGGATCGCCGGTCGCGAGAGACTTCGCCGCATCCACAAAGCGCTTCAGAAACTGCGGGAAGACGCGCTCGTGGACATAAATGCGCTGCACTTTGATGCACACCTGGCCGGCGGAGCCGAATGATCCGATCACGGTTCGTCGCACGGCATCGTCGATGTCGGCGGTCTCATCCACGATCGCACCCGCGTTCCCGCCGAGCTCGAGCAAAACCTTCTTCTTCCCGGCGACGGACTTCAGGTGCCAGCCGACCTTCGCACTTCCCGTGAAGCTCAGCATGCCGATGCGCGCATCACGTACCAGTAGCTCGGCCGTCTCATTGTCCGTCAACAGCACGCTGAACGCGTCCCGGGGAAATCCACTTTCGGCGATGATATCTCCCAGCAGGAGACTGGTCCGCGGCGCCTGCGGAGCCGGCTTCAGGATGAACGCATTTCCGGCTGCGATCGCCGGAGCCACTTTATGAGCGACGAGATTGAGCGGATAGTTGAAGGGAGCGACACACAGCACGATGCCGACCGGGAATCGACGCGTGATCCCGTACCGTCCCGCCGACGATGCGGCCACATCCAGCGGGATGGTCTCCCCGCCGATGCGCACCGCTTCCGCCGCCGCGGTTTCGAACGTCAGAACGGCCCGATCCACTTCCACGCGGGAATACTGGATCGGCTTGCCCACTTCCTCCGTGATCAGCCCCGCGAAGATCTCTTTCCGTGTCCGAATTGCGCCGGCGATGAATTGCAGAATCTCCGCCCGGCGGTACGACGGCAGCGCGCGCGTGGCGGTGAATCCCTCTGCGGCACGCCGAACCGCCGTCTCCGCATGATCCCGCGACGCGATCTCCATCCGTCCGACGGGACGGAGGTCCCACGGATCACGGAGTTCCGCACTCATCCCGACGGGAGCGTCGTTTCGCTTTCCGCCGAGAATGATTCGCTCGACCGGATGCGCCATCGGAGTTCAGTTCGTGGTTATGTTGCGGATCGCTTCCGCGGCTCCGGCCAGCGGGATCATCGTCCGCTCGCCGGTCGCCCGTCGCTTGATCTCGACCTGCTGATTCTTCAATCCCTTCTCGCCCACGATCACGTGGATCGGCATCCCGAGCAGATCGGCATCCTTGAATTTGAACCCCGGCGAGATGTTCGCGCGATCGTCGAAGAGTACTTCGACGCCGGCCTTTGTCAGCCCGTCGTACAGGAGGTTCGCCTGCTCGGCGACGGCCGGGTTGCTCATATTCACCCCGATCAGGTGAACCTGATACGGAGCGATGCTCTTCGGCCAGATGATGCCATTTTCATCATGGCTCTGTTCGAGGGCGCACGCCACGATGCGCTCGATGCCGATGCCGTAGCTCCCCATGATCACGAGCTGCGACTGGCCGTTCTCGTCGAGGAACCGGATGTTGAGCGCCTCGGAGTACTTCGTGCCCAGCTTGAAGATGTGTCCAAGCTCGATCGCGTTGGAGACCACCAGGGGCTTGCCGCACTTCGGACACGGCTCGCCGTCTTCTACCGTGCGCAGATCGGCGTACCGCTCGATCACCGCATCCCGCGAAAGATCGATGTTCGCAAGATGATAATCATTGCGGTTCGCGCCGCTCACAAGTCCGTTGGCGCCTTCGAGCCGCTTATCTGCGATGATGCGAAATCCTTTCAGTCCCACGGGTCCGATCGAGCCGCCATCCGCGCCCGTGAGGACACGCAGATCCTCCGCCGGCATCGCCGAGATGTCGCCGCCGCCCAGGATGGCCGTCAGTTTGCTTTCGTTGAGCTGATCGTTCCCCATCATGAGCAGAAGAACGGGCTTGCCGTCGTGGCGATAGACGACCGATTTGGCGAGCCGCGAATGATCCACCTTGAGGAACGTAACGAGCTCGTCGATCGTGCGGACGTTCGGCGTGTGGATCTCTTCGGTCGGGCCGTTGTTGCCCGTCTTCCCCACCGGCGCAACGCCGGAGGTCGCTACTTCCAGGTTGGACGCATAGCCGCACGAACGGCATCGGGCCACCGTATCCTCGCCGAATTTCGACTCGATCATGAATTCCTGCGAGCCCGTCCCTCCCATTGCGCCGCTGGACGCGCCGACGACGAAGAAATCGAGTCCGCACCGGGAGAAGATGCGCCGGTACGCTCCCGCATGCGCCTCGTACCCCTTGTCGAGATCCTCCCACGAGCGGTCGAGGGTGTACGCATCCTTCATGATGAACTGACGGCCGCGCAGCACGCCGGAGCGGGGCCTCGGTTCATTCCGGAATTTCGTCTGGATCTGATACCAGATCTGCGGCAGATCCTTGTACGATTGGATGTGCATGCTGGCCAGATAGCCGATCACTTCCTCGTGCGTCGGCGCCAGCACCAGATCACGTTCCTTCACGCTCAGAATGAAGTTCGGCACGTTGCGGCGTCCGGTCTGCACCCAGAGTGCTTCCGGGTTCAGCGCCGGCAGCTGAAATTCCTGCCCGCCGATGGCATCCATCTCCTGACGGACGATGGCCATCGCTTTCATCATCGCCCGGTAACCCAGCGGCAAGTATGAATACACGCCGGACGTGAGCTGACGCATCAGTCCCGCCCGCAGCATCAGCTGGTGGCTGGGGATGGTGGCGTCGGTGGGTGTTTCTTTGAGTGTGGGAACGAACGCGGTCGACAGTCGCATGAATGTTTACTCAACAAATGATTGGACAGGCTCACACCGGCCTGAACCGCGCCGGCATACAAAAGCCAATTCCGGCGATCCGAAATTGGCGTCAAGAACAGAGAACATCCCTCTTCAGCGGAGGCGTGCCGGTCAACGAGCCGACCGACACAAAAATCGAGTGTGCCCTGAGACGATTCGAATGTCCGATGCCATGATTGCACGTGTGAGTCAGCGGAGCGCAACGAGCGCGTCGGCAATCATGAGCACCCCGCGCTTTCCGCGGGCCAACGGAGCAGGACTTCTTCGTGCCCCTGAGACGATTCGAACGTCCGATGCCATGATTGCACGTGCGAGTCAGCGGAGCGCAACGAGCGCGTCGGCAATCATGAGCACCCCGCGCTTTCCGCGGGCCAACGGAGCAGGACTTCTTCGTGCCCCTGAGACGATTCGAACGTCCGACCAACGGTTTAGGAAACCGCTGCTCTATCCATGCTGAGCTACAGGGGCTCGAGTAACTCTGCTATGACAATCTCTGCTGTTCGGTCCGACTTCGTCCGGATTCTCAAAGTGGCACTCAACGGAGCATCACTTCGTTCAATCCGTTCAGCCGCTTCGGAAGAAACCGCTGCTCTCTCCATGCTGCCTGCCCGTCGAAACAAAGTGAAGGCGGGAGCTTCAGCGGCATGAACACGGGACACTCGAATATACAAAAGCTTCGGAGGGATATCAACCGATGTCCGGACGGCCCAGCGTGTACTGATCCGGGCGCCGGCCTTCGAACACATCGCTCATCGGCGTGACCTGCTTCTGCAATGCAGCCGCCGGGTCAACATCGCACAGCGCAACACCCTCCTCATCACGGGACATGCGCGTCAGGATCTCGCCGGAGGGTGACACCACTTCGCTTGTGCCGATGAATGTCAGTGAGCGCCCCGCATGGAGTTCGCGACCCACGCGGTCCGCCGTCGCGGCAAACACGCGATTCTCCAGGCAGCGCGTTACCATTGCATCGGGGCAGTGCGGCAGGACGAGATTGGACGGATGGGCAATAAGCTGTGCGCCGCGAAGCGCGAGCGACCGGGCGCTCTCGGGAAAGATCCAGTCAAAGCAGATCATCATCCCGACACGACCGAACGGCAGATCGAACACGGGGAATCCCCGATCACCCGGCGCAAAGAACAATCGTTCCCGGTCGAACAGATGGACCTTGCGATACACTCCCACGAGTCCGTCCGGACCAACCAGCGCAGCCGAATTGTAGAGATGCGTACTCCGCTCGGCGAATCCGAACACCACGAACGAGCCCGTCTTTCGGGCGAATTCCACGAACTGCTGAGCGGACGGACCGTCGGCCGGCTCGGACAGCGCTTCGACTTCCTTCGTCTCGGCAAAGACGTACCCGCTCAGGCACAGCTCCGGAAGCACATACAAATCCGCCCGGGCGGAGCCCATGAGATCCAGAAGCCTTCGGCGGTTCCGTTCCACGCCACCGAACACCGGTGCGCTTTGCACGAGTCCGATTCTCATGCGTCTCTCAATCTCCCACGCTCGCACCGCCAGACGCAAGCTCACCCACACACCAGCTTCCGTACCCCCCATTCATCGTCGTGCCCTCGTACTCTCGTACCCTCGTACGCTCATCCTTCATGCTTCGTCCGGAATCCCTTCATCATCCATTTTCGCGCCAGGAGCAAACCGATCGGCGTCGACACGGCGATGATGCCGTAGATGAACCACATCGTCTGCGTATGCATTTGAGACGGCGCAACGCCTTCGGGGCAGTAGTGCATCAGGAACCAGCCCGAATACATGCTGGTAATGACCTTCGTCAGGAACCACGGGAACTGTCCGATCCCCATGTAGATCCCGGTCATGTTCTTCGGAGCGATCTCCGCCACCCACTGCAGGAAGCGCGGCGACCAGATGGCCTCACCAACGGTCATGATGATGAGATACGACGACAGCGTGTAAATGCTTGGGCCCAGTGCGAGGATGAAAGCCGGCGACGCCATGACGAACGTCCCCACGATCATCATCGTGTAGGTATTCATACGTCCGCTAAAGGCCGCCACGATCGGAGTCAGGATGAAGATCAGCAGCGACTGCACCTGGCTGAAGAATTCGAAGTTGTCGCTCACAGTTCCCTGAAACGCCCGGCTGCAATACTGCGGCAGCGTCAGCCAGTTATGCGCGAAGAGCGTTTGCACCGGGATCAGAATGAAGATGAAGAACATGAAGCGGTAGTCCCGAATGGGGAAATTGCGGACGTAAAACAGGACCTGCTCGCGGAGAGGCTTTCGCTCTTCGATGGTCGTCTTCGTGCCGCCTTCCGCGATGGCCGAATCCATCGCCCGCCGCGTGAGGATCACCGCCACGACGACAATTCCCAGCACCGTGAATCCGCTGTACACCCAAAAGACGCCGATCATGCTCGTCGCGTGCCGGATGGGCGGTGCAATGATCCCCGCCAGAAACGCTCCGAGGTTCATGATGCCGTAGAGCATCGCGTAGCCCATGGTGGCGTTCTTCTCGGTGGTGAAGAACTTTACCGCCGCATAGCACGCCGGCTGATAAATGCCGTATCCAAGGACGATCCAGAGGATGCCGAACATCGCGACCAGGTGCGTTGTGGACCAGATCCCGAGTCCGCCCCCGAGGATCGGACTTGCCGAGAGCAGCACACGACCGACCAGCATGAGCCCGAGCGCCAGCAGGAGTGCTTTGCGCGCCCCGATCAGATCCACCGTCGCGCCCAGAAAGAGCATGCTGAGCGTGATGCCGGCGGTCAGGATGCCCACCATCTGACCGGCCTGAATGTCGTTCAAACCGACGTAGGTATTGAAGTAGATCGCGAGATACGCGAGCACGCCGAAGTAGGTCAATCCTTCCAGAAGATACGAGAGATTGACTCCCCACAGCGCACGCGAGGCGTGGACGAGATCGATGAACGGCTGCGCAATTTCACGGAGGATGCCGCGGACGACGCTTGTGGTTGGTGTCGTTTCGGAGGAGACGGGGTCGCTCATAGCTTGATCCGGGAGGGTGATCGGAACTTTCTCAGGGCACGGGTCGTTGAAAATCGTGCGCAGTCAATATACAAGAAAACCACCGCAAAGCAATCCGAACCGGAGCCGTCGCCATGCTCACACGCCGCCTTTCCCCCTTCACACTCGTCCTTCTCTCGGGGATCGTTTTCACCGGATGCGCAAAGAAGGAGCCGGAGTCACAGTCGGCGCAAACCGGCGGACCATCGTCCGCAATGAGCGCCGGCAGTACAACAGCATCATCCGCCTCGGCGGCCGGAATTCACTGGACGGTCCCGGCCCGCTGGTCCGCGCTGCCCCCGAAGCCGATGCGCGTTGCCACGTACATCATCCCCGGTCCAAACGGGAGTGCGGATTCCGCCGAATGTGCGGTGTACTTCTTCGGAACAGGACAGGGCGGTGGCGTTGACGACAACGTCGCCCGTTGGTCGGGACAATTCGAAGGATCCCCCAAAGCGGCAACGACCGCAGAGACTATCAATGGGCTGTCGGTAACGACGGTTCACATTGCCGGGACGTATCTTTCGCCCGGCGGTCCGATGATGCAGTCGCAGGGGGCGGTAAAGGACTACCGACTGCTGGGAGCGATCGTGCAGGCGCCGGAAGGGAACGTCTTCTTCAAGACCACCGGACCTGCGGCGGTAATCGCCGGCACCGAATCCGAATTCCAGGCCCTGCTGCATTCGTTCACGAAGTAGAAGCTCAACTGCTTGTCTCCGCCGGCACCCGCTTGAGGAATACCGCCGCCAGGGGCGGCAGCGTCATGCGCAACGCGGCCGGCCGGCCGTGAAACCCCGGCGCGAATGCCACAAGTTCCCCCGCATTCCCCATATTCCCTCCCCCGTAGAACGACGAATCGCCGTTCAGCAGCTCGCGGTACACTCCCGCGTTCGGCACGCCCACCAGATAGTCGTGCCGCGGGACCGGCGTGAAATTGCAGACGACGATCATCTCATCCGAGCCATCCGCAGAACGCCGGAGGAAAGAGATGGTGCTTCCCTTGTCGTCGTGAAAATCGATCCACTCGAATCCGCTGGAGTGAAAGTCCACCTGGTACAGCGCCGCGTGCTGGCGGTACAGATGATTCAGGTCGGTCACCCAGCGTTGCAACCCCGCGTGCGGATCGTACTGCAGCAGGTGCCAGTCCAGTGAACGGTCGTGATTCCACTCGTCGCGCTGACCGATCTCGCCACCCATGAACAGAAGTTTCTTTCCGGGAAATCCGAACATCAGCCCATAGAGCAGACGAAGATTCGCGAACTTCTGCCAGTCGTCGCCCGGCATCTTTGAGAGCATCGACGCTTTGCCGTGCACCACTTCGTCATGAGACAAGGGCAGCAGAAATCGCTCGGTGAACGCATACAAGAGCGCAAAGGTCAGCTTGTCGTGATGGTACGCGCGATGGATCGGGTCTTTGGTGAAATAGACCAGCATGTCATGCATCCATCCCATATTCCACTTTAGACTGAACCCGAGTCCGCCGTGCGCGACCGCATTCGTCACGCCGGGCCAGGCGGTGGATTCTTCCGCAATAGTCAGCACGCCCGGATGGTACTGATGCGCGAGCGCGTTCAGATCCTTCAGGAACCGGATCGCATCCAGATTTTCCCGTCCTCCCCGCTCATTCGGGATCCACTCGCCTTCCTTGCGCGAGTAGTCGAGGTAAAGCATCGACGCCACAGCATCAATGCGTAATCCATCGATGTGATACCGATCCATCCAGAAGAGTGCATTGCCCAGCAGGAAGTTACGGACTTCGTTGCGGCCGTAGTTGAAGATGTACGTGCCCCAATCCTGGTGTTCGCCGCGGCGGGGATCGGCATGTTCATACAGGTGCGTCCCGTCGAACCGGGCCAGAGCGTGATCGTCCTTCGGAAAATGCGCCGGCACCCAGTCCAGAATAACCCCGATGCCTTCCCGGTGGCACGCATCCACGAACACCATGAATTCCTGCGGCCGACCGAACCGCGACGTCGGAGCAAAGTATCCTGTGACCTGGTACCCCCACGATCCGTCGAAGGGATGCTCCATCACCGGCATCAGCTCGATGTGCGTGAAGCCGTGCTCCCGCACGTACGGCAGCAGCGTCCCCGCCAGTTCGCGGTACGACAGCCAGCGATTTCCATCCTCCGGCTTCCGGGCCCACGATGCCAAATGCACTTCATACACGGAGATCGGCTCGCCAAGATGGTCGGCTTCGCGGCGCTGCGACATCCACTCCTCATCCTTCCACTCGAAATCACGCAGGAAGTTTACGCGCGACGCCGTGCGCGGACGGTGTTCCATCTCCGTGCCGTACGGATCGGTCTTGTCGAGGATGAATCCTTCCTTCGTTTTGACCTGAAACTTGTACAGCTCCCCTTCGGCGAGTCCGGGAATGAAGATCTCCCACACGCCCGACGAGCCCAGCACCCGCATGGCGTGCTTCCGGCGGTCCCAGCCGTTGAAATCTCCG
Organism: Bacteroidota bacterium; assembly: GCA_021813905.1. Lineage (GTDB taxonomy): Bacteria > Bacteroidota > Ignavibacteria > UBA10030 > UBA10030 > JAKAJH01. Next base: position 1,469 of record JAKAJH010000032.1, on the reverse strand, counting down.
ATGACGCTTACGCTGCGGGCATTCGGCGCCCAGACGGCGAACTGCACCCCGCCGACGCCGTTCACCTCGGCGTAATGCGCGCCCAGCTTCTCATGGATGCGATGGTGATCTCCCGCTCCAAAGAGATACAGATCGAAATCCGTCAGCGTCGGGAGGTACGAATACGAATCCCTGAATTCTTCGACGTGTCCGTCGGGAAGTTCTTTCTTGAGCAGATACGGGAATACGTTTGTGCGGCCCGGGAATTGCACTTCGAAGAATCCGTCCTCGAGCACCTTGACCATGGCGTACTCGGAACGGTCAGCGCTGTCGATCACCCATGCGTGCATCGCATCCGGCAGAAACGCCCGGACCACGGTCGACTTCTTTCCCCGCACCACCGCTTCATGCATTCCCAGCACGGAGAACGGGTCATGGTGGTCCGTGAAGACCACGCGATACACGTCATCGACGGGCGCGGTGGTAATCAGCGACTTCGATTCCATGTGAATGTCCTGTCACGGTTCGGTAGAGATGATACCGACGGATATACGTGGCCACAACCCCCGGGAGCAGACGCCCGATCGAGCGACCCGACGCCAGTCGATCACGCACGTCCGTCGAGGACGCGGTGAGGCGAGGTCCCCGCAGCCATTGAACGTCCGGGGCGCCTGCCCGTGATCCGTTGCGTGCGTACACGGCGAGCGTCACCATACGACGGATGCGGTCGGGGTGCTTCCACCGGCGGAAGTCCGACAGGCTGTCGCCGCCGATGATCAGAAAGAGTTCCGCCCCGCGGAATCTCCGCCGGAAATGCCTGACGGTGTCCACGGTGAACGAAACTCCGGGACGTCGTACTTCCACTGCGGAAACATGAACACGTGGGATTCCCCGGACCATCGCCCGGAGCATCGCGAGCCGGTGGTGCGTGGCGGCAGGCTGGCGTTCCCGCTTGTGCGGAGCGATCCGCGCCGGGACAATGAAGAGCACATCGAGCCGCAGCTGCCGGACGGCCGCCTTTGCGATGCGCAGATGTCCTGCGTGCGGCGGGTCGAACGATCCTCCCAGGATGCCGATGCGTTTGTTCGTCATCGTTGCATCAGTTCCCGATAGACATCGACGGTCCGGTCGATCATTTCCGAAAGGCTGAATGACTCGCGCACAGTTCTCTTTCCCCCATTCACTAGGTGAGTGCGCCGGGCAGGATCATCAATCAGCGACCGCACAGCACCCGCCATCGCTTCCGCATCCGCCACCGGAACGAGCAGGCCGTTCGTTCCGTGGGTGATCAGCTCCCGATTGCCGTTGACCGCCGTCGCCACGACAGGCACACCCGCGGCCATCGCCTCGAGAACGACATACGGCAATCCTTCCCACAACGAGGGGAGGAGAAAGATGTCCATGCGCGCCAGCTCCGCCGCCGCATCTGTGCGCTCCCCGGCGAACTCCACCCGATCATCCAGACCGAGGTCCCGCCGGAGCATCTCGAG
>JAKAJH010000083.1 GCA_021813905.1 Bacteroidota bacterium | reverse complement strand
GGGCGGAAGAAGATCACCCAGTACACCCGCTACGGCACCGTCCTCATCTCCCTGCTTCAGGCGAGCGGTGTGGTCGTGAAGCTGACGCACACCACGGCGCCCGGCGGATTGCCGATTGTCCCGGTCGACGTCCAGGGGCTCGGATTCACCGTCAGTACGGTGATCATCCTGACGGCGGGAACCATCTTCATGATGTGGCTCGGTGAGCAAATCACGGAGCGCGGTGTCGGCAACGGGATCTCGCTGATCATTTTCATCGGCATCATCGCGCGCTTTCCGCATTCCATCCTGGACGAGTTCCAGTTGGTGCGCGGCGGATCCCGCAATCTGATCGTCGAGCTCGTCATCTTCGCGCTCATGGGCGTCATTGTGGCGGCGGTCGTCGCGATCACGCAGGGCACGCGCCGCATCCCGGTGCAGTACGCCAAGCGCGTCGTCGGACGAAAGGTCTATGGCGGCGTGACGCAGTACATCCCGTTGCGCGTCAACACCGCGGGCGTCATGCCGATCATCTTCGCGCAGTCGATCATGTTCATTCCGCAGATCGTGTTTTCGTTCTTTCCGGACAACGAGACCATGAATGACATCGCGACCAACTGGTTCGGATTCATGTCGTGGCCGTACGCAATCATCTATGCGCTCATGATCATCTTCTTCACGTATTTCTACACCGCCATCGCGTTCAACCCGAAGGACGTGGCGGACAACATGAAGAAGCAGGGCGGGTTCATCCCGGGCATCCGTCCGGGAACGCACACGGCCGAGTTTGTCGATAACATTCTGACGAAGATCACGCTGCCGGGTTCGATCTTCCTGGCGATCATCGCCATCCTGCCCACGCTGATGATGCGCATGGGGGTGACGGCGAGCTTCGCATCGTTCTTTGGCGGCACGAGCCTGCTGATTGTCGTCGGCGTTGCGCTGGATACGCTGCAGCAGGTGGAGTCGCATCTGCTCATGCGCCACTATGACGGCTTCATGAAGAGCGGAAAGCTCCGGGGACGCCGGTAAGATCGTCGAGGGTATGATTCCGCTCAAGACGAAAGAGGAGATCGGGCGAATCCGGGAAAGCAGTCGGATTGTTGCGGAAGTGCTCCGGCTGGTGGGAGCGGAGATCCGACCCGGAATCACGACACTGGAACTCGATCGTCTTGCGGAAGAGTACATCCGGTCGTGCGGCGGCGTTCCGGCGTTCAAGGGATACGGATGGACGAAGTCGAATCTGTTCCCCGCGACGCTTTGCACGTCGGTGGATGCGGAAGTGGTGCACGGGATCCCGTCGAAACGGGTCCTGAAAGAAGGCGAAGTGCTCTCGGTGGATGTGGGTGTTCGGCGCGACGGGTACTACGGTGACGGCGCGTGGTCCTTCCCGGTCGGTGTGGTCTCGCCGGAGAAGGAGTTGCTGATGCGCGTGACGCGCGAGGCGTTGGAATCGGGCATCGCGCAGGCGACCGTCGGCAACCGGATCCACGACATCTCGCATGCGGTCCAGGCGCATGTCGAAGCACATGGGTTTTCAGTGGTACGGGACCTGGTGGGTCACGGCGTCGGGGCGAAGCTGCACGAAGAACCGTCCGTTCCGAACTTTGGCGAAGCCGGCACAGGCGCGAAGATCCAGGACGGAATGACGCTGGCGATCGAACCGATGGTGAATGCGGGTACCTGGAGGGTCCGGGTGAATCCTGACGGGTGGACGGTGGTGACGGCGGACGGACGACCATCGGCTCACTTCGAGCACACGATCGCGGTGATCGACGGGAAGCCCGAGATACTCACACAGGCGTAACGGATGGCCAAGCAAGGTCCAATCAAGGTTGACGGAGTGATCACAGAAACGCTGCCGAACGCGACGTTTCAGGTGAAGCTGGACAACGGTGTCGAGATCCTGGCTCACATCTCGGGCAAGATGCGGATGCATTATATCAAAATCCTCGTCGGTGACCGGGTGACGGTGGAAATGTCGCCGTACGATCTCTCCAAGGGTCGGATCACGTATCGGTACAAATGAGCGGGTGCGGACGGCACCCCGGGAGCAGGACATGAAAGTGCGTTCATCGGTCAAGAAGCTTTGTGAGAACTGTAAAATCATCCGCCGGAAGGGCGTGGTGCGGGTCATCTGCAAGAACCCCAAACACAAGCAACGGCAAGGGTAAGCATAGGAAGGAGAACCGTACGTGGCTCGTATTGCAGGCGTGGATTTGCCCAGAAACAAGCCGACCGAAATCGGCCTCACGTACATTTACGGCATCGGCCGCTCAACCGCGCAGGAGATCCTGACCAAAGCGAAGGTCGAAGGCACCAAGCGCGTCAGTGAACTGAGCGACGAGGAAGTGTCGGCCATTCGCTCGGTGATCACGAGCGACTACAAGGTCGAAGGTGCCCTCCGGAGCGAAGGCCAGCTGAACATCAAGCGCCTGATGGACATTGGCAGCTACCGCGGGCTGCGCCACCGCAAAGGACTTCCGGCGCGGGGCCAGCGGACGCGGACGAACGCCCGGACCCGAAAGGGCAAGCGGAAGACGGTTGCCGGCAAGAAGAAGGCGATCGAGAAGAAGTAGTCACACGACGTGAGTCTGTCTGAGAAAGGGTAGAACCAGTGGCAAAGCAAGCCGCAGCGCCGGTAACGAAGAAGAAGAAGAAGGTCCACGTCGATGCCAATGGCCGGGCCTATGTCAAGGCGACGTTCAACAACACGATCATCACGCTTACCGATACGTACGGGAACGTGATTTCCTGGTCCACGTCCGGGAAGAACGGCTTCAAGGGCTCCCGCAAGAGCACGCCGTTCGCCGCGCAGGTTGCTGCCGAAGCGGCGGCGAAGGAAGCCTACGACCTCGGACTGCGCAAGGTGGAAGTGTTCATCAAGGGACCCGGGGGTGGACGGGAAGCGGCCGTGCGGTCGCTCCAGACGGCGGGACTCGAGATTTCGATAATCCGGGATATCACGCCCGTGCCGCACAACGGATGCCGGCCGCCGAAGCGCCGGAGAGTGTAAGCAGAGAATCTGTTCACCAAGGAGACGTATGGCAAGGTATATCGATGCCAACTGCAAGCTGTGCCGACGGGAAAAGCAGAAGCTTTTCCTGAAGGGCACCAAGTGCTTCACGGAAAAATGTCCGCTGGAGAAGCGGAATTACGCGCCGGGTGCGCACGGCCAGTCGCGCCGAACCCGCATCTCGGAATATGGCGTGCAGCTTCGCGAGAAGCAGAAGGTGCGCCGGATGTACGGCCTGCTGGAGACGCAGTTCCGCAATTACTTCGAACGGGCAACGAAGGCGACGGGCCGAACCGGCGATGCGCTGGTGCGCCTGCTTGAGCGGCGGCTCGACAACGTGGTCTATCGGATGGGATTCGCACCCTCCCGGAAGTCCGCGCGTCAGCTCGTCCTGCACCGGCATTTCACCGTGAACAATCAGATCGTGGATGTCCCCTCGTATCAGCTTCACCCGGGTGATGTGATCCAGGTGCGTGAACACGCCAGGAAACTCGAAGTCATTCACTCGGCAATGAAGCGGATGAAGGATACGGCCATGCTGCCGTGGCTGAGCCTGGACAAGGCGGGGATGACGGGAACCTTCCTCAATGTGCCCGAGCGGGCCGACATCCCGCTGAACGCGAACGAGCAGTTGATCGTCGAGTTGTATTCGAAGTAGTCCGCCCAGCGCGGCGGAGTCACCGGGCCGTTCAGTGACCCGGCATCCAACGAGGGAAGAGACGCTATGAGCACACTGCAAATGCCAGAAAAGGTCGAACTGGAACAATCGAGCTCGACGGCGACATTCGGACGATTTGTCGTCCAGCCGCTGGAGAAGGGGTTCGGTGTTACACTCGGCAATTCGATCCGACGGATTCTGCTGTCATCGCTGCCCGGCACGGCCATCACGGCCATCCGGGTGGAGGGGATCCAGCATGAATTCTCGACGGTCAAGGGAGTCGTGGAGGATGTCGCGGATTTCATTCTGAACCTGAAGCAGGTCCGCATCAAGCCGCTGAACAAGAAGGCTTCCCGTGTGGTCCTCCGCGTCAAAGGCCCCGGTGAACTGACCGCCAAGGCGATTCAGGACGCGTCGCCCGAGATCGAGGTTCTGAATCCGACCTGCCATCTGGCGATGCTGAACAAGGAAGCGGACTTCGAGCTCGAACTGCGTCTCGGCCGAGGCAAAGGATATGTTCCCGCGGAAGAGAACAAGTCCGCCGACCAGCCGATCGAAATGATCGCGATCGACTCGATCTTCACGCCGATCCGGAATGTGCGCTACACCGTCGAGCCGACCCGCGTCGGCGGCCAGACGGACTTCGAGCGGCTGACGGTCGAAGTGGAGACCGATGGCTCCATTACGCCGGATGAGGCGGTGGTGCACGCCGGCAAGATCCTGCGGGATCATGTGCAGCTCTTTATTAGTATGGGTTCGGAACCCGAGACCGAGAAGGTGGAGAGTGAACTGGAGGCGGAGCAGGCGCGGATCCGGAAGATTCTGCGGATGTCCGTCGACGAGCTTGAGCTTTCCGTCCGGTCCCACAATTGCCTCCGTTCGGCCAGCATCAAGTCGATGGCGGATCTCGTGCGGCGCACGGAATCGGAGCTGCTGAAGTTCCGCAATTTCGGACGCAAGTCGCTCGCAGAATTGGCGGAGATCGTGGAGCAGCACGGACTGACGTTCGGCATGGATGTGGACAAGTATCTGAAAGACGGCAACGAGTAAGCCTCGAGAGGAATCAGGAGTATGCGTCACTTACGATCAGGCAGAAAACTCAAGCGGACCGCGAGTCACCGGAAGGCGACCCTCTCTGCGCTGAGCATCGCACTCATCAAGCACAAGCGGATCCGGACGACAACGGCGAAAGCCAAGGAGACCCGGATGGTGGTCGAGAAGCTGATCACCCGCGCCAAGAACGCGGTGGGACGTGAAACGGACGGCGGGGCAAAGGATGTGCACGCACGCCGCGAAGTCTTCGCGTTCCTTCGCGACCGGCAGGCGGTCGTGGAGTTGTTCAAGGAGATCGCGCCGAAGGTGGCGACCCGCGCCGGCGGGTACACCCGTGTGGTGAAACTGGGACGGCGGCAGGGCGATGGAGCGGAGGTGGCGGTGATCGAACTGGTCGACTTCAATACCGGCCAGGACAAGGCGGCGTCGAAAGCGACGAAGAAAGCGCAGCCGCGGCGGCGCAAGACTGCGCCAAAAGCAGCGGCGGCAACAGCGCCGGCAGCGGCGGCGGAAGAGACGCCCGCAACCGACGCCAAGAGCTAATCAATGCGGTCTCGAATTTCACAGGGAAGAATCCTATGCTGAAGATTTCATCGGCTGAGTTCTTGCAAGGGGTGGCGGATCTCCGTCAGCTTCCCAAGAATACCCTGCGTGAAATTCTGTTCATCGGCCGCTCAAACGTTGGCAAGTCTTCTCTCCTGAACAAACTCTGCAACAAGAAGAATCTTGCGCGGACGAGCGCCACGCCGGGAAAGACGCGGGAGATCAACTACTACATCATCAACAATCAGTTCTACTTTGTCGATCTCCCGGGGTACGGATATGCGAAGGTCCCGGAGCAGATGCGTGCGGGTTGGAAGCGGCTGATCGAAGATTTCCTGAAGCGCGGTGAGCCGATCTCCCTGGCAATGCAGCTCATCGACTCACGACAGGAGCCGACACCGCTCGATCTGATGATGATGGACTGGCTCGAGTACTACGAGGTGCCCTACATCCTCGTGCTCACGAAAGCCGACAAGATGCCCTTCAGTAAACTGAGCAAACAACTGGAGGCCTACCGGGAGCGGTTCCAGGAACAGCTCACGGAAGGATGCTGCCATGGCATCGTGCCCTTCTCTATTGTGAACGGTGACGGTCGCCAGGAGCTTCTGCGAATCACCGACGACCATCTGAAATCGTCTCCGATGAAGAAGAAGGAAGCGGTCTGACCCTCACTCGCTCGAATGTTCTCCCACGGCTCCGGCAATCCCCCGGGGCCGTTTTTGTTTCCGCTGCTTCCAGCTGTCTGATCTCCCCCCGGTACGGTTCATCGCGCGAGCGGCCAAAGTGTTCATTCCATTTCTTCCAAACGATTGAACTCGTTGAATTTCTTGACAAATTCCTAAAAAGGACTTGACAACCAAACGGTCAAGACCTATATTTCTCACACGTTGTGCGTTAAGTCACGCGACGTTCACTCTCACAGAAGGAGGTGACGCGACAGCCCTCGGCCAGGAAGTGCCATGGCCCGAGGAGAGGACGCATTGAGACAATCTTCTCACCCGGCCCGTACGTTTTTCTTCGCGGGCAGCAACAACTCCTGATTCAACCACACTCCACCAAAGAAGGAGGTTTCTGTATGCGACGCACACTTTGGTACACGCTGTTCCTCCTTGTCCTGGTGCCGGGATTCCTGCTGGCACAATCAGGCAAGATTCGTGGAACGGTCGTGGATATGAAGACGAAGGAACCGCTGGTTGGTGCCAACATCACGGTCGAAGGCACGAACATGGGCGCATCCACCGACGTCGATGGAGCGTTCCTGATCATCAACGTGCCGGCCGGCACGTATCAGCTCAAAGCGAGCTACGTCGGCTACAAAGCGATCACGGTCACCAACGTCCGCGTGAACCTCGACCTGACGTCGGAAGTGAAGTTCGATCTTCCGTCGGAAGATGTTCAGGTCCAGACCGTTGAGATCGTTGCTGAACGTCCGTTGATCAACAAGACGGCGACAGGCGCTGTTCGGGTGATCGATAGTGACTTCTTCGCCAAGCTGCCGAACCGCGGTATCAACGCGGCGATCGTGCTGCAGCCGGGCGTGGTTGAGAGCGGCGGAAACATCTACATCCGCGGCGGCCGTCCGGATGAAACCGGATTCTCGCTCAACGGTGTGACCATCACGAACATCTTCGACGGTGGCCGTGCGGTGACGATCACGGCGGAAGCCCTCGAGCAGGTGCAGGTCCTCACCGGCGGCTACACGGCTGAATTCGGCGGTGCCGCAGCCGGGCTGGTGCGCAGCGAACTCCGCACGGGCGGTGAGAAGTGGAAGATCGCGGCGCTGTACGAGACGGACAAATACACCGGTCTCGGAACGAAATCCCTCGGCGGCTACTCCTACGGCTATCAGGATGTGACGGTGACCGCAGGCGGTCCTCTGGGACTGAACAACCTCCGCTTCTTCGGAAGCTTGCAGTACACGGCGACCGGTGATCCGGCCATTCGCGCATGGGATGGCTACAACTTCCTCGGCGTCCGCATGGCGCCGACCTATACGTCCGTGCATCCAACGAACGCACTGTCCGACACCATGAACCTGATTGCGCGTCCCGGCAATACGATGGGCGGCGACGACAAGCGGACGACCCTGACGGGAACGTTGAGCTATGCGCTCTCCAAGTTCCAGCTGCGTGTCGGCGGTTCATACTCGGCCAACACAGGCGTCGGTACCACCACAACGGCGAACCTGTTCAACCAGTCGCGTCTCGGCGCCTACGACAATTCGAACGGCTTCGCGAACGCGAAGGCGACGTTCTTCATTACGCCGACCACGTATTTGGAAGGCAGCTTCAACTACTACTTCACGAACACGCTCGGCTATGATCAGGCGTTCGGCGAAGATGCGTCCGCCATTCGGTACTACGGTGATTCCAGCGCCAATGCGATGCACGGGTACACGATTCGCGCGAACGGCCGGAACTTTGATCCCTACCAGATCGTCCTCGGTACGGGCGAAAGCGGAATCGGGGAGTTGCCGTCCTTCAATCAACCAGGCACGCAGATCGCGGGCTATCTGAAGACGAAGCAGTCGGGTCTTGGCGGCCGCCTCGATTTCACCTCTCAGGTCTCGAAGTCCGTTGAGGTGAAGGTGGGCGGTGAGTATACGGAATACACGTATCGCCGGTTCGACCCTGCCAGTGAGTTGCTGTGGGCGCGTGATTTCAACGACACGACCGTGAATACGGCCGACAAGTCGCCCGCAGGTGCTCTGGCACGTCGGTTGCGCAGCTATGGCCCGAACAACGTCGGCTATGATGTGTTCGGCAATGAGATCGACAACAACACGACGTCGGGCAGCGCTCTTCTGGATCTTGGCGCGCGGCATCCGGCGTTTGGCGGTGCCTATGTGCAGTCCAAGGTCGAGCTCCAGGACATCATCCTGAACATCGGACTCCGCTACGACTATATCTCGGCCGATGTCGTGCAATGGAAGGATCCGGCCAAACTGTCATTCGTGGACTCTCTGGGCGCGATCAATGTGTCGAACCTTGAGACGACAACCGCGAAGAGCTATGTGAGCCCCCGAATCGGGTTCTCGTTCCCGGTGACGGACCGGACCGTGTTTTACTCTCAGTTCGGACGGTTCATCCAGCAGCCGCGGTTTGCAGAGACCTACCGCGGTGCGGCACTGTTCTACAATATCATCAAGGGCGGATTCTTCTACCAGAACCCGATCGGTTTCGGTATTCAGCCGGAACAGACGACCCAGTATGGAATCGGTTTCCAGCAGCAGATCGGCGAGAATGCGTCGTTTGATGTGTCCGC
>JAKAJH010000082.1 GCA_021813905.1 Bacteroidota bacterium | reverse complement strand
CCCCACTCGATCACATTCAGATACAGCTCCAGAATGCGGGACTTCGACATCACCCGCTCGGTGAACCATGTCAACGCCCATTCCTTCAGCTTCCGCAGCGGATTCTTTGACGCAGACAGGAACAGGTTCTTCACCAGTTGCTGCGTGATGGTGCTGGCGCCCCGCGCGGCCCGACCCTCCTCCAGGTTCCGTTCCACGGATTCCCGGAATTCGTACCAGTCGAATCCGCCGTGGGTCCAGAATGTTCCGTCTTCCGCCACGATCACGGCGTTCACCGCATCGCGCGGGATCTCACGCAGCGGGATCCAGTACTGCATCTTCCGGAAACGACGTCCCTTCTCCCGTGCGGCTTCCTCCTGCTCCCGCATGAATGCCGTTTCCTTCGGATTCGTTCTGCGATACGCCAGAACTTCCCCGTACGGCAGCACGGCGAGCTGGAGTACGAGCAATCCCAGCAACGTCCCCAGCCCCCAGCGGATCGGATGTGCGACCACGGACGCGCGAAGCCGTTGTCCCGTTCGTCTCAGGAATGTTCCGCGGACAGGCGCGCTCCCCGCCGATGATTCCGGAGGAAGGCCTTTCGTTGGTTCGGGATCTACCATGGGCCGCACGCGGGAGATTGTTTCACGCGATCCAGATAACTCTGCAGGAGAATCGCGGCCGCCATGGCGTCGACCCGTCCTTTGTCAGCCTGTCGGGACCGCTTTGACGTTCCCATCGCGAGAAGGCTCTGATGCGCCATGGTCGTCGTGAACCGTTCATCCCACAGCACGATCTCCGCGTCGATGGCCGCCCGGAGACGTTCCACAAAGGATTCGACCTCCTGCGCCTTCTTCCCCTTCTCCCCTTTCAAATTCAGCGGCATGCCGACGACCACGAGCCGAACCGACTCCGACGCGACCAGCTCCTTCACATGATCGATCGCACCGGCGTCATTGCGCAGGGTCAGATGCGGTTGGGCCAGAATGCCGAGCGGATCGCTCAGCGCGACGCCAATACGTTCCGAGCCGTAGTCAATCCCCAGCATGCGACCGCCGGTTGCTGCCATCGTCGCTCCCCGGATCGAGTGCGCTCAGCCGACAAACCGTTCCACGTTCGTGATGCCCGGAACGCGTTTCAATTTGTCGATGATGCGGTTGAGGTGGTCGGTGTCTTTGACGTAGAGGATGATCTGGCCGTCAAAGAACATCCCCTTCGAATCCATATTGACCGACCGGATGTTGGTGTTCTGGAACGTGGAGATCGCGTGGGTCACATCGTTCAGCAGTCCCGGCCGGTCCTCGCCGGAGACGTGAACACCCGCGATGAAATCGGCGCCGCTGGCCGGCGGCCAGGACACCTCGACGATCCGGGCGCTTTCGGCCAGCCGGAGCGACACGACATTGCGGCAGTCTTTCCGGTGAATCTTGATCCCTTCTCCCGTCGTCACGAAGCCGACGATCTCATCCCCCGGGATCGGATTGCAGCACTTCGCGTACTGATGCATGAAGTTGTCATTCATGCCGAGGATCGAGATGCCGCTGGCGAAATCGCGTGCCGTGCTCACGAACTTCGAGAACAGCGAATCGCTCGCCTCCGCTTCAACCGCTTCCCCTTCCGCGCCCGCCTTCTTCGACCGAACAAGAAATTGTTCGAGCACGGTATCCGCTTCCACCGTTTCACTTCGCAGCGCGAGATAGAAGTCCTGCAGGTCGTTAAATTTCAGCGTGCGGACGAATTTCTCGATCTCCGCGGCCTCGACATGGACCTTCCGCTTCCGAAGCTTCTTCTCCCAGATCTCCCGGCCCTCATCCGCCCGCTGACGTTTCTCTTCGCGGATGTACTTGCGAATATGTGTCTTCGCCTTGTAGGTCACCGCGAACTGTTCCCAGTCCGGATTCGGCGTCTGATTCTTGGAGGTGATGATCTCCACCTGATCGCCGCTGCGCAGCAGCGTGTTCAGCGGCACGATGCGGCCGTTGACCTTGGCGCCGATGCAGTGGTAGCCGACGTTGGAGTGGATCTCGAACGCAAAATCGACGGGCGTGGCGTTGCGGGGCAGGATCTTCAGGTCCCCTTTGGGCGTGAAAAGATAGATCTCATCCTGGTAGAGGTTGAGCTTGAAACTCTCCATCAATTCGCGCGGCGCTTCTTCGTTCTTCTGCTCGAAGATCTCGCGCACCCAGTTGATCCAGCTTTCGAGCTCCTTGTCGAGAGGCGTCCTGCTGTCCTTGTAGATCCAGTGGGCGGCCACGCCTTTCTCCGCCACTTCGTGCATCGCCTTCGTGCGGATCTGCACCTCCACCATCCGTCCATCCGGCCCGACGACCGTCGTGTGGATCGACTGGTAGCCGTTCTTCTTCGGGACGGAGATGTAATCCTTGAATCGCTCCGGGATCGGCTTGTAGATCTCCGAGACGATGCTGTAGACGATGAAACAGTCACTGTTATCTTCGCTGTCGAGGATGATACGCACGGCGAACAGATCGTAGATCTCTTCGATCGGCTTCGCCCGCTTCACCATCTTGTTGTAGATGCTGAAGATATGCTTGGGGCGGCCCACCACCTCGAACTGCAGTCCCTCGTCCATCAGCCGCTTCTTGATCGGCTGGACAAAGCGATTGATGTAGTGCTCCCGCTCCCGGCGCCGCGACCGGATCTGGCGCGCGATCTGATCGTACTCCGCCCGGTGCAGCGCTTTGAATGACAGATCCTCCAGTTCCCATTTAATGGTGGCGAGACCGAACCGGTGGGCAAACGGCGCATAGATGTCGAGCGTTTCACGGGCCATGCGCTGCTGCTTCTCGGGAGGGAGATATTCCAGCGTGCGCATGTTGTGGAGGCGATCGGCGAACTTCACGAGCATCACCCGGATGTCGTTGACCATCGACAGCAGCAGCTTCCGGTAGCTCTCCGCCTGGCGGACCTCATGACTTTCGAAAATATCGGTAATCTTGGTCGCGCCGTCCACGATGTCCGCCACCGCATCGCCGAACTCGGCGCGGACATCCTTCAGCTCGAAGTGCGTATCCTCCACCACATCGTGCAGCAATGCCGCCGCGATCGAGACGTCATCGAGCGGAATTTCCTTGGCCACCACCATGGCGACCTCGTAGGGATGCAGGAAGTACGGCTCGCCCGATGCGCGCAGGTCGTGCTTGTGCGCCTCAAGACTCATGGTAAACGCGCGCGTGATCAGGTCCTCGTCGACGGAACGGAGATTCTTCCGGCACGTGGCGAGCAGATCATCAAGTTTCTTCTTGTAGCGGGCGTCAACCATGGGGATCGATATCGTGTCTTCTTAATACAACCCCGGTGGAGCAATGCGCGGTTCCACGATAGAATATAGGTATTCGCACCCGAATGTCAAGATTGGCTCCCGCGTTCGCTACCGCGATTCCAGCAGCCGTCGGGCGTCGTCGAACTTCTGCTGAGCCCGCGAGCGGTAGGCATCCGGGAACGCGAAGTGCTCGTAACGCAGCACCGCCGTCAGCTCCGGACGGACACTGTCAGGTTGCTGTGACGCGATGGCACAGCGCGCGAGGTTCAGACGGCAGACGATCTCGTTGTACGGATTAGGGGAATGGGAGGAGAGAATGGATGCGAGCAGTGTCCGGTAGGCGCCGACCGCTTCGGCGGACCGATGCTCCCGGTCGAGCGCAGTCGCGAGTCCCCACAGAAAGACCCGGTTGTCAGGATACGTCTGCAGGCCGATGCGGGACCACGTCTCGGCATCCGGATATGCCTCGCGATCAAGAAACAGCGACACCAGAGAACTGACGGCAGCGAACCGGTTGTAGGTCCCTTCCCGCGCACACCGTTCGAGCAGCGCGATCCCTTCCGCCCGATCATCCGCAACGAACGGCAGCCAGCGCAGGAATGCCGTCTTCCGGCTTCGCCAGTAGAGATAAGTTCCGACGCCGGCGTACGCATCGATGAATCCGGAGTCTGCTGCGACCAGGTCTTCAAACACCGACGCCGATGCCAGTCCCTTGCGGATGCCGCCCAACCAGTCGCCCCGTTCGGCACGGGCCACCGCATCATACCCGTCCGCCGTCGCAAGAAAGTACTGCGTCCATTCGGGATCCGGCAGTGCCGTGCACGCATCCCGTCCGCGCTCCAGGAGCGAGTCGAACGCCGGACGAGGAACGAACGTGCCGAAATCGAGCGCCTGCGCCTGAAGCACCGCGGCCTCGTACAGATATCCCGCCGGATGACAGGGAAAGCGGCGGCGCAGGTCGGCGAAGGTCGATTCCGCGGATGCATACTCCTGGCGGAGGATGAGGTCCGTCCCCCGCATGACCGCGTCATGCAGCGGCCGGTCAAGACGATGCCGTTCCTGAGCGCCGGCCGTCGCGCTCAGCAGAAGGACAAGGAGGACAAAGGCGGATCGGGCAAGCACCTATTCCGTCCCGAAGATCCGGTCGCCGGCATCGCCGAGACCCGGAAGGATGTATCCGCGTGCGTTCAATTGCCGGTCCAGAGCGCACGTGAACACCGGTACATCAGGATGAGCACGCCGGAGCGCCCGCACTCCTTCGGGAGCGGCGACGAGACTGACAAAGCGGATGTTTTTCGCGCCGCGATTCTTGAGATAGCTCACGGCCGCGACGCCGCTTCCGCCCGTGGCCAGCATGGGATCCAGGATCACGACCAGCGTCCCGGCGATATTGCGGGGGACCTTGAAGTAGTAGTCGACCGGCTTCAGTGTTTCCTCGTTCCGGTACAGCCCGATGTGGCCGACGCGGGCGTCGGGAAGAACCTCGATGAATCCACCCACCAGACCCAGCCCGGCCCGCAGCACCGGCACCAGCACCACCGGCTGTGCCACGCGCACCCCACTGGTTCGTTCCAGCGGCGTGCTGATCCGCACCCGTGTCATCCGCAGGTCCCGTGTCACTTCGTACGCCATAAGTGTCGCCATGCGGCGGAGCACCGCGCGGAAGATATGGCTCGGCGTGCGCTTGTCCCGCAGGACGGTCAGATCGCGTAGTACAAGCGGATGATGCAGCACGGTGAGGTGTTTCACACAGACCTCCTATTTCTTCTTGAAGACGATCCGGAGGGGAATGCCGTCAAAGCCGAAGTGCGCGCGGATGCGATGATCGAGATAGCGGCGATAGCTCTCCTGCACCAGCGTGGGCTCATTGCAGAAGAACGCGAACATCGGCGGCGTACTCTTGACCTGGGTGACGTACTTGATCTTGATCTCTTTCGGACTCGAAGAGCGTGGCGGCGTCCGTTGGATCTCCGGGATGAGCGTGTTATTCAGCGCGCTCGTGGAGATGCGCCGCGCCTGTTCCGCGTGCATCTTCTTCGCCAGGTCCACCACGCGCGCGATCCGCTGCTTCGTCAACGCGGAAATAAACACCACCGGAATAAAGTCGTACACACCCAGCTTCTTCTGGATCACCGATTCATAGTCGCGGGAGGTGTTCGTCTCTTTCTCGACCAGATCCCACTTGTTCACCGCAATAATGACCGGCCGGAATCGCTGCATCGCGGCTTCCACGATCTGTAGATCCTGTTTGTCCACCCCCTGCACGGCATCCATCAGGACAATGGCGATGTCACTGTGCTCCAGACTGCGCAGCGTGCGCAGCGTGCTGAAGAACTCCACGCTCTCGGTGATCCGGCTGCGTTTGCGAAGTCCCGCGGTGTCCACCAGCACGATCTCTTCGCCCTGGTAGTGAAGGATCGAATCGACCGGATCGCGCGTCGTTCCGGCGATGGGTGTGACCACCTGGCGCTGCTTGCCGAGCAGTGCGTTCACCAGCGAGGATTTGCCGACGTTCGGCTTGCCGACGATGGCGATGCGCAGGCGCGTGGCCCGGGCCTGGCGCGCCGGTTTCCTGATCTCCCCCGTCACGCGATCAAGGAAGTCTCCGACGTCTCGTCCGCCGAGGGCGGAAATACCCACCGGATCCCCCAGACCCAGAGCGTAGAATTCGGCCATGTACGCCTCGCGTTTCGCCGAATCCACTTTATTCACGGTAAGCAGCACGGGCTTGTTCGACTGCCGGAGGATGTTGGCGATTTCCTTGTCGAGGGGAGTGATCCCTTCCATCGCATCCACGACAAACACGATGGAGTCGGCCTCTTCAATTGCCACAGCCGCTTGCTCCCGAATGGCGCGTTCGAACACATCGTCCGACGCAGGAACATATCCGCCCGTATCGATGATCGTAAAATGCTTGCCGACCCATTCAGCTTCTCCGTACTTCCGATCGCGGGTCACGCCGGGCGTGTCATGCACGATGGCTTCGCGAAGTCCGAGGATACGGTTGAAGAGCGTGGATTTGCCCACATTGGGACGACCGATGATCGCAACGATGTGGGAAGGCATGATTGGTGGAGTCGGCGTTGGTGGGATAGTGATTCTGCTGTGTTCGGCTCTTCGTTCGTCGGAACAGCAGGATCCTCCGCAGAACTGTATTCGGGAGGGCTTCAGGCCTGTTTAGCGTGCGCGGATCGCGATGAGTCCGCTTCGCGACAGGTGTCGGGGCGGGGGGGGGATTTGTCCGACCCCGGTGGGGTCGAAATCTCGTGGCGCCCTCGGCGCCACGGAAACCCCCGACCGATTCTCAATGAGCGTGCGGCACTCGTACCCTCCGCAATTCCTGCCTCTCAACTTCTCTTCGTCGGGGCGGGGGGATTTGAACCCCCGACCTCTTGGTCCCGAACCAAGCGCGCTAGCCAGGCTACGCTACGCCCCGATGCATCTTCAACAGCATTAATATAGGGAAATAGCAGGTGAGAATCAATCGACGGAATCTGGATGCAACGCTGCTACTCCGCATAACGCCGAAGGATCTTCTCCGCGATTCGCGCGAGGTCGTCATCATGCCCAATCGGCTCCCAATGGATGCGCCGGTCTGCCCGGAACCAGGTGAGCTGACGCTTTGCGAACCGTCGCGTCTGCTGCTTGATGAGAGACACCATCTCCTCAGAGGAGATTCGGCCGGAAAGGTACTGGAAAGCCTCTTTGTAGCCGACTGTGTTCAGTGCATTCAGCGCAGGATCGTATCCCATCTGCTGAAGTCTGCGCACTTCGTCCACTAGTCCGGTCTTCAGCATGGCATCCACCCTCTCCTCGATTCGTCGATAGAGCTCCCGCCGGTCCCAGGCCAGCGCCCATTGCTCAATCTCGAACGGGAGCGCGGAGGATTGGTCCGCGTGCTGCGCCGACAGCGGCCGTCCGGTCACTTCGATCACCTCCAGCGCCCGGATGACGCGTCGCGTCTTCGTCGCATCCATCGTCGCCGCGGCCGCCGGATCCAGCGACTGCAGCCGCCCGAAGAGAGTCTGCGGTCCGCGTGTGTGCAGCTCTTCCTGAAGGCGATGCCGGATCGCCGGATCGCGGACCGGACCGTCGAAGAGCCCGTCGATAATCGCTTTCACATACAGGCCGGAGCCCCCTGCCACAATGAGCCGCCGTCTCTCCGGAACCGCTTTTGAGAGGAGCGCGCGGGCATCGATGCCAAACTGGCCCGCGCTGTATTCCTGGGAGGGATCAAGGATGTCGACAAAGTGATGAGGAATGCGCTGTCGGTCGGCGGCCGAGGGCTTTGCCGTGCCGATGTCGAGATAGCGAAACACCTGACGGGAATCAGCGGAGATGATCTCTCCGCCGATCTGTTCTGCGATTCGCATCGCGAGCGCCGACTTCCCCGAAGCGGTCGGACCCACAAGCGCCAGGATGACCGGACGCACCGTCATCGGGCTTTCAGCGTCCGTTGTGCTGCCATCCCTTCTTACCGATGAGCGGGACGAATTTGAATCCATCAGCCTCGGTCGTGTCGAACTGATCGGCATGCCGCGTCACAATCACAATTCGCTGCGATTGCTGATCCCCCACCGGGATCACCAGGCGTCCGCCATCCCCGAGTTGATCCAGGAGCGGCTGCGGCACCTCCGGTGCGGCGGCTGTCACGATAATGCCGTCGTACGGCGCGAACTCGCTCCATCCCACGGTGCCGTCACCGCAGCGGGTTGCCACCCGATATCCGAGACGCTCCAACAGCTTCCGCGCCTGGAGATGCAGGTCCATGTGCCGTTCGATCGAAAAGACGCGGCAGCCCATTTCCGCGAGTACGGCCGCCTGGTATCCGGAACCCGTTCCGATCTCGAGGACCCTCGTATCCTTTGCCGGCGCCAGCGCCTGCGTCATGAACGCCACGGTGTACGGCTGTGAGATCGTCTGGCCGGTGGTGATGGGAAGCGCGGAGTCCTCATACGCGCGATGCAGGAATGCCGGAAGCACGAACTGATGTCGTTCGACACGCCGCAGGGCCGAGAGCACACGGTCATCCGTGATGCCCCGTTCATGGATCAGCTCAACCATTTCCGCACGTTCGTCGTCAAATCGTCCCATCATGGAGCCTGAAAGAGTACGCGGATGAAATTCACCGTGGTTCGCCATTTGGTCATGTGGCTGCGTTCGCCGGCATAGACGGTGCGCACGGGCACGTGGTCGATCCGGTAACCGGCCTGTGACGCAGCAAGCAGGAATTCCGTCTCGGCCTCAAATCCGTCATGATGGAACGCCGTGTGTTCCACCACCGCTCGGCGGATGAAGCGAAACCCGGACTGACTGTCGGCGATATCCTGACCAGTA
>JAKAJH010000081.1 GCA_021813905.1 Bacteroidota bacterium | reverse complement strand
CTTTGTGACAAGATCGGTGAGATCGATCGTCGCGCCGCTGGCCAGTTTCTGACGGCTTTCGAGAAAGTCCGGATCGAAGCTCGCGAGATAGAACCAAAATTTGATCTCGCGCATCTCCTGCTCCGTCATTCCGCCCGATCCGACGGCGGCAAAGCGGCTCTTCAGCCGCGCGTACTGCGGGAATCGGCCGATGACCACCTCACTCACCCCGAACGCATTCCAGACGTTCTCCAGGAGATAGCGGCGATCCGTCGCGTTGAACTCGGCCGTAGGCTTGAGGGCCAGGTCGATCCACGGATCAGTCTTCCCCGCCATCCGGGCGAAATACGCTTTCGCATTCACGCGGTTCTTCCGGAGATCGACGAACGGCTTCAGGCGATCCACGTAGTACTCCTGCAACTGAAGCAGGAGCGACGACGTGAGATTCACCGTGAAATGGACGTCCGGATAACCGCCGACTGTCGACGCCATGTCGTAGTAGTCCTTCGTGCCGTGCGTGCGCACCCACGGGCCCTGGAGCTGGTCGGATGCGGGATCGAGATAGAGGGGCTGATGCTGGTGCCAGATGATGTTCAGGTACAGCGTCTTCCCCGTCTTCGGATAGTCGTCGTTCATGGCTTTTGTCGGCAATGGTTGATATCCCTGCAGCAACACCCGGTAGTCCTCGGTCAGCGTGAAGACCGAGTTCTGCGACGAATTATTGTAGTTGTCCACGGCAGCCGGATTTCCGGCGTCAAGGACGTAGCGGGCGGAATCCGTCTGCGCGATGAATTTGTACTGATGCACACCAGGAGAGACGGGCCGGACGCACATCCAGGTTCCGTCGACCGTCCGCCGGAGCGAATCGGCACCGCGCTGCCACTGGTTGAAGTCGCCGACGAGCTCCACCGACCGCGCAAAGCCGCGGAAGGAGAATTTCACGCCGCCGTTCACGGCCTTCGGCTGCGCAGCCAGGCTCCCGACGATCGCGAGGACAGCGAACACGATCCACGGAAACCGATTCGTTCGATCTGCCGTCATGCGCACCGGTCTACTTGAGCAGAATCATGCGCATGGTCCGCATGGCACCGCCCTGATCCAGCCGGACGAAGTAAACGCCCGAGCTGGCAGGTATTCCATGCAACGTGCGGCCGTTCCACACTGCGCGATGCGCTCCCGCCTGCTGCACGTCGTCAACCAGGCGGACGATCTCTTCTCCGAGCACGCTGAACACCGTCAGTCGCACCGCACCCGCGTGCGGGAGCGCGTATTCGATCGTCGTGGACGGATTGAAGGGATTGGGATAGTTCTGATGCAATTCGAGATCGGTCGGCATCGCCGGTGACGGTGCGTCGGCGACATCCGTCAACGGCGGGTAGACGAGATGCCGCGCGCTGTCCGCCAGAATGATCACCGTCGTCCCGTAGCCTGTCAGCGTCACGGGGATGGAGATCTGGCTGCCGATCATCTGAACCGTCGATGTCGAGTCCGCATAGACGTCGCTCGCCGTGAGCGTTTTGCCTTCCACGTATGCCGTTCCGAGATCGGCTGCAGACGCGGTGAGCGTTGTCGAGACCGCGCCCGGGCCGAAGTTCACGGCAACGACCGCATCTTCGCCGGCATACGGGCGCGTGAACGCATACACCAGGGAAGAATTTGATGCGATCCGCCGGTACGTTTGCGTGGCGAACGCCGGGAACGCGCCCCGGATGGTGGCCAGTTTCTGATAGTGCGGTTTCAGCAGCATCCCGCCGCTGAAGGACCAGTTGATCGTGCTCCGGTTCCGGTTCTCCTTGGCTCCGCCGATGCCGTACCCCCAGCCGACTTCCTGCCCGTTCCACAGCTGCGGAACACCCGGCGCCGTGAAGATCACGCTGGCCATCGGCATGCTCTTTCGAAACGCCGTGGTCGGATCAGCGTCGTAGTACGCCGTCGGCGTGGGATTGTTGTAGAAGATCACGTCCTCATCCTGGTTCTCCATGAACCGGAGGAAGCGCGCATTCGGGCCGGGCCAGTATCCACCGTTGGAGACGTCCCCGTCAAGATCGGTGATGCCTGAGGAGGAGAAGTTGAAGTACTTCACCGGACCGCCATACAGTTTCCAGTCGTAGGCAAGATCAGCTCCGCCCCTGCCGTAGTCCGCGTAATTGTTTTCAGAACCGGCCCCCGTCCCATCGGTTTCGCCCAGCAGCATGATATCCGGTTTGATATGCTTGAGCGCGTGGCGGACGGGAATGCCCATTGCCGCTTCTCCGTAGCGGTTGTGCGGACCCCAGTATACATCGAAGCGGTAGCCGTCCACGCCGTACTGCTGAACCCAGTACTTGTACACATTGATCATTTCCGCCCGTGCATCCAGATCGCTCCAGTTGTAATTCAGAAGTTGATCGCCAAATCCGCCGTAGTAGACAAATCCGTCGGGGTCCGTTCCCCATCCCAGTCCTCGCGTATCCGATGCATCGGTCGCATGCTGGTACCACGACCAGTACGGGGACCATTGATGATACGTGTGCGCGTCGACTGAGAACGGGTGAGAACGGCTCGTATGATTCGGCGTGATGTCCAGAATGACGCGAAGGCCGAGCGCATGCGCCTGCGACATGAAATTCCGGAAGTCCGTGTCCGTGCCGTATTCCGGAGCGACGTTGTAGAAATCCACGATGTTGTAGCCGACACCGTATCCCTGATCGATGGGAGAGGCGTTCTTCATGACCGGCATCAGCCACACCACGCTGAAACCCATTGACCTGATAAACGGCAGCAGCGCGGCCGAACCGGCGAGGTTGCCCGTGGCGGAAGCCGCCTTCGGGAAGAGAAAGTAGATGCGCGCGCGCTTGACCCACTCCGGATTACTCGCTTCCGTCGGAATGCCCAGAGTTCCATCCGCGTTGACGACAAAGTACGCCGTCGTACTGTCCGCGTGTCCATCGGGATCGCGTGCCACGAGTCCAAAGTAGTATTCGCCCGGCGCGGACGGGATCGTCACCGAGACAGCCGTATCCGTCTTCCCTCCGATTCCGAGCGGAGAACGGACATCATCACGCCAGCTGAATGTCAGCGCCTGTGAATCCGGATCGGTGCTCGCCGTGGCCGACAAGTTCACCGTATTACCGGCACCGGATGCGATCGCGACGGCGGCTGTGGGAGCATGATTCACCAGCCGGCTGATAGTGATCGGATCCGAGACATGCAAGGACGGCGAATCCACCACCGCACGGATCACGTTCGCCCCTTCGAGCAGCGGGACCGGACAGGAAAAGTTTCCGGCGGACACCGGGGCCACGACCGTGTCCGTGGAATTCCGTACGATCTTTACCGCATGAATGCTCGTATCCTGCACAAGTCCGAGGACCGTGCGCTGAGCGTACCACGTGGAAAATCCTCCGTGCGTCAGGATCTGCACGAAGCCGGCCTGGACGGTGAACGTGACAGAATCGGCCACCGCACCGACCGACAGGTGAGCGACGTGCGTGCCGTTCGCAAGCGATCCGGGAACCGCGAACTGGAAAAGCCGCGCCGTGCCGTCGTAGAACGCCCCGATGCCGGTGTACAGGGCCGTATCGATGCGGATACTCAGCGCTGCCGTATCGAGCGCGGAGCCGACCGCCGGAAACAGATACGCCGAGATGACGGGCATGTTGGTCCGCACGAGCGCGGTCAAGCTGTTGCCGGCGATCTGATCGGTCGTGGCGAGATGGTAGATCGTCGGATTCTTCACGAACAGGACAGAGTTGTCGGTGTGGCTCGGATCGACCCGCGGGTTCAGAGGATCATTCGGCCAATTCGACGCGCCCGGATAGTAGAACTTGTACTCAAACGCCCCGGGGATGTAGGGAGAGCCTGTGAACATGGCGGGCGTTGCTCCCCCGGTGGAAAGCCGTACCGTGCGAATGAATGTGTTGTTCCCCACCGACGTCATCGGCCACGCGGAGTTGCTCCAGGCATTGAATTCGCCGGTCAGAAACGCCGACGTCTGGGCTGTGGGAGGCGTGTACCGGAAGGTCACATCCACGGAATCCTGTCCCCGCATGGAAGAGCCCAGCGCAAGACTGAAAAGCACGGCGGCAGTAAACGGCCTGATACGAAGTGGCATGAGTGAATCCTAAAAGAGCGTGTAGATGAACGGAGCGAGTGCGGATCCCTGCGTCAGCACGATCAGCAGGCTGAGCAGGAGAAATATGAAGAACAGCGGTGCCAGCCACCATTTCTTGCGCGTCTTCATGAAATCCCAGAATTCAGCCACGATCGACACGCGCCTCTTGATCTGTTTCAGATTCGGCATAGGCCTCCTAATCCGGTTCAAACGTACGGTTTGCCGCCTCGGCGACTCGTTCGGGACTCATGTCCGCCTTGTTCAGAATAAAGCTTCCGATGACGAGATGATCGATGCCGGTCCGCAGGAAGCAGTTCAGCGCGTCCGCGGGTGTGCAGACGATCGGCTCTCCCCGCTGATTGAATGAGGTATTGATGATCACCGGGCATCCCGTTTGACGCTCGAATTCCTTCACCAGATCGTAATAGAGCGGATGCTGATCCCGCGCGATGGTCTGGAGACGTGCCGAGCCATCCACGTGCGTCACCGCCGGGATCTCGCGTTTGTCTTCCCGCACGGTGGCCACGAAGAGCATGAACGGGCTTGGATCCTTCCAGTCAAAGTATTCCGAGGTTCGCTCTTCGAGCACGGTCGGTGCGAACGGTCGAAAGCTCTCGCGGAATTTGATCTTAAGATTGACCACCGACTGATTCTTCGGGTTGCGTGCGTCCGCCAGGATGCTGCGCGCTCCAAGGGCACGGGGTCCGAACTCCATCCGTCCCTGGAACCATCCGACCACCTTCTGCTCGCCGACGAGTCGCGCCGTTTCCGACAGGAGCGTCTGCCGGTCAAGCGGCCGATGTGCGATCCCCTGCGCGGTCAGAAACGCGCTGATCTCGTCGTCCGAAAATGAGGGACCGAGAAACGCGTTCTGCATCTGGTAGCTGCGGGGATTGCGGAGGACAGTGTTTTGGACATAGAATGCGGCGCCCACGGCACCGCCGGCGTCACCGGCAGCCGGCTGGACGAAGATCTTCTGGAAATCCGTCTCCTCGAGGACCTTCGAATTGGATACACAGTTCAGCGCCACGCCGCCCGCGAGGCAGAGATTTCGCATCGCTGTGCGCCGCTGGAGATGTCGTGCCATCGCCACAACGATCGTATCGGTCGCTTTCTGGATTGACGCCGCCACATCTTTGTGAAACTGGGTCAGCGCACTCTCCGGTGAGCGGACCGGCTCGCCGAACAGCCGGGCGAAGCGGCGTCCGGTCATCGTCAGGCCGTAGTGGTATGTGAAGTACCGCATGTTCAGCTTGAAGCTTCCGTCGTCGCGCAGTGAGACCAGTTCCTTCATGATCAGGTCGTAGAAGCGCGGTTCACCATACGGCGCCAGGCCCATGACCTTGTATTCAGCGCTGTTCACCTTGAAGCCCAGATAGTAGGTGAACGCCGAGTAGAGCAGTCCGAGCGAGTGCGGGAACCAGATAGCCTGGTCGATCTGCAGATCGGTTCCTCGCCCGTATCCGGCCGTGGCCGTCTCCCACTCACCCACTCCGTCGATCGTGAGAATGGCTGCTTCGTCGAATGGCGAGACGAGGAAGGCGCTGGCGGCGTGTGACGTGTGATGATCGGCGAACAGGATCTCCCCCTCGTACGCCATTTCCTGCATGATCGCCTGACGGATCCACATCTTCTCCTTCATCCAGACTGGAAGCGCTTTCATGAAGGAACGATAACCCATCGGAAATGTCGCCAGATACGTTTGCAGGATACGCTCAAATTTGACGAACGGCTTGTCGTAGAAGACGATGTGGGAAAGGTCGCCGGGCTGCAGTCCGCCTTCCGAGAGACACCACTCCGCCGCATGCCTGGGGAAATCCGCATCGTGCCGGCGACGGGTGAAGCGCTCCTCCTGAGCCGCCGCCACCAGGCGGCCGTCCATTACCAGCGCCGCCGCTGCATCATGGTAGTAACACGAAATGCCGAGGATATTCATGCCGTCGTGGGAATCGCGGTTTCTGACGTTGGCGTCGGGAGCGATGCGGACCGCCGCTAGAATTGTCTCCGGACATCCTCGAGTTCGTGACGCACCGGCACGCGCGTGCGCCAGTACGATCCATCCCGCCGCAACGTCCGGTTCAGCAGATCCTTCCGTATCATCCACAGCACCAGCCATGCCGGTCCGATGACGACGATATAGATCACCGTGAGCAGGAGAGCGGTATTTACGACGGCCATCACGTGGGCAAAACGCATCCACTGACGGTACAACCAGCGGCCCGCGCGTCGAATGGATTCCCAAAGAGGAGTCATGCAAAAAAGTTAGCCAAAACACACCGCAGTTGCAACGCTCAGCCCGATCATGCCGCATTGAATATGTGACAAATTATCGGCTTCTTGAGGCCGCGATATGAGATTGCCTGTGACCGCCCGAGCTCAGACCCCGTCCCGCCCCCTTTCCCCCGCCCGGCGCAGGCTCTTCGGCGCGCTGACAGTACTTCTGCCCTTCGTCCTGATCGGTCTTCTCGAGCTCATCCTCCGGGTGTCCCATTACGGTCCGAACCTCCGTCTCTTCCGCTCGGAGACCATTCGCGGCGTCGAGTACCTCACGCTCAATCCCGGCGTCAAAGGACGCTATTTCAGCACCGTCGAGTTCTCACCCAGCATGTCGCCGGACTTTTTCCGCGCCAAGAAGCTTCCCGGCACATACCGCATCTTCTTCCTCGGCGGTTCCACGACCGTCGGCTATCCGTACTGGTACAACGGTTCGTTCTCCTCGTTCCTCCGGCAGCATCTGCGCGCCGCATTCCCCGATCGTACGTTCGAAATCGTCAACATCGGCATGACAGCCACGAACAGCTTCACGGTCCTCGATATGGCCACCGAGGTGATGAACTACCAGCCGGATCTCCTGATCGTCTACGACGGTCACAACGAATTCTACGGGGCGCTCGGGGTCGCATCCATGGAATCGCTCGGCGGTTCCCGCTTCCTTACGCTCCTCTCGCTCCGCCTCCTGCACTTCAAAACGTACCTGTTGCTCCGGTCGGTCCTGACACATGTGCGGGGATGGATCGTTTCCGAACCGACCCACCGCAGTCAGGGCACGCTCATGGAGGGACTTGCCCGCGGACACTACGTGCCGTACGGATCGCCACTGTACTGGCGCGCGTACGATTCCTTTCGTGCGAACATTCAGGATCTTCTGACGATGTGTCGTGCGAAGGACGTGCCTGTCATCCTCTCCACGCAAGTGTCGGATCTCCGCGACCAGCCGCCGTTCATCAGTCGCCACGCAGCGGGTTTGCCACCCGCGGATGCCGCATTCGCAGATTCCCTGCTCGCGCGTGCGACGACCGCACTGCATGCCGGCAACGCGGAGGACGCCGTCACTGATGCCCGGCGCGCTCGCAGTATCGATTCCTCCTGCGCACAGGCGTCCTACATCCTGGGCCAGGCGCTCGAGGCGCAAAGGCACTTCCGCGCCGCGGACACCGCGTACGTCGCCGCACGCGACTTCGACGAGCTCCGCTTCCGCATGAGCAGCGACTTCAACCGCCTCGTGCTCAGCTTCAACGCACCGCCGGCCGTTTTTGTGGCCGACATGGAACGGACATTCCGCGACGCGTCACCCGATTCGCTCATCGGCCACACGCTGATCACCGAGCACCTTCATCCCAACTCGCGGGGCTATTTCCTTGCGGCTAAGGAATATGCCCGCCTCATGCGCCTCAATGGTCTCGGTGCGCCGACCGCGGAGTGGACGCATCGGGATACGCTGACGGATGAGGACCTTTGGAACCTGCGATCCGTAACCGAACTTGACGAGATGGTGGCGAAGCGCCGCACGGAGGTTCTGACCTCCGGATGGCCGTTCGTGGACCAGTTCCCGATCGTCAACAGCCTGCCGACGGACACGCTTTCCGTGCTGACCGAGCAACTCACGCGGGGAATGGTGGACTGGGAATCGGCCCACATGACGGCGGCGCAGTACTACGAGCGGCGGGGGAAATTGGCGTACGCGGAACGCGAATATCGAGCGATCATTGACCAGATCCCGCTCGACATCAGAGGATACATGGCCCTCGCGCGTCTGCTGCTCGTGCGACGGGATCTGCAGGGCATGGCCCGCGTGCTGCAGGCATCACTTGCGATCGAGCCCACGATCCAGGCGTACCGGACACTCGGCGACATCGCGATGAACGACAAGAATCCGAAGCGCGCCCTTGTGAACTACGAGCAGATGGCCCGATTCCCCCAGACGAGGGAGGAACGCGCTCAGAATGATCTCGTTCTTGCCCGCGCATACCTCGCGGACGGACAGGCGGCGCGAGCGAAAGAGGTGACGCTCCAAATCCTCAGTCAGTTTCCGTCGTTCCAGCCTGCCGTTCAGCTCCTGGTCGAGATCAGCAAACAGTCGCCCTGATCACGGCAGGGGCTTTTCCGTCTCGACATTGAGCCACTCTATCTGACGGTCGACGAACGGAACAGCGAACATCCTCCCCCCGAAACCGATCACCTTGTACGTCACCATCGGCAGGGGCGTGACGGGAATCTTCGCAAGACGATCCTCGAATATGGCATAGCCTTCCCGCTTTGCCAGCGCTGCGATGCTGTAGTTCAGCCGGCCCCTCTCTTTCGCCTTCTCGATCACCGCG
>JAKAJH010000031.1 GCA_021813905.1 Bacteroidota bacterium | reverse complement strand
TCTTGCATTGGTATGGGGAGTGGTGGCAAAATGGACGAAGTGCTTCGTATGATCATCCAAGTGGCGAAAGGAGATCTTCACTCCCCCAATCCCCCTCTCCTGTAAGGAGAGGGGGTGTCAGGTTCTTGCTTTGGTATGGGGGAGTGGTGGCAAAACGTATGCAATACGATCCTATCAAACGATTCTTCGGCGACACCGTCCGCCGCATGCCGCTGTTGCGGGTGCTGTTCTACAGGCTCCTGGGCGTGATGTTTCTGCGCGAGTGGCACGTGAAGCGCGAGCTGCGCCGTCAGCTCAGGAACAAGAACGCGCCGTTCGATGTGTATGACGCCGGCAGCGGGTTCGGCCAGTACACGTACTACATGGCGAAGCGCTTTCCGCTGGCGCGGATCTATGCCAGTGACCTGAAGGACGAGCAGATCGCGGACTGCCGCGAGTTCTTCCGGCGAGCCGGATTGGCGCAGTGCTCGTTCGGCGCGGAGGACCTGACGCAGATCGCGCACGAGTCGCGGTTTGATTTCATCCTTTCCGTCGACGTGATGGAGCATATTCCGGACGACGTCGGGGTGTTCCGGAATTTCTTCCGCGCGCTCAAGGCGGGCGGCGTTCTGTTTGTGAACACGCCCTCGAATCTCGGCGGCTCGGATGCGCACTCCGAGGAGGACACCGGCTTCATCGAAGAGCACGCGCGCAACGGCTACGGCGCGGACGAGATCCGCGATAAACTTACATCGGTCGGGTTCCGCGTCGAAACGGTGCGCTATACCTACGGCCCGTGGGGCGAGCGCTACTGGCGCATTGCCCTCAAGTACCCGATGCTGCTTCTGAATGTCTCCAAAGCATTCCTCGTGTTGCTGCCGTTCTACTATCTCATCGCGTTCCCGCTCGCGCTCCCGATGATGGTGCTCGACTATCGTGCGGAGAACCGGCAGGGCACGGGGCTCAACGTGGTGGCGCGCAAGCCATGACCGCGCATTCCCTCCGGACGCCCCGGTGAAAAAGGTTCTCGTCATCACCTACTACTTTCCCCCGTCGGGCGGCCCCGGCGTGCAGCGGGTGCTGAAGTTCGTCAAGTATCTGCCCCAGTTCGGCTGGGAACCGGTGGTCCTTACCGTCTCCAACGGCGATTTCCCGGCCCGCGATGAATCATTGTTGGCCGAGATCTCTCCGCGTGTGCATGTCTATCGCACGACCATCCTCGAACCCTATCGCCTGTATCGCCGGCTCACGGGCAAGGCGGCTGATGCCCCGACCGATGTCGAGAATATTCCGAAGGGGGCGGGACACCGCTCGATGGCCGAACGGCTCGCGGCGTTCATCCGCGCGACGTTCTTCATTCCGGATGCGCGCGTGGGCTGGCTGCTGACCGCCGTGCCGGCTGCGCGACGGATCATCCGCGACGAGAAGATCGATGCGATCTATTCCTCCTCGCCGCCGTACACCACCGCGCTCATTGCCGGGCTTGCGAGCTGGTGGACACGGACGCCGTGGATCGCCGGCTTCCGCGATCCGTGGGTCGGGTTCATCTCCTCGCCGGAGCGATGGTGGCTGCCGCGCGCGATCGATCGGGCGCTGGAGCGGAGCGTGTACCGCAAGGCGGACCGGCTCGAGGCGGCGTGGGAGGGAATCCTGACCGATTTCCGGCAGAAGTATCCCGCGATCAGCTCAGATCATTGCGTCCATCTCCCCAACGGATTCGACGCCGAAGATTATCCGGCCATCGCGAAGCGGAAGAACGAGCGATTTACGGTCGTCTACACCGGCTCCATGTACGGCCGGCGCAATCCGGAGACGTTCCTGACTGCGGTGGAGGAACTGGTGGCGGAAGGGAAGGTTCCGCTGTCGAAGATCCGGCTGAAATTCCTCGGCCGGTTCGGCGGAGAAGTGCAGGCGATGTTCGCGAAGACGGCGGTGCGCGATGCGGTGGAGGTGATCGGGTATCGTCCGCACAGCGAGAGCATCCGCGAGATCCTGCAGGCCGACGCACTGCTGCTGGTCGTGGACGAGTCGAAGGAGAGCGGCGGGATCGTTCCGGGAAAAGTGTTCGAATACATCGGCGCCCGCCGTCCGATCATTGCGCTGGCGCCGGAGGGGGCGATCGCCGGCATCATTCGCGAAACCGGCAGCGGGTTTGTCGCAGCGAATCATGACCTGCCGGCCATCAAACGGGCCTTCGTTGACTGTTTTGAGAAATCTCTCTACCATGACGACGCGTTGCAGCCGCACGAGGAGGCAGTGAGGAAGTACGAGCGGAAGGATATCACGCGCCGTCTGGCCGGACTGCTGGACGACCTCCGTCGCCCGCAGGATCACCCACCATCGTCCTGGCAACCCCTATGAGCAAGATACAGCACGATCGGCCGACGCCGAAGCGCGCGCGCGACGAGCGCGAATACATTCCGCAGAAGTACCAGCATCTCGCAGCGGTGGCCGTCCTGTTCGTGGCCCTGGCGGTCTTCTTTGCGCCGGTCATTTTCGGCGGCAAGACCTTCCTGAGCTCGGACTCGATCGCCTCGCACAGCTGGGACACGGTGTTGAAGGATGCGGCCGACCAAGGCGTGTTTCCGCTCTGGAATCCGTACATCTTCTGCGGCATGCCGGGATATGCCAGCCTGACCTTCGGCGGCCCGCGTCTGTTCGACCTCTCGGCCGTGGTCCTGGGAAAGGTCTCACAGCTGTACCAGCTGATCATGCTGAACTCTCCGGTCGGCTGGGTGCTCTTCTTCTATTTTCTGTTCGGCGTGGGCATGTACGCGCTGGCATTCCGAAAAACCGCGAGCAAGCTCGCCGCGCTGGTGGCGGGCCTGGGTGCGACCTTCTCGACGTATATCATCGTCTGGATTATGATCGGTCACAACACGAAGATCGCGGTGATCGCGTTCCTTCCGTTCGCCCTGCTGCTGGTCGAGAAGTTGCGCGAGAAGTTCGAGGTCTGGTGGGCGCTGGTGTTGACGATCCTTCTGCATTACGCGCTGCTGCCGGGACATGTGCAGATGATCTTCTACATGTTCTTCGCGCTCGGCATCTTCCTGCTGTACACGCTTGTGCATGCGCTGGTGAAGAAGGGAGACTGGAAGGGGGTGGTGCGTGCGGGCCTGGTCCTGGCAGCGGCGACGGTGATCGCCTTCGCCATGGATGCGGACAAGTATCTTTCGGTCTGGGAGTACAACCCGTACTCGATCCGCGGATCGGCGCCTGTCGTGATGACGGCCCAGAGCGGAGCGAAGACGCAGGCGGGGGGACTCGATTACGACTACGCGACCAGCTGGTCCTTCGGTCCCGGTGAGATGATGACGTTCTTGGTTCCGACCTGGTACGGATTCGGTCCGATTACGTACCACGGTCCGTTGACCGCGCAGCCGGTCGCACTGAATCTGTATTTCGGTCCGCAGCCGTGGGTGGACGGCGCGCAGTACATGGGCGTGGTGATCCTGGTTCTGGCGGCGATCGGATTCTGGAAGAACCGCAAGGACGTGTTCGTCCAGGCGTCGGCGGTCATCATCGCGGTGTCGCTGTTGATCTCCTTCGGAAAAGAATTCCCGGTCGTGTATGACCTGATGTTCCGCTATTTCCCGATGTTCAACAAGTTCCGCGCTCCGGTGATGATCCTCGTGCTGGTGCAGATCTTTGTTCCGCTGCTCGCGGCGTACGGCGTTGCCTCACTCATGCGCGAGACCGCACAGGGAATGGCGCCCGCGGTGGAAAAGAAATGGAAGATGGGACTGGGTGTGCTCGCGGTGCTGCTCGCGCTGGGTATCGCCGGCGGCAGCATCGTGCAGAGCCTGTTCAGGAGCGTCTTTCCCGTCAAGGAGATTGGCGTTCAGCTGGCGCGGAAGGTCGGCACGGGGCAGGCACAGGTGATCGATGAACTGTACGCGTTCATCGGTTCTGCGGTGGCAACGGACATTGCGATGGCGGGAGCGGTATTGCTGCTGGCGATCGGTGCGATCTATCTGTACGCGAAAGGATCCGTCAAACTGCCGGTCTTGGCTGGCGCGCTGGTCATCGCTGTGCTGTGGGATCTGTGGCGCATGGACGTGCGCCCGATGGACCCGAAGGATCGGACGGAGCAGCAGCAGCTCTTTGCGACACCGGCGTACGTGAAATTCCTGCAGCAGGATACAACGCTGTACCGGACGCTCACGATTATCAACGGGCAGCCGCCGTATGACAACACGCTTGCGTACTGGCGGATCCAGAGCGCGTACGGCTACCAGGGCGCCAAGCTGCGGGAATATCAGGATGTGGTTGATGTTGCCGGCCTGGGAAATCCGCTGGTGTGGCAGCTCATGAACGTGAAATATATCCTCAGCAACCAGCTTGACTCGAGCCGTATCATGGATGCGGTGTACCGCGGTCCCGATATGAATGTCTATCTGAACCGTTCGACCGGTCCGCGGGCCTTCTTTGTGAGTCGTTACGAAGTCGCCGGCGGCAAACAGATCCTGGACAACATGGCGGCCCTGTCATTCAATCCGTCCGAAGTTGCGTACCTGATGGAGGATCCGCATCTGACGCTGGATGCCCCCGGTGACGGCGCAGGTGCCGAGTACGTGACGTACGATCTCCAGCATGTGGTACTAAGGGTCAATGCCACGGGCAACAATCTGCTGTTTCTGAGCGAAGCGTACTATCCGAAGGGCTGGATCGCGACGATCGACGGGAAGGAGACGCCGATCTACCGACTGGACTATATGTTCCGCGGTGTCGTCGTGCCGGCGGGAACGCATACGCTGGAGATGCGGTTCGAGCCGCGGAGTTTCTCGTTCGGACGGACGCTGAGCCTGGTCACGAACGTGCTTGCGCTGGGCGGTCTGCTGGCGATCGGACTCGTCTGGTGGCGCAAGCGCACTCCGTCATCACCGTCATCCGCTCCGGCGGCCTGATCCTATGTGCGGGATCTGCGGCGTTCTGGATTACGGCCGATCGTCTCCGTCATTCGACGAGCACCTGCTCCGCCGGATGAGCGACAGCATCACGCATCGCGGTCCGGACGACGAAGGGCAGTTCATTTCCGCGGGGCGGCAGACGGGATTCGGATTCCGTCGTCTGGCCATTGTCGATCTCTCCCCGGCCGGTCATCAGCCGATGTCGTCTGCGGACGGCAATGTCACGATCGTCTTCAACGGCGAGATCTACAACCATCAGGTCCTTCGCGCCGACCTCGAGCGCAAAGGCTATCGCTATCGCTCCCGCTCCGATACGGAGACGATCATCTACGCGTATCAGGAGTACGGCCTCGATTTCGTGCACAAGCTCCTGGGGATGTTTGCGATCGCCATCTGGGACGAGCGCCGCAAGCGGCTGGTGCTTGCGCGCGACCGGATCGGCATCAAGCCGCTGTACTATACGCGGGCGAACGGCAGCTTCGTCTTCGGCTCCGAGATCAAGGCCATTCTGCAGCATCCCTCTGTGTCACGCGCGATGAACGCGGAGGCGCTGGATCATTATCTCACATTCCTGATCGCGCCGGCGCCGCAGACGCTGTTCGACGGGATCTTCAAGCTGGAGCCGGGCCACCGGATGGTCGTGGAGGCGGACGGGCGTGTCACGGACGATCTCTACTGGGACCCGGTGCCTGACGGGGATCAGCCGTCGATCGATCTTGACGGAACGCCCATCGCACGCTCGACCCTGCTCGATCCCGCACGGCCGATGACCGAGACGTCGTGCATCGACACAATCCGGACGCTGCTCAGACAGTCGATCAAGGACCGCATGATGAGTGATGTGCCGTTCGGCGTGTTCCTGTCGGGCGGCATCGACTCAAGCACGAACGTAGCGCTGATGGCGGAGCTGATGGATCGTCCGGTGGACACGTTCTCCGTCGGGTTCCGCGATCTGGAGAAGTATAATGAGATGGGCTACGCGCGTCAGATCGCGCAGCAGTTCCGGACGAACCATCACGAGGTGATCATCGACCACACCGATGCGTTCGACTTTCTGCCGAAGCTGATCCACCATCAGGACGAACCGCTGGCGGATCCGGTCTGCATTCCGCTGTACTTCGTGTCGAAGCTGGCGCGGGACAACGGCACGATCGTGGTGCAGGTGGGAGAGGGGAGCGATGAGCAGTTCGCCGGATACCGGTGGATGAAACGGGAGTTGCTGTTCCATGACACGTTGTGGCGGACCTTCACAGCGCTGCCGCGTCCGCTGCGACGTCTGGCGCAGGCGGCCGTGCGACCCGCTCTGGAAAAGCGGCGATCATTTCTTTCCCTCGACTATATTCGGAAGGGCGTCGAAGGGAACGAATTGTTCTGGGGTGGCGCGATCAATTTCACGGAGATGCACAAGCGACACCTTTACGAGCGAGGAATGCGCAGCGCTGCCGAAACACATTCCGTGGCTCACCGATGGCACGACGAGGTTCTCCGCCGCGATCCCGACGCGGACTACCTGAAACGCATGATCTACGTGGAATTCCGGAATCGCCTTCCGGAGCTCCTTCTGATGCGTGTGGACAAGGTCTCGATGGCGACGTCGGTCGAAGCGCGCGTGCCGTTCCTGGACCACCGGATGGTGGAATACAGCATGCGGATCCCGCGGAATCTGAAACTCAAAGGCGGAGAGACGAAGTACATCCTCAAAAAGGCCGTGGAAGGGATCATTCCGGACAATATCATCTACCGGCGGAAGCAGGGCTTCGCCGCGCCGGTGGACGACTGGCTCCGGGATCAGTGGACGCAATTCGCGGAAGATCGCATTCTTGCGTCGCCGCTTGTGCGTGAGCATGTGTTCCGTGCGGACTTCATCCGGACGCTGTTCGATCGTCACCGGAGCCGTCGGATCAACGCGGGGCAAAATCTCTGGAATCTGCTGAACCTGACATTGTGGTACGATCACTGGATCGAAGGGAGATCGCTGTGAGCGTTTCGACGACGGCGGAAGCCGACAATGATATGCTGAAGAACGAAGTGCGCGACTACTGGAACGCGCACCCGTGCGGGACCCAGTTCACGGGCCTGGAGTGGGGATCGAAGGAGTTCTTCGAAGCGGTGGAGCGGCACCGGTACGAGGTGCAGCCGTTCATGCAGACCGCAATGGAGTTCGATCGCTTCCGCGGCAAGCGCCTGCTGGAGATCGGATGCGGGTTGGGGACGGACCTTGCTGCAGTTCGCGCGCGGCGGCGCCGTGGTGAGCGCGGTGGATCTGACGCCGCGAAGCATCGAGCTGGTGCAACAGCGGTTCCGGCTGTACGGCCTTCCGGTCGACGCGCGGGTCGGGGATGCCGAGAAGTTGCCGTTCAGCGACAACAGCTTTGACGTGGTGTATTCCTTCGGGGTGCTGCATCACACGCCGAACACGCCGAAGGCGGTCAGCGAAGTGTACCGCGTGCTGAAGCCGGGCGGCCGTGCGATCATCATGCTGTATCACCGGCATTCGATGCATGTGGCGATCGGACGGGCGGTGGCGAACATCAGCGCGAAGTACCGCACGGTCTCGGGAACGGTGGAGAACTGGGTGCGTGCCTATGACGGGTCGGACAATCCGCTCGGGAAGGCGTACACGCGGGCGGAAGTGCGCTCGATGTTCCGGGCGTTCAAAGATCTTCGGCTGTCAACCGTCGATCCGGTGCGTCGCGGTCTGTCGCCGTCGGTAAACGGACTGAATCAGCGGCTGTTCGCCTGGTGGTGGGGATTTTACCTGGTGATCAAGGCGATCAAGTAAGGGCGACACGAAGCGGATGCGCGAAAAGGAATCGGTGCGTGCGATACGGTAAGGGGGTCATCCTGACGCTGATCACGAAGGGCATCGCGCTTCCGATCGGCATCATTTCGAGTGTCATCACCGCCCGGTACCTCGGGCCATCGGGCCGCGGGGTCCTGGCGCTGTTGGTCGTGATCCAGGGATTTGCACTGCAATTCGGAGCCCTCGGCTTCAATGCGTCGATCACGTATTTCATTTCCCGTGAGCGCACGGCCACATCGGCGATCGTGATGACGGCTGCCGCGGCCGGCCTTGCCGCCGGGATGGTGATCGCGGTCGGGCTCGGGTTGGTCGCATGGATCAATCCCGGGATCCTCCTCGGTCAGGTCGACTCCCGGTATCTCTTCGTCTTTCTGATCGCCATTCCATTCAGTTTCCTGCATCAACTTCTACAAAACGTCTTTATCGCCCGGCAGGCCATCGTTGAGTTCAACCTGCTCGATCTGACGGTTCGAGTGCTGCAACTGTTCGCCTACGCGTTCGTTCTCGTCTATCTTGGTTTGTCCACGTACGAGGCGGTGCTTGCCCTCGTCGCGGTCACGGTTGTGGCGGGTCTGCTTTATCTCCTGCGTTCGTTGCGGTATGTCCACCGCCCGGTGTCCTTCGATCGTGCACGGTTCGGCGCGATGATCCGGTACGGGCTGCGGACGTACATTGCCGGACTGTTCATGTTTCTCGCGATCCGTGTCAATCTCTTTCTCATCAATCTGCTGCTCGGGGAACACGACTCCGGTGTGTATTCGGTGGCGCTTCAGATTTCGGACCTTGTCTATCTCATCCCGACGACGTTGGGGCTGATGCTTTTTCCGAAGGTCTCGGAGGACGAAGCCGGAAGCGTGCAGTTGACGGTGAAGGCGTTCCGCTCGACGTTCATCCTGATGGTCACCGTCGCCGTCGGCATCGTGCTCGTCGGACAACCGCTGATCGTGTTGCTGTACGGGGAGAAGTTCCTGGGTGCCGTTGGACCGCTGTATGCGCTGACGCCCGGCATCGTGTTCCTTTCGTTGGTGATGATCCTGAACAACGACCTCGCGGGTCGGGGTCTTCCGGCCGTGGTCATCATTGCGCCGGCCGTTGGCGCGATCGTCAACGCCTCCTTGAATCTCCTGCTGCTGCATACGTGGGGCATTCTTGCGTCCGCCGTGTCGTCGAGCGTCGCGCACTTCGTCATGCTGCTGATCCTGCTGGGTTGGTTCATGCGGCGCGTTCGTGTTTCTCCCGCTCTTCTGTTTGTTCCACGTCGTGATGATTTTGACTGGCGCGCGCTCCGCTCGTGACCGGTGCTGCGCGCTCGGTGGCATTTCAGGCAATAAATCGGTTTCTTTCAGTTGACGAGGCGCCGCGAAAATACGCGGACAATCCGGAAAACGCACCGAAATGACCATGAACGACGCCGGCATTCGCACCGATGCGCAGAAGGTATTCGATACCTATGAGCACCTGGCGACCGAGATCCTTCGGAAAGGATACCGCCATAACCCGATCTACATGGCACGAAAAGCCATCGTGGATTGGGAACTCATGATGGCGGCGGGGATTGAGGGGAAACGAGTCCTGAACGTCGGCTGTTTTGAGCCGATCGATGAACTCCTCTGGGCAGGCCTTGCCGCGGAATGGGTCGGCATCGATCTGAGTCCCCGCTCGATCGAAACCGCCCAAACCATCGTTCAGCGAACATTGGTCCCCGCGCTGGCGGAGAAGGTCCGATTCCGGGTGATGGACGCCCAGGCGCTCGAATTCCCGGATGAATCGTTCGACGTTGTTGTTTCGTTTTCCGTTATCGACCACATTCCTGACCCCGCCGTGCGACACCGGGCGATTCTGGAGATGGGGCGCGTGGTGCGACGGGGAGGGGCGGTCATCGTGACTGTGCCGAATCGGTTTGGATACTTCCGGGCCCTGCATCGTCGCAACGTTCGTCGTGGTATCGTCAGCGACGTCGGATACCAGTACTTCTATGCGCCGGGCGAACTCAGAGCGGAGCTGCGGGCCGCAGGCCTGATGCCCATCCGCTACACGTCTGACTTGAAGAACGTGAACGACCTTCCGAAGTACGTCCGTGCGCTCATTCGACCGCTGGAGTGGTTTGGTGATCGCATGGGCTACCTCGCCCGCAAGCCGACCTGAGCACGCATGTCCTCCGACGATATCAAACGACGGACGATCGAACACTGGTCCACCGTGCCCATCGGTACGCAGACGACCGGATTCAGTTCCTCGGAAGTCCGGTTTACCAAAGAGTACTTCGAGGAACACGCCCGCTTCCGATACGAAGTCTATGCGCCCTGGCTCCGTGCCGTCGCCGGATTCGACCAGCATCGCGGGCAGAAGATCCTCGAGGTCGGATGCGGGATGGGGACGGACCTGCTGGAGTTCGCGCGAAATGGGGCGGATGTCACCGGACTCGATCTGACGCCACGACATCTCGAACTTGCGCGACGTCGGTTTGAGTTGTTCGGTCACCAGGGCCGGTTTGTCGCCGGCGACGCGGAGCAACTTCCGTTCCCGGACAACACCTTTGACTTTGTGTTCTCGAACGGTGTGCTGCACCACACTCCGGACACGCAAAAGGCCGTGGATGAGACGTGCCGCGTCCTGAAACCGGGGAGTACCGCGCTCATCATCCTGTACCACCGGCATTCGCTTGCCTACTACGGCGGCATCCTGCTCAAGAGCGGGACGAAGCGATTCGCTGGGCATATCCTGCGCGGGAAGAATCCGTTTCGATTCTCGCTCCGCCGGGTTCTCTCCGCAAGCACAGACGGCGAAGAGAATCCTCTGACGAAAGTGTATTCGCGGCGCGAGGGCATACGACTGATGCGGAATTTCCGGTCGGTTCAGACTGAGGTCTGGCATCTGAACCGCGGTGACTTTCCGTTGAGCGGCGTCTTTCCCGCATCCCTGCTTTCGAAGCTTTCCCGGCGCGTCGGATGGTACCTCGTGTTGCGGGGCCGCAAATGACACCGGAGACGCCGGCGACACTGATCGTGCTGTCGGGCCATGCGGAGACGCTGCGAGCGACATGGGCCGGACAGCTCGGAGGATCGGCCGTCAGAATTGTACTGATGGATGAGAAAGCAGTTGTCCGGGCCCGCACGATCATCCGGGAACTGCGGGTGCCCGGCCAGCGGGCCGCGGGATTCGGCTGCAAGCAGCTCGAACTGCAGCGCTACCAGTTTGTGTTGAATACCTATCTCCTGTTTGCTACCGGACGACGAAAGCACATTCTCGATGAAACCGGGTCGTGCGTCGAGTTCTCATTGCTCCGGTATTTCGTGAGAGATTTTCCCTCGTTCCTGCTTGAACTTGCCGCGAGCGGCGTCATTCTCCTCACGGCGTATCTTACCCTCCGTGTTCGATTGTTCGCCGGGTCACGCCCCGATAGGACATGAACGTCGCGTTCCTTCGCACCGATTTCTACGGGCACATCAGCGTCGGGGGCTCCTTTACCCATACCCGCGGATTTCTCGACGGACTTGAACAGCTCGGTCACGAGTACCTTGTCATCTCCAGCGGCGATCTGCCGCTCCGCGACCGACGCCGGTTGCAGGTGATTCCGTACTCCACGCTCTATCGCAATCTCCCCGAGGTCCTTTCCATCGCCTACAATCGCCGCCTGATCCGTCGCGCCCTTCCGCTGCTCCGGGACCTGAAGCCCGACTTCCTCTACCACCGGCACAGTGAGTTCAACTACGCGAGCTCCGTTCTCGCGCGACGACTCGACGTTCCGCTGGTGCTCGAGTGCAACGGATCCGAAGTGTGGGTGAAAAAGAACTGGGGGAAGGTGTACCTCGAACGCATCCTGCAGATGGCCGAGGATGTCCAGTTCGCAGCGGCCGATCTCGTCGCGGTCGTCTCGGACGGAGTGAAGGATCAACTCGTGCGGCTGGGCGTCGACGGGAACAAGATCCTGGTGAACCCGAACGGCGTCGATCCGGAACGCTTTCGGCCCAATATCGACAGCTCGTCGGTCCGTACGAAGCTTCACCTCGACGGGAAAGTGGTCGCCGGATTCATCGGAACGTTCGGCGCATGGCATGGCGTCGATGTGCTGGCCCGCGCCGTCCGACCGACGGTGGATCGGGTCCCGAACATCCACTTTCTGATCATCGGCGAGGGGACGTTGCGGGGTGAGATCGAACGGATCATTGCCGCCGACGGAGTGGAGGCGCACGTGACGCTCACGGGCTCAATCCCGCATGACGCAGTCCCGGAATATCTCGGGGCATGCGATCTCCTGCTTTCTCCGCACGTGCAGAATTCCGACGGCACCGTCTTCTTCGGCTCGCCGACCAAGCTGTTCGAATATCTCGGCATGGGAAAGGCGATCGTTGCCAGTGGTGTCGGGCAGATCGGCGATATCCTTCATGATGGCGTCAACGCCCTGCTGATGAAACAGCGCGACCACGTGGATCTTGCGGAAAAGATCGCTCGTCTGGCGAACGATCCGGCGCTCCGGGAGCGTCTCGGCGCAGCGGCGCGTCGCGATGCAGTGGAAACCTTCTCCTGGCGGATGAATGCGTCCCGTGTGGTGGAGGCGGTCAAACAGCTGAAACGGACATGAAGATCCCGGATCCCGCACACCTGTCGAGGGTGATCCTCCACCGCATTGTGCGGCCGGCGTGGTGGAACCGCGTCGGAGGGTCGAAGATCGCCGCACGAAGTGACGCCTCCTTCTTCCGCGCCTGCGGCTGGTCGGGCGACGCATCCGAGGTCATCGCCGCGTTCCACCGGAATGCCCGCTACCGCTTCTTCTTCCATCCTCGCAACCGCAAGGACTTCTTCCTCAATACGCTCACCTGGACCCAGCCGGAAGAGTCCATTCTCGCCGATGCAGACGCCGTTCTGCAGAACAGGTTCCAGACGCTCGGCTCCGCGCTGGTCGCACTCGGCGATCCCGTCCCGTGGCACCGCGACTTCAAGACCGGCACCGACTGGCCCGTGACGCCGGTTCGCGATCTCGAGATCCTCGGCCTCGGCAAGCCCTCGGACGTGAAAGTGCCGTGGGAACTGAGCCGCTTCCACCAGATCTGGTGGCTGGGCAAAGCCTACTGGCTCACGGGCAACGAACGCTACGCGCAGAAATTCGGCGCGCTGGTCGAAGACTGGATCGACAGGAATCCGGTCGGCAGGGGCGTCAACTGGGTCGTCTCTATGGAAGTAGCCATCCGCGCCGCCAACTGGATCGCCGGCTACTACTTCTTCTGCGAATCACCGTCGCTCACGCCGGCATTTTGGACGCGGATGCTGAAATCCCTCGCCGCGCACGGTGAGTACATCTGGTACCACCTCGAATATGCGCGCTTCAACGGCAATCATTTTCTCTCCGACATCGTCGGACTCATTTTCCTCGGCGTATTCTTCCAGGACACGCCCTTCGGCGCGAAGTGGCTGCAGTGGGGCATCGAGCGCCTGGAGGAGGAGATGCAGTCCCAGGTGGATCCGGACGGCGTCGACTTTGAGAAATCCACGGCCTATCAGCGACTCGTGCTCGAGCTCTTCCTCAGCGCGACACTGCTGCTGAAGGTGAACAAGCGTACGCTCTCGCCCGCCTTCATGGAGCGGCTGGAGCGGATGCTCGACTACGTGCAGGCCTACACGCGTCCCGACGGATCCATTCCTCTCATCGGTGATGCGGATGACGGCCGGTTGTTCCGACTGCGCCTGGATGAGCGCATCAACGATCACCGGCACCTGCTGTGCCTCGGCGCCATCGCGTTCGACCGCACGGATCTCGCCGCTTCCGCCGGCGGATTTCACCAGGATGCGCTGTGGTACTTCGGCGGGGAAGGATTCGAACGTTTCCGCATGCTGTTGAGCGGATCTGTCCCGGGTTCGCAGGCGTTCCCGCAGGGCGGGTGCTACATCATGCGGACGGCGGAGGCGCATCTTTTCGTCGATGCGGGGGAGATCGGACAGCGGGGTCGCGGCGGTCACGGGCATAATGACACGCTGAGCTTCGAGCTGTGGGCGGACGGCGGAGCGCTGATCGTCGATTCGGGAACGTACACGTACACCGCCGATGTCGAGGCGCGGCAACGGCTCCGCAGCGTGCGCGCGCATAACACCGTCATGATCGATGACCGTGAGCCGGCGGAGTTCTCCGGACTCTGGACCATTGCCGCCGATACCACGCAACCCCGCGTGCTGGAGTGGTCGCCGTCCACCGGTCGGGACGTGCTCGAAGCCGAGCATCGCGGGTACTCGCGGGGGGATGAGACGATCGTGCATCGTCGGAGATTCGAGTTCGCTCACGAGGCTGTTTCCGTGCAGATCACCGATCGCATCCTCGGCTCCGGGCGGCATCGGATCGCATCTTTCTTCCACCTGGCGCCCGGCATCACCGTGACGCTGGAGGGACCGCGCTCCGCAGTGATCCGGCGGGAGACGTGGACGTACCGGATCACGACCGACGCCGGGAGCATGCAGATCTGTGATTCGGAATTCTCCCGTTCCTACGGTGTGCTCGTTTCCAACGTTGCGATCTGTATGTCGCTCGAAAACGACCTTCCTGTCACCATTTCCACGGAGATCCGGCGTGAATCGGACGGCCGATAGGCGCGTGCTGATGGTCGCCGGCGTGGCGCTTGCGCTGCGGCTGATCATGGTGGCGGTCTTTCCCGGACCGGACTACTACTCCGGGATCTCCGTCAGCTACCTCGATGTCGTCCACAACG
Source organism: Bacteroidota bacterium (assembly GCA_021813905.1). Lineage (GTDB taxonomy): Bacteria > Bacteroidota > Ignavibacteria > UBA10030 > UBA10030 > JAKAJH01. The sequence goes on along the minus strand of JAKAJH010000031.1, from coordinate 24,513 downwards.
TGCTGAATGGAAAGGGATTCAGCGTTTATGTCGATCTGGCGCCGATCGCCGTCGGCACTCCGCAGTGGGCATACGTGCCGTTCATCGACCGTCCGCTTGGCTATGTGCTGCTGATGCTCATTCCCTCCGTCCTCAGCGCATCGCCGGTTCTGGTGCAAATCCTCCACGCGATCCTTGGTGCGCTGTCGGCAGTGCTTCTGTATCGCATCGGCTCGCGGCTTGCATCAGAGGCAACCGCATTCCGCGCGGGTCTCGTGTATGCCGCGTGGCCCCTGAGTGCGCGGTTCGAAATCACGCTTCTCCCCGATGCGGTCATGTCTTTCTTCTTGCTCCTGACGGTGTGGCTCGCGCTGAAGGCGCTGGATCCGCAACGACCGGCCCGGTGGGCACTGGCGTCCGGGCTCGCGTTCGGCGCAGGACTGATGATGCGGCCGGACATTCTGTTTCTCCCGCTTTTCCTTCTTGCCGGACTTGCGCTGCAGTCGTGGGATCGACGCGCTCTGCTCAACGCAACCGCATCGTTTGTCGTCGGGGCGGCCGTTGTCGTCGGCATACAGACAGGGCGGAACTACCGTGTGACGGATGGTGCGGTCCTTCTGCTGGGACTTGGCAATGGAATCAGCATGTGGGAGGGCATCAGCCAGTTCGGCGACACGCTCGGCACGGTCTACGGCGACGTGCGGATGACCGAGCGGGAAGGATACCGCTCGTGGGCATATCCGAACGGGATCGAGCGCGACCGGACTCGGTTTCGTGAGGCGCTGCGGATCATTCGTGAGCATCCGGGCTGGTATGCCACGCTGATGGCCCGACGCGTTCCCGTGCTGCTGACCCCGGACTGGATCCTGACGCGGCGCTATGCGCTCTCACTGAAGGACTATCTGGATGAAACGCCGGGCGGAACCGTGGTCTCCTTCCTGCGGGAGCATCCGTTCGCCGCCGGCATTCGCGGACTCCTGATTCTTCTGCAATACGGCTCCCTGATCGTGGCGGTGATGGTGCTTCTCCGTCGACGATCGGACCGATGGGTATGGATTCCGGGACTGATCATATTTTACTATGTTGCAGTGCACATTCCGACGAACGCCGAGCCGCGGTACTTCTATCCGGTGATTCCGATGGTCGTTCTGCTTGCGGTGCAGGCGTTCGACGATCTTCGCACACGACGACAAAAGGTATAGCACGATGCTGGTCAACGTCACCATTCCGGTCTACAACGAAGAGAAGATCCTTCCGTCGAGCATCGCGACGCTGCATGAGTTCCTGACGGCGCATGGGCGGTTCACGTGGGAGATCGTCATCGCGAACAACGCGTCCATCGACCGGACGCTGGAGGTCGCGAACGGACTGGCGGCGCAGTATCCGAACGTTCGCGTGGTGCATCTCGACCAGAAGGGACGGGGGCGCGCCCTGCGGAAGGTCTGGACCGAGAGTTCCGCCGATATTCTCAGCTACATGGATGTCGACCTGTCGAGCAACCTGTACGCATTCCCGCCGCTTGTCGAGGCGCTGATCAGCGGGGGATTCGACATCGGCATCGGCTCGCGCCTGCTGAAAGCCTCCACGACGAGGCGAAGCTTCAAGAGGGAATTCGTCTCGCGCGGATACAATATTCTGGTCAAGTCGTTCTTCCTGACGAAGTTCTCCGACGCGCAATGCGGCTTCAAGGCGATCACCAAGGAGGCTGCGCAGGATCTGCTGCCGAAGACGGAGGATACAGGGTGGTTCTTTGATACGGAGCTGCTGGTGATTGCGGAGAAGCTCGGCTACCGTATCTTCGATCTGCCGGTGAGCTGGATCGAAGATCTCGATTCGCGCGTGAAGATCGTACGCACGGCAATGGACGACGTGAAGGGACTCATCCGGGTGCGGCGGAATTTCCGGAAGGGCGCGTACTGATGGATGAAGCGCTCTACCGGGCCTTTGCGGAGATCGAGGACCGCCATTGGTGGTTCGTGGCCCGGCGGCGGATCGTGCAGGATGTCATCGAGCACGACCTGCAGCTCTTTCCGGGCGCGTCGATACTGGATATCGGATGCGGAACGGGAGGAATGCTGGCGTCTCTGAGCGGCCGGTATGACGTCGTGGGGACGGACATGTCTCCGCTGGCCATCGAACACTGCTGCAGGCGCGGATTGAAGAAGGTGCACTGCGGTACGCTGGCCGACCTGCCGTTCCGCGACCGTCCGTTCGACCTGGCGCTCCTGCTCGACGTGATCGAGCACGTGGACGACGACGCGGCGTTGCTGCGGGAGGCGGGGGACCTGGTGAAGCCGGGAGGAGCGGTGATCGTGACGGTCCCGGCCTATCCGTGGATGTGGACGCATCACGATGAAGCGAATCACCACCGCCGGCGGTACACCGCAACAACATTCCGGTCATCGTTGACCCGGGCGGGCTTCCGGATCCGGTCGCTTTCCTCCTACAACACGATCCTCTTTCCCCTGGCGCTCGTCCAGCGTCTGGCGGCGGGATTTCTGCACAGCACGTCCGTCGCGGGGCTGTCGGTTCCTCCGGCGCCGGTCAACGCCATCCTCCGCATGCTCTTTGCCTCGGAGCGATTCTTTCTCCGCTTCCTGCGGTTCCCGTTCGGCTTGTCACTGATCGCCGTCGTCGAACGCCCGGCCTGATCGCTGTTCTTCCCCCAAAAACAACAACGGCTCCCCGCCGGGAAATCGGCAGGAAGCCGTCGATTGTGTTGACCGGCTGTTCTAACGCCCGGCCGGCATCGGCTTGCGGGGGAACATCGCGTCCCGCATGGCCGCGTTGTACGCAAAGACCGCCATGACAACGCAGGATTGCTTCAGATCTTCCTCCGGCACGCGGTCGGAAAAGTCCATGTTCGTGTGATGCGTCCGCACGTCATAGTCCAGCGGATCCTGGATGAACTGGAATCCCGGCAGACCGACGGCGTCGAACGACTGGTGATCCGTTCCGCCGGTATTGCTCAGCGAGATGGTCTGCGCCAACGAATCGCCGAACTGAGTGAACCAGGCGCGGAAGATCGTGCGGGCCGCCTCATTCCCCTGCAGGTAGATGCCGCGAACGCGGCCGGCGCCGTTGTCGTAGTTCAGGTACACGCTGAAGCGATCGTACTCCGGCAATTTCCTGATCGGTCCGGCCGGCGCGCCGAACATCATGGCGCCGGCAGTCCCTTCGCGTTCCGCGAGGTGCCGGCTCACATAGCCGCGTGAGCCGTACAATCCCTGTTCCTCACCGCCCCAGAGCGCGAACCGGATGGTGCGTCGCGGCCTGATGCCAAGCGTCTTCAGGATGCGGGCCGTCTCCATCACGGTGGTCACGCCGGTGGCATTGTCCGTTCCGCCGGTCGCTGCCTGCCACGAATCGAAATGCCCGCCGATCAGAACCACTTCATCCTTCAGATCTGTGCCGGGGATCTCGCCGATGACGTTGAAGCTGGAATCAGCCTCGGTGAATTCCACGCCCAGGTCGATCTCCATGCGCACATGCTCGCCCGCCTGCAGCATCCGCACCAGGCGATTGTAATGCTCGGCGGCGAGAGTGATCTGCGGAAGGATCTTTGGCGCATCGGGGTCGTATGCGTTCACTCGGGCGCCCATCCGCTCGCCGGGAGCCGGCGGAGGCTGGGGCACCGTTGCCTGCGCAACGCCGAGCGTGCCGTCGTCGCCGCGTCCTGCATCGAGGATCACGGCTGCCCCTTCCTTCATACAGAACTCGGCCTTCTTTGCATTGAAGAGGGCACGTTCGCGATAACGCCGGAAGAACGATGTGTCCGCATATCGGCCTCGCCGCTGCCGCGGCATCGGCGGACCGGCATTGGCGAGCTTCATCAGGTCGGCATCCGAGAGACGTTCCGCATCGGCGGTGAAGTGGGGATGGATCTCGATCGGCTCCACAGCGAGTACGATGGCATTCTTGAGCTTGCCGTGGTACTTCTCCAGATCGGCATCGGTCTTCGCGTCGAGATAGATGACGTCTCCACGCACGGTGCCGCGTGTGGAGGGGGACCACGCCTTCGGCCAGGCGATGAGCGGGAACGCGCGCGGCTCGAGCACCTGCGCTGTGAAACGTTTGAGCGTCCAGCCTCTTCCGACGGGACCGATATTCTCGGTGTGGACGTTCTCCACGCCCCAGGCGCGAAGCGTTTTCATTGCCCATTCGGCGGCGTCACGGTACTCAGGCGACCAGTTCAGCCGCGGACCGTACACGTCGCTGAGCGTATGAAGGAGCTCCATGGCGTGCGAATGCTCAAACCCGTCCGCCTTGATCTGCGCGATCGCTGCGGTGTCGAGCGGTTCCATGGATTGCTGCGCGGGCAATTGGATGGATACAGCCAGGGCGATCATGAAGGCGGTAGATAAGCGACGAATCATGATAGCGGACTCCTTCACTGGTGGCGTGATGGGAAGGGATGAGACCTTCCGTTGGATGTGATTGTATTAGGACGGAGGAGGATGTGAGATGTTGCGCGTACGGGGGAGGGGAAGAGGGAATTATGAATTGTCGGTTACGAATGACGAATAGACGGCGAAAGGCCTGGTATCACAGGGTCGAGAGGAACCGGCGTCACCCGTGATGTGAACTCGCTATATGCTTTGCATGATGTGTCTCATTGCGGCACTGAGCGAGCTCGTGGAGCATTTCGAAATCCCCTCGTATGAGAGCTTCCTTCGTTGCGCGCGTCCACTTCTTAATCCGTCTCTCGGCCTCGATCGCGTCCGCGATATCCGCAAATTCATCCGACCACAAAATTCAAACAGGTCGGCGGGTTGCAGTGTATCCGCCACAAGCTCGAGATTGATGCTCTGGAAGTCGACGCTCGAGATCGCTGGATGCACCCGTGTAGTAGGAATTGTCCGAACCGCGCAGAATAGATACCCGCCCCTTTTTCACACGTTCGCCTTCTCGGTTCTTTTAACCAGATATCCGTTCAAACTCGCCCATCTGCAAAAGTGAACAACCTCCAGTCGGGCGGGCTCTCAGTGACGCGGAATACTTGAAAGCTCATCTCGTTGGACAGTCGGTGTGGGTCTGACTTCGTGTCGCAAACTATGTCGCTGGGTGGTCTGGCGATATCTCCGGACTGCATGGTTCGACTACGCTCACCATGACTCTTCGATCGGGCGATGGTCCGTGATGGTTCTCCCCTGAGGCTCGTGCCGCAGGGGAGATTCGGTCGTTGCAACAAGAAGCCCCGTGATGTCCTCACGGGGCTCCGCAAAACGGTGATGCAGGTCCGTCACTTCTTGTGGTTCTTCGCGAACTCGGAGAGAACCGTCGTCAGGTTCGGCTCGCCGATCTCTTCCAGCTCATACGTGACGCGATACGCCGGCTTGCGGATCTTCACGATCCGCTTCAGATCGATGGGTGTTCCGATGATGACCGCGTCGGCCGGGACGCGATTGATCGTGGCCTCAAGGTCCTTGATCTGCTTCGGGCTGTACCCCATCGCGGGGAGCAGGACGCCGATCTTCGGATAGGTCTCGAACGTCCGCTTGATCTCGCCCGTCACGTACGGCCGCGGATCGATCAGCTGGGCGGCGCCGTATTTCTGCGCGGCGACCGTTCCCGCGCCGATGGACATCTCGCCGTGCGTCAGCGTCGGCCCGTCTTCGATCACCAGCACCGTCTTGCCCGCGATCTGGTCGGCGTGCTCAAGCTTCAGCGGCGAGGCCGCGTCGATGATGCGCGCCCGCGCGTTGACCGAACGGATGTTCGACCGGAGCCGGTTGATCTGGTCCGGCGTCGCCGAGTCGATCTTGTTGATGATCACAACATCCGCCAGCCGGAGATTCGCCTCGCCGGGATAGTACGCCAGCTCGTTGCCGACGCGCAGCGGATCGGCCACCACGATGTGCAGGTCGGGACGGTAGAACGGAAGGTCGTTGTTTCCGCCGTCCCAGATGATGATGTCCGCATCCTTCTCCGCCTGCTCGAGGATTGCCGCGTAATCGACGCCGGCGTAGATAATGATGCCGTTGACGATGTGCGGCTCGTACTCCTCCATCTCCTCGATGGTGCAGTGGTGGCGCTTCAGATCTTCGAGGGAGGCGAAGCGCTGCACCTTCTGCTTCTCGAGGTCGCCGTACGGCATCGGATGGCGGATGGCCGCCACGCGGAAGCCCATCTGCTGCAGCAGCTTCGCGGTCTTGCGCGACGTCTGGCTCTTGCCGCTGCCGGTGCGTACCGCGCAGACGGAAATGACCGGCTTGCGGCTCTTCAGCATCGTCTTGGTGGCGCTGAGGATGCGGAAATGCGCCCCGGCCGCCGTCACGCGTGCGCCGATGTGCATCACGTGATTGTACGAGACGTCGCTGTACGAGAAGACCACATCCTCCACATCGTGCTCGCGGATGATGGATTCGAGATTCTTCTCTTCGTAGATCGGAATGCCTTTGGGATACAACTTGCCCGCCAGCGAGGCGGGGTACTTGCGTCCGGCGATGTCCGGGATCTGCGCCGCGGTGAATGCCACGACGTTCGCCTGTTCGTTATCGCGATACAGCGTGTTGAAGTTGTGGAAGTCGCGTCCCGCAGCTCCCACGATGACCGTGTTGATGCGTTTCATGCAATCACTCCTTCCGGATCACGTTTCAGTCCAATGAACTCACGACGCGCTCGATCCGCCTCACCGCCCAGTCGATCTCCTGTTTGGTGATGACCAGCGGGGGCGCGAACCGGATGACGTTCTCGTGTGTCTCTTTACAGAGGATGCCTTCTTTCATGAGCGCTTCGCAGTACGGCCGGGCCTTCATGTCCAGCACGAACCCGATCCACAGTCCCTTGCCGCGAACCTCCTTGACATGGGGACTTCGAATGGCGCGAAGCTTCTTTATGAAGTACTCGCCCAGCCGTGCCGAGCGATCGACGAGCTTCTCTTTCTGCAGCACGTCCAGCGCGGCCAATGCCGTCGCGGCCGCGAGCGGATTGCCGCCGAAGGTGGAGCCATGGTCGCCGGGCTGGAAGACGCCCAGCACCTCCTTGCGCGACAGGACCGCGGAGATCGGATAGTACCCGCCCCCCAGCGCCTTGCCGATGATGACCATGTCGGGTGAGATGCCTTCATGCTGGTACGCGAAGAGCTTTCCGCTCCGTCCCAATCCCGACTGGATCTCATCCGCGATCAGAAGAACGTTGTTCTCCCTGCACAGCCGGGCCGCTTCGCGCAGGTACCCTGCCGGCGGCACGATGATGCCCGCCTCGCCCTGGATCGGCTCGACGAGGAACGCTGCCGTGTTCCGATTGATGGCGGACGTGAGGGCGCTGATGTCGCCGTACCGCACAATGCGGAAGCCGGGCGTGAACGGACCGAATCCGGCGCGGTACTGCGCTTCGGTGGAGAAGCTGATGATCGTCGTCGTGCGGCCGTGAAAATTGTCCGCTGCGCAGATGATCTCCGCCTGATTCTCGGGAATGCCCTTGACGGTGTAGCCCCATTTCCGGGCGGCCTTGATCGCGGTCTCGACCGCCTCCGCGCCGGAATTCATCGGCAGCGAGAGATCGAATCCCGTCAGGTCGTGCAGCTTCTTGGAGAGCAGCGGAAGCTGATCGTTGCGGAATGCGCGGCTGGTCAGCGTCACCTTCTTCGCCTGCGCCTGGAACGCCTTGAGGATCGCCGGATGGCAATGTCCCTGATTGACCGCGGAGTACGCGGCGAGGCAGTCCAGATACTTCTTCCCCTCCACATCATACACCCACGAGCCTTTGGCCCTGTGGACGACGACGTCGAGCGGGTGATAATTGTGCGCGCCGTACTGCTCTTCCAGCGCGATGAAATCGCGTGTGCGCTTCGTTGCATTTGCCATATGGATGAGCCCGTCCTATTTCATGAGCTCGTGCATGATGGCTTTCTGCGCGTGCAGACGGTTCTCCGCCTCGTCGAAGACCACCGATTGCTTCGAGTCGATGACCTCGTCCGTCACCTCGTCCCCGCGGTGCGCCGGCAGGCAATGCATGAAGATCGCGTCGGACTTCGCCGCAGCCATGAGCTTTGCGTTGACCTGATACGGGCGGAAGATCTGCTTGCGCGCCTCGGCCTCGGCTTCCTGGCCCATCGACGCCCAGACGTCCGTGTAGATCACATCGGCATCCCGGACGCCGGCGATCGGGTCGGTGACCACTTCGATGCGCGCGCCGGTCGCTTTCGCGTCGTCGAGCGCATCCGTGAGCGCCTGGGGGTTGGGCTCGTAGCCCTTCGGGCAGGCGACGGTGACGTGCACACCCAGCCGGGCGCCGGCGAACATCAGGGAATGCGCGACGTTATTGCCGTCTCCCACATAGCACAGCTTCTTTCCCTTCAACGATCCCTTGTGCTCAAGAATCGTGAGGTAGTCGGCCATGGCCTGGCACGGGTGCGAATAGTCGGTGAGGCCGTTGATGACCGGGATGGAGGCATGCTTCGCCATGTCGATCACGATCTGGTGAGCGAAGGTGCGGATCATGATGCCCTGGACCATCCGCTCGAGGTTCTTTGCGACGTCGTGGATGGATTCGCGTTTGCCGAGGCTGATCTCGTTGGGGGAGAGATAGAGAGAAAAGCCGCCCAGTTGCTGGACGCCGATATCGAACGACGTCCGGGTGCGGAGCGACGGTTTTTCAAAAATAAGGGCGAGTGCTTTGCCCTTGAGGGATTCCCAGTACTTCTTCGGGTTCTTTTTCATGTCGAGGGCAAGGCGGAAGAGCTCCTGGATCTCCTCGCCGCTCAGGTCGCGTACAGTCAGGAAGTCATGCGCTTTCATGACGAACATCCTTTCGAAAGTCGAATGAACGGAGTCAACGGATGAAGGCCCGCCGGAACTGCTGCGGGGGACAACCGGGGGAGAGTCAGCGGGAGACGGACGACAGGGCGATCATCGTGGGGACGGCCGCGAGATTGGCCATCCGGCAGCATCGGTCGCATTGCCGCCAGAGGAGCCGCACCATGATCGGCGACGACTGCGAATTCTGTCGGATGATGTGCCTCATGAAAACACCTGTGGAAGACACATGGAGCGGAACTGCACACGTGCAAGATACGAATTACCGGGCGGAGAAGAAACAGGGGCGATAGGGCCGTTGTTTGTGGGGATTTGATGAATTGTGAGGGGTGGAAGTACGGGGGTGCGAGAAGACGAGGGGGGAGGGGAATAATGTTTCTCGCCCTTTGCCCGTCCGTGCAGATCTCCGACGCAGGCAGGCCGCGCAGGATCGCTACGCTCGGTGCTCGCGGTGTGTCACCCTTCCTGCTTGATCTTCTCTGCCTGTCGTGCGATGATCTTCCGTATCCGATCATACGACGGCGGCGGGCCGGTTCGGATCTCCTTGCTGTTCACGAACAGTGCATCGGAGATGCCCCACCGAAGGAATTCGTCGTGATCGATCGTGCGGATCGTCCGGAAGACGACGCGGTCGCCGAATGACGGATCGCCGGCCGCTCTCCGGGCCCGCTCGAACACCAGGTTCTGCGCCGGACACCAGCCGTTGCAGAATGCGGTCACCGTGACCTTGCCCGGTTCCAGCGGAATGTCCGCCGTCCTGCGGATCCACGCCGGCGCGGTCGCATCGGTCGTGAACGGCTTCCAGACAAGCGCACGGATGCCGTCCCGGTCGGCGACCCGATAGCCGTGGCGCTTAAACCACGAGGCGCGCATCCAGAACGGAAGGATCAGTCCCCACGCGGCCATTCCTTTTGCGCCGAGTGAGCGCGCATCGTCTTCCGCCGCCTGAAGCAGCGCCGTTCCCATCCCCTTGCGCTGAAAATCTCCCCGGCCTTGTTTGTGCCCGTGTACCCAGATGCAGGGGATGATGTACAGACCGGTGCCGCGGGCGAAGGACTGCTCGATCGGCAGATACTGGATCATCCCGCCGACCTCGCCGCGTTCATCGAGCGCCAGCTTGACACGAAGACCGCGGTTCTTCATTGAGGCGTACCACTCCGCCTTGTGCCGGCCCGCTTCCTTGATCTCGTCATTCCAGTCTTCGAGGCACGCCACATAGAGGGAGAGGTGCTGCTCGTCCAGGTCGATGACGTTCATGATGATCATCCTCCCGTGCGGAGCGAGTCATGAACCGGAGGTCAGCGCCTTCATGAACCGGTACATGAACTCCACTCCGTTGAAGAACTCCTTTACGCCGATGCGCTCGTCCCGTCCGTGCGCGCGATTGTCGTCCATGGCCGTGAACATGCCGGAGATTCCGTAGACCGGGATTCCCGCGCTGCGGAGCATGCGTCCGTCGGTGGCGCCGCCGGACATGTACGGCGTCACAATGACACCCGGCCACATCGAGGCGGTCAGTCGGTCGAGTGTTTCCAGCACATCCTGCCGCAGCGGCGAGCGGGGTCCGACAGCGGACGCGTAGGCACAGGTGACGACGACCTGCGTATCAGCCACGATGGATCGGAGCGTGGCGAGCACGTCCGCCGGATCCTCATCCGGGAGCATGCGACAGTTGATGTTGGCCTGCGCGGTTTGCGGCAGGGCGTTCGGGGCATGTCCGCCGCTCAGGAGCGTGGCCACGCACGTCGTCCGCATGAGCGCGTTGTAGCCTGGCGAGGAGTTTGCCAACCGAAGCGCCGCGGCGGTGTCGAGGGGGATCCTTGCCACAGCTTCCATGTCCGCCTTCGTCTGTCCCTTGGCGCGGAGGGCGCTTCGCTCGAAGTACTTCCGCGTCGTTTCGTTGAGATTAACCGGGAAGTCGTATGCCTGGATGCGCAGCAGCGCGGCCGCAAGCCGGTAAATGGCGTTATCCTTCACCGGCACTGCGCTATGGCCGCCCTTGTTGCGCACTTCGAGCCGGAAATCCATATAGACCTTCTCGCTCGTCTGCAGCGGCATGACAATGGCTTTGCCGTCCTTCAGATCGCCTCCGCCGCCGTCCGGATTGATGCAGTACTCGGCATCGATCAGGTCGCGATGATGGGCCAGGAGCCATTGGACGCCGTTCGCGTCGCCGTTCTCTTCATCCTCCGTCAACGCGACGATGATATCCCGATCCGGAACAAATCCCTCCTTCTTCAGCCGGATGAGATTGGCCACGAGCGATGCATCGTCATTCTTCATGTCGATCGTGCCGCGACCGTAGAAGTATCCGTCCTTCTCCGTGAACGTGAAGGGATCCATGGACCAGTCGCTCCGGAGCGCCTCCACGACGTCCAGATGCCCGATGAAGAGGAGGGGCTTGTGAAGTCCGTTCCCTTTGTAGCGGACGACGAGATTCATATGCTGCGGTGCGGGGCCCAGCAGCACGACGTCGTTCTCCGGGAATCCCGCCTGCTTCAGTCTGGCGGCCATCGCCTCCGCGGCCCTGGTGGAGCCGACATTGAGGGTCGTGTTGATCTCGATCAGTTCCTTGAAGATATCGCGGGCGAGCCGATCCTGATCGGTCGGGACACCGGACGATTGCGCGCACAACGCCACCGGAAGAACCACAGCACAGATGAGAAGAAGCGAACGGGGGAAGGTCATGGTGAAGATATTCCGCGTTGGGAGAGTTCGGTCGGGTTCTATATCAGAAAGATAAGCAAATAGGGGAGAAAACGAAGATGATGTGGACCGTGAGTTCTACAAGGAAGCGCAACACCAGAATGGTGCTCGGGTGTCCCCGCCTTCGCCGTTTCGGGATTCGCATCGGGAACGTTCCCGGTCCCTTGAATTTCCCGGCACGCTTCCGCTGCGCTCCTGCACTCTGTCGTTCTCCGCCCGCGTCCGGTATGTGTTCAGGCCGCAGAGACCGGAGCGATGGAGCGCAGGAAGGATCTGACAACTTCCGCAAACCGATCCGGCTGATCAAAGTGAAGTCCGTGACCGGCGTCCCGGATCGTTTCCACGCGAAGCCCCGGATTCAGATGCTGCAGCTCGTCGGCAACGGCGGGCGAAACCACACCGCGATCGGCCAGCACGAGAAGACTCGGAATGTCGATCGTACGCATAAGCTCCCTGAAATCGGGATTCGGCGGCGTGAGTACGTCGAACGCCCGAATGCTGGTTTGCAGTCGTGCGCGGGCATTTCGCTCGATCATTTCCGAGGAACGGCCCGGATGTCTTCTCCGCCCGTCCGCCTTGATCTCGTCCAGCGATCGGGCGAGCATGTGCCGGTGCTGATCGACCACATCACTCTCGTGAACCTGGCGCTGAACTTCCGGACTCAGAAACGTCGGATCAGCCAGGACGAGTCCGCGAATCATCCCGGGGATCCGGCTCGCCACCACGGCGGCGGTCATGCCCCCCATGGAGTGTCCGAGGAGGATCGGGGGAGAAAGTCTAAGCGCTCTTACGAGACCGACGACGTCGTTTGCGAGATCGTCGTATCGGTAGCCGGATGCAGGCGCGTCCGACATTCCGTGCCCGCGGGCATCCGGCATGATGACGTCGAATTCATCTTCGAGCGCTTGCGCCAGATCCGTCCAGCAGGCGCCGCTCGCCGCGAGTCCGTGCAGAAGGATCACCGGAGGTTTGGGTCTGCCGGTTCTCGTGTAATGGATCCTGATCCCGTTCGTGTCGCAAGCTGCCGTGCTCCAGTCGGGCATCTTCTACCTGATCGCCAGTTTGTATGCCTTCACCGCTTCGGGAAGGGGTGTGAGCGTATCCAGGAGTATATGGTACGTCCCTTGTTCGGAAAGTTCGTCAGCAACTTTCTTCATCAACGCCAGCGTCCCTTTCATCAATCCGGAGCCAAGGCTCAACCGCGCGACGCCCAGATCCTGCAGCTCACGCACAGAGAGCGGTACTCCTCCCGCATTCCCGGGATTCGAGAGGATGTTGATGGGAGCGTCGATCTCCTTCACCAGCGTTGCGATCGTCTCCTTCTCCCACACCGGCTGCACGAAGATGCAGTCGGCGCCGGCTTCCCGGTACTTGTTGCCGCGTGTAATCGATTCAGCCAGTTTCTCCCTCGGCGCTGCCCATGCTGGTCGTTGCGACCACCTTAAAACCGCAGGCCTCGATGAGCTTTGAGCTTCCGGCGTCCCACGAGTTCAGGAGTACCAGGATCTCATCGCCGTGATGGTATTTCAGGAACAGCTCGGCTTTTTCCTTCTGGGCGCGTGAAACCATGCTTCGGTCCTTTCTCGGCGGATGCCGCAGGTGCTTTTGACTCCCGTTGGTTCGCCACCATAACACAGGAAACCGCTCCGGGGTTCACCTCCGCCTGCCACACTCGATCTCTTGAGGCACGCAGGCAATCCCGGATGTACCTCGACATCAATAGACAGGCCCTCAGGAAGTTAGGTACGTGGTGAGCTTGTCGAACCACATATCGAACAGATATGGTTCGAAACGTCCCTCGCTTCGCTCGGGACAGGTCCTTCGACAGGGCGCAGGACGTACCTTGGTACTAATTAGCAGACCTTCAGAAATTTGGGTACGTGGTGAGCTTGTCGAACCACTTGTCGAACCAGTCCGCCGCGCTTGGGGATGACGCGAGGCATCACGTCGCAGCGCCGGCCCTCTTCAGCAGCGCGATCTGGCCGGCATGATACAGATTGTGCTGCGTGACACCGATGAACTGCGTGTACGCGGTGTAAGGAACCTCGGAGACGAGCGGCACGTCCAGCCGTTCAGCGGGGAAGTCCCGCACGGCCTGGCGCAGTCTTGTATTCAATCGCGTGAGCTCCTCCACCGTCGCACGCCAGTTCTCCTCGGTGAGCGCCGGACAGGCCGGCCAGTCTTCCGCCGCCGTCATCGGGTGCCCATCGCCCGCCAGTCTCCGGAGGACGAGCTCGTAGTCGCTCACCAGATGAAGCACGAGTTCCCAGATGCTGTGCGCGCCGGCGATGGGATGGCCGGCCGCCTGGGCGGCGGAAACTCCATCCAGCAACTCGAGCACCGAGGGTCCGTGCCACGCTTCGCCCTCCAGCGCCCGCCGGAGCTGCTCATCCAGTCGATTGGGTTCTGTGATCATTTACCGTTCTCCCGGACCGCTCGTGTGCGTTCTGTACTGAAGGGCAATGACGCCGAGAAATTGTTCGGCGGTGAAAGGGAGATTCATGTTCGATCGAAGATGGTTGTGAGTCTGAGTCGTGCGCGCCCGGGATGTGGTCTTCGCGCGACCGGTCCGCCCCGCGTGACGGACGTTCTGCCGCCGGTCATCTCTCCTGATTCGAGACCGGGATCCGTTGCGACGGCTGCCTGTTGTAGAGAACGGGCATCTGCCCTTTCCATCTGTTCCATACCGGATCGTCCGTGATGAGATCGGCCATGAAGTGGGCGACATTGATCCGGCTGGTCGAACCCGCATCGAAGATCGGACTCCTTGTCGGCGACGGATATGCGTCGTACTCGGTCACCGCATTTGCATCGATCAGGGTGTCAGGACGAACCACGGCCCACTGGATCACAGCGTGGTTCCTGCCGACCGTCGTGCGCAAATAATCCGCGGCCTTCTCGTTGTCGACCTGAGGAGGGAGCAGCAGGCGAACCATGCCGATGACGAGTGCCTCGCCGAACGAGTATTTCTCGGAGATATCATGGTTGCTGTTGGCCGTGGTGTTCATCAGTACGAACCGCACCGGCTTGACCGGTTGGGCGGCGTTGATGGCATTGCACAATCGGCGGGTTGCATCCGCCACAAGTCTGCGCGGACGGCCAAAGATGCCTCTCAAACTGATCGTGTGGCCCAGGCATGAAGCCACCGCGTCGCAGCCGCTGACGTGACGGAGCATCTCGGTGTCGGAGAGATCCAGGAGGCTTGCGCGGATCACCGAGAGGCGAGGGTGGTTCGTGACATCGTCGGGCAATCGATCGGGTGATCGTACGATCGCCTTGACGTGCACGCCCCGGTCCAGCAGTTGGCGCATGAGCAGCCGACCGGTCGCACCGGTGGCTCCGACGACGAGCGTGGTCATTCGGCTTCCTTCTGAGATGGTGTTTGCTGCCGGCCTCCCGTAGTCTGTGCCGCAAGACACCGGGGGAACGTGTCACTGGGGGACGCTCCGTCGGGGCGGCATGACGCCCGGGATTGTCCGGTGCCGTTGCCGCTCACAATCGCACACCCGCCATCAGGTCGATCGTGTGATTTCTGACCGTGAGCAGGTCGGCACTGAACGCATCGCCGAAACTCAGATTGTATCTGACCTCGGCAAGAAGACCCACCGATAGGAGCTGGCGGGTTTCGATGCCGAGTCCGATCGTCGCCCCCGCTTCAGCGCTTCTGAACTGATCGATGACGATATCAACTCCATCTCCATGCCGTGTCAGCAGGAGATCATAGCGCGGTCCCGCCATGGCATAGACATCGAGCACGGGCGTCTCCCATCGTGCCTTGGCCAGCAGGGGGATCGACAGGTAATCGACGCGGGGACGGCGGGTGATGAAGTCGCCCGTTGCGTCCGGATTTGCCGCCGTCGTGACCGGAGTACGGAATGACATTCCTTTTTGCGTGTACTGCGCCTCGAGAATGATCGACACGACAGGAATGTCCAGGAGCTCCATGAATGCCGATCCGGTGAACCCCCAACGGGTGTCGGTGTTCAGGTCGCCGAATGCGTAACTCCAGCGCTGATTTGCGGCCACGGCCCCGACTTTGACTCCCATACTTCTCACGAGCTGGGCGTGAGCCATGGTAACCGTGGAGAGAGCGGCCAGCAGAATCATCTTTGAATAGGATCGCATCTCGTCACATCAGTAGTGGCAATGGCGCATGGCGGGTTCACTCGTTGCGAAACATCATCGAAGGATCTTCTCCAGCGCTTTTCCTTTGGCGAGCTCGTCGATCAGCTTGTCGAGGGAGCGGATCTGTCGCATCAGCGGATCGTCGATCGCTTCCACGCGAATGCCGCACACGACTCCCGTGACGAGCGAGCTGTTCTTCTGAGCAGCCGGGGCCTGGGCAAAGAAGGTCTCGAGATCGTTCCCCTCGTTGATCTGCCGGCGCAATCCGGCCCGGTCGTAGCCCGTCAGCCAGCAGATGATCCGGTCCACGTCTTCTTTCGTGCGATTCTTCCGTTCCGCTTTTTGAACGTAGAGCGGATAGACGCTGGCAAAGGACATCGCAAAGACACGATTCTTCGGCATCTTGAATCTCCGTCAGGTTCGTCGATGTTTCGATGGTCACGCGTGCGCTTTGCGTCCCGGCCCCGGCGCGAGCCCGGCGAAGCGATTGCCAGGGCAGGCCTGCCGTCAGGCAGCGCGTTCCCGAAGGGATCCCCTTGGGAGATCCGTTTGTGAACGGACTGCGCACCGTTGGGAACATCGATGCAACCCAAACGACGCGGTCCAAACTCGCATACCGACACAGAAAGGATGGTTGCCTCGTCTGTAATCAGGATCATAGGAAAGCGACTGATGTTGAAGGAATTGGCGCACCACGGACCGAGCCTGTTCGTGGAACGTTGCGGATACTCCACGATAGGAAATGGAAGTCTCTTCGCAAATATCGCTGTGCAATTCAGTGTCATCATTTGCAGAACTCAAGTCCCCGCTGTCCGCCATGGAAGCGTCATAATCGAGGTCCCCGAAGGTCTGCATCCTCCACGGGCAGGGCTGAGCGGCGCGGCCTGGCGCGGAAGCACGTCGTTCGGCGGCCCCGATGGTACGGGTCTCTCGACTGTCTTCTCGCTACCCTGTCGAGTCGTTCTCGGAGCCTCTTTCCACGGCCTTTTGCAGAATTCGTTCAAACCTTCCCGCCGCGGCGGCGACGACAGCAGAGCCGAACGCGATGAGGATGCCAATGAACACCCCGCCCGCACGATCATCGCTGTCGCCCAGCAGCATAAAGAGTTCTCCGATCGCAACAAGACCGATCGTGGCGACCGCACAGAATCTGATGGTCCGCAGAGCTTTCACGCTCGCCTGCGAGACGGCTGCATGCTCTCCGCTGTATCCCAACACCTTGAATGCCTGATAGAGAGCCACGAAAAACGGAATGGACGCTGAATACGCGTAAGCCAGGAATGGATCTTTGAAATAGATCTCAAAGACCGTCGCGTGCGCGTTTCTGCCTTCGAGGTGAGGTTCCCAAAGCATCAGAGCAAGAGCGCCGACGCCGATGAGCACAACGACAGCCCGAAGAACAATCGTCGGAACAACGAGGGATCTCTTCTTCACAGTATGATCGCCGGACTGTTGACCATGCGGTTTCCCTCTGACGCTGCAATCGTGCGTCGTGTGCGGATAACCTCTGACGTGTTCACGAAGCGGTTGTTGTGAACATCCTCAATGTACGCCGAAGACCACTCTGATGAAACCGTCTTCCGCTGCCGAAGGCATTGACCCTGTGGGCACCAATCCTTGACCGACCAGTACGAGCCGGGTCCGATTCTCCCATTGCTGCTTCGAGTGAGCGCGCGCGTTCAACGGCCGCCCGCGTTGAGCGAAGATGCGATCTGGAGAAGCCTTCGGGCGACGAGAAAGTACCACACCATTGCCGATATGCCGCCGAGCATGGCGACGATCAGCATCGCACCGGCAAGCGACGGGACGAATGACACGCATATGTCAAAGAGCAGAAGCAAGCCGCAGCTCACAATGCCGAAATATGCCGTCGGCTTGCTGAAGATGTTGCCGAGCAACATCACCACCGACAACAGGATTGCGCCGGATTCGATCAGGAAGAATGCGAGAAATGTGCCGGGTGAATGACTCCTGCCGACTGCAAGCATTGCCTCTCCGGCCGCCGCGATGGTTGCCCTCTGCTCGGCGGTTGATGCGGATGCATACCGGGCGCTGAGATCAAGCATGGGGAACGCGCGATTGGTCGCGTAGAACGTCGCAATGCCGAGGAAGGCAACGATCAGCGCGAGCGTCGCGTATGGCGCGAATGCGTTCCGATGTGCCGCATAGATCGCAAACAACATCGGAATCTCCAGCGTGGTCATGACGATGTTCAACAGGCCGAGGTTGCGAAGGCCGAGGAACCAGTTGTTGTGAAACAGTGCGAACCAATCGGTGACGGAGAGAGGCGCAATATAGCCCCCCGGAAGGAATGTGATCAGGATCTCGGCAAGGGAGGTCAGCAGGATCAGCACGGCAGCCAGACCGCCGATCCTGTAGATGTTCTTCCAGTTGGGATCGACGCCGGCAGGAGTGAGAGATTTATTGTACTCAGGTTCAGACATTTGCATTTCCTTGTGCGAATACAACATCATGACGGGTGTGGGTCCGGGAAACCGGTTGCGCTGTTTGGCGGGCTTGCCTGCTGATGCGAAAGCGGAGGCGGGCCGGTCCCGAAGGGATCCCTTCGCGAGATCCCGCTGGGACTCACCGTTTGTCCGGCGCAGCCCGTACACCGTGACGGAGCTATATCTTGAGAAGTTCGTACGTCCCGATCACCAGAAGCTGACACGCGGTACTGGCGGTGAGGATGTAGCCGTTCATATTCAGTCCGATGCCGAGCCTGCGACTGCAGCGGATAGTAATTGAAATCAGGATCAGAAGCACGATGACGGCGACCAGATAGTTCCAGGTCCCCAGCAGGAGGGAAATTCGTGCTTCATCCTGCCTGCTGAACCCGCCGAACGCCAGCGAGAAGAACCGATTGAACGCCGGGAAGAACGCGAAGGGATAGGCAAAGAGAGTCCGGAACTTCTCGATCACCAGGAGGGCGATCGCTGCCTGGAGGATACTGAACGCCGGCCCGCCCATGCTCACCCACAGCGCGTGACCCTCCCGGACATAGTGGCCGTCCCTCGGCCAGACGTTGTTGAGACTGTACGCCATTGGATTCCCCAGGATCTCTCCGACGCTCCAATGGCCGAATTCATGGAAGAGGTAGGTGAAGAACGCGACGGGGATGAACAAGAGGAAGAACTTCGTATCAGATTGTGTCCGAGAATCAGGCATGATTGATCGTCCCCCCTGCGCCCACTTCGTGGCGCTCCGGTGTGTGGATTGCGCTTAACGTTTGGTGCAGCAACGCCGCTGTCTTTTGCGGCGACCGCCACTCGAGCGAACGACCGATCTTTCTGCGTGGCCGGCGCTGCAATACCAGTCCCGCGGCAAAGACAATGGAGCGAGCACTACTGTTCAAGCTCCCTGTAAGATTGTCCTTTGTGTTCTCAGAACGTGCGCGTTGTCGCGACACCTGTTATGCGTTCGCTGCGGTGCGCGTCACACATCCAGCTTTCTGGTCCCCAGCCACTTGACTCGTTCAGGGTCCCGGTGATCAAAGAAACTGCTTGTCTTTGTGTCCAAAGTTGAGATGGCAGCCATATCTTCTGCGCCAAGCTCGAAGTCGAGTACACTGAGATTCTCCAGCATTCTTTCTTTGCGAACCGACTTCGCAAGTGTCACAATTCCTCTTTGAGTGAGCCAGCGAAGGATGACCTGTGCGATACTTCTGTCATGTTTTGCCGCGATGGAGTGCAACAGGTCGTTCCTGAAAATGTCATTTCTTCCTTCGGCGAATGGGGCCCACGCCTCAACCTGTACATTGTTCGCCTGCAGAAACCTGTGCGTCTCCAATTGCTGCTGGAAGGGATTCACTTCGATCTGGTTCACCGCCGGCGCAACGTCGTTGTGAATCATCAGATCGGCGATCCGGTCGGGATAGAAATTTGACACACCGATTGCTCTGATCAGTCCCTGTTGGTACAATCCCTCCATCGCTCTCCATTCGCCGTACACGTCACCAAAGGGCTGATGAATGAGAAAGAGATCGAGGTAATCGACCTGGAGCCGCCTCAGGGAATTGTGAAAAGCTCTCTTTGTTCCTTCAAAGCCGTTGCGCTGAATCCACAGCTTGGTGGTGATGAACAATTCCTCTCTCGCAACACCGCTTCGCTTGATTCCGCGGCCGACCGCCTCTTCGTTCAGATAGGATTCGGCGGTATCAATGTGCCGATATCCAATTCTGATTGCTTCATCCACGCTGTGCTCACATTCAGACGGGTCTGTTATCTGGAAAACGCCAAAACCAAGCATGGGCATCTCAACGCCGTTGTTCAATGTTACGTGTTGCACGATCGTCCTCCTGAATGTCCTATCCTGTACGCCGAGATGCACCGCAATGGCGCATGACGTGCGAGGCAAAAACAAGGGAGACAGCTCTATACATTTGGCCAAACATTGATTCAACAACGCCCATCCAGGGAGCGAGCGTCGACTTGCCGAATGTTGCGCTGCCGCCTGTCCAGATCTTGGTCGATGATTTGTGGTGCCGGATTGTGGCGATGCGCTGAAACTTCGGTCAGCCCTGAGTCGAGATCTTACGCTGCGAAACAAGCACGCCAACGAAAGCGAGCGCAATGAGCAGCTCGAGCCCGGCACTGACAAAGATGCCGGGACCTACTCGCCCCGCGGCGAACTCGAAGATGCCCAGGAGCGCAAGGATCGACAAGGCGACAGCGGTGCCCGCGCTGAGTGCCGTTCGAGCGACGGACACAGGCGCCGATCGTGCGAGAAAGTACATCACCGCCAGTCCCAGATAGAGGGCACCGATACGTCTGGCGAGCAGAAGGATGCCATCGGTCGGTTCTATTTGCCACCGGCCGACGACAAGACTGCCGAAAAAGAGATAAGCAGCACCAAGGGCAAAGCCGACGATGGCGGTGATGGTTGCGACAGTCTTGAAACTCATAGGCTCGACCTTTCACAGGTGGTACCGGATGCGATTTTCAGGACGACAGTGCCAGCAGGTACCGCCCAAGAGCTGCATTTGCCACGAACCGGAACCGGAGGTTAGGACACACAAGTCGGCAGTGACGCACAACGTGTAGGCAACACCGTTCGCCCCCGCCTGCCGCGCTCGATCTTCTCTGGCGGGCAGGCAAAGGTCAGTACCGATCGCGTTGTGCCGCCGAATACTCTCAGCCCATCTTCACCTGACCGAACGGTTTATCCTTCAAGAGAACATACGCTGAACCTAGTGTAAAGAATAAATAGACCACGACGATTGACCAGCCGAGAATGTTCAGTACTCCCGATAGTGACACCGACGCCGTGATGATCACTCCAATCAGATCATACACGAAGAGATCGAGGAGAATAGCGCCTCTTGCATCAGGTGCTTTCACGTCCTTCGCAAACCACGCAAGCAAGAGAGTACCGATCATTGCGGCTCCGTATTCGCGTGCTGTAAACGTTCCGCCGTCATTCAACGTCGATCCAAGGATGCCCAGAAGTGCTCCGGGAGCCAGGAGTAGAAACAGGCCGAAGACAAGGCACACAACCGCCTTGATGATGAGGAGTGTCCGGAATGTCATAAGCACCTCCTTTGGTTCTCTTCAGAACCTATATGATTGTTGGTTGGTCTCCACACGTCGCATCCAGCGAGAACCTGGTGCGGCAAAACGCTCTTACAACTGGACTGTTATGATTCAATCTCGTAAAAATGGAGCGCCGGTTTGCCGTTTGTCGGGCGCAGTGCCTGGCAACGTTTCTACCATAACCGTGCACTCTGAGTGTCATCGCTTGCTCCTTCGCTGACGCTCAGCGAAAAACGATTCGATGAAGCCATCGTCTAGGAAATTGTCGACAATCGATGACGGATGGTCCGTCAATCGCATCGCATGTAGGGATGCTTCAACCCAGGATTCTAGGCCGCTTCTCAATCTGCGAGTTAATTTGAACGACTTGAAGGAAGGGGACTTCAAGAGGGCCATCTGGAACTCCTTGATCTGCGGATCGCTCTCATCGGTTTTTGAGCCGAGCCATTGATTCCATTGTCTCATGCCATCTAGCAGAAAAGCATGAACGGTTGCAGGCAACCAGGAACTATCGGAGGACATGAACCAAATCAAGTAATCAAATATCTCATAGAATTTTGGACTGGGGCCCCACAATTCTCCCTGAACGAAGTGGCAAGCAATTGAGTCTGGCTCATAGTCGCCAAATGATGGATGCCTGAGCGCGATTTCCTCGTCGCACAAGGGTGGCGAGCCAGTGCTTGTTAACCCGGATCCAGATGTGCTTCGGGCAGAGCGACGAACGGAGCTCGCCAAAAGCTGATCAAATTCGTGGTCAAAAGGCCCGCTAAGCCCTCTGATTGTAAGCTGAGGGGCATAGTTTGCTAGAACTCTTGGGAATCTATGACAGGCTTCACCAAGACCTGGCTGTGAGGCAATGAAATCGTGCACAACTTCTGGTCTCGTTATTTGAGTGATCGGTTGCTCGCCTGCAGCTTTCTCCCACGTCATCTGCATAGCAGTCCACGCAAGTCTGAGGCCTCTGTCGGTTGGATCGGCAGTAGACTCCGGAAGCGGAAAGGTCCATCGCCCCCACGTTGAATTCTCAGGAGGGATCATGCCCCAATCTGGGATTCGATTGGATGCTTCAATAACATCGAGCCACCATTCGTCGGTGACGACAGGCGGGTTGAGTCCAAAGTTGAGCAATTCATCCCGCGCGACAATCAACGGGCTTCCCTGCGGACGCAGCTTCCTTAGAAGTTCAGTACATACCGCCTTGATGCCCAGTTTTGAATTCACTGCTCTACGATCCGCAAGTGGCGGGGAATACTTGACTACATCCGCTTGCGATACGTGATGCCAAATGGGCAGAATGAGATCACGAGGCTCAGTCATTTCTCTCGCAACAAGTCCGTTAAGCTCGCGACTTGGCCACTTCTTGCGGAAGAAGCTTGGGCTAAGAACAACCACACCAAATCGGGACTTTGCCAGACCCTTGTCGATTGATTCCCGTAGGCTATCACCAACTGTGAGCGTGAAGTCATCGTACCACACCTCGAGATGAGACTTGCGGAGTTCATTCGCGAGTGGCAGAACAAAGTCTTCCTTGTCCTCACTCGCATGGCAGATAAACACGTCGTAGAGCATTTGTCTATTCGTCCATTGTGCCTGTGTGACACGAGCAGAGTTGCCAGGTATTGCGCCTAACGTTTCGCCGCACTACGCAGTGCGGTTTGTGGCTTATTCAAATCTCACATCAAGGCCCGGCCACAAACCGCATTGAGTGAGTCTGTTCATTTAGCCAATACCTGTTTCACACTCGCCTTTTCAGAAAACGAACGTCGTAGTGCGGCGTGTTATGCGACGCCACGTGCGAGCACACCCTGCAATGAACTGACAAACTCAGCACTGTGCAGTTTCGACCACTTCCGACTCGGAATCGGCTTACGGGAGTTATCAAATGAGATGTCCGGATGACACGCTGGAAGTAGTTTGCATCGATGTCCGGCGATTTCGATATCGTTAAGTTTGTAAGCCGCATCAGCAAATCGGGCGGCGCCAGGCAAACTGAATGTCGTTCGTAATCTCTGGTAGACTTCCTTGTCCCCCAGCGTAATGATGACCACGGGTTGCGTGTATCGAATCTCCTGAACCAACCAAATTGTTGCGCACGTGTTCGCATTCTTGGCAATCAACTCTTGTTGAGAGACCTTCTGACGGTACACATCCTTTGGGTAGCGACATTTGAACAAGTCCGTAATCCACAAATCTGATTCCTTGAGCCCGTAAGCCTTTCTGAGCGGAACCAAGTAGTGTTCGTGCAGCGCGAGCCCGCTGTTTGTTATGCCGTCAAAAGGAACTCTTTGCCCGAACTCCCACGATGGATTCTCACCCACAAACATTATCTTCGCATGTTCTGCTAATCGAACTGGCGCCAAAGGCGGAAAGTGTTTATTCGCAAAACTGCACCGTGTACAGGTGACCAATTCATTCAACATTTCTTGCAGCATATTCTACCCTCTTTAACGTGGTGGCGCATAACGTTTCCCGCAACCACGCAACGCCGCACACCACGCTTTTCCATGACTGAGTGCGGCGTTGAGCGAATACTATTCATCCCGCCGAACCGAGTCCCAACCAAGCCTTTGCAGACGAATGAGCGAGTGGTTGCGGGTGTTATGCGAAGCGCCCATATCAATTGAGACTTGGTGGCAACAGCATTTCTCTCAGGCCAGGATTCCGGCTGAGCTAAGAGGACTCACTTCGGGTCCACTGTCCGAGTGAACGTGCTCGATGAAGCTCGTCACCCCAAGTGTTGAAAAGAAAGACATCTAACGCAAAAGTGCCGCTTCCTATTGGAAAATTGTTTTTGGGCACCTTCCACCACAGATCATCCCAGTAGTTTCGTTCGGCATTGGGGCGAAGGATGATGTCGGTACTCTGAAACTCCTCACCTTGAAATTCTGAAAGAATGAGACGTGCAACCAAATCCTGGTATTTGCTGTTGACACAATCAACTCGAAAATGTGGGTTGAACGGTGAGTCCCAGAAACCGCCCCAGGAATCCCAGTGAATGCCAGAGGTTTGTGCGGCCGCGATTGCGCCATTCGCTTGGACAGTGTGATCAGTCGCATTGGTGTATTGATCGAGTCTGCCGGAACATCTCGGGCAGATGATTAGCCCTGTGGACTCATTCTCCACACTGGCGTCATGACGATGTCCGCAATTGCCGCATCCGGCGACAGTGTCTAGCATGCGACCGACACCCCAAGAGATCGCGCTTTCAAGAATTAGCGAGAACACGTCCATGTAATATATCCTTTGTTGAAGCGAGCGGAATACTCGTAGTCCTCACTTGTCTCAGTAACGGCGTCAATGATTGGACCTTACCCCATTTGATAGACAAGGAGAAAAGCCAGTATCTTCGGGAGAGACAGGAGGACTGGCATGGAAGGAAGCAAGGAACGGAAGGTCTACGACCGGCAGTTTAA